>NZ_LRTK01000007.1 GCF_001636565.1 Frankia sp. EI5c
AACTGGATGCGGCCGCGGCGCACCCGCTGCTCGGTGATCCGGGCCCGCTGCCCACCCAGGAAGATCACCGGCGAGTTCTCGACCTTCGCGCACATCATCGCGCCGGCCAGGTTCGCGACACCGGGGCCGAGGGTGCCGATACACACCGCCGCCTTCCCCGTCATCCGGGAGACCGCCTCCGCCATGAACCCGGCGGACTCCTCGTGATGCGGCGCGACCACGTTCCAGCCGCGCTCCTCCGCCAGATGGAACATGTGCACGAAGTTCGGGTCGGGAATACCGAAGATGGTGTCGATGCCCTCGGCCTCGAAAAGCTGAAGAATACGCTCGTAGACTTTCACACCCATGGTAGTCAGGGGGCCGGTTCAACCGTTGTGACCCGGGCTCCCCATCCCCCTTTCGGTCCGCNCGGGCGGTTCACCCGCAGCTGGGTCGGAGATGGTCTGTGTGGTGCGGTGCGGTGCCGAGGTGTCAGACGGTGCCCTCGGCCGAGCCCGTGGCCATCGCGAAACTGCGCACGATGTGGTCGACGTGGGCCGACGGGACGACCGGGAGGATCCACGGGTCGCTGGTGTCGCGGATCTCGTCGATCCGCTCGGCGACCTGGTCGATCGTCCAGGACGGCTGGTAGATCCCCGGCGATTCGCCGATGAAGGCTCGCGCCACCCGGCCGGCGATCGCGACCAGCAGCTCGCCGGAGATCGAGCAGGACTCGTGCGCCAGCCAGCCCACGACCGGGGCGGCGAGCTCGGGCCCCATCGGCGGGTAGGCCGAGGTGTCGATTCCCTCGGCCATCCGCGTCAGCGCGCCGGGAACGATGGCGTTGCAGGTCACACCGTGTTCCGCGCCTTCGAGCGCGACCACGTTCGACAGGCCGATGATGCCTGCCTTGGCGGTCCCGTAGTTGGCGACGGCCTTGTTCCCGTAGAGCCCGCCGATGGAGGACGTCAGGACGACCCGCCCGTAACCCGCCGCCTGCATCAACGGGAACGCCGCGCGGACCACGTGGAAGGCACCGCGCAGGTGGACGTCGAGCACGGCGTCGAAGTCCTCGTAGGTCATCTCGGCCAGCGGCGCGTACCGCACCGTCCCGGCGTTGTGGATCAGAATGTCGATCCGGCCGTAGTGGTCGAGCGCCGACTGGATGATCGCCTGCCCGCCTTCGGGGGTGGCGACGGAATCCAGCGAGGCGACGGCTTCGCCGCCCGCGGCGATGATCTCCTTGACGACCTCCTCCGCCGGCCCGGCGTCCACGCCGTCGCCGCGCATGCTGCCGCCCGGGTCGTTGACGACGACCTTGGCGCCCCTGGCGCCGAGCAGCAGCGCGTAGGACCGCCCCAGCCCCCGGCCGGCGCCGGTGATCACGGCGACCCGGCCGTCGAACCGCAGTTCCGACATCAGTGTTCCTCCTTGGCACGCGTCACGGGTGGGGCCGCCTTCACTTGCCCAGGACGAGACCTTCGAGCTCACCTGAGTCGCGCCAGGCCTGGAACAGGTCCTCGAGCACGTAGAAACCGGGCCAGTAGGGGTCACCGAGATGCGAGCGGCGCTTCTTCTCACCCTCGCTGTTGTAGTAGCCGGGGGTGCATTCCCGCTCGAAGTTGCTGTTGTCGATCGCCGACTCGCGAATCGTCGTGCACCAGGCGTCAACAGCCTCGGGAGTGGGCTCGACGGTGCTGGNGCCGCGGGCGAGCGTCTCCTTGATGACATAGGAGATGTGATCCGCCTGCTGCTCGAACATCGAGGTCGTGCTGGCCGTGACACCGCCCTGGATGAACCCGGTGAAGAACTGGTTCGGGAATCCGTGGGTCATGATGCCGTGCTGCGTGCGGTAGCCGTCGCTCCAGTGGTCGTAGAGCGAGCGGCCGTCGCGGCCGGCGAACGGGAGAATGCCGAGCCGACGGTCGAGGTCCGTGGTGATCTCGAAGCCGCTGGCGAAGACGATGCAGTCGACCTCGTACTCGACGCCGTCGGCGACGAAGCCCTTCTCGGTGATCCGCTCGACACCCTGCGTCTTCGAAACATCGATGAGGGTGACGTTCGGCCGGTTGAAGGTCGGCAGGTACTGGTCGTTGAAGCACGGCCGCTTGCACAGGAACCGGTAGTACGGCTTGAGGATCTCCGCCGTCGCGGAATCGGTGACGATGGCGTCGACCCGGTCGCGCAGTCGCTGCATCACCTGGTAGTCGACGATCTCGCGAAGCTCCATGAACTTCGCCGGATCAGCCAGGGCCGCCCAGCCGTCGGTGGCGTCGAGGTGCGCCTGCAGGTTGCGGCTGATCTCCGTCCAGCCGTCGCAGACCAGGTCCGGCTGGCCGGGTCCGAAGGCCTCGAACGCCGCGGTGTGGAAGTTGCGCTGGCGCTCGCGCTGCCAGCCCGGCTGCAGCGTCTTCACCCACTCCGGGTCGGTCGGCACGTCACCGCGCTCGTCGATGGACGACGGCGTGCGCTGCAGCACGTAGAGGTGCTCGGCCGTCTGCGCGATGTGCGGGATGACCTGCACACCGCTGGCCCCGGTGCCGATCACCGCGACCTTCTTGCCCGCCAGCTTGTCCAGCCCGCCGCTCGCGTTGCCGCCCGTGTACTCGTAGTCCCAGCGCGCGGTGTGGATGGTGTGGCCGGTGTAGTCCTGCAGACCGGGGATTCCCGGCAGCTTCGGACGGTTGAACGGCCCCTGGCACATGACCACGAAACGCGCCCGGATCTCGTCGTTCCGGTTCGTGCCGATGCGCCAGCGCTGGATCGAGGGGTCCCACTCCTGCGAGCGGACCAGGGTGTGGAAGATCGCGTTGTCGTAGAGCCCGAAGTGCTTGCCGATGCGCTGGCAGTGCTCGTAGACCTCGTCACCGAAGGCGTACTTCCGCTTCGGTATGTAGCCGACCTCCTCCAGCAACGGCAGATAGCAGTAGCTGTCCGAGTCGACCTGGATGCCCGGGTAGCGGTTCCAGTACCAGGCGCCGCCGAAGTCACCGCCGTGCTCGATGATCCGCACGTCATCGATGCCGGCCTGCTTGATCCGGGCCGCGGTGATGAGGCCGGCGAAACCGCCGCCGAGCACGATGACCTCGACGTCCTCGACGATCGGGAGCCTGGGCACGACCGGCATGTACGGGTCGGCCGCGTGGAACTCCTCCAGGTCGCCCTCGGCCACCAGGTACTGCTTCTGACCGTCGACCCGCAGTCGCTTGTCCCGCTCATACAGGTACTTGGCGCGTANGGCGTCGTGGTCGATCTCGGGTGTCTGCGTCGGCGCGCAGTTCTGCATGGTGTTCCTCGGTTCGTGATATCGCGAATGCTCCTGTCACGCGGGCAGGAGTGCGGAGTCTGCGGGAGGGGCCACCGGAGCCAGGGCCACCGGAGCCAGGGCCACCGGAGCCAGGGCCACCGGAATCAGGGCGACGGGGTCAGCGCGGCGCGGGGATTCAGGCAAGCGGGCGCGGCTCACCGGTTCCCATGTAGCGGGCCAGGTTGTGATGCAGGTTGACCACCGTGCGCTCGCGGTACGGGTTCGGCTTCGGCCCGGTGAAACCGAGCGTCTTCATGCCCTTCTGGATGGCGGCCATGTTGGAGAAGTCCTGCGGCAGGACGGTGCGCCAGCCCGGGTCGTCCGGCGGGGTGAACTCCCACTCCGTCTCCGGCTCCTCACCCTCGGGGAAGAGCTCGTAGACGGCCGCCTCGAAGATGCACTTGTCCGGGTCGTAGCCGTAGGGCCGGGCGCTGTAGCAGAGCATGTTGTTGAGCGCGTGGCCGATCTGGAAGTTCGGGAAGATCTGCCAGGCCGTCCCGCTCTTGCCCACCAGCACCGGGTCGACGGTCGGCCAGATCACGCCGCGCTCCGCGTCCGCCCGCCGGGCGGAGGCGAGCCAGTGCTGGAGCACCTCGCCGGACGNGGTCCCCTCGGGAAGCTCCTCGGCCAGCCGGTTCGCGGCGTCGACCAGGGTACGGGTGGTGTTGGTGTTGGCGTTCTCCCAGGTGAAGTTCTGCAGTTCGGCCGTGGAAAGCCGGGCGTCGGCGCCGCTTCCCACCCGCAGCTTCGCCTGGTTCTCGTCCATGCCCTTCGGCGCGTCATAGCCGATGTTGCTGTGCAGGCCCTGAGCCCTCGACCAGCCGAGGAAGGCACCGAAGCTCATGAACTCCGGGTGCGTGTACGGCACGTGGTAGGTCTCCATGAAAGCCTCAAGGGCGACCTTCCAGTTGCAGTCGAAGACGAGCCAGCGGCGCCACCGGAAGCGCATGTTCTGCAGCTGGAACGGGTCGAGCAGGCTGGCCGCCGGCTCCAGGTACTCCCGCAGCGGGCCGCTGTCCGGGTCCAGGTTGATCCACAGCCAGCCACCCCAGGTGTCGACCTTCACCGCGGGCAGCCGGGTGTTCTCCGGGGTCAGGCTGCACTTCCAGTCTTCCTTCTCGGCGACGAACGTGTTCTCGCCTTCGAGGTCGTACCGCCACCCGTGGAACCCGCAGACCCACTGCCGCTTCTGGCCGCGGGCGTCGTGCTTGCCCGGCGGGACGTCCACCAGCGGCCGGCCCCGGTGCGAGCAGACGTTGTGGTAGGCGCGGATCCGGTCCGGGGCCGTGCGCACGATGATGATCGAGTCGTCGAGGATCTCGTAGGTGATGAAGTCCCCGACCCTGGGGATCTCCTCGACCCGGCCGGCCTGCTGCCACACCTTGCGCCACAGCTTGTCGCGCTCCGCCCGGGCGTACTCGGGCGACAGGTACGCCTCGAGGCCGATCGTGAGCGGCTCGGACAGCGGCTCCGGCTCCACCGCGGCCCCGATGTTCTCGACGGTTTCCGTCATGACGTTTCTCCGTCCCGCTTGAGGAGATAGTCGGTCATTGTCTGGCGCAGCTTCGCCCAGTTCTCCGGTGAAACCGCGGGGGGTTCTAGGGGCGCGTGATGGCGGCGCGGAAGTTCTCGTCCTTGAGGAACAGGGACGTGTTGTCGGCACCCAGGTGGGTCCATTTGAGATTGAGACCGCCGTCCACCAGGATCGTCTGCCCGGTGATGTAGCTCGACATCTCGGAAAGCAGGAAGAGGATCGCCGAGGCCTGTTCCTCCGGCCGGCCGCGCCGACCCATGGCGATGGCCCGCAGGTCACGTTCGGGATCGTCGTCGACGTAGGTGAGCGAGGCCGGGGTGGCGGTGACCCCCGGCGCGATCGCGTTCACCCGGATGTTCTCGGCTGCGAGCTCCACCGCCAGGGTGCGGGTCGCCGCCACCAGCGCGGCCTTGGCCGTGCCGTAGGCGATGTGCAGCGGCGCGGTGTTCATGCCGCTGATCGACGAGAGCGAGACGATCGAGCCGGGACGCCCCGCCGAGCGCAGCCGCGCGGCGACCGCCTGGCTCATGAAGAACATCGTCTCCAGGTTCCAGGCGAACAGCTCACGCCAGTCCGACCGGCTCACGCGGGTCGCGGGCATCCAGGTACCGGGCCCGGCGCCGCCGGCGATGTTGACCAGCCCGTACAGGTCCCCGTGCGCGTTCTCGGCCGCCGCCAGCGCGGTGGCGATGCCCTCGTCGGTCGCGGCGTCGGCGGCCACGGGGATGACCGGGAGGCCCTCCTCCGCGAGCGGCGCCACGTGGGTGTCGAGGTTCTCCTGCGAGCGGCTGACCGCGATCACGGTCGCACCGGCGGTGGCGATCGTGCGGGCCACGGTGGTGCCGATGCCACCGCCGCCCGCCCCGGAGACGATGACGACGCGGCCGTCCAGGCCGAAGAAGTCCTTGTCGGTCATGGCCCGCTCAGCCAGCCTGGGTGAAGGCCAGCACGCTGCCCTCGGCGTCGGCGGAGACGTACAGCGTGCCGTCGGGCCCGGCGGCGATGCCCGCGAACGGCCCCTGCGGGCCGGAGAACGGCTGCATGCCGCGCAGCGGCTTGGGGATGACGCCGGCGGGGGCGCCGAGCGGCAGGTGCCGGGCGAGGGTCTGCCGGTCGTTGCCCTGCAGGTCGGTGCTGACGAGCTCCTTGCTCCCGGAGTCGACGATGTAGAGCCGGCCGCCGTGCACGAGGATGCCCTGCGGGTCGGAGAGGTTGTCCACCACCGTGTCGACCTTCGAACCGGTCACGGCGACGACCCGGCCGGCGCCGGACTCGGAGATCAGCAGCGTCCCGTCGGGCGTGAAAGCGACGCCGAGCGGCTTCGACAGGTCGGAGGCGGCCACCTCGGTCTGGCCGCCGGAACGGATGAGCAGCACGCGGCCGGCGCCGAAGTCGGCGGTGGCCACCACCCCGGTCGCGGCGACCGCGACGCCGTAGACCTGGTCGAGTCCTTCGGCCAGGACCTCGGACTCCTGGCTCAGCGGCCGGTAGCGCACCACGGTGCCGCTCGCCGTGCCGACGATGAACTCGCCGGCGCCGACGGCCTGGACGCTGCGGACGAAGCCCGGGTAGTTGGGGCTGAACAGCATCCCGAGCGTCTGCAGGGTCCCGCCGCGGGGAAGCAGGTAGAAGTAGGTGCCGTCGGCGACGTAGAGGTTGCCCTCGGCGTCGACGGTCAGGTCCAGCGGCCAGTTCAGGCCGCCGGCCAGCGTGGTGCGGGTCTCGCCGGTGCCGAGGATCTCGGTGATCTCGCCGGTGAAGTTCGAGACGAACAGCCGGTCACCGACGAAGGTGCAGTTGTCCAGGCCCGGGTTCAGCTTCGCCAGCACGGTGCGGTCGCCGTTGCGCGGGTTGATCCGCAGCACCTCGCCACTGTGCACCTGGGTGGAGACGATGAAGCCCTCGGAGTCGAACTTGACCGAGTCGGGGACGCCCAGGTCGCCGGCGACCCGCTCGGGCTCGCCGCCGTCGGGGTGGATCCGCCAGATGTCGTTGGTGCCCATCACCGGGTAGTAGAGGAGGCCGTCCGGGCCGACCTCCATCGCGTTCGGCATCGCGACGTCCTCGGCCAGGATCCGGGGCGCGCCGCCGGCCAGGTCGAGCTCCATCAGCCGCCCGCCGATGCGGCACTCGCCGATGAACAGGCGGCCCTGGTGGACGGTGATGCCGTTCGCGCTGGGTACGTCGTCCCGCAGCACCCGGGTGGAACCGTCGGTGCCGCGGACGCTGACCCGGCCTTCCATGACCTCGGTGGCATACAGGTTGCCGGCCGGGTCGAAGGCCACATCGTCCNGGGAGATGATGTCCCCGCCCTTGGCGCTGATGGTCTCCAGCGCCCCGGTCGTGACGTCGAGGGCGCTGATCTGGCTACCGGTCACCTGCGCGATGTAGACGCGGCCGTCCGGGCCGGTGCGCAGGCCGTTGGCGCCGAAGAGACGACTGGGCGGGGTGAGCCGCTCCACGTTCCAGCCCTCGGCGGGAGCGATGGAGGTGGGACTGGTGTAACGCGCGCCTTGTAAGGACATTATCGACGAACTCCCCAGAAACCTCGTTGTCAGGGTGTAGAAACCGGCGTCAGCTGCCGCTTGCCGCCGGGGTGAACTCCAGGTTCAGGTGGGTCAGGCCGCGGAGGATGAAGGTCGGGAGGTAGGTGTAGCGGCGGGCGTCGGCCGGGCCGTGCACCCGCTCGGAGACCCTGATCTCACTGGTGCGGTCGAGCAGCCGCTCGAGACCGGCCCTCGCCTCCGCCCGGGCCAGCGGCGCGCCGGGGCAGGAGTGGATCCCGCGGCCGAAGGCGATGTGCTGGCGGGCGTTGGGCCGGGCGACGTCGAAGGTGTCGGGGTCGGCGAACCGGCCCGGGTCGCGGTTCGCGGCACCGTTGACGACCATCACGGTGGTACCCGCCGGGATCTCGACACCGCCGACGGTGACCGGGACCTTGGCGAGCCGGAAGTCGCCCTTGACCGGGCTCTCCAGCCGCAGGGTCTCCTCGATGAAGTTCGGGATGCGCTCGCGCTCGCGGCGCAGCAGCGCCTGCAGCTCGGGCCGCTCGGCCAGGATCTTCATCGCGGTGCTGACCAGGCGGACGGTGGTCTCCTGGCCGGCGGAGAACAGGTTCGCCGCCACCCGCACGACGTCGATGACCTCGGGGATCGAGCCGTCCGGGAAGGTCGCCGTCGCCAGGCCGGTCAGGACGTCGTCGCGCGGTTCGCGCCGGCGGTCCTCGATGTAGGTGCTGAACCTGTCGTAGAGGAACTGCAGCGGCGAGTGCGCCATGTGGTCGTCGCCGATGCTTCCCACGCCGCCTTCGGCGGAGGGCCGGCGCTGCAGCCGGTCGGCGAACTCGTCCTGGTCCTCCTCGGGGACACCGAGCAGGTCGGCGATGACCAGCAGCGCGAACGGGCCGGCGAAGCCGCTGATGAACTCGCCCTCGCCCTTGGCGAGAAAGGTGTCCAGCAGGCGGTCCGCGAGCCGCCAGATGAACTCCTCGTTCTCCTTCAGCCGCTTCGGGGTGATCAGCCGCATCAACAGGGCGCGGTGGTCGGTGTGCACGGGCGGGTCGAACGTCGGCAGCTGGTCGCTCATCGGCAGGTCGTTCCGGTGCCGTTCGATCAGCTCGGAGATGTCGTCGCCCTCAAGCGGGACCGGGAACCCGGGGAACGGCCCCGTCACCGAGATGCACGACGAGAAGTGGTCGGAGTCGTGGAAGACCGAGACCGCCTCGTCGTACCCGGTCACCATCACCACTCCGTGGTGCGGCTCCGGCTGTACCGGGCATTTGGAGCGCAGCGCGTGGAAGTACGGGTACGGGTCCTCGACAAGCTCGTCGCCCCGGAAGAAGTCAACTGCCTCGAAGTCTGTCACAGTCTGCACCGCGTCCCTTCAACACCGTCCGGCGGTGTTTCCTGCTGGTCGTGTAACGGGTGACCGTAGCTGTCGAACCCGCGAGGCCCGCACCAGGCCAGGGCGGAACCGCGGGGAGCCGGGTCGCCGAAACGCATGGAAGACGCCCGACTCATGGCAAGATGGTCCGTGAGGCGCGAGCGCCGGACCGCCAGGTTCCCGAGCCGTGCCGAGCTCAGTGGCGCCGAGCTCAGTGGCGGTGGCGGGACCACGGCTCGATCCCGCGGGGCCCAGGCGCTGGTATCGCCGAGGACCTCCTGGTCAGCGCCCAACTCACACAGCACGATGGTCACCTCGCGTCACACGGCTCCCTTGCCCGACGCCCATGCCAGCCAGCTCTCCCGCCGCCTTCCCACCCCGGTTCGCCCGCCGGCTCATGGGATGTCGCACCGCGGTCGGCCTGGCCGTACGAACTAGGGCGTCACGATACGGACCGCCGGTCCACATCGGCAAGAGGATCGTCCTCATGAACTGCAGAAGGGGGTACAGCGGTGACCGGAACGGAGCGCGCCGACGCCGCCCGCAACCGCGCCGCGATCCTCGCGGCCGCGGCGGAGCTGTTCGACCGCGACGGGGTCGAACAGGTGTCCATGAACGACATCGCCCGCGCCGCCGGGGTCGGCAAGGGCACGATCTTCCGCCGTTTCGGCGACCGCACGGCGCTGATCGAGGCGGTGCTGCTCCCCCGCGCGGCCTCGATGCGAAGACTCGTGGACAACGGGCCGCCGCCGCTGGGCCCCGGCGGCGAGCCGGACGACGCGCTGCACGCCTATCTCGATGCCCTGCTCGACTTCGTCTGGGCCAACCGGACGCTCATCCGAGCCCTGGAACACCGGGTGCCGCACTCCTACTACGCCCACTCCTCCAGCCAGTACTGGCTGCACGAGCTCACGCGGCGGCTCGCCGTCACGCACCCACACGACGACACCGACTACCTGACCTACATGCTGTCGACGGCGCTGCGCGCCGACGTCATCGACTACCTGGTGTCGGAACGCCAGATGGACCTGGACAACGTCCGCGCCGGACTGCACCGCCTCGCGACGGCCCACGACACCGCCCGCGACACCGTCGGCTGACCGGAGCACGTGGGCCGCGGGCCGCTGGTCCGGCATCCCTTGCCGATGTGGACCGCCGGTCCGTATTGTGCGGGCTGACCGGTCGTCCGGTGACGTAAGGGGACGCATCGTGCTGTTCGAGTTGAGTCCTGACCAGGAGGTCCTACGGGAGGCGACAGCCCGCTTCCTCGCGGACCGCGTCCCGGCGGAGACCGTCCGGAGCCTGCGGAGCAGTGCCTCGGGCTTCGAGCCCGACTACTGGCAGGCCGGCGCCGAGCTGGGGTGGACCTCGCTGCTCGTCAGCGAGGAGCAGGGCGGCGGCTCGATCAGCGGATCCGGGCTCGTCGACCTCACCCTCGTCGCGCACGAGTTCGGGCTGCGCGCCGCTCCCGGGCCGCTCACCTCGACAAACGTCGTGGCAGCGGCGCTCGCTTCGAGCGGCGGGGCGCACACGGCGGCGCTGGCGGACATCCTGTCGGGGGCGGCGGTCGCTTCGTGGTGTCTGGGCGGCCCACCGCCGCTCGACCAGCTGGGCAGCACCGGGGTCTCGTACCGGCTCGACGCTGGCAGCCGTGACGCCGGCAGCCGTGACGGTGGCGGTGGTGACGGTGGCGGAAGCGGTGGCGGCGCCGGTCACGAGGGGGCCGGCGACCTCGTGCTCAGTGGCGTGGCGCGCCCGGTGGAGGCGGCGGCCCAGGCCGGCCACCTGCTGGTCACCGCGCGGGGCGAGCAGGGGCTGACCCAGCTGCTGGTGCCGGCCGGAACCGCCGGGGTGAGCATCGAACCGCTGCGCACCGTCGAGCTCAGCCGGCGCTTCTTCGCCGTCCGCTTCGACGAGGTGCGCCTCCCGGCCAGCGCCGTGGTCGGCGCGGTGGGCGAGGCGGCCGAGCTCGTCGAGCGCCAGCTCCAGCTCGCGATCGTCATCCACAACGCCGAGGCCGTCGGCGCCATGCAGGCCGCGTTCGACATGACCGTCCAGTGGGCCTTCGAGCGCTACTCGTTCGGCCGGCCGTTGGCCTCCTACCAGGCGCTGAAGCACCGCTTCGCGGACATGAAGACCTGGCTGGAGGCCTCGCACGGGATCAACGACGCGGCCGCGGCCGCCGTCGACGCCGGATCGCCCGAGGCCGCCGAGCTGGTGAGCGCGGCGAAGTCGTACATCGGCGACTACGGCACCGAGCTGTTGCAGGAATGCGTCCAGCTGCACGGCGGCATCGGCGTCACCTATGAGCACGACCTGCATCTGTACCTGCGCCGCGTCACCGTGAACCGGGCTCTCTACGGAACCCCGGCCGAACACCGCCTGCGCGTCGCCGGCGTCGTCGAGCAGCTCAAGGAGCGGGCATGACCACCGACCCGACGGAAGGCGTCGAGGAGTTCCGCGCGCGGGCCCGGGCCNGGATCCGGGCCAACCTGCGCCCGATCGTCGGGCACGAGAAGACCGGGGTGATGCGGGCGCGCCTGACCGACGCGGAGGAACTCGCCGAGGTCGCCCGCGAGCGCGAGATCCAGCGGATGCTGTTCGACGCCGGCCTGGCCGGCATCTGCTTCCCGCGCGAGTACGGCGGGCTGGGCCTGAGCCCGGCGCACCAGCGCGCGTTCAACGAGGAGATCACCGGCCACGAGTATCCGGCGCGGCTGCAGGCGCCGACGTTCTCGCCGTGCGCGGCCGTGCTGTTGGAGTTCGGTACGGAGGAGCAGAAGCGCCGGCACATCCCCGCCATTCTTTCCGGCGAGGAGATCTGGATGCAGTTCCTCTCCGAGCCGAGCAGCGGCTCGGATGTCGCCTCCGTCCTGACCAGCGCGGTGCGCGACGGCGACGACTGGATCCTGAACGGCTCGAAGATCTGGACGACCGGGGCCTGGTGGTCCGACTGGGCGCTGTGCCTGGCCCGTACCAACTGGGACGTGTCGAAGCACCGTGGTCTGACTGTCTTCATCCTGCCCATCCGCCAGAGCGGGGTCGACGTCCAGCGCATCGAGATGCTGAACGGGAACAAGGAGTTCTGCCAGGAGTTCCTCACCGACGTCCGGGTGCCGGACAGCGACCGGGTCGGCGCCGTCGACGACGGCTGGACGGTCGGCACCCGCTGGATGTTCCACGAGCGGATGCTGCACAACTCACCGCTGGTGACCATGCCCGCGGGCTGGACCTACGGCGGGGTCGACGCGACCTTCCTGGTGGATGTCGCCCGCGACGCCGGCCGCCTCGACGACCCGCGGACCCGCGACCTCATCGGCGAGGGCCGGGTGCTCGACCTCGTCCGGGAGGCCCTGCAGGTCCGGCTGCGCACCGGGATGATCAGCAGGCGGATGCCCGACCAGTCGGCGGCCATCGGCCGGCTGTTCGGCGGGCTCTCCTCGACCCGGGTCACCTCCATGGCGTTCGACATCGCCGGGTCGGCGGCGGCGGCCTGGGCGCCCGGCGACGGCGCCGTCGCCGAATGCGGAACCGACTTCCTGCTGCGCCAGACCACCTGCATCGGCGGTGGGACCACCGAGATCGCCCGCAACGTCATCAGCGAACGCGTCCTCGGCATGCCGCGGGAGGCCGCCCTGGACCGCGACCGGGCCTTCCGTGACGTCCCGCGCGGCGGGACCGGCCGCTCCTAGGCCCGACGCCCCACGCCGCCCAGCCCAGCCAGCTTCACCAGGAGGTGCGATGCCCACTCACAACGTTCCGGTCTTTGACGCGGACAACCACTTATACGAGACCAAGGACGCGTTCACCAAGTTCCTGCCCGACCGGTACAAGGGCGCTATCGACTACGTCGACGTCCACGGCCGGACGAAGATCGTCGTTCGCGGCCAGATCAGCGACTACATCCCGAACCCGACCTTCGAGGTCGTGGCGCGGCCGGGCGCGCAGGAGGAGTACTACCGGCACGGGAACCCCGAGGGGAAGTCCGCCCGGGAGATCTTCGGCAAGCCGGTGCGCTCGATCGACGCCTGGCGGGAGCCGGCGTCCCGCCTCAGGCTGATGGACGAGCAGGGCCTCGACCGCACCCTGATGTTCCCGACGCTGGCCAGCCTCATCGAGGAGCGGATGCGCGACGACGTGGACCTCGTCCACGCGGTGGTGCACTCACTGAACGAATGGCTGTACGAGACCTGGCAGTTCAACTACGCCGACCGGATCTTCACCACGCCGGTCATCACGCTGCCCATCGTCGAGCGGGCTATCGAGGAACTCGAGTGGGTCCTCGAACGCGGCGCCAAGGTCGTCCTCATCCGGCCGGCGCCGGTGCCGGGCCTGCGCGGGCCGCGCTCGTTCGGCCTGCCGGAGTTCGACCCGTTCTGGGAGCGGGTGCAGGAGGCCGACATCCTCGTCGCCCTGCACTCCTCCGACAGCGGCTACGCCCGCTACAGCAGTGACTGGATGGGCCGCAACCGCGAGATGCTGCCGTTCCAGNCGAACACGTTCCAGATGCTGCAGGCCTGGCGCCCGGTGGAGGACGCCGTCTCGGCGCTGGTGTGTCACGGCGCCCTCTCCCGGTTCCCGCGGCTGAAGGTGGCCATCGTCGAGAACGGGATGAGCTGGGTCGCCCCGCTGCTGACGGCCATGAAGAACCTCTACAAGAAGATGCCGCAGGACTTCCTCGAGAACCCGGTCGACGTGGTCCGGCGGAACATCTACATCAGCCCGTTCTGGGAGGAGGACCTCGGCGCGCTCGCCGAGCTCCTCGGCGAGGACCACGTGCTCTTCGGCTCCGACTATCCGCACCCGGAGGGCCTGGCCAGCCCGCTGAGCTATCTCGAGGAGCTCGCCCACCTGCCGGAACCGACCGTCCGCAAGATGATGGGCGGCAACCTCGCCCGGCTGATGAACGTCCCCGCGGCGGTCTGACGCGCACGGGCAGGGCCCGCACCGGGATCCCGGTGCGGGCCCTGCGTGCCTTTCCCGACCGGTCAGCCGACGTCCGGCCGGAAGACGCTCACGCTGTGGTCGCCGTTCGCCCGGCCGACATAGTGATCGCCGAGGAACGGCATGCCGAGCACTCCCTGCGACCAGTCGACCGACTGGCCGAAGTCGCGCAGCCAGTCGTACAGCATCGTCCGGTGCGCGATGCGCCATTCGCGGCCGCGTTCCTCCAGCCTGTCCAGATAGCGACCGCCGATCACGATGTCGTGTTCTTCGTCGCCCAGGTCGATCCGGTGGTAGGCGGTGACATGCGTTTCGGCGGTGGCCCGGTCACCCTGTACCTCGATCAGGCTCTGCCCCAGCGTGTGTAAGGTGACCGAAATCGCCGCCGCGCCCGGCACCACCCAGTCGAGGTATTCCTTGAGGTCGCCGACGAAAATACCGTGGTCGTCGGTGGCCTCCGGCCAGTAGGCGCCGCTGATCAGCTCCGCGTCCCGGCGGTCCTCGCCGCGGGCGAGCCGGACGACACAGTCACGGATCCGCGCCCGGTCGACAACGTACTTCAGGTCCTCGGCCTCGGTACTCATACGACTCCCGTCCTCCTGTCTGGTTCTCCGTCAGTTCTGGACCGGTGCCCTCAGGGAATCTGCCGATCCCGCAGATTCGTCAGCGGCCGGCGGTACGACGGGTCGCCCTGCCCACGGCCCGGCGTTCCGTTCAGGAAGATGTCCGGGATGTCGGTGAACGGGATGTCCAGGGTGGGTACCAGACCGGACCACTCCACCGCGTTCGTCCGCAGCGAGATCCGCCAGGCGCCGTCCCGCTTTTCCAACCGGTCGATGTAACGGCCACCGGCGATCCAGTTGGTCTCGTCCCGGTTACGGCCGACAAACAGGTAGTACGTCTCCGTGTGCGCCGTGTCGCCGGCTATGTCGTAGGTGACGTTCAGCAGGTTGTGGTGGGTCGCCGACTGGCCCTGGTCGTGCAGGGCCGAGGCCCAGTCATACAGCTCCACGGGCCCGCCGACGAAGGGCCCGGCGGCGATGACCGCGTCCGCGTGGAACGCCGAGAGAAAGAGTTCCCGGTCGAACCTGT
Organism: Frankia sp. EI5c; assembly: GCF_001636565.1. Taxonomy (GTDB): domain Bacteria; phylum Actinomycetota; class Actinomycetes; order Frankiales; family Frankiaceae; genus Parafrankia. Next base: position 14,739 of record NZ_LRTK01000007.1, read on the forward strand.
CCATCCCGCGGCTGAACCGGGTCAGGCAGTCGAGGATATCCTGCCGGTCCAACACCCCGGCGAGCCGGGAAAGGGTCTCGGCATCGAACTTGCTGTCCATTCTCTCCTCCAGTCGGAAGATGCTTTCGGTCATGGTCCGCGGCGCGGGGCCGGACCCCCTGCCGGTCGCGCTGTGACGACGTCGGCGACCGGGCCGGCGACCGGGCCGAGGGCGACTCACGGCCGGCCCGGTGACACCGGCGAGGTCACGGTCCGGCGCCGTCACCGGCGCCGCTACCTGCACCGACGGTCAGACGGGCGACCAGATGGGTGCGCCCCGCTGCGCGCGCATCGACGGGATCGACCTGCCGTCGACATCGGTGACGCCGTATTCGTCCGCAAGCTCGGCGGTGATGAAGGTGCCGCCGGAACGCGCCATGATCCGCGGGTCCGCGGAAAGGGCGGCGATGACCCGCCCGGGGAACTCCGGCGAGCAGCCGATCGCCGGATTGGTGACCGTCTGCGCCTTCATGGCGGGATCCCTGGCCAGATTCCGCTGCGCGCGTTCGGTGAAGGTGAGGCCCTGCCACAGGGAAACCGAGGCGACGTTGTGCGGCTTGAGTTCGACCGCCATGTCCCGCGACATCCGGTCAACCGCGGACTTGCAGGTGCCGAACACCACGCCATAGGTGTAGGTCACCCCCACGAACCCCGAGATCGCCACGATGAGCCCCTGCCGCTGCGGGACCATCAGGCGGGCGGCGTGCCAGGCGGCGACAAAGTTCGACCTGACCCCGACGTCGACCATCTCCCAGTTCGACAGCGGCTTCTCCCAGAAGGGGTTGGGCTCGGTCAGGTCCTCGGGCAGCGAGAAGGCGTTGTTGACCAGGATGTCCAGCCGCCCCTGCTCGCGCCGCACCTGTTCGAACAACGCCGCGACCTGATCGTCGTCACCGTGATCAACCTGTACCGCGATTCCCCGCCCGCCACGGCGGTCCACTTCCGCCGCGGTCTCCCCCACCGTGCCGGGAAGCGGATGCGACCCGGGTTCCACCGTGCGCCCCGTGACGTATACCGTCGTGCCCTCGTCCGCCAGCGCCAGCGCGATCCCCCGGCCGATTCCGCGGCTGGCGCCGGTGACGACGGCGACCTTCTCCGTGAGGGAGCCCATACAAACTCCAGTCTGCATTGTCCACGATTCGCCGGCCGGTGGACNCCGGGCGGCCTTTCAGTCGGCAACGTGGATGACCGACGCGCCGACACAGAAGGTCGGTACCCGTCACTCCCCACCGGGCATCACCCCGGCCGGCCACGCTGCCACCGCCGCCGGCAATGCACCGACCACAACGGCGGAATCCTCAGCAAGGATACGAAATCGGCCCTTTTGAAGATAGAGGTGTTCGGCGGCCGTGGAACGTGCTAATGACTAGCGGGAGTACCCCGTCCGCATGACCGATCGGCGAACATGCGACGGCCCGCGACGCCCCGGGCTGAATCCGGGGCGTCGCGGGCCGTCGGGCTGACCGCTGGCGACCACTACTGACTGTTACCGGCCGTTCGTCCCGCCCGGGCCGCCGGTCTCGACCGGGTCGTCGGCACAGCGGTTCTTGTCGACGACCTCGAAGGCCGTGCCCGCCTCGTTGATCCGCACGAACGCGTAGCAGCTCAGCGGCTTGGTGTCGTTGTTCGCGAAGTCGACCGTGCCGATCAGGCCGCCGGCCGTGTAGTCGTGCACCCCGCGGAGCCCGGTCANGAAGCTCTCCCTGGTCGGGCACTCACCCGCCTGCTCGAGCCCCTTCACGAACATGTCCGCGTAGATGTACCCCAGCATGGCGAACTGCTGCTCCGGCTCGGTCTCCGGGGAGTACGCGGCCATCGCCTGCCGGTAGCGGTCGATGGCGGGGTCCACGGACTCGAAGNGGAGGAAGTGCACGTCGAACGACACTCCGGCCATCGCCGGCCCGGAGGTCTTCAGCAGGCTGCGGTCGTAGCCGACAAGCGAGACGCTGGCCCGCAGGTTCATGTTCAGGCTCCGCGCCGCCCCGATGACCTCGGCCAGGTCGGTCGGAATCGTGAAACCGATGATCGTGTCCACGCCGGCCGACATCAGCTGCCTGGCAAACTGAGTAGGACTGTCGACACCGTGCACATACGGGAATGTCTCGGTCGTGGCGAGCCCAAGCCCCTCGAAGGACCGTCGGTACTCCTCGGCGGTCTTCATCGCGGACTCGGCGGCACCGGTCATCACGAACCCGACCTTCTTCCCGCCGGCCTGCTGAATATAGCGCCCGATGGGGGCCGGGTCGACGACATAGCCATAGGAGAAGAAGTTCTTGTACCGGGCCCAGTCCGACAGCGACGCGAAGCCGACCACCGGGATTCCCTTGTCCCGCAGACCTTCCAGCGCATCACCGAAGGCGGTGGTCACCGGGAGAATTCCGAACACGGACTGGCTCTGCACCAGATCTTCGGCGACGCTGCGGCTCTGCACCGGGGAGCTGGCGTCGTCGCGCCATTCGTAGGCGATCTGGCGCCCGTACACCCCACCCGACGCGTTGGCGAGCTTGAATCTCGCGTTCATACCGGCCCGAGCGGAGGAGAACGCCTCGCTGCCGGGGCCCGAGTCCGACAGGACCATGCCGACCTTGACCTGATCCGAGCTTACGCCGGGGCCGTTACAGGATGCCTTCCGGCTACCGCCGTCGGAGGAGCCGCAGCCCACCATGGCCGCCAGAAATGTGACGGCAACCACAGCACCCGGCAGCCCCTTCGGCCTTCTCAAGGTCATTTGTTCTCCAACACGAACGCGAACACGACAAGGACAGCGGAGCCCGGGACGGGCGGCCGCAGATGACTGGATCCCCCACTGGAGCGTCGAAGGTCCCACCCGCCTACTCATTCGACAGATGACGCAGTCCGCATGTTAACGAACACGCAGCGCGCCGATTGCACCAGGTGGGCAGCTCCGCAAGCTCCCCCGAGAAAATGCACCCGACAGCAGCCAGTGCGTTCGATGCAGCCCGAACAAAGGCATCGACGACCTGCTCTCACTACCCCCAGTACCTACCCAATTCGGCTGCGTTAGATATGGCGACCGCCAAACACAAACGTGTTGTCCGTCCCTTCGGAGTCCATAGCGGAATTGCCGCCGAGTCGCTGTCGAGTTCATTCCGGCGCGCCACGGGGACAGGCCCGCCGCAGTCGACGAACCACCGGCCGGAGCACCGCGGAGCCCGAAGTACCGAGATCCCGAAGTACCGAGATGACGCCGATGCCTGGGAGACCCGGGCGGGGCGCCCGACGGACACCGCCCGGCCCGGGGTCGGCCAGGAGCCGGCCCGGGCCTTCGGGTCCGGCGCGCAGGCCGTCCGCGCGATGACAGGTACTCGTCGGCGGCGAGCACCCGAACCCGGCCGCGGTCATTCGGTTTGTTTTGCCGTGACTTGCGGCGGCAGTTCCCGGACGGACTTTCGGCCAATGCCTGCCGCGGCACCTCACAACGGGGCCGGCCGCCCGGATCAGGGGCCGCGCGGCCCCGCCATGATACGATGATCCATTATCAGCTCTCACAAGGATCCAGATGTCTGTCATCAATGACCGGGCGCACGTCGACCGCCTCCTCAGCGAGTTCGCGCGTACGACCGACGAGATACTGACGCTCGAGGAGCTGCGCACGCGCCTTCTGAGTGGCCGGCAGTTGATTATGAAATACGGTGTCGACCTGACGGCGCCGCACCTGCACATCGGCCACGCGGTAAATCTGTGGATGTACCGCGCGCTTCAGGATCTCGGGCACCGGGTCGTGCTTCTCCTCGGCGACTTCACGACGCAGATCGGCGACCCCACCGGGAAGAGCAAGACCCGGCCGGTTCTCTCCCACGAGGAGATCGCGGCCAACGCGAAGCAGATCCAGGAACAGGCGACCCGGGTACTGCGGACAGACCCGGAACTGCTCGAGATCCGGCCGAACTCCGAATGGCTGAACGCGATGAGCCCGTCGGAGCTACTCACCGTCATGTCCCGCGTGACGGTTGACCGACTGCTTTCCCGGGACATGTTCCGTAAGCGAATGAGCGAGGGTCAGTCCATCGCGGCCCACGAGCTGGTCTACCCGATCATTCAGGGCTGGGACTCCGTCTGCCTGCGGGCCGACCTGACGATCATCGGCAGCGACCAGCTTTTCAACGAGATGATGGGCCGCTCGCTCCAGGAGAAGGAGGGCCAGGCACCGCAGGTCGTCATCACCACGAAGATCACCCCGGGTATCGACGGCGGGGAGAAACAGAGCAAGAGCCTCGGGAACTACGTGGCCATCAGCCACAGCCCCCGAGAGAAGTTCGGGCGTCTCATGCGGGTACCCGACCAGTATGTCGGGCAGTACCTCACCGTCTACAGCGACCTTCCCGAGGACAGGATCCGGGCGGTGCTGGCGAAGCAGGATTCCGCTCCCATTGAGGCGAAGTACGACATGGCCACCGCCATCGTGGCCCGCTGGGACGGCGAGGCGGCGGCCGCCGCGGAACGCGACTGGTTCATCACGACCTTCAGCCGCCGGCAGGTACCGGCCGACGCCCAGCACGTCGTCATCGACACCGCGTCGGTGAAGATCCTCGATCTGATGCGCACGCTGCTCGGGACGGGGCCGTCCAACGGTGACCTGCGCCGGCTCGTACAGCAGGGTGGCGTGACCGTCGGCGACGACCGGATCGACGACACGGAGGCCGTCATCGCCGTGGGGCCGGAAGCGACGCCCGTGAAGCTCGGGAAGCGCCGCTGGTTCCAGATCTCACATCCGGCGGACTGATCGGGCCGGCAGCGGCGGACTCAGCCCGCCGCGGCCGGGAGGCGGCCGAGGAACTCGCCCAGGTGTTCGGCGAACACGTCGTTGTCGTCACCGGCGACCATGTGGCCGGCACCGGTGACATCGACGTACTCGGCGTGCGGTATGAGCTGCAGAAGCTCGGCCGCACCCTCCTCGCTGACGATGTCGGACTGCCGGCCCCGCACGAGCAGGGTCGGCACCCGGATCTCGCGGGCGGCGGCATAGAGCGGTTCGGGCCGGACCACCGGCACGGCACTCCCACCGATCTGCTCCCGCATCGCGGCCTGCTCCGCCAGCAGGCGGTCCGCCTCGTCACGGACGGTCATGAAGGCGGGATCCCAGTGCCAGAACCAGCGTCCGTCCCGGTGGCGCAGGTTCTTCTTCAGGCCTTCGAGGCTGGCCGGCCGCTTCCGGTGCGGGTTGTAGGCGCTGATCGCCGCGGACGCCTCCTCCAGGCTCGCGAACCCGTCCGGTGCCGAGGACATGAAGGCGAAGATCTTCTCCGTGCCCGCCTGCTCGACCCGCGGCGTGATGTCCACCAGGACCAGCGCGCGGCCCAGACCAGGGTCGGCCCCCTGCGCGATCAGCGCCGCCATGCCCCCCATCGAGGCGCCGACGAGCACCGGCCGCCGGCCGAGCTGGCCCACGATCGCGCGGAGATCGGCAGCCATCGTGCGGTGGCTGTAGTCGCCGTCGGGGGCCCATTCACTGTCGCCGTGACCACGCGCGTCCACGGCGATCGCCTCCCAGCCGAGCCGGGCCAGCCGCTCCCCCGTCCGCTGCCACGAATGCCGGGTCTGCCCGCCGCCGTGCAGCAACAGCGCCGTTCCCCGGGCACTGCCGGTGGCCGGCTCCCACCGGTCACCCGCGATCTGAACCCCGATCCCCTCGAACGACACCCGTTCCCGCGAACTCACCGGCTGATGTGTCCCCTCGTGTCCCGGACCTTGGCGGCAGCCGTGGGCTTGCCGTGCAACCGTTCCTCCAGCAAATCACGGCACCTGGTCACACTCATCCGCACCGAGCCCGCGGACCGCTGGCGGGGCTTCAGGCAACACAGCCGGGCCAGCGACACAGCCGGGCCAGCAACCCGGGCGGGCAGGCGGCCCGGCGACCCGGCGCTCAGGAGGCCCAGTCGCGGACCTGCTCGATGGCCGCCACCCGGGAACGGTGGTCACCGGCCAGTGGGGTGACGTTCAACGTCGTCGCACCGGCCTCCGCGTAGGCGGCCAACCGCTCCCGGATGTGACCTGGTGACCCGATGAGCGCGGTCGCACGCAGCAGCTCCACCGGCACGGCCGCCTCGGCCTCCTTCTTCTTACCGGCCAGATACAGATCCTGGATGAGTTCGGCCTCCCGGACATAGCCGTACCGCCGGGCGAGATCGTTGTAGAAGTTCCGGCCCTTCGCCCCCATTCCGCCGATGTAGAGCGCGACGGTCGGGCGCATCAGATCGAGCAGGTGCTCCGTGTCCTCCCCGATCGCGAGCGGGGCGGCGACGACGACGTCCAGGCGGCCGAGTTCGGACGCGCGCCGGGCGGCCCCCTCGGCCAGGGACTGCCCCCACACCTCGCCGGCCTTCTCCGGGTGGAAGAAGAACGGCTCCCACGCCTCGGCGATCTCGGCGGCCATCGCCACGTTCTTCGGGCCGATGGCGGCGAGCAGCACCGGAATCCGCTCCCGGACCGGGCGATTGATGATCTTGAGTGGCTTCCCCAGACCGGTTCCGCGCTCGGGAGGCAGCGGGAGTGTGTAGTAGCGGCCGTCGTACTCGACCTTCTCCCGCCGCCACACTGCCCGGCAGATCTCGACGACCTCACGCGTGCGGGCCAGCGGAGCGTCGTAGGGCACGCCGTGGAATCCCTCGATCACCTGCGGCCCGGAGGCTCCGATACCGAGCGTGAAACGGCCACCGGAGACGAAGTCGAGGCCCGCCGCCGTCATCGCCGTCAACGTGGGGGTGCGGGTGTAGATCGGCAGGATTCCCGAGGCGATCTCGAGGCGTTCGGTGCGCGCCGCCAGAAAGCCGAGCTGGCTGACCGCGTCGAACGAGTACGCCTCGGGCACGAAGACGATCCCGAGCCCGGCCTTCTCGAAGTCACCGAGTTCGGTGACGGTCTCGGTGAAGCCACCGCTGTAGTTGAGCGGCATGCCGATCCGCATGGGCTTTCCGCCTCTCCTTCTGCTCCGGGCCGCACGTCAGGTTCGGTGCACCCGGCACCGGACGCCCGCCGGGCTTCCCCGGCGGGCGGAAGACCGCGCCGCATCCGGCAGGCTACCGACCGCGCACCCCCCGGGCCAGCGGTCCCGGCGGCGAATCACGCCGGGCCGCGTGATCAGCTCAGAACGTCGCCANGGTGGGCTCGCTCCAGGTGCCGTTCTCCGTCGGCCAGCACACGAAGGGCTTCTCCCTGGTGCCGCCGACGATCTCGAACTTGCCGCCCTTGACCTTCACCACCAGCCGGCAGTCCTGCTTCGCGCCGTTGGTGATCGGGTCCTCGGGCGTGGGGCGGTTGTGCTGGCGGCTCCAGTCGACCGGCGAGATCAGGCCGTCCGCGTCATAGTCAGTGATCTTGTTGGTCGCCTCGATCACCGAGGCCCGGGTGAACGACGGCCCGGCGGCCTTGATCCCCTGGTAGGCGATGTCGGCGACGATCCAGCCGTACATCGCCAGCTCGGTCGGCTGGGCGTCGTTCTTCCCGATCCACTCCAGGAAGGGCTCCAGGCCGGTGCCCTCCGCCGTCGCCTCGAAGGGGCGGAAGGCGACGCCGACGTAGTCGCCCTCGAACAGGTCCCCGGCATCGCTGACGAACTTCGCGTCATAGCTGTTCGGCGACAACGTCGGGATGTCGCCCATCCCCTGCCGGGCGAGTTCCTGCGCCAGGGTCTTCATCCCGTTCATGTCCAGGCAGGTCATGACGATCTCGGCGCCGGACTTCTTTATCTCCGAAACCTCGGGACCGACTCCGTTCGCCAGGCCGAAGGCCAGGGAGTCGTTCTTGTAGACGACTTCCTGCCCCGTGTCGCCCTTGTACTTCTCGATCGAGCCGGCCACGGTGCCGACGCACTTCTTCGAGTTCTCGGTCACGCCGTAGCCGAGCACCGCGACCTTGTGCACGCCCGCCAGCCTGGCCGTGTACGGATACGCGCGGTCGATGCAGTCCTGGCAGGGCGCCGCGAAGGCACCGAATATCGACTTCTGGCCGTCCATCTCGTCGGGGTGGATCGGCCACACGTACAGCGGCATTCCCGCCTTGGTCAGATCACCCCACCNGCTGGGTAGCTGGGACGCGTCGAACGTGGCGAACACGTCGTTCTTCGCCAGGATCTCGAGCGCCCGCTGCTGGTTCTTGCCCAGCTGGTCGTCGAGGTCCCTGGCGACCACAAGTTTCCGCCCGTGCACACCGCCGTCGCTGTTGCGGTAGGCGAAGTAGGCTTCGATTCCCTGCTTGAAGCAGTCCAGGATGCAGGTACCCAGCGGATTGTTCGTCCGTGTACCCACGACAGCAAAACGTATGTCCGAGGCGGTGACGCCGGGAGCTCCGTTGTCCACGGTCGGGCCGGTATTCTCCGACCCGCCGGAGGAGGTGGAGTTGGAACAGGCCGCGATAGCGAGCAGGGCCGCGACCAGCAGCACCGCCGGCCGGCGCAGGCCAATATACGAGATTCGGATGGGCATGAAGTTTCCTTCTTTTCCGGGTACCCGGGTTCTCCGCACGACAGAACAGCAGATGCGGTCGGGGGCGGGCCGCGACTCACGGAAGTGACCTGGGGAAATCAAATCCGCGCGATCCTGGTTTGAGGCTATACGGCGGCGGATTCCCGCGTCGCACCGCCCCCGCACGCAGCCGGCTTCACGGACCTCGTTGCCTCCCGGTTGGGATGACTCCAACCGCGCGATCTGCTGTCCGACAGGAAGGGAACGCCCGGTGTCCATATCCCGGCCGGGTTCCGGGAGAACTCACCTGAAGTGTTCATCCGACACACCTACGTGATCACTACGGCTGGTCGGCGAAACGCGGGCTCGGCGCAGCCGCGAGCAGGCAGGCACCGGCCGGCGTCCATGCGCATCGGCCGGGCGGCCCACCGACGACCGCGGCCACTCCCCGGCGGCCCTGCCCGTCACCCCGACCGGGCAGGAACCCGCGCGGACGACATTCCGCGCGAGGCCCCGGCGAGCGCCGCCCACTGTGCGCCGATGCCCCCGCGGCCCCGCGCCACTCACCTGTTCCGCGGGTATCGATGGTCCGGCCTGCAAATTCACTCGGCACCACAATCCGGCACCGCGCTGTTCTCCCGCCACCTCACCGCCGCGCGGCCCGGTTCAGCGTTGCCTGACGCTCGGCCGGGTTGGCACTTCCACCCCGATGGCCGCGACCCTCCATCGCCATACCGGATGTGTGACACTCACAACAGTCACACCGACACCACCGCGTCTGTTGCCGCAGCGGCGTGTTTCCGTCGACTCCGTGGCGGCCGGCGAACCGGACGGGCGGCAGGTTTCGCCGGTCGATCGCAGCCGTCGATCGCAACCGTCGATCGCAACCGTCGATCGCAACCGGCCGCCGTCAGCGGGTCGCCTCAGCCGGCCGCGGGCGGGAGCAGCACCGGCTTGACGACCGCGCCGGAGAGCGACGCCTTCTCCGCCTCGTTGATCTCCGCGAGCGGGAACGTCTCGATGAGCCGGTCGAAGGGGAAGCGACCCTCCCGCCACAGGTCGATCAGCCGTGGAATGAGGATCTGGGGATCGGCCCCACCCTCGATGATCCCGGAAGCGGTCTTTCCGAGCAGCGCCGCCGGATCGAGGACGAAGGGTTCGTGCTGAAGTCCGACGAGACCGCAGTGGCCGGTCGTGCGCAGCGCGCCGACAGCCTTGGCCGCCACGGCCACGTTTCCGGTCGTGTCGATGCTGAAGTTCGCCCCGCCGCCGGTGAGCTTCCGGATCTGCCGCAGGAGCCCGGTGCCGGACCCGTCGATGACATGGGTGGCGCCCAGCTCACTGGCGAGGTCCAGCCGGCTCTGATGGAGGTCGACGGCGATGATGGGGGAAGCGCCCACCACACGTGCCGCCATCACCGCGGCCAGGCCCACCGCGCCCGCGCCGAAAACGACGAGACTGGCCCCCGGTCCGATGTTCATCCCGACGAGCACCGTCCCGGCGCCGGTCAGCATTCCGCATCCCAGCGGCCCCAGTTTCTCCAGCGGCAGGTCCCGATCGACCACGACCGCGTTGCGCTCGGTCGCAAGGCAGTAGGTGGCGAATGAGGACTGGCCGAACCACCGGGCCGGCACCCCCTCGCCCTGCGCGTCGTAGGCGCCGGTCGATCCGTCGACGCGCCGGCCGAGCATGTTGCGGGCGACGAACGTGTCGCAGTAGGGCGGCAGACCCCGTTGGCAGTTCTCGCACTCACCGCAGGAGTCGTAGGACAGGACGACGTGGTCGCCCACCGACACCCGCTGCACGCCGGCCCCGACGGCCTCGACCACACCGGCCCCCTCGTGCCCGGTGATCACCGGCGGCGGTGTGAGCGCCCCCGTCTGGCGCGGCAGCACGTCCGAGTGGCACATGCCCGCGCCCACGACCCGGACCAGCAGCTCACCTGGACCCGGCGGGTCGAGATCCACGTCCTCGAGCAGATACGGTTCTGTCGCCTGTCGCAGCACCGCCGCGGTCGCCTTCATCTGGAGGCCTCCTGGTTCCGCTGGTCCCTGGTTCCGCCGCGCCGGCTTCCGTTCCCGCAACCGCCGTTCCCGGTACGCCGATTCCGATGCCCCGCGGCTCGGAAGGGAGCGGGAAGCGAACAGGGTGCTGCCGGCAACGGCTTCGCCGCCCGGCAGTCATGACTCCCGGAACCCTAGAGCCTGTTCTCCCCACCTTCAACAAGCGCCTCCGGACCCCGACGGCGGCCGCAAGCGGAACTACCGGCCACCAACCAGGGTCAACGAGATCAGTCGCCGCATTGACGAGCCTGATCAGATGTGATTCACGCAGCACGGAACGGCGCCAGGGCCGCAACTAACCGTCCGATAGGTAAGCCGGCGGTGGACGAAGGTCCCGACGTGCCAGCGAACACGGCGGCGGTGAGCAGCGGTTTTGGTGCGGATGCCCGGCGGCTGGCCTTTTCGGATCGGCGCCCGAACGCTACTCAGGCCAGGCGACCGCGCCGACGGCGGGCAGATGTGGTCCGCTACGCTGGCGGCCAGAAAAGGGCAACGTCTGACAGGAACCACGCCACTTCCCCGGGAGATTCGGATAGTGAGGACCAGATTTTTTTCTTTATGTTGTGCCGCTGCGCTGCTCGGCATGACATCGCTGTCGGCGTGCCAGGGAGACTCGGAACAGGCGGCCGCGGCCTGTGACTCGCCGGGAGTGACCGCGCGCGAGGTCAGGGCGGGCCTGCTGTATCCGGATTCGGGCCTCGGCGCCGACATCTTCACTCCGTTGCGGGCCGGGGTGGACGCCCGGTTCGGGGCCGAGAACGCCGCCGGTGGGGTACACGGACGCCGGCTGGCCTACGAATGGCGCAATGATGAGGCGCGGGCGGACGTCAACCTCGCCATCAGCGAGAAACTGGTCCAGAGTGGGCAGGTCTTCGGGATCATCGAGGCCAGTGTGGTCACTTCGGGCGGTGCCGCCTATCTCGCGGAGGCGGGCGTTCCGGTCGTCGGTCTCGCGGTGGAAAAGACGTGGACCTCGTACCGCAACATGTTCACCTTCGCCTACAACTTCACCGGTGACGGCACGGTGGACACCTTCNGGAGGTACGTGCGCGACCAGGGCGGGACGAACGCACTGGTCGTCTACAACGCCCTCGACACCATCGTGTCGATCTCGCTCGCCGCGCAGTTCACCACGAGCCTTGAGGCGGTCGGCGCGACCACCACGTCGCTGGGCATCGACAACGATCCGTCCCCGAGCCAGATCAGCACGATCGTACGGCGCATGCGGACGGAGGGCTACGACACCCNCGTCAGCACAATCGGCGCCAGCGGCCTGGCGAAGGTTCTTGCCGCCCTGCGGCAGGAAGGGATCACGCCGAAGGTCGTTCTCAGCTCCAGCGAGGCCCCCAGCAAGGAACTGCTCGCCCAGCACGGTTCCGATCTGGTCGGGGTGACGACCTTTACCAGCTACCTCCCGCTGGAGCTGGAGTCCCCGGCGACCGAGGCCTACCGCAAGGCCATGTCCACCTACGCGCCCGAGATCCAGGACGCGAACCAGACCCTGGCGCTGGTCGGTTACATCATCGCGGACATCTTCGTCCGTGGCCTGCAGGAGGCGGGCGAGTGCCCGACCNGCCAGGACTTCATCGACCGGCTCCGCGCGGTGAAGGGCTACGAGGCCGGCGGCCTCCTCAACGCGGTCGACTTCGAGGCCGACTTCGGGAAGGTCGAGGAATGCTACTCGTTCTCGCAAGTCAACGCGGCTGGGGACGGATTTGATGTGGTGAGCCCGAACTTCTGCGGCAACCGGCTCTGATCAGAACTGATCCAACCGATCCAGCAGCCGATCCAGCCGGGCGGGGCGGGGCGGGGCGGGGCCTGAACCCTCGCCCCGTCCGCCCGGGCGGGATGTCTCTTTGGCGCGTCACGTGCACTGTGGGCGCTGAACAGGCTAAAGTCCGCCGGTGCTGATCATTGGGACTGATCCGACGTGATGGGGCAGACGCACGTTATGAGTGGGGCGGTGCTCTGGCTGGCGGCCGTGCCCGTGCTGACCCGGGAGGAGTGGCTGGGTTCGCACGCGCTGTCGCTGTCGGCCGGGCAGATGGTCGCCGGCGCGGTGGTGGCGGCCGGCGCCGGGCTGCTGCCGGACATCGACCATCCGTCCGGGCGGATCGCGAACACGCTGGGGCCGATCACGAAGACGCTCTGCCGGTGGGTGAACCGCGCGTCCGGCGGGCACCGGCACGCCACCCACTCGCTCGTCTTCGCCGCCGCCATGGGACTCCTCATGGGGCTGCTGGCGGAGTATTTCCGCTACGGCTGGTGGGCGGCTCTGTTCGTGCTCGTGGGCTTCGGCCTGCGCGGCCTCGGCCTGGACTTCACCGGCCACGAGGTCTGGTCGGGTCTGAAGGACTGCGCGGCCGCCGGCGCCGCCGTCTACCTCATGCACGATCTCGACATGGGATTCGCCGGCTACGCCGTGGCCCTCGGCTGCCTGGCTCATCTGCTCGGGGACTGCCTGACACCACGCGGCTGCCCGCTGCTCTGGCCGGTGAACTGGCGGATGGAGACCGTCCTGGTGCCCCGGACTGACGGCAGGGTCGAACGCCTGGTCGTCGTGCCCGTCCTGACCTGCGCGGCGGTCATCCTGACGGCCGGAGTGCTGACCGGTGACGACCCGTTCCTGTGGTTCGGACGGATTCCCACCGGCTGAGCGCACTGCTATCTGGAACCCCTTCCCGCCCGGCCGGTCGGTCGGCGACGCCGCGGCCGCGTGGCCGCGTGGTCGCACCACTCCGACCGGCCACAGCCGCTACCGTCTCCCTGTCGCCTGTTCCCACACAGAGCGCGCGCCCGCGGATGCGGCCGGACACGGCTGGAGACTCCCGGACGCCCGCGCAGGAGGAGTGTCCGGTGGCCCTGCTCGACCTGACTGCCGAGGAACTGCTGACCACGACGCGCAGCGTCCGTAAACGGCTCGACCTGGACCGGCCCGTCGAACCCGCGCTGATCGAGGAGTGCCTGCGGATCGCGCTGCAGGCGCCGAGCGGGTCGAACCGGCAGGGCTGGCACTGGATCGTCGTCACCGACCCGCAGTTGCGGGCCGGCGTCGCCCGGTACTACCGCGAGAGCGCCACGGCGTATCTGCAGGCGGCCGAGAAGGCGAACGCCAGGTACCAGGGCGAGCGCGCCGCGACCCAGGCCAGGGTGACCGATTCCGCGCGCCACCTCACCGAGAACCTGCATCGCGTGCCGGTTCTGGTGATCCCCTGCCTGCAGGGTGACGTCGCGGCCGTGCCGCCCGAGCAGCAGGCGGGCTTCTGGGGCTCCCTGCTTCCGGCCGTCTGGAGCTTCATGCTCGCGGCACGCCTGCGCGGGCTCGGCACCGCCTGGACGACGCTGCACCTCGCCTATGCCCGTGAGGTCGCGGAGCTCCTCGGCATCCCGCCGGGCTACAGCCAGGGGGCGCTCATCCCGGTCGCCCACACCATCGGCACCGACTTCCGCCCGGCTCCGCGGGAACCGCTGGAGAACGTCCTGCACCACGATCGCTGGTAGCCGGCGACAGCCGGCGACGGGTGGCCGGCTCAGCCCGCGGGGGCGGGATGCGCGGCGAAGAACTCCCAGATGCGCCCGGTCGCGTCGAGGGCCGTCGACGGTTCGTCGGCACCCAGCAGCTGGGTCAGCCTGTTCGGCTCCGATCCGGGCCACTGGTGCCCCGCGCCCTCGATCGTGACCAGTTCGACGGCCCGCCCGTCGAGGCAACTCGCGGTCGAGGTCGTCAGTACCCCGGTGATACTCACCAGCGGCGGCTGGCNGCCGTCGAGGGCCTGCCAGGCCTCGTGCACCGCGGGGACGGGCGGGCCGTCGATGCCCTGCTGGCGCCGGCTGAAGGGCTCTCCCACCTCGCCGTCGTAGCGGATCGAGTGGTCATCCCTGCCGTGGATGTGCAGGATCGAGGCCCTCGCGGGCGCGGGGCAGTCCACCAGCATCGTGGTCGAAACCGCTCCGACCGCGGCGAAGAGGTCTGCCTGGCAGGCCATCCGGTAGGCCATCGCCCCGCCGTTCGACATACCGGTGACGAACCTGCGACGCGGGTCGATCTCGATCCGGCTGTGCAGTGCCGCGACCATCTCCCGGAGGAACCCCACGTCATCGACATTGGACTCGGCTGCCGGCCCACAGCACCCGCCGCCGGCGTTCCAGGAACGGTTCGTCCCGTCGGGGAAGGCGGCGAGGAATCCGCCGCTCTCGGCCGCCTCGTCCCACCGGTAGCTGGTCTCGGCCTGGGCGCCACTGCCGTACCCACCGTGCAGCATCACCACCAGCGGCGCCGGCTCGGTCAGCCCGGCGGGCCGGTAGAGGCGCACCGTTCGTTCCGCCCCGGCCACGGTGAGGGTGAAGCTCGACCGCCCGACCGGAATCCCGGCCGCCGACGTGGACGGTGCGGGCCCGGGACCGCCGGGACGCTGGCGCGTCTGCCCGGCGCGCCGCTCGCCGTGGCCGCAGGCGACCAGGAACACGGCCAGGGCCACGGTGAGAAGACCGAGCCCGGCCGCCGACCGTGCCCCGCGGCGGCGCGCACCACCCGCCGGAACTGACATACCGGCAGGATAGGCGCACCCCCGGTCCGCGCCACGGTTCCTTATCGCCCCACCTCCGCGGCAGGAAACCCCGCGCCAGCGGCCTCGCCCGCGGCGGCCGCCGCGTCGAGAATCCAGTTTCCGCACGCCGGGGTGTCGAGGCCGGCCGGTGCGAGAGCGCCACTTCCCGCCCGTGACAGGAAGCGGCCCGCGGCCGGTTGCCCCCAATGTCCGATCTGTGCTAGACAGGTACCCAGCGCACGGTTTGGGCACTCGCCAAAGAACCTCGGCCGAGGACATCGACACACCGGCCGCTCGTTGCGCATTCCACTGCTCGGGAGGAGAACGGGTTGACCGACTGGAAGACGATCGACTTCTTCAACGATGAATCGCTCGTCGAGAACCCGTACCCGTATTTCGACGACCTGCGTTCCGCCTGCCCGGTGCTGCCGTTGCCGCATCTCGGCGTCGTGGCCGTGACAGGTTACGCCGAGGCGACCGAAGTCTACCGCGACGTGGACACGTTCTCCTCGTGCAACTCGGTGATCGGCCCCTTCGCGACGTTTCCCGTCCCGCTGGAGGGTGATGACGTCGGCGACATCATCGACCAGTACCGTGACCAGATCCCGATGAACGAGCACATGGTCACGATGGACCCGCCCATGCACACCAACGAGCGGGCGCTCGTCCTGCGCATGCTGACACCGAAAAGGCTCCAGGAGAACGAGCAGTTCATCTGGGGCCTGGCGGACAGGCAGCTCGACGAGTTCCTCGCCGACGGGCGGTGCGAGTTCATCCGGGCCTTCGCGCAGCCTTTCTCGATGCTCGCCGTCGCCGACGTCCTCGGCGTGCCGGAATCCGACCACGAGCGGNTCCGGAAGGGCTTCGGGCTCAGCACCAGCCCGGGAATGATCGGCAGCGGCGGCGAGAGCGACGGTGAGCTGAACGCGCTGGGGTGGCTCGACGACTGGTTCGCCCGCTACATCGAGGACCGGCGCAAGAACCCGCGCAACGACGTCCTCACCCAGATGGCGAGCGCCACCTACCCGGACGGGAGCACCCCGGAGGTCGTCGCGGTCGTCCGCGCCGCCACCTTCCTGTTCGCCGCCGGGCAGGAGACCACCGCCCGGCTGCTCGGCGCCGTGCTGAAGTACCTCGCCGAGAACCCCGAGGTCCAGACGGAGCTGCGGGAGCACCGGGAGCTCATCCCCGACCTGATCGAGGAGACGCTGCGGATCGAGAGCCCGGTCAAGACCGACTTCCGGCTGGCCCGGCGCACGACCACGATCGGCGGGGTCGAGGTGGCGGCCGGAACCCCGGTCATGCTGCTCAACGGCGCGGCGAACCGCGACCCCCGGCACTTCGAGTGCCCGCACGAGTTCCGCGTCGACCGCAAGAACGTCCGTCAGCACATCGCCTTCGGCCGCGGGGTGCACTCCTGCCCCGGTGGGCCGCTGGCCCGGGTCGAGGGCAGGATCAGCCTGGAGCGCATCCTCGACCGCACCCGGGACATCCGGCTCTCCGAGGAGCACCACGGGCCGGTCGGCGAGCGCCGCTTCAAGTACGAGCCGACCTGGGTGCTGCGCGGCCTGACCGAACTGCACCTGGAGTTCACCCCGGTCGAGAGCGGCTCGCGGTGAGCCGGGTCGCGGTCGTCACCGGCGGGGCCTCGGGCATCGGCCTCGGCGTGGCCAGGCAGTTCGTCGCCGACGGCTACCTCGTCGCGGTTCTGGACCGTGACGGGGCGGCCGCCACCGCGGCGGCGCAGGCACTGGCCGACGAGGGCGGCAAGGCGCTCGCGGTCGAGGTCGACGTCGCCGACCGGGAGTCCGTCCGGGCCGGCTTCGAGCAGGTCCACACCACACTCGGGCCGACGCAGATCCTGGTCACCAGCGCCGGCATCGAGTCGTTCAGCCCGCTGCTGGACCTCACTCCCGAATCCTGGGACAGGGTTCTCGCGGTCAATCTCACCGGGACGTTCAGCTGCGTCCAGGCGGCCGTTCCCGGGATGATCGACGGAAAATGGGGCCGGATCGTCACGATCTCCTCGTCGAGCGCGCAGTCCGGGGCGCCGAACATGGCGCACTACACCGCGTCCAAGGGCGGCGTCATCTCGCTGACGAAATCTTTGGCGGTGGAGCTCGCGGCGCACGGAATCACCGCGAACACCATTCCCCCGACACTCGTCGACACCCCCATGGCGCGCCAGGGGGAGGCCAACGGTGATATCCCCGGTGTCGACCTGATTGCGTCGATGGTCCCGCTCGGCCGCGCCGGGACCGCCGCGGACATCGCCGCCGCCTGCTCGTTCCTGTGTTCCGAGGGCGGCGGCTACGTCACCGGTCAGGTCATCGGCGTCAACGGCGGCATGTACATCTGACTCCGCCCGCTCGCACTGATCCGCAGGAGCACGCCCGGCCGCGAAAGCGGCTGGTGCTGGTGCCTGCCCGGAAAAGGTGGAGACTCCTTGGGGGACCTCCTTTTCCGGGCAGGAAGGATCACCGGCCGATGAACCACGAACCGCACGTCACCGGATCGACCGGCGGAGTAACCGGCGGCAAGCACCGCGAATTGCTGGGGCGGGGCGTCCAGCGGGTGTCAGCCGTTCAGGAACAGGCTGAGGACGCCGAGTTCCTCCGAGGGCTGACGGCGCTTCGGCGGTTCAGCTCCGAGCATCATCACACCCGCGTTCCGGACGGGCAGCTCGCCGCGGACGGTTTCCCGCTGGCGGCCTGGGTGGCCGGCCAGCGGCTCGCCCACCTGGAGAACAGGCTGCCGGCGGCCCGCCGGGCCTCGCTGGAGCGCGTCCCGGGCTGGCAGTGGGAAGCGGCCGCCAACGGCTGACCCGACCACCGCCGCAACCGCACGGGCCGGCGGGACGACGCCGACGGACGCGAAGGAGCGGCAGCCGGCGAGGGCCGGCCTGGATGCGGCGACCGGCCAGGAGCGGCCGGGTGAGAACATCCGCACCATGTCATCCAGCAGGCGCGCCCTTCTGGCGGCGGCAACGGCCGTGGCCGGCGGCCTCGCGGTGGGCTGCGGAGCGGACTCCCGCCGGGATGCCGGCGCCACCCGCGTCGATCTCACCGGCTCCACCGGCTCCACCGGCATCTCTGACACCTCTGGCCCCGCGCCGGCGACCGGTGAAGCCGAGGCCGCCGGCGCCGGCGGGAGTGGGGCCGGCGGGAGTGGGGCCGGCGGGAGTGGGAGCCCGGCGAGGCCAGGCCCCGTCACGGTTCGGCGAACCACGTTCACGAGTGCGGCCCGGGGCCGGCAGGTCCGTATGGCCGTGATCGCGCCCGCCGGAACCACCGCCGGAACCCTGCCGGTCTGCCTCGTCCTGCACGGCCGCGGCGACGACGCCGACCGCGCGGTGGCGCTGCTCGGGCTGGACGGACAGCTCACCGCCGCGCTCGCGGCCGGGGTGGCACCGTTCGCGCTCGTCGCCCTGGACGGCGGTGAAAGCTACTGGCACCGCCGCGCCTCCGGCGACGACCCCGAAGCCATGATCATCGATGAGGTACTGCCCCGCCTCGCCGCCCAGGGACTGCGCACCGACCGGATCGCGGCGACGGGCTGGTCGATGGGCGGCTACGGCGCGCTGCTGCTGGCGCGCCGCCACCCCGACCTGGTCGTGGCGGTGGCCGCGAGCAGCCCCGCGATGTGGCATTCCTACGGCGCGAGCGCCCCCGGCGCCTTCGACTCGGCGGCGGACTTCGCCGCCCACCCGGTGCTCGGCACACCGCCGGTCCCGGGGGTGGGCTACCGGATCGACTGCGGTGAGTCGGACCCCTTCATCAAGGTCTCGCGCGAGGTCGCCGCGACCCTGGGTGCGCGGGAACGGAACTTCGGCCCGGGTGGCCACACGGCGAGCTTCTGGAGCGCGGTCACCCCGGCACAGCTCGCCTTCGTGGGTGCCGCGCTGAACCGCGCCGCCTGACACGCCCACAGGCGGGACGCCACAGGCCCGAGACCGCAGCCCTGAGACACCGGCGCAGTCCGGCGTCGACCCCTTCACCCGCCACCATCACCGCTGTGCACCACCATCACCGCCGTGCGCGGCCTGCGCGGCGCCGGTGAGACCGGCTCCTGCCGGCTGCGCCGGTTGGTCCCCAGCCTGCTCAAGCGCACCCGCGAACACCGCGATCGCGCAGGTCAGGCCGACCACCACCCACATCGTGCCGCGCAGGCCGACCAGTTCGGCCAGCCCGCCGATCAGGGGCGGCCCGGCCAGCCAGCCGGAGTAACCGAGCGCGCTGACCAATGCGATCGCCGGCCCGGCGGGCGCGCCGGCCCGCATGGACCGCTGCCCCGCCGCGGAGAACGCCGCCGGCACCACACAGGCGAGCCCGGCGCCCAGCGCCGCGAAGCCCGCGATCCCCACCGCGGTACCCGCCGACGTCGGGCCGGCAAGGAGCGCGACCGCGAACATCACGGCCGCTGCGAGTGTCAGTGGGCGGACGGTGCGCAGCACCCCGTAGGACTCGACCACCCGATCGCCCAGCAGCCGCACCCCCAGCATGCAGGTCATGTAGGTCACCAGGCCCACCCCGGCCAGGCCCGGCGACGCCCCGGTGACATCGGTCAGGTAGACGGCGCTCCAGTCCGCCGCGATGCCCTCGCCGAGGTAGCTGGCGAACGCGATGAGGCAGAGCGGAGCGAAGGGACCAGCCCACCGGGCCATCGACCGGCGGGCCAGCAGCCACCGTTTCACCAGCCGCCGCCCGCCCGACCGCCGCCCGCCCGACCGCCGCCCGCCCGACCGCCGCCCGCCCGACCGGTCGCCCTCCAGCATCCAGCCGGTCGCCGGCAGCGCCACCGCCAGCGAGACCGTGCCGAGCACGAGGAGCTGCCCACCCAGCGGCACATCCAGCGCCGCGGCGCCCGCCCCCAGGCCGGCGCCGACCAGGGCGCCGCCGGTCCAGGCGGCATGCACCGTCATCATGATCCGGCGACCGAAAAGGTCCTCGATCATCGCCGCCTGGGCGTTGCTCGCGAGATCCAGCGCGCAGGTAAGCGCGCACCACACCGCGAGAACCGCGAACAGCGACGGAACGCCGGAGACGGCCACCAGCCCGGTGCCCGCGAGACAGTTGCCGACGAGCGACGCCCTGACCATGGTGCGGCTGCCGAGCCGCCCGACCAGGACGCCGGAGAACCACAGCGTGGCCAGCGCACCGACCGGGCCGCCGAGCAGGGCCAGGCCGAGCTGACCGTCGGTGAGGTCCAGGCCCTCCTTGACCTGCGGGATACGCGGAGCCCACGAGGCGAAGAGCGCAGCCAGGACGAAGTGGGAGACCATCGTCGCGGCCCGCGCCCGAGCCAGGCCACGGCTGTCCGGAACACCCCTCGTCGCGGAGGCGGGCGCCGCTGTATGTGTCANCCCGTCACCGCCGGCCTCCCGGGCGTGCGCGTGCAGCGTGCCACTTCACTGTCTCACCCGAGGGTGTCAGGCCAGACCCCGAAGCATCAGGTTCCAGTAGAACGCCGGCAGGCCGTACCGTTTCAGCAGATACATGTCGCGCCGCTCCCGCGTGGTGTCGAGGAACGGAATCGTCGGTGCCGGCCGCAGCGAATAGTCGAACTCGGCGAGCACCATCCGATCACGTGCGGTGACGATCGGGCAGGACGTGTATCCGTCGTAGCGGGCGGCCGGCTCCTGCCCGGCCAGGGCGGCCCGCACGTTGGCCACGAGCACCGGGGCCTGCTTGCGAATCGCCGCGCCGGTCTTGGACGTCGGCAGGTTCGCGACATCACCGAGCGCGAAGACGTCCGGGTAGCGGGTGTGCCGCAGTGTCGCCGGGTCGACCGTGACGTAACCGCCGGGGTCGTCCGCCCCGGCCAGTGGCCCGGAGCGGATCCACTCCGGTGCCCGCTGCGGCGGGGTGACGTGCATCAGGTCGTAGTTCAGCTCGGTCGTCGCCCCCGAGACGAGATCACGCAGGACGGCCTGTCGGCCCTCCGGACGGATCTCGGTCAGCTCGGTGGACAGCCGCAGGTCGAGGCCGTACCGCGCGACCGCCGCCTCCAGCGCCGGCAGATAGGCCGCCACCCGGAACAGCGCGGAGGCGCCGAAGGCCAGCACGATCCTGATATCGGACGCCACGCCGGTGCGGCGCCAGTAGTCGGCCGCCAGGAAGGCGATCTTCATGGGCGCGCCGCCGCACTTGACCGGTGTCGACGGCATCGTGAACAGCGCCGTCCCCGATCGCAGGTTGCGGACGAAGTTCCAGGTCGCGGGGGCGAGGTTGTAGCTGTAGTTGCTCGACACCCCGCCTCGGCCGAGGGTCCGCTCCAGGCCGGGGATCTCGTCCCANCACAGCTGGAGCCCCGGCGCCACCACGAGGATCTCGTAGCCGACCCGCCCGCCGCCCGCCAGCGCGACCGCGCGGGTGTCCGGGTCGATCTCGACCGCGGCATCGCGGTACCAGCGCACGCCGCGCGGCAGCACGTCCCCCTCCGGCCGGGCAGTCGGCTCCACCGGGGCGCGCCCGCCGCCGACCAGGGTCCACATCGGCTGGTAGTAATGGGTGCTGGACGGTTCGATCACGGCCAGGTCCGTGATCCCCGCCCGGCGCAGCCGCGCCGCGACGGTGACACCGGCCGTGCCGCCGCCGACGATCACCACCCGGTGCCTGCCTGTGTTGCCACTCACGGTGGACCTCCCGATCCTGCGGGTACGCCGTACGTCCATGTTTGTCCGGTTCGACGCTACGTTCGGGATACGGAACGCGACGGGAAGCCGCCCGCCCGGGGGGCAGAGGTGGCGGACATGGCACACGAACGGACGGCCCCCGGGACAGGGCCGGCCAACGGACGGATCGGACTACCGGGACGCGGAGCGAACGGGACGGGACAGCCTCCCGCTGATCAGGATGATCACGCGGACGCCCGGCGGGTGGCGGTCTCGGAGGCTCGCACCGCCGCGACGATGCCNGCGAGGTAGGCACGCCGCGTCTCCTCCGGATGGTCCGCCCCACCCGGGATGACCTGCTCGGCCAGCAGCTGGCTGAACGCGAAGCCGCGGATCCCGTGGAACAGCGCGTTCCGCCCGGCCGGATGGGCATCCGGCCCGACCGTCTCGTCGATCAGCCGGTTGATCTCTGTCGCCGCCCGCGCCGTGTGTTCGGCGAGCGCCGCAGCGACCTCAGGCGAGGTGTCCGGGTCGTGCTGCAGGTTCAGCAGGATCTGGAGGCGGGCCAGGAAAGCCTGATCGCCGTAGTCCCGGGCCAGCAGCGCGTAGAGCGCGTCGACCCGGCTGGCCAGGGTCGCGCCCTCCACATGCCGCCCGGCGATGGAGTCGAGGAACCGCCCGTTGAGCTCCTTCACCGCGGCCAGCATCAGCTGCTCGCGCGACCCGAAGTGATACTGGATCGCACCCCAGCTGACATTCGCCCGCCGGGCGATCTCGTTCGTGCTCGCCCGGTAGAAGCCGAACTCGAGGATGCAGGCAATGGTCGCGTCGAGGATCTGGGTGCGGCCGGCCGATTCACCGCGGGCCCGCCGCCGCGACCGGTCCCGCGGTGCCGTACCGGCCGAGGCTGCCGGGCTCACCGGCCGAGCGGACGGACCAGGGTGGACTGGCTCGCCGTCGCGAGCAGGCGCCCGTCCTGCGCGAACAGCCGCCCGGCGACGTGGGCGACGCCGCCGACGAGGCTTTCCACCCGCGTGTCGATCAGCACCCAGCCGGAGCCGGCGGGGTCGGCCGGGGTGCCGATCCGGATGCTGTTGTCGAGGCTCACCGCGATCATCGGCGCATCGTAGACGTCGAGGAGAGCCGCCGGCGCGAAATCAGCCATGATCGCCAGCATCGCCGCGGACAGCATGCCCGGGCGGCGGGCCCGCAGCCACAGCGCCCGGCCCGCGGCCGCGGGGGAACCGGCGAGCTTCGCCCCGGGCGGGACCCAGCGCTGCTCGAAGTGGGCGTTCATGCCCGTCCTGAGCTGCGGTTCGTCTCGCTCGGCGCAGAATTCGGGCAGCGGCGTTCCCGCCGGCGGGCGGGGGACGGGCACCTGCCCGGCGCCCCTGCCGGGCCCGTCCGCTCCGCCGGCTCCGTCAGCTCCGTCAACCGCGCCAGCTCCGTCAACCGCGCCAGCTCCGCCGGCCGCGCCAGCTCCGCCGGCGCGGGCACCGAAGGTGCCGACGGCGAGCAGCGCGAGCCGCCCGTCGACAGTCCCGCGAACTTCGGCCTGCGACAGCCGCCGGCCCCGCCCACCGGTCTGCACGGTCAGCTCCAGGCGTTCGCCCGCGACGATCGGGCTGACGTACTGGACTGTCGCCCACAGCACCGCCCGGTCGAGGACGTCCTGCGCGACGGCGATGGCGGCGGACAGGCCGGCGCCACCCCACAGAGTTCCGCCCGGGTTGAGCTGCTCGGGGCCCACGACGAGCTCACCGCGGCGCTCCGCCCGGTCGGTTCGCAGCTCCGGCAGCGGCCAGCACGCGGGGACGACCCGCTGCGGCCGCGGATCCGGCTCCCCGGCGGCGGAGTCCCACCCGGCCGCGCCGACCAGCATCGAACCCGCGTGCGCGACCCCGCTCATCCGGCCCTCCCGACCCGACCCGGCCGGCCATCCCGGACGACGACCCGCGGAGCCCAGGTCGCACCAGCGCCCGTGGTGCACCAGCTACATAGTTGCCACTATGTTAGGCGGGGCCGGCGCCACCGGCGGTGTGCGATGGGCCACCCGGCCGCGGCCCACCAGATCGCGGTGTTCCGACTGAGCACATCAAATGCGGAGCATCTTCTTGGCCATCTTCCCGGTCGGCGTGCGCGGCAGTTCGGCGACGAAGTCGAACCGGCGCGGAATCTTGTAGGACGCGATCCGCCCGCGCAGGAACTCCGCCAGTTCGGCCGCCAGCGCGGGCCCCGGCTGCGCACCGGCCGCGGGCTGCACCACCGCCCGGACCGACTCACCCATCTCCTCGTCAGGCGCACCGACGACGGCGACGTCGAACACCTTCGGATGCAGCGCGAGGCTGTTCTCGATCTCCTGCGGGTAGATGTTCACCCCACCGGAGATGATGAGGAAATCCCGGCGGTCGGTGAGGTACAGAAACCCGTCGGAATCAAGATGTCCCACATCCCCGAGCGTGCTCCAGGTGGGGTGTTCGGGATGCCGCGCCCGCGCCGTCTTCACCGGGTCGTTGTGGTATTCGAACAGCGGGTCGTCCCGCTCGAAGTAGACGGTGCCGGTCTGCCCCGGCGGCAGCTCCGTACCGTCATCCCCACAGATGTGCAGGATGCCCAGCGCGGCCCGGCCCACCGAACCGGGCCGGCGCAGCCACTCCTCGCTGGTGATGAACGTGGTGCCGATCGCCTCGGTGGCGGCGTAGTACTCGACGAGGATCGGGCCCCACCAGTCGATCATCGCCTGTTTCACCTCCACGGGGCACGGCGCCGCCGCGTGGATGGCCACCTGCTGGCTGGACAGGTCGTGCCGCCGCCGCGCCGACGCCGGCAGCTTCAGCATCCGGACGAACATCGTCGGCACCCACTGGCTGTGGGTCACCCGGTACCGCTCGATCGCGGCCAGCGCGTTCTGCGCGTCGAACCGGCGCATCAGCACCACCGTCCCGCCCACGGCCTGGATCACGGTGGCGTACCGCAGCGGCGCCGCGTGGTAGATGGGCGCCGGTGACAGGTAGACGGTGTCGGCGTCGAAACCGTACAGCCGCGGGAACAGCTCGGTGTAGATGTCGCCTGGTTCGTGGACCTCACGGTCCGGCAGCGGTTTACGGATTCCCTTCGGCCGGCCGGTCGTGCCGGAGGAGTAGAGCATGTCGGCCCCGCGGGGCTGGGCCGGCAGCGGTTCGGACGACGCCGTCGCCAGCGCGGCCTCGTAGCTGGCGTGGCCCGCCGCCGTGCCGCCGAACACCAGCCTGACCCGCACCGCGGGCGTCCGCTCCACGATGCGCTCGGCCGACTCCCGCAGCGCCGCGGAGACGACCAGTGCCCGAGCCTCGCAGTCGTTCACGATGTAGCTGATCTCGTCGGCCGACAGATGACTGTTGACGGCGGTCAGATAGAGGCCGGAGCGGGCCGCGGCCCAGTAGACCTCGAAGGCGCGCGGGGAGTTGTCGGTCAGCAGTGCGATGTGGTCCCCTCGCCGGAAACCGGCGTCATACAGAAAACGCGCCAGCCGGCGGGAGTGGTCGTCGAGCTCACGGTAGGTCAGTAACTCCCCCGACTCCGCCACCACCACGGCGGGTTTGTCGGGGAAACGGTCGGCGTGTGCCCCCGGATACATAGGCCGCATTCTCCGTCGGACGGCGCCACCCGCGCCATCCTCCGTGCCGACACCGTCACTCCGACGGCAACCGCACGCTGAGAGCGCAGCCGTCCTGCCGGCGCGCGCCACCTTCGCGACACCCGCGCGGCGCCGGCACCCGCCGCGGCCGGTCACGTTCTTGGCTCGCGATCCGACTCATCTGTGTGCGCGTCACGGCGGGGCGCACCGCCGGGAGACGGAGTCGTCCCGGCGACCAGCTGCGCGAGGAGCGGTGAGCATGCGGATCGTGGTGTTCGGGGCCAACGGTGGCACGGGACGGGTGTTGTGCCGGCAGGCGCTCGAGGCCGGGCACGAGGTGGTCGCGGTAACCAGGAACCCCGACCGGTTCCCGGCGGCCGGCGAGTTCCCGGCGGGCGGCGAGCGGCTGACCGTCGCCGCGGCCGACGTGCTCGACCGGTGGGCGGTGGTCCGGGCCGCGAAAGGGGCGGAGATCGTGCTGTCCACCCTCGGCGTGCCGTTCAGCCGCGACCGGACGACGGTCTACAGCCAGGGGATGGAGAACATCGCGGCGGCGATGCGGAACCACGGAATCCGCCGGGTGGTCGCGGTGAGCTCGGCGGCCGTCCACCCGGCCAGGCACGCCACCCGGCCGAACGGCTCGCCTTCGTGCTGCATGACATGTTCGGCGTCCCGTTCACCGAGATCGCGCCCATCGTCGAACGCAGCCCCGAGGCCGCCCGGCAGCTCGCGAGCCGCGCCCGGCGGCGGCTGCGCGGCACCACCACCACACCGGACGCGGATCTGGGCACCCAGCGGCGGGTGGTCGACGCCTTCCTCGCCGCCGCCCGCGCCGGTGACTTCGAGGGATTGCTGCGCCTGCTGGATCCCACCGTCATCCTCCGCATCGACCCGGGAACCCGGCCCTGGGCCGGACCGACGACGCTCACCGGCACCGCGGACGTGGCGAACCACGCCGCCACCCACGGCCGGCGGTTCGCCAGCCTGTGCTCCGCCGCTCTGGTCAACGGCGCGGTCGGCGTCCTGGCCGCGTCCGGCGAGGGGGTGCTCGCCGTCGCCGGCATCACCGTCCGCGGGGCGCGCATCGTCGAGATCGACCTGCTCCTCGATCCCGACCGGCTCGCCCGCCTGCGGATCGCGACCTGATCCTGCCAGCCCGGGTACCCGCATTTGTCGACCAACACGGTGGGGGGAACGGACAATGCCAGGGTGCTGACTGCGTTGCGCCAAGGCAAGGCCAGGGTCCAGGTGTCGGATGCCGTCCTGCAAGGGGACGACCTCGCGGGGGCGGTGGGCGCCGTCGCGCAGCGGCTGAAGGGGCTGCGCCGGGTCGCCGTGGTCGCCCCGCCCACCCTGGAGGCGATCGTCGCGATCGCCGGGGCCGTCGAGGCCGGCGTCACCGTGGTCACGCTGAACCCGCAGTCCGGTGCCACCGAACGGGACTACGTCCTGAAGGACAGCGCCCCCGACCTGGTCCTCGACGGGGTCGATCTGAACGCGCGGGCGAGTCTGCCCGACGAGCCGCCGGCCGACGACTCGCCCGCCCTGATCATCTACACGTCGGGCACCACCGGCCCGCCGAAGGGCGCGGTCGTCCCCCGGCGGGCGATCACGGCCAACGTCGACGCGCTGGCCGAGGCCTGGGCGTGGTCACCCGAGGACGTCCTCGGCCATGCGCTGCCGATCTTCCACGTGCACGGGCTCGTGCTGGGGACACTGGGCCCACTGCGGGTCGGGTCGGCCCTGCACCACACCGGGCGCTTCGCGCCGGCACCCGGCGGGACGCTCTACTTCGCGGTGCCCACCATGTGGTCCCGGGTGCCGGAGCCGGCGGCGTTCGCCTCCGCCCGCCTGCTCGTCTCCGGTTCGGCCGCACTGCCCGTGCCGGTGTTCGAGCGGTTCGTGGCGCAGGCGGGCCAGCGGTTCGCGGAACGCTACGGGCTGACCGAGACCCTCATCAACACCGCCGCCCGTGCCGACGGCGACCGCCGGCCGGGCCTCGTCGGGCCCCCGCTGCCCGGTGTGGAGGTCCGGATCACCAGCGGTCAGGGCTCGGGCGGGGAGGACTTCACCGGGGACGAGTTCGGGTTGGTTGAGGTACGCGGCCCGAACGTTTTCAGCGGCTACCTGGGCAATCCGGCCGCGACCGCCGCGGCGCTCGCCCCCGACGGCTGGTTCTCCACCGGCGACCTGGGCCTGTTCGAGCCGGACGGTCAGCTGCGCATCGTCGGCCGGCAGAGTACCGACCTCATCAAGTCCGGTGGCTACAAGATCGGCGCCGGGGAGATCGAGAACGCGTTGCTCGCCCACCCGGCGGTCGCCGAGGCCGCCGTGATCGGCGTGCCCGACGACGACCTCGGGCAGCGGATCGTGGCGATTGTCGTCGCCCAGGAAACGGTCGAGGCCCCCGAACTGGTCGATCATGTCGCCGCGACGCTGGCGCCGCACAAGCGCCCGCGGGAGGTCCGTTTCGTCACCTCCCTGCCCCGCAACCAACTGGGCAAGGTGCAGAAGAAGCTCATCACCTGACGTCACCTGACGCCCGGCCGGGCGAGAACCGGTAGGGCCATGGCGCGACATACCGGAAAGTGGCAGGCTTCTGCCGGTTGACCCGAGACGGCCGTCACCGGCAGAAGGAGATCTGATGGAACTAGGCTTCGCGATGCCGCACATGCTGCGACTGAAGGCCACCTGCCAGCCCTGGGAGGCGCAGGTGACCGGAGCGGACCAGACCCGCCTGGCGAAGTGGGCCGAGAAACTCGGCTACTCGATGATCAGCTTACCCGAGCACCACATCGTCCCGGCGGAGCATGTCGACCTCTCCGGTCCGCACTACTTCCACGCGTTCACCGGCATGGCCTACCTGGCCGGGGCCACCGAACAGATACGGGTCAACTCCTGCATCGCGATCCTGCCGCTGCAACACCCCGTCATCACCGCGAAGTCCCTGGCGACCATGGACTGGCTGTCGAGCGGCCGGGTCACCGTGACCTTCGGGGTCGGCTGGCTGGCGGGCGAGTTCGAGATCCTCGGCGTTCCCTTCAAGGAGCGCGGCGCGATGGCCGAGGAGTACATCCAGGCCATCATCGAGCTCTGGACGAAGGAGCGGCCCGAGTTCGAGGGCCGGTACGTCTCCTTCCGGGACGTCGCCTTCGAGCCGAAGCCGGTGCAGAAGCCGCATCCACGGGTGTGGTTCGGCGGCGACGCCGATCCGGTGCTGCGGCGCACAGCGCGGTACGCGACCGGCTGGTGGCCGTTCCTCACCAAGCCCGAGGACATTCCGGCCCGACTGGACTTCATCAGGTCGCAGCCCGACTACAACGGCCAGCTGACCGAGGTCTTCTACGGTTTCTCCACCTCACGGGTCGGCGAGGGCCACGCCGTGCTGACCGACCCCCGCTCCCGGCCGGGCATGAGCCGCCAGGAGATCATCGACCGCCTCGGCTGGTTCAAGGAACTGGGCGTCACCATGAGCTCGGTGCCCATCCCCGCGCTCGGCGAGATCCAGGAGTACTACGACTACACCCAGTGGGTCGCCGAGGAGATCATGCCCGCCATCGCCTGACCGACGTCACCTGGGGGGTGTGGCGGGCGGGGAGATCCGCGCCCGCCACACCCCCGACTCGACGAGCCTGGTCGCCTCCTCGCGGATGATCTCACTGACGCGGATCGCGAAACCGCGCGGAAGTTCCAGATGCCCGGTCACGGCCGTGCCCAGCTGCTGGGTGAGAGCCGGCTCCCGCAACGGGGCATGACGCAGCCGTTTCGCCTCGATCTCGGCGGCGCAGGCCGAAAGCGGGAGCACGCCATAACCGCGGCCGGCCGCGATCAGGTCTTTCGCCACCTGGAGGGCGTCCGTCGCGAAGGTGCAGCGAAGGGTGAGCTTGCGCCGCAGCGCGGTGTTCTCGAGGCTGGCGCGAATTCCGGTCTGACTTCCCGGCAGAACCAGTGGCAGCGCCGCGAGCTCGGTGAAATCGACCGGCTGGTCCGGCCGCAGGCCCGAGGTCGCCGGACCGATGACGGCCAGATCCTCCACCACCAGGTCCGCATAGAAGAGCCGGCCGTCCGGCACCGGCTCTATCAACGCGATGTCGACCACGCCCTGCAGCATCTCCGCGACGAGTTCCGCGGTGGTCGCGACACTCACCCGGAACTCCACCTTGGGAAATGCCAGGCTCAGACTATCCAGCAGCGGCATGGCGAGGACGCACGCCGCGGTCGCCGGCAGGCCGACGTGCAGGCCTCGCTCGATGCGCGCCAGCGGTGACCCGACATAGCGCATGGCGAGCTCCAGCTGCCGCAGCGGCGAGGCGGTGGTCGCCCGCAGGCGCTCCCCGTCCTCGGTCAGCCGCACACCGCGAGCAGTCCGGTGGAACAGCGTGACCCCGAGGTCCTCCTCAAGCAGCCGGATCTGGCGGCTCAGGGCCGGCTGCGCGATCCCGAGCACGCTGGCGGCCTTGTTGATCGAGCCCTCGTCGGCAATGCGCAGGAAGTACCGGAGCCGGTGCGTGTCCACGAGGCCCAGGATACCCACCGGCTATATAAACCAGGTATAGCTGAGCGCGAAAACTTGTATTGGCCGCCCGGACCGATGTCGTTCTAGCATTCGTGAACAAGGCCCCGCCGGGGCCAAATTGATCCCAGCGGGATCCCCTTCGTCGGCACAGGCAGGAGCGATTAATGGACGCGGATGACCGCGACTGGTCCCAGCTCTTAGGGCTTGATCGGCTACCGAACCACATCATTGGGATGCGAGTTTCCGAGCTGCTCGACCTGACTGGCCGGAAGGCCGTTGTGACGGGTGCGGGCGGTGACGGTCTGGGGCAGGCCATCGCCAATCGTCTGGCCGGTTCCGGTGCGGA
Source organism: Frankia sp. EI5c (assembly GCF_001636565.1). Lineage (GTDB taxonomy): Bacteria > Actinomycetota > Actinomycetes > Frankiales > Frankiaceae > Parafrankia. Next base: position 44,899 of record NZ_LRTK01000007.1, read on the forward strand.
TGTCGCACTGGTCGGGCGCACGTTCTGGAAGGTCGAGAAGCGGGCCGCGGAAATCGAGAAGCGCTGGGGTGTGAAAGCGGTTCCGATCCTCGCGGACATGTCGGACTGGGATCAGGTGCATCGCGCGGTGCGGGAGAGCCGGGATGCGCTCGGCGGCCTGGACATCATGGTGAACAATCCCGTGATGGTCGTGGGCGGGCCGTTCGAGAAGCACACCAAGGACGACATCGACCGGACGGTGCTCGGCAGCCTGACCATGATGATGTACGGCGCCCACGCCGCGCTGGAACATCTGCTGCCGCAGGGCTCCGGGCGCATCCTCAACATCGGGGCGGTCGGCGGGCGGATCCAGCAGAAGGGCCTCACGGTCTACTGCTCCTGCAAGGCCGGCGTCATCGGTTTCACCCGCAACCTCGCCCACGAGGTCGCGTCGCGGGGCGTCAACGTGCTCGGCGTGGCCCNCGGCATCATGATCAAGCCGGATCTCCGGGAGCGGGTCCTGAATCCGCGGAGTGAACAGGATCTGGTGGCCCGCGTGGCGGTCGCGGAGTCCATCACCAACCAGGTCCAGCTGGGGCGCGTCTGCCTGCCCGAGGAGGTCGCCAACATGGTCGCCTACCTCGCCTCCGACGCGGCCGACTACATGTGTGGTCAGACGATCGACGTCGCCGGCGGGCAGTGGATGGGATGAAAGCCTGCCCGTTTCTCTCACTCGGACTTCGGGAGCGGCAACATGCGCGGACTGACGGGCAGATCCGTCATCGTCGCGGGCGGGGCGACCGGCATCGGCGCCGGCGCGGCGCTGAGGCTGGGCGAGCTCGACACCGAGCGTGAACGCCACCCACGACTGCGTCAGGCGACGACCCAGCCGGGGAACCACATGCGGTCCCGCCAGGCATCCAGGGGAATCACCTCTGCGGCGAGGATCGGGTAGTAGTAGGCGAACAGCAGGATGACCGCGACCAGGTAGCTGCCGACGACCACCGCCCCCGTCAGGCGGCGGGCGTCCGACGCCGTGCGGGGGCCCAGGAGCAGGCCGGCGCACGCCGTGATCCCCAGGATCATGAACGGCAGCAGCGGCAGGGCGTAGAAGAAGAACATGGTCCGGTTCGGGAAGGCCAGCCAGGGCAGGAAGGAGGCCCCGAAGCCGACCAGCACGAGGGCGGCCCGCCAGTCACGCCGGCTGGCCCACAGCGCGAGCATCGCGACCAGCGCGGCCGTGCCCACCCACCAGACCGCCGGGTTCCCGAGGGCCAGCACCTCCCGGGCGCAGCCCTCGGCAGCCCGGCAGCCCTGCTCGCCGAACTCCGGTCCGTCCCAGGCGTAGGCCACCGGACGCCCCATCACCAGCCAGCTCAACGGCGTGGACTGGGCGACATGCCCGGCGGACAGGTGCTCGTGGAACTCCAGGATGGCCTCCTGGTAGGACCACCAGCCGCGCCAGGCGGCGACGAAGCCGTCGCCGTACTCGTGCCGCCGGTACCCGCCGTCGGTGACGAACCAGCCCGTCCAGGTGCTCAGGAACGTCCCGATCGGCAGCAGCACGTAGCAGCCCAGCCAGGCAGGCAGGTCGCGGCGCAGTGCCCCGCGTACCGGCGCCCGGGCCCCGGCGGTCCGCCGGGCGCCGATGTCCCAGGCCAGCGCGAGCGCCGCGAGGCCGACCAGCGTGTACAGCGCGCTCCACTTCACACCCATCGACGCACCGAGGCACACGCCGGCGGCGATCCGCCAGGGCCGCCAGCCCAGCCGCGGCCCGTAGCGGGCCTCGGTGCCGGGGGCCTCGGTGCCGGGGGCCTCGGTGCCGGGGGCCTCGGCCGCCGGCAGACGCTCGGCGAGCCTGGCCCGGCCGTCGTCGCGGTCGAGCACCAGACAGGCCAGCGCCAAAACGAGTCCGGTCATCAGGAAGATGTCGAGGATGCCGATCCGGCTCTGGACGAACTCGAGCCCGTCCAGCGCGAGCAGCAGCCCGGCGAAGCAGCCGAGCAACGTGGAGCGGAAGACCCGGCGGGCGAGGCGGGTGAGCACGAGGACGGCGAGGGTCCCGAAGAACGCCGAGGCGAACCGCCAGCCCAGCTCGGGATTGCCGTGCGCGACACCGGCGCAGTCGACGTAGCCGAAGAGCTTCTCCGACGCCGCGATGAACCACTTGCCCAGCGGCGGGTGCACCACGAACGCGGCCCTGGTGCAGGTGGCACTGTCCACCTCGTAGCCCGCGGTCATCAGGCCCCAGGCGTCCTTGGTGTAGTAGACCTCGTCGAAGTAGATGCCCTTCGGCTCGGTCAGCCGCCAGAAACGCAGGATCGCGGCCACGGCGGTGACCGCGAACGCGGCGGCCCAGCCGAGGGCCCGGTCGCTCGGCATCGGCGGGCACAGTCGCTCCCGCGCCGATGCGCGCGCCGCGTTCCGGGTGTCGTCACGTGCTGCCCGCGGCCGACCCGGGCCGGAAGCTGACGCGGCGGAGTCAGCCGATGTCGGTGCCGTCACGCGCCCAGCGTAGGTCGTCCGAGATTCACGCCTGCGTGGCCCTTCCTCCGGTTTCGCGGGATCACCGCCACCCAGACCCCGCGCGGGACACCGTCGGTGACATATAGTGACCTACATCACATGAATTAGGGAATGCCGGATTGCGGCGTGACAACCCACGATACGGTCGCATGGGCCGAAAGGTGACGGGCGGCGGGCAGCAGGCGGCGGTCCGCGCGGCAGGCGCGGAATACCGCCGCACCGGGTCGTTCGCACTCGGCGTCGTCCCGTCCACGATCCGCCTCCTGCCGGCCGTCCAGGCCGCACACCCCGTTCCACGGGTGGACCGGGGAGCTCGGTCGAGGCCGGCGGGCGCGGTAGGACGTCGCATCTGACCGCCGGCCGATGGAACATCTGACCGAGCACCTCTGGTGGGTTCCGATGGAAGGGGAAACCGATGGCCGTGATCTCCGTTGAGAAGCTGAGCGAGCACGTTGGCGTGGCGGTCCTCGACGTGGACGTCGAACGTCTGCGCAGTGACGAGGACCTGCCCGCGGCCTGCCTGACGGCGTTGGAGGAGCACGGGGTCCTGCTGTTCCGCGGGTTAGGCCTCGACGCGCCCGCCCAGGCCGAGTTCTGCGGCAGGCTCGGCACGCTCGCCCGGATGCCCCGGTACCCCATCCCCGAGGTCATGCAGATCAGCTTCGACCCGGACAACCCGAACGCGGAGTACTTCCGCAGCAACGACCGCTGGCACCTGGACGGCTGCCTCGACGCGGCGCCCCCGCCGAAGGCCGGCGTGCTGACCGCCCAGGTGGTCGCCGCGCAGGGCGGTGAGACGGAGTTCGCCAGCACCTACTCCGCCTACGAGAACCTCTCCGCCGCGGAGAAGGAGCACTTCGCGGCGCTGCGCGTCGTCCACACCTTCGAGGCGGTGCAGCGCCACAGCTACCCCGACCCGACCCCGGCCCAGCTGGCCGAGTGGGACCGCCGGCCGGCGCGGACGCATCCGCTGGTCTGGGGGCAGCGTTCGGGGCGCCATTCGCTCGTGATCGGGGCGACGACCTCGCACGTCATCGGGATGGAGCCCGGCGAGGGACGGGCGCTGCTCGACGAGCTGGTGCAGCGGACCACGACGCCCGACCGGGTGCTGCGGCACGCGTGGTCGGTGGGCGACATGGTCATCTGGGACAACCGTGGGCTCCTTCACCGGGCCTGCGAGTTCGACCGGGCCCAGCCCCGCGTCATGAACCGCACGACCCTGCTCGGGGACGAGCCCATCCAGCTGGTCGCCGAGCCCGTCGGCGCGGGCCGGCCGAGCTGAAGAACCAGCGCTGACCCGCGCCCGCGGGTCAGCGCGCCGACCGCCAGTTCACGAGTGCTCGGCGAAACGCCCGTCGAGCACCTTCTCCGTGGCGGCGAAAAGGCGTCGCGACATCTCCGCCGGGCCGAGGCCGGCAAGCGGGGCGGAATACACCTCGGTAGCCACCACGGGCGCGGCGCCACCCGCGAGGAGAACATCCAGCGCCGCCGGAATGTCGATGTCGCCCGCACCGGGTGCCAGCCGGGCCGTCATGGTTTCCATGATCAGGTCGTCAGCCGGGCGGGTGGGTGCGTCGCACAGCTGGACGACATCGACCCGCTCCGCGGGCACCGCGCGCAGGACGTCGTAATCCGGCCCGCCGGGCTGCCGGAACCAGTGCCACATGTCCAGCACCAGCCCGAGGTTCTCCCGGTCCACCGCGTCCAGCAGCCGCAGCGCGGCCGCGAGGGTCGGAATCACGCTCCAGGGCAGGAACTCGAAGCTGATCCGCAGCCCACGCTCGGCCGCCAGGTCGCACAGGAACGCCAGCCGCCGCGCCACACCGGCGAACGACGGCCCCGACACGTCCGATGTGATCGCGATGACCTTGTCGGTTCCGGCCAGCACCGCCAGGTCGAGCAGCGGCGTGGCGTCCGCGACGATGGCCTCCCGGTCGGCGCCCGCCCAGCTCATCAGTACCTCGGCGGTGGCGACCGTCAGCCCGCGCTCCCGGTGCAGGTCGATGAACTCCGCCGGCGCCATACCGCCTGCCACGGCGCCGTCGAGATGGGCGCGCGTCAGCTGCACGCCGCCGAACCCGGCCCCCGCCACCGCGTCGACCAGCACCCGCGCGTCGCCGGCACCGAAGGCATGACCCAGCGGAAAAAGCGTCGGCGCCGTGACCACCGTCATCGGGCCCCCCGCCCGGCGCCCGGAAGACCCGGAACCGCACCCGGATAATCACCCTGATGGCCGGGATGGGCTGCCTCGCCGCAGGTTTCCGGTGAACTGGCCGCACTGCCCACGACAACTCCCGCTGACGCTTGGCGGAATTCCGTGACCACACATTATGCGGCACTTCCGATGGCCGTCAAGATGACATCGCCGAACAATTCGGCCGGCCAGGCAGGGATCCGGGTCAGGTCACCCGGTCAGGTGTTCCACAGGTTCTCGAACTCCCAGTGCTCGCGTTCCAGCTCGTCCATCAGCAGGTTCGCCTCGTCGAAATCATCAGCCTCGATGGTGGCGGACCACATCACCAGAAAACCTGGGACCACCTCTTCGCCGGTGGTCCACTCGAATTCATATCGCGGCACGCTGCGACCCTACTACCGGCCCGTCACACGACCGCCGAAACGTTCCCCTCGGGAGATCGGAACCACGCCGGGTCCCGGTTCAGTGACGCACCGGCTCAGTGCCTGAGCCGACCGACATCCGCGCCGCGGCGAACCGGCGGTGCGCTCAGGCGAGACCAGCCTCGGTGACCCACTCCGGAGCGATCCGCTCACCGCCGACCGTGAGGGTGAAGGCACCCTCCTCGTCGAGGAGTCCGACGAGCAACGCCAGCAGAGTCTGGAGGCGGGCGAGCCGGGCGCTGGTCACGGCCACGGGCGTTTCCAGGGCGGCGGCGAAGGCCGCGAACCACTCGGCGAACACCTCGTCGTAGTTGTCGTGGAAGTAGGAAAAACCCAGGCATTCCGTGGACGTGCTGCCCGGCCCGCCGCGCATCAGCTCACCGATCGCCCGCTGCTCCTCCCGCCACAGCATGAACCGGGACGAGTGATAGGTGTCGACCCGGTCGTACTGGTCGCTGCTGAGCGCTCCGCTGATGTCGGCGAGCAGGGCGGCGACCACCCGGGTGTCGTCCGCGCTCTCGAAGCGCAGCAGTGCCAGCCGCGAGTACACGATCTCCAGCGTGCCGAAGTACCGCGCGACGCAGAACAGCGTCCCGAGCAGCGCGAGCCGGCTGCGGCGCTCCGTCGACGTCAGGTAGGCCAGGAACTGCTTCTTGCGAATGTTGTGAATGCGGGCGCCGAGGTCGAACGCCGCGACGAGCAACGGTTCCCGGTAGCGGTCGAGCTCGGTCTTGGCCGCCGAGCGCTTCTCACTGTCCCGGGCCGACCGTTCCAGCTCGAAGCGGATCCGCTCCAGCCCGACACCCTGCCGATGGGTCCAGACCGTCGCGGCGACCGCCACCGCGGCGCTTACCACGGAGGATATGAGGGCGGCGACAATACCCGCGTCCACGCTCCCCGCCCCCGGCTTTCCCTCCGGCCTTCCGCCGGCATCGGATCGACGTCGGCTGTCCGCTCCGGTGTCGGACAAGCGTACCGCCGCCCGCCAGACCGGAATCCGACTCGGCACATCAGGCGGCAACCGGAATGGTCTGTCGGCTGTCGGCTGTCGGCGCCACCGGCGACACCGGCGACCGCGATGGCAGGCCCCGTCGTCAGCCGGTGTGCCGTCGGTTGACGGTGACGCCCGACAGGTACGTGCGCCGGCCGTCGAGGGTGACCGGCTCGCCGACGACCTCGAACGCACCGGTCAGGCGGAGGTCGGCCGAGGAACGTCCGACGAACACCTGGACGGGGCCGGGTTCGAGGATGACCGCGCCGGCGGGGCCCACGTAGCCGAGCTGGCTCATCGCCACGGTGAAGCGCACCGTGGCCGCGGTACCGGCCGCGAGGGTAAGCCGGGTGAAGCCGACCAGTTCCCGGGCCGGCCGGGTGACCCCGGTGGCCTGGTCGGCGAAATAGAGCTGGACGACCTCGTCGCCGGCCCGCTCACCGGTGTTGCGCACGGTCAACTCGATGTTGACGCTGCCAGCGCCGTCGACCTCCGCCACCGCGGAGGCGCTCCGGCCGGTCTCACCCGCGCTGATGGTCAGGTCGCTGTAGGCGAAGTCCGTGTAGCCGCACCCGTGGCCGAACGGGAACAGCGGGGTGCCGGGCACGTCCTGGTACCCCCGGTGCATGTCCTGGGCGGTGCGCCGATAGCCGGTGCCGGTGGGCTGACCGGCGTATATGGGCACCTGACCGCTGTGGCGGGGCAGCGAGACGGGCAGTCTGCCGCCCGGCTCCACCTCGCCGAGCAGGACGTCCGCCAGCACCGTGGCCGCGTGCGGCCCGCCGTAGTAGGCGTACAGCAGGGTCGGCACCACCTCGGCCAGCGCGGTGAGCGCCAGCGGACGCCCGCTGTGGACGATGCCCACGCACGGGATCCCGGTGGCGGCGACGGCGCGGGCGAGCGCGACCTGGTGGGCGGGCAGGTCGATCTCCGCTCTGTCGCAGCCCTCCCCCTCGGTGATCCGCGCGGTGAACCAGCCGGCCCGGCCGCCCAGGGCGAGGATGACCACGTCGGCGGCCGCCGCCACCGCCACCGCCGCCGGGATGTCCGCCGGTTCGCAATCCAGTACGCCGCAGCCCGGGGCCGTGGTCACCTCGGCCTCCGGTGCTGCCCGCCGGAGGGCCTCGACCAGCGAGCACGCGCCGTAGCCCGCCCGGATGTAGTCGTCGATCGGCCGGGCGAAGGCGTCGGTGAGCTCGTCGCGGAGCAGATCGAGCGCCTCCGGGGTCAGGTCGCTCGTCAGGTGCTCGGTGCCGGGGATGGCCGGCCGCTCGCCGGTGATCCTGGCCCGCAGCATGTCCAGGGCCGCCGGGTAGGTGTAGGGCGGGAAGGCGAACGAGACCCCCTCGGCGTGCGGCCCGACGACCGCAATCCGCCACGGGTCCCGCCGCTCCCGCGGGTCCCGTAGGTCGCGCCGCAGCGGGAGGGTTCCGTCGTTGGAGAGCAGGGTGACGGACTGGCGGGCGAGGTCACGGGACAGCTCCGTGCCCTCCCCCGCGACCTGGCTGATGACGACCGGGTCCTCGTCGACGTAGGGGCGGTCGAACAGGCCGAGGGCGAACTTGTCCCGCAGCACGCGCCGCACCGAGCGGTCGAGCTGCTCCTCGGGGACGGCTCCGCACCGGACCGCCTCGGCGAGGACCGGGCCATACCCGTAAGGCGTCGGCAGCTCGACGTCGAGGCCGGCGGCGAGCGCGAGGGTGCCCGCCTCCCGGGCGTCCCGGGCGACACCGAGCCGGGTGTGCAGGTGACGGACGGCGTCGTAGTCGGAGACGACGGACCCGGTGAAGCCCAGCCGCTCCCGCAGCAGGGCTGTGAGGAGGGCGTGGCTGGCGGCCACCGGCACGCCGTCGACCTCGCTGTAGGAGTTCATCACCGCGCCGAGGCCGGCCAGCCGGATCGCGGCCTCGAACGGGCGGGCGTACACCTCGTACAGCTCCCGCGGGCCGGCAGTCGTGCGGGCCATGTTCTGGCCGGCCTCGGTCAGGGAGTAGCCGAGGAAGTGCTTGCCGGTGGCGATGACGCCCGCGCGTCGGTCCGCTCCCTGCAGGCCCCGGACGAAGGCGACACCCATCGCCGAGACCAGGTAGGGGTCCTCGCCGTAGGTCTCGTGCACCCGGCCCCAGCGCGCGTCGCGGGCGACGTCCAGCACCGGGGAGAGGACGAAGGTGTGCCCGACGGCCCGGGCCTGCCGGCGCAGGATGCCCGCCATCTCCTCGACGCCCGCGGGGTTCCAGGTCGCCGCCAGGGCGATCGCCGTCGGGAAACCGCTCAGGCCGGGCGACACCACACCGTTCAGGGCCTCGACGTGGAACAGTGCCGGAATGCCGAGGCGGGTGCCGGTGAGCAGGAACCGCTGGATCTCGTTGACCGACCTGGCAAGTCGCTGGGGCGACGGGTGGCTCAGCATGCCCAGCGGGGCGACGTGGCCGATGCCGGTGCCCAGCAGCCGCTCGGCTTCGGCCCGGATCAGGCCCGCACGGCCGAACAGCCCGATCGGCAGCACACCGGTGACCTGCTGGGCCTTCTCCTCCACCGTCATCTGCCGCAGCAGTTCGTCGGCCCGGGCCTCGGGGCTGCGGGTGGTGTCGTCCGCACGGCTCAACTGGCTTCTCCCGGGTCGTCGGGGCAGGGCACCGGACGGCAAGGACGGCGGACACCAGGCCGTGCGCCGGCACGCGCCAGCGACCGCGTGCCGGCGACCGTGCGCCATCGACACCGTGCGCCATCGATACCGTGCGTGCCGTCAGTATCGGCTCAGCGGGCCGGACCCGCACCGAACAGCGCCCGCCGCACATCGCGTCGCACCTCGCGGCCAGCTCGCACGACCGGCTGCCACAACGCGCGGTTCGCCCAACGGGTGGGGGCGACCACGACCAGCTGCCACACCCGCGCGACCGCCCGCGCCACCGGCAGGACGACCACCCGCCACACCCCGACGACCGGCCGCACCACAACGAGATGCAGGACGGCACCGACCGCCCGGCAGATCGCGGCCGTCACCCGCCCGGCGAACCGCAGGCTGTCGACGGCGGCGAGGCCGACCGGTACCAGCAGAACCCGCCAGACCCGGACCACCGGCACCACGACCAGTATCCGTAGCACCCACGCGACGGCCCGCCCGACGAACCGCAGGCCGCCGGCAAGCGCACGCAGCACCGGCAGCAGAACGCACCGCCACAGCCAGCGTGCCGGCACGAGCAGCAGGTAGGTGACGAGGAACCGCACCGGCACCGCGACCAGGTAGTGCCAGAGGAAGCGGATCGCCAGCAGGACCGGTACGCACACCCATCGCCACAGCTGGTGCCCGAGCGGTACGAGGAACCTGTCCCAACCGAGCCACTTCAGGCCCAGCAGGAGCGGGCGCAGCGTCCACGTCCACAGCAGGGCGCGCAGCGCCCGAGCGGCGACGACGACCAACTGCCAGAGCAGTTGCAGCGGCACGACGACCACCAGCGCGATCAGCCGGGCCGGCCAGCGGAAAAGCTGGTAGACGACGCCCTCGGGTTCGGCGGGCCGCGGTGGTTGCGCGGGGCCGCCCGGGCGCGGCGCCCTGTTCTTCGAGTAGTCGGCCACAGCCGTCTGTCTACCGCCCGCGTGCCTCGGGGGGCGCGCCGCTGTCAGCTGGTGTACATGCCCGCAGCCGTGCCTACGAAGCAACCTCAGGAACAGCGGCCGCCCCATGCGGCAGCTTCACAGCATTCGGGGCGGACACAGCATTCCGAGCGGACACAGCGTTCCGAGCGGACACAGCGTTCCGAGCGGACACAGCGGCCCGGCCGGACGCGGCACCCCGGCCGGACGCGGCGCGCTGGCCCGGCAGGCCAGCACCGCGGGACACGCGCGTCAGCGTCGCCTCGATGGCGTGCATGCCCAGCATCATCGCCATCAGCCCGAAGGGAAACAGCAAGATAAGAACGACGATCAATATCTTTCCTTCCGGATGGCGCGGTCCGGTGCCGGGCTCCCGCGGGAGCCCGGCCGGTTGTCAAAGCTACGCGGGCGGTGACCGCCGGCCCACGGCCGGAGAGCACCGCCGACGGAGGTCGCAGGTCCCCCATTCGAGGTCCTTTCCGCGTGCGCGGGTGCGTGCGCGGGTGCGTGCGCGGGTGCGTGCGCGGGTGCGGGACCTGTGGACCGCAGGCTCCCGCGGCCGTGTTTCAGCCGAGGTACGGACGGCGCTGACACATCGACCTATGCCTGGTCCGAATGACGCCCTCCCGGGACGGGGCTGTGTGCTGGCGGGCGGACAGGCCGACGGCGCCGGGCCATCGGTCCGGAGGCGGGAACGGGTCCTCGCCGACCCGTCCGCGGCGTGGACGGTCCCGGCGGTACCCGAGACCTGGAAAGGTGGCCACCGCCGTCAGATCGCGCGCCCAGCACCACCCGCACGCCCGGCACCACCGACCTCACCGCCGCCGACCGGCGCACCCGGTGGCGTCGAGGCCTCCGACACCCCCACCGAGCCCGCCGACGCCGCGTTGTCCGCGGTGAGCCGGTAGACGGCACGCTCGATGGCCGGCAGGATCTGCGCCGCCTCGATCTCCCCGTCCGCGAACCGGCACACGAGACCGTGGCCCACATGGGTCAGGATGACCTCGAGATCGCCGATGTAGTCGGGGTCGCCGCGCTGGAGCAGCAGCCGCGCGGCCGGTTCGGTGGCGGTGACGGCCTGCTGGTACAGCCGCTGCCCGCCGGGCCCCTTCTGCGCCCGCACGTAGGCCGCGAGCATCCGCGGTTCGGACGTCCACGGATCGAAGATGTGCCGGAAAACCCGCATCAGCCCGTCGTACAGCGACTCCACCGGCGGGGCGGGTGGCATCGGCGCGCATCCGTTCGCGGCGAGCCAGCGTTCGAGCGCCGCGACGATGAGCTCGTTCCGGGTCGGGAAGAGCTTGTAGATCGTCGTGAGCGAGACCTGCGCGCGCAGAGCCACCTCGCGGAGACGCACGGCGTCGTAGCCGCCTGACTCCAGCAGCTCAAGCACCACCCGGATGATCTGGTCTGACGGCTGCACTCGGGCTCGCATCCCCTTGGGTAGGAACATTCGCCGCATGTCGGGCTATCCGTGAGTAACATGATTATTCGCAATAACCACGTTACCGACACCCGGTGGGCCGGCACCCACCGCACGGGGCCACTGGGGGAAAAGCATGGCGACGTACGTTCTCGTGCACGGCGGCGGTCATGGTGGCTGGTGCTACCAGCCCGTCGCCCGCCGGTTACGCGCGGCCGGTCACGAGGTGCACACCCCGACCCTGACCGGCCTCNGCGAACGGTCCCACCTGCTCGGCCCGCACATCGACCTCGACCTGCACATCCAGGACGTGGTGTCGCTCCTGCACCACGAGAACCTCCGCGACGTGATCCTGGTCGGCCACAGCTACGGCGGCATGGTCATCACCGGCGTCGCGGACCGCGCCGCGGAGCGGATCGGCCGTCTCGTCTATCTGGACGCGGCGACGCCGGTCAACGGCCAGTCGCTCGTCGACGTCGCCGGCCCGATCATGCTGGCGGCCCGCGAGTTCGGCGCGGTGATCGACGGCCTCGAGCTCGTGCTCCTGCCCAGCCCCGACGCGGGCGCCTTCTACGGTGTCACCGATCCCGCGGACCTCGCCTGGATGGCCGAGNGGCTGACCCCGCATCCGTGGAAGTGCTTCGAGCAGCCCCTGGCGCTGTCCAACGAGCCCGCGCTGTGGGCCATCCCCCAGTACCACATCGTGTGTACCTCCACACTGGCCACCCGTGACCCGGACCTGATGGAGACCGCCCGCGCCGCGGGCCGGCTCTGGTCCATCGACACCGGGCACGACCTCATGATCACCGAGCCGGAGGCGGTCACGAAGGCGCTCGCCGAGGTGGCCGCCGTCTGAGCCCGGCGCTGTCCGCGGTTCTCCCCCAGGCCGCAAAGCTCCGCCGTTCCATCACGATCACAGACTCGGCGCCCACGACGACGGCCCCGGCCGCGGCCACGGTCGGCCGGCCCGGGAGGCAGGACTGGTCCCGTGCGCTTCTCGCTCACCNCTGACGGTGTTCTCTCCGGTGATCCGGAGCCGCTCCCGGACCCGGACCCGGGAGCCGCGGACGCCCGTTTCAACGCACCGCGGCGATCCGCCGGAGACGCCCCATGAGCCCGACCGGCGGCGTGGGGGCGGCATCGAGCGCGTCGGCGTCCGCCTGGCTGCACCAGTCGGTGGGCCGGCTGTCCGACGCGGTGGTGGCCGCGTTCGGCGCGGTGCCCTGGTACACGCGGCTGTCAGCGCACAGCAGGTCCTGGGTCCGGCTGGTGGTGCACCAGGAGATCGCCACGATGGCGCAGAGCCTGGTGTCGGCCCAGGCACCCTCACTGCACACCGTCTTCTCCGGCGTTCCCGGTGACGTCGCCCGGCAGATCTCGCTGGACCAGACGGTGGAACTGCTGCAGCTCACCGTGGATGTCGTTCTGCGGGTCGTGGACGAGGTGGCGGACGAGGAACTCGACACCGCCGCGTCCGCGGTGCTGCGTGGCGCACTGGAGCGGTACGGCCGCGAGGTCGCCTTCCACGCCGCGGCGGTCTACGCGAAGGCCGCCGAGAGCCGGGGCCGGGCAGCCGCCCGGCATCGGGCGCTGTTGATCGAGGCGCTGGTCGACGGATTCGAGGAGCAGATCGTCGCTCGGGCCGCCGACCTCGTGCCGGTCGGGGTTCCGGTACGGATTCTCGGGATGAGCCCGCCTCCGGACGCGGCGCCGGCCCTGCTTGACGAGGTCGCCCGGATCGCGGGTCGCACGGGTGCGACCGTCTGCGGCGCCGCCCACGGGAAGACCGTGCTCCTGGTGTCCGTCGAGGACGGCCCACCGACGGCGCCCCAGCCCGCGGGGTCCCAGCCGGCGCCGCACCAGCCCGCCGCCGGGGAGGCCACCACGCCCGTCGACCTCCTGACGGAGCTGCGGTCGCTGGTCGGCGGGGTGGCCGGTCCCGGGGTGGTCGCCAGCGAGGTCATCTCCTCGGTGGCGCGGGCCGGCCCCGCCGCGGCGGCGGTGCTGTCGGGGCTGCAGGCGCTGGCCGCCTGGCCGGGTAACCCGGCGATCGTCAGCACGGAGGATCTGCTTGTCGAGCGGGTGCTGTGCGGCGACACGGAGGCCGCCCGGCGGCTCGTGGCCGCCTGCGTGGACCCGCTGGTCAGTGCCGGGCACGGGCTGGTGGAGACCGTGGACGCGATGCTGCGTTCGGACGGTTCGCCGGAGGCCGCCGCCCGCAGCCTGCCCGTGCACGTCAACACGCTTCGCTACCGGATAGCAAAGATCATTGCCCTCACCGGCCGTGATCCCCGCCGCTACCGGGACGCGAGCGCGTTGCAGATCGCCTTCACCCTGGCCCGCGCCGGAGTCATCTCCTCCGCGCTCTCCCACTGACCGACCTGATGCGACCTGAGTACCGTGACCGCGCTAACCGCTGATTTTCGCGCCACACCACTGTTCGGTGCCGCCGGGGGACGGCAGCGTCTGGAATCCGGTGCCTTCGGGGTTCACCCGGGCGAAACTGAAACAGCGGGAGAGGTCACCGCGGTTGGAGCTCAGGTCCACCCCACCGGGAATGAGCCCGGCCGCGTCGTAGTCGGTGAGTGCACGCAGGCCGGCATGGAAGGATGCCCTGGTGGGGCAGCGGCCGCCGATCTCCAGTCCGCGCACCAGCATGTCAGCGGAGATATAGGAGTTGAGAACGATGTTCTGATCCGGATCCGTCACCTCGGGAGCAAACCGGCTCATCGCATCGCGATAGGCCGCGAGGGCGGGTGACCTGGACTCCCAGGGGATCTGGGCGAAGTAGGCGTACACCCCGGCGAAGTCCTGGCCGTCATGCGCCAGCATGTTCTTGTCGTAGGCGACCGGCGAGAGCACCATCCGGAAGCCCAGCCCCGCCCGGCGCGCGGCCAGCAGGATCTCGCGCAACCCGTCGGGGGGCATGGAGACGACCAGGGCGTCGGCGCCGCTCGCCTTGATCGCCTGTGCGGCGCGGGTCGCCGAGCTCTGGCCGATCCGGTACGGGATCCTGGTGACCGTTTCGACTCCCTGCGCGGACATGCTTGTGATCATCTGGCCGCTGAGGGTCTGCGACGTCGGCGCGTACGGGTCTTCCAGCACCGCGACGCGGGTGCTGCCCTGCGCGCGGGCGAAGATCCCGAACGTGGTCGCGGAAGCGCCGGCGGAGTAGATGTAGGTCGCCGCAAACATGTTGTCGTAGTCGTTCCAGACCGGCTCGGCGGCGAGCCCGACGACCGGAACAGCCTTCTGCGCCAGGTAGTCCGCCGCCCCGGAGGCGGCGGTCGTCAGCTCCGCGACGGCGAAGATCCCGCGGTTCTCCACCAGCCGGCGGGCCACCACCAAGTTCGTCGCCGACTGGGCCCGGTCGTCGCCCCAGATCACCTCGACCGTGCGGCCGTGGACCCCGCCCGCCTCGTTCGCCAGCTCGATCCGGGCCTCGAACCCGCTGCGGGCCAGCGCGAACGCGGAGGCGAGCGGACCACTGTCCGGGTAGATCAGGCCGATCCGCACCGCGTCGTCGGTGAAGCCCGGCGTCGTGCACGGCGGGGTGCTCGGCCTCTCGTCAGCGACTGCGTTCCGGCCTCCGCAGCCGGCGACCAGCAGCAGCAGCGCGAGCACCGCGGCGAGACCGGCCCGACGGGCGCGACGGGCGCACCCCCGCCTGGGCGACGGGCCCGCCGGGACGCCCGCCGAGGCGGGTAAGTGGGGTAAGCCGGGTAAGCAGCCCGCCGACGACCCGCTCATTCGTCGGCGTCGAGGCTTCTCGCGCACCCGGGCAGAGACCGCCGGCCCCACCGGCGGAAAACGCGACCGCTGTAGTACGGCGACAAGTTTTCGTTCCGGCGTTGGAGTGGCGCTCCAGTAGCTGCCCCCGACTGTGGTTCGGAACCCGGGCTATCAGCACCGCGAGCATGCGCGGCCGGCCCGATTAACACGATCAAAGAACGGCACGGCCGATTTTTCGCACTCACCGAACAACCCTCCCCGCACAACGGCGTCGACGCCTCACGCGGAGGGAACACAGCCCTGACGACAAGGCGTCGGTACACGCCTCGAATGTCACTCCGCGCCGCCGGGTCCCAGCGTGGACCGAGCATAGCGAGATCGATGTGAGAAGTCCCGCAATACGCGATTGGCGACGACCGGATCAGTTGCCGGAATAATACGCCGAAGATTTCCGTCAGGAGGTTCCGGGGGCCTGCCCGACCTGCCTGGCCGCTCCGCCCGGCCCGATCCGCCGGCCCCGCGGGGCCTGGTGGGCGGCAGCGCGCCGCCGCGGCTGGCGGCGGGCCTGGTGCGCGCCGGCCCGGCGGCGATGACGCGGCACCGTGCGCAGCGTCAGCAGGCTCACTACCGCGCCCACGGCCACCAGCGCGGCCGAGATCTCCAGCCCGCGGGTGTAGCCCGCGACGAACGCGGCCGGGAACGAGGCGCCGTCCAGCATCAGGGTTCGCTGCCGAGCCAGCAGAATCGCCCCCGTCAGGGCCACGCCGAGCACACCGGAGACCTCACGGGCGGAGCTCAGCACCGCCGACGCCGTTCCCGCGTTCGGCGGCGGAAGGACCTCCAGGATCCGGGAGGTCATCGGGGTGGTCAGCGCCGAGCCGCCCCCGATGACGAGCAGGCCCGGCAGCAGCTCGACGAACGTCGCGTCGATCGGGATCCGCGCCGTGAGCAGCAGCCCACCGGCCACCAGCAGCAGCCCGCCGGCCACCGTCCAGTGCGCACCGCACCGTTGCGCCAGCGCGCCGGCGACCGGGACCATCACGATCAGTGCCAGGGCGAGCGGGACGAAGGCCAACCCGGCCCTGGTCGGGCTGTAGCCGAGGACAAGCTGCAGGAACAACGCGGTGAAGAAGAACACCCCGTTCACCCCGAGGCCCCACAGCACCTGAGCGACGATGCCGCCGCTGAACGCGCGGACCCGGAACAGGCCCAGGTCAACCATGGGGTCGCGGGAGCCCCGCTCGACCGCGAGGAAGACACCGCCCGCGACCGCCGCCGTGGCGAACGCCAGCTGGATCCGCGGGGACGTCCAGCCCAGGGTGTTGCCCTCGACGAGGGCGTAGGTGAGTGCCAGCAGTGCCAGCGCCGACAACACGACCCCGGGAAGGTCGAGCCGCGGCCGGCCGGTGGCCGGGTCAGCCCGCCGGGACCGCCGGGACCGCCGGGAACGAGGGGCCGGCCCGGACCGCGGGGACCGGGCCGGCCCGCAACGCCGGGCCCGCCGGGAACGGCCCCGCCGGCCGCCGGACCGGCGCGGGACCAGCAGGATCCCCACGGCACACACCGGGACGTTGAGGTAGAAGATCCAGCTCCAGTGCAGGTACTGCGTGATCGTCCCACCGACCGCGGGACCGAGCGCGAGCGCGGCGGCGATCGCGGCGGTCAGCACGCCCGCGCCGAGATGGCGGTCCCGGTCCTCGAGGTCGGCGGCGAGGACGGCCAGCGCGGCCGGCAGCGCGAGCGCACCGCCCGCGCCCTGGGCCAGCCGGGCGAGGATCAGCTCCGTGCTCGTGTCCGCGGCCCCGGCGACAGCGGAGAACACCGCGAAGACCACGAGGCCCAGTTGGAAGATCCGCCACCGGCCGAACAGGTCGGTGAGCCGGCCGCCGAGCAGCAGCAGGCTGGAGAAGGCGAGGATGTAGCTCGTCGCGACCCATTCCAGGCCGGCGGCGGACAACGCGAAGTCACGCTGCATGGACGGCAGCGCGACGTTGACGACCGTGTTGTCCAGTGCGGTGATGAACGCCGCCAGCCCGATCGGCACGATCACCTTCCGGCCCGCGGGCCCATCACCGCCACTGCCGGCACTGGTGGCGGTGATGGGCCGGGCGGGCGCCGCTGTCGTGGCGCTCACGACGGAACTCCGGGCGCCCGGCTAGGCGGGCAGGCCCAGACCGGCCGCCAGGACGGGCCACGACCTGGCGAGCTGGCGGCTCCAGTAGGGCCAGCTGTGCGTACCGTCGCCGTAGAAATCCGTCGTCACCGGCAGCCTCGCCCCCTTCGCGGCGGTGACGAAGTTCTGGCTGTTGCCGTTGGTGGCCATCTCGAAGGGGTCCTCGGTGGCACCGGCGAAGTCCAGCGGGCCTGGTTTGCCGTTGCCCGACGAGACGTACAACCCGACTCCCCGCAGTCTGTTGAGCAGGTTCACCGGATTGCGCTGGGCCCAGACCCGCAGGAACAGCACCGGATCACCCCACATCGCCCAGGAGGCCTGCCCCTCCCGCAACAGCAGGGCCTGGATCATGCCGGAGGCGAGCAGGCCGATCGTGTCGAGCACCCCGCTGTAGGACGCGGCGGCGCCGTACGCCCCCGGGTGCAGGGCCGACAGCGCGAACGCGGCGTACCCGCCGACCGACGCGCCGGCGATGGCCGCGCGCCCGGAGGCCCGGTAACCGCGCTGCAGGATCTGCGGCAGCTCCGTGCCGAGGAAGGTGTCGTAGCCCCAGCCCTTGCGCAGGGTCCCCAGGTTCAGCCAGTTCGTCCCGAAGCCGGCGGAGCCGTCGCTGGGCATGACCACCAGCGCGTCCTTGTCCGCGGTGAACGAGCGGAGGTCGGTGAACACCGACCAGGACTGGTAGTCCGCCCGCTCGCAGCAGCCGTGGATGAGGTAGAGGACCGGCCAGGTCTGCGCCGGGCGGCTCGTCCAGCCCGCGGGCAGCATCACCCGCACCGGCGCGGCGCCGTCCAGGGCCGGCGAGACGATCATCAGGTCGACGGTGCGGTCGTCCACCCTCGACTCGTAGGCCACGTACGCGCCGTCGTCGGCCCTGGCCGACACCAGGCCGACGACCGGGACGGTGCCGGCGTTCGGCACGCCCAGGGTCGCCGTCGCCGGCACGGTGCCGACGATGGCGTTGAGGCCGCCGTTCGCACTGCGGTTCACCTGGGGCAGCGCGGGCACGCTGGTTCCCGGTACCCGCGCCGCCAGGCTCGCCGCGCTCGCACCGGACGCGGCCAGGCGGGCGGGGAACGCGACCGGTTCCATCGGCGGGGCGGCGGCCCGGTCGGCACCGGCGACGGGCAGCCCGGCCGTCAGCCCGACGGCGGCGACGACCACCACCGCGCAGAGTACCCGGACCGGACGGGTGCGCCGCCGGGCCCGGCCCGGGCCGGGCCGGCGCCCTAATCGTCTGGTCGGGCTCCCGCAGTCCGGCGCCGGGACGCGGTCGTGTTCCGTAACGTCGTGTTCCGTGCGGTCGGCCGGGTGCTTCCGACCGGTGGCCGGGGCTGCCGTCTCGGCGGCAGCCGGTGTCATATCCATCTCCGGTGGTCCCTCTGTTTCCTGGCGGCCGGGCTGGCAGGCCGTCTCGGCGGCGGGCGTGCGGAAACTCCTGGTGGCGGACCGCCCATCAGAGCGGCATGTTGCGGTGCCTCCCGATCGGCGGCGCGGAGCGCTTCCCCCGCAGTGACCGGAACGCGGCGCGCACCTGTGCCCGGGTGTCGCGCGGGCGGATCACGGCGTCGATGAAGCCCCGCTCCGCGGCCGCGTAGGGCGACAGCGCGTCCCGCTCGTAGTCGACGGTCAGCTGCTTGCGCAGGCGGGCCGCGTCCAGAGTCCCCTCGGCGGCCCGCAGCTCCCGGCGGTGCAGGATCTCCACCGCGCCGGCGGCGCCCATCACCGCGATCTCCGCCGACGGCCAGGCGAGGTTCACGTCGGCGCCGAGATGCTTGGAGCCCATCACGGCGTACCCGCCGCCGTAGGCCTTGCGCAGCACGACGGTCACCATCGGCACGCTCGCCTCACCGTAGGCGAACAGGAGTTTGGCGCCGCGGCGGATGATGCCGCGGCGTTCCTGCTCCACCCCCGGCAGGTACCCGGGGACGTCCACCAGGGTCAGGATCGGGATGTTGAAGGCGTCGCAGAAGCGCACGAACCGGGCGGCTTTCTCCGAGGCGTCGATGTCGAGCACACCGGCGCTGACCGCGGGCTGGTTGGCGACGACCCCGACCGAGTGCCCGTCGATCCGGCCGAGGCCGCACACGATGTTGGCGGCGAACAGCGCCTGGAACTCCAGCAGGTCGCCGTCGTCGACCACGGCCCGGATCACCTGGTGGACGTCCCACGCCACCTGCGGGCCCTCCTCGACCAGCCGGTCGAGGGCGCGGTCGGCGTCGGTGAGCTGATCGGCGCCGGTGTCCGCGTCGCCGGTGCGGCCGGCCGTGCCGGCGCGGCCGGGGCGGGGGTAGACGGGCGGCGGCGTGAGCGCGTTGTCGGGCAGGTAGCCCAGCAGGCACTGCACCCAGTCGAGGGCGTCGGCCTCGTCGCTCGCCACGTAGTGGACCGTCCCGGCGACGGCGGCGTTGTGCTGGGCCCCGCCGAGCTCCTCCATGCTGACGTCCTCGCCCGTCACCGAACGCACGACGTCCGGCCCGGTGACGAACATGTGGGACGTCCCGTCGACCATGACGACGATGTCGGTGAGCGCGGGTGAGTAGACCGCTCCCCCGGCGCACGAGCCCATGATCAGCGAGATCTGCGGGATGACGCCGGAGGAGCGCACGTTGAGCCGGCCGTACTCGGCGTACCGGGCCAGGGCCGCGACACCCTCCTGGATCCGGGCGCCGCCGGAGTCGTTGATCCCGATGATCGGGCAACCGACCCGCAGCGCCAGCTCGGCCACCTTGATGATCTTCTCGCCGTAGGCCTCACCGAGACTGCCGCCGAAGACGCTGACATCCTGCGAGAACACGCAGACGGGCCGGCCGCCGATCAGCCCGTGGCCGCACACCACCCCGTCGCCGTAGGGCCGGGACGACTCCGGCCGGTTGTCGGTCCGGCCGCGGACGAGCGCGTCGAGCTCGGTGAACGTGCCGGGGTCGCACAGCGCCTCGACGCGCTCCCGGGCGCTCAGGCGGCCCTCGTCCCGCCGCCGGGCGAGGGTGCGGGCCGACCCACCGGCCGCGGCGAGGGCCTGCCGCCGGACGAGCTCGGCGCCGCGGTCGGCCGTCGACGGCGTCACCGCGGGCCCCTGGCGTCGCCGGGGTTCCCGGGATCGCCGGGGTTCCGGGGATCCGGGGCTTCCCGCTGGGTCGGGACGACTGCTGGCCCCGGTGTCACCAGCAGGGCGGACATGTGCCGGGCGATCACATCGGCGTTCGGGCGGTCGATCAGCGACGTGTGGTCCCCGGGCACCGTGACGATCTCCAGGTCCGGCATGGTCGCGGCCCAGCCGAGGTCGGCGTCGTCGCGCAGGTAGCGCGGGTCGAGCGTGACGGTCACCTGGTGGGGGGAAGCCGCCCGGTAGAGCACCGCCGGGCCGTCGTAGTGCCGCGGCCGGTAGTGCTCGGCGATCCGGGCGTCCAGGTACGAGGTGCGCTGGTGGTGCAGCACACCCGGCGTCATGCCGATGCCCGAGGCCGCGAGGATCTCGAAGATCCGCTCGACCTGCTCGGTGTCGTCGGCGGCGGCCAGCTCCTCGTACGGCAGCTCGATGCCGACCCCGTAGACGTCCCGCAGGTAGTCGGCGAAGCGGCCGAACCGGGCCAGCACCTGCTCCGCCGGAGACAGATCGGCCGGGCCCGGCAGCGGAAGGATCGTGTCAATCATGAAGATGCGCTCGACGACCTCCCCGGAGGCGACGATCTGGTGCGCCACCTCCTGCGCGAGCAGCCCGCCGAACGACCACCCGCCCAGCCGGTAGGGGCCCGTCGGCGCGATCTCGCGGATCATCGAGTGGTACAGCGCCGCCTTCCGTTCCACCTCCTGGACGTCGTCCAGGCGTTCCAGCCCGAACACGGGCACCCGCTCGTCCAGCAGCCGGACGAGCGGCTCGTAGACGCCGGTCGGGCCGCCGGCCGGGTGGAAGAGGAACAGCGGCGGCAGGGATCCGGTCGCGCGCAGGACGCGGACCGCCGAACCGCCGCTGCCCATCAGCCGGTCCCGCACCAGGTCGGCCATCTGCTCGACGGTGCGGGCCGCCCGCAGTGCCGTGACCAGGCCCCGCAGGTCCTCGCCGGAGCCGGGGGCCGCGGCGCGGAGACGTTCGCCGACCACGTCGACGAAGCGCTCGACGGCGGCCGGCCCGATCAACGTGTCGAGATCGTCGGTGACACCGACCGGAACGGGCGTCACCGCCTCCGCGAGCAGCTGCACCAGCCACCGCTCGGCCGGTTCACGCGCTGCCACCGACCGCGCGGGGGCGGTGGGCGGCGGCTCGGGACAATCCGCCGGTGCCACCCCGAGCGCCTCCGTCAGGTGGTCCTCCAGATCGGCCAGGCTCGCGCCGCGCAGCAGCAGCCGCACCGGCACCGGCTGGCCGAAGTCGTGCTCGACGGCGTTGCGGGCCCGCATGGCCATCAGCGAGTCGAAGCCGAGCTCGGTCAGCGCGGCGGCCGGATCCACCCGTTCCGGCCGCAGGCCCATGATCGCCGCGATGCGCCCGCGGAGGCGCTCCGCGATCAGGGCGCGGGCCCGCTCCGGCGGAAGCTCCCGCAGCGCCCCCGGACCGGGCCAGTCCGGATCCGACCCGGCGGGTGCGTCCCCGAGCAGCTCGGTGAAGAAGGCGAGATCCGCGAGGCCGGGCAGCAGCGCCAGCGCGCGCGCCGGCGAGAGCCGGACGACGCCGGTCTGGGCGCGGCCGGATTCGACCACCGCCTCCAGCGCCGCCAGGCCGATACCGGGCAGCAGCGGTTCCAGCAGGGCGTTCGCACTCCCGGCCGCGCCGCCGACGCCCGCCCAGGCGCCCCAGTTGATGGTGGCCGCGGGCAGGCCCAGCCGGCGCCGCAGCAGGACCAGCGCATCCAGCCAGGCGTTCGCCGCCGCGTAGGCGGCCTGGCCCGGCGAGCCCAGCAGCGCGGCGGCGGAGGAGAACACCAGCCACCAGTCCAGTTCCGTCCCGGTCTCGGCGGCGAGCCCGGCCGTGGCGAGGTGCAGGTTCCACCCACCGGCCGCCTTCGGACGCCACACCGCCTCCAGGGTGGCGGCGTCCAGGTCGAGGACGGACTGGTCGGCCAGCACACCGGCCGCGTGCGCCACCCCGCGCAGCGGCATCCCGTCCGAGGTCGCCACCGCGACCAGCCGCGACGCCGTCTCCGGCAGGGCGATGTCTCCGGTGACTATGACGATGTCGCATCCGGCGTCATCGGCGGCGGCGGCCGGGGCCGGGCTCGGGGCCGGGGCCGGGCTCGGGGCCGGGGCCGCGGTGGCCAGGCCGGACCGCCCCGCGACCCGGGCCGGCCCGAAGCCGGGGATCACACACCACCCGGGCTCGCCGTCGCCCGCGGCGGCGGCGTTCGGCGGCAGGTTCCGCCCGTTCAGGACGACACGGGACGCCCCGCCCTCCACCAATCTGCGGGCAAGCAGGAGACCCAGCCCGCCGAGCCCACCGGTGACGATGTAGGCCCCGGCCCGCACCAGCGGCCCCGCGGTGGCTGCCGGCGAGTCGGTGACCCGGCCCAGCCGGGCCGTGAACCGGCGGCCGGCCCGCCAGGCGACCTCGTCGTCGGCGGCGTCGGCGGCGATCTCGGCCGCCAGCGCCTCGGCCGGGGCGGGAGTCGCCGCGTCGGTGGAGTGTTCGAGATCGACGAGGGTGGCCCGAAGAGCGGGATGTTCAAGCGCCAGAACCCGGATCAGGCCGCGGAGCGCAGCCCCGGAGGGGTCGGGCAGATCACCGGGGGCTACCGCCGTCGCCCCCCGGGTACTGATCCACAGCCGGGGCGGGCGGATCCCGCCGAGGCGGACCAGTGTCCGCGCCAGCTCGGCCACTGCCGCTGCCAGCTCGGCACCGACAGCCGGCACCGTCTCGGCCGGCAGCCGATCGCCGGTCACGTCCGGTAACTGGTGGCCGGTGGCCTCCGCTGACCGGGGTACGACCAGGACGACTCCCGCCAGCCGGCCCGCGGCATTGAGTTCGCGGATGCGTGCGTCGGCGGCGCTGCCGAGCGTGACCGCCTCGGCGCCCCCGCCAGCCGCCGCGGGCCGGCCGGGCCGCCGGTCGAGCAGCGCCGCGAGGGCTTCCGCATCCCTGTTCGGGAGGCCGCCCGCGGGCGGAACGAGCGTCCCGCGCCCGGAGGGCAGCGAGACGACCAGCAGGCGCGGGCCGGTGTCGGCCGGCGGCGCCGCGGGCGCTCGGTCGTCCACCGCGGGCGCTCGGTCGTCCGGCCGCGGGGTCAGCGGCGCCGGTTCCCAGCGTGCCTCGAACAGCAGGGCGGGCACCGGGACGGGGACCGCGCTCGCCTCCACCGGCCGCAGAACCACGTCCCGCAATGCGAGCAGCGGCGTGCCGTCATCCGCGCAGAGCAGTACCTGACCGACCAGCCCGCCGTCAGCCGGCCCGTCGCCGTCGAGCGCGGGTGCCAGCGTCGCCGAGCATCGGCCACCGGTCACCGCGCGGCCGCCCGGCCGGTCGAACACGGCCAGCTCACCGATGCGGACCGGCAGATGCAGCGGCACGGTCCCCGGGGCGGCGTCGGGCCACAGGCCGACGGCGGCCACCGCCAGGGTCTGCAGACACAGATCACCGAGCGCCGGGTGCACCCGGTAGCGCGGATGCGGCCGGGCGGGTGCCGGCAGGCCGACGCGGGCCGTCGCCTCCCCCAGGCCGGCGGGTATCCGCCCGCCGCTGACCGCGTGTGCCTCCGTGACGCCGACGAACGCGGGTCCGTACTGGTGACCGGCGGCGCCCAGGGCACTGTAGAGGTCCACCGGCGTGCCGGCTTGGCCGTCGAGGGCCGCGGGCGGGTCCGCGGGGCGCGGCCCGCCCGCGGCGATCCGGACCCGGGCCGTCGCGTGCCGGACCCAGCGCCGGGCCCCGCCGGTCCGCCGGGAGAAGATCTCCACGGTTCCCGAGCCGGAGCCGGGGCTGTCCTCCAGCAGCGAGGTCGTGACGTCGGTGTGCTCTCCCAGCGGGAGCAGCTCGATCAGGTCCAGATCGCGGACCACCGGTGTGCCCGGGCCGAGCACCGCGGCGGCGGACAGCGCCATCTCCGCGAAGGCGGCGCCCGGCAGCACGGCCACCCCGTGGACGGTGTGGTCGGCCAGCCACGGCAGGGCGGCTGTCCCGATGTCGGCGCGCCAGATATGCCGACCCGACTCCGGCACCTCGACATGCGTGCCGAGCAGCGGGTGCCCCGGAGCGGGCCGGGCCGGGGCCGGCTCCACCCAGTGCCGCTCACGCCGCCAGGGCGTGGTCGGGACGTCCACCAGCCGTGGCGCGCCCAGCCGGGCCCGCAGGCCCGCCGATTTCGGCCCGAACAGCGGCACCGGGGCCGCCGCCAGCCCGGTCGGGGCAGCGGGCCAGACCGGGAAGGGCTGCGGAAGCATGGCAACCAGCGCTTCCCGGTCACCCCCGAGGGCCAGGGCGGCCAGATTGGTGCGGAGCTCGACCGCGTCGTCCCGGTCACGCCGCAGCGTCGACGCGACGAGGACGTCCGCCGCGCGCGGGCCGGGGGCGTGCCCGGCCGCGGGCACGGCGGCGGACGCCGTCTCCCGCAGCGCCCGGCCGGCGATCGGATGCGGGGCGACCTCCAGGAAGCGGGTGGCCCCGTCGGCGAGGGCCGCCTGAACGGCGTGCACCGCCCGGACCGCGCGGCGCGCGTTGGCGACCCAGTAGTCGGCGTCGAAGGCGGGCAGGCGACGGGGATCCCGGTGCACCGTCCCGTACCAGGGGACGGTGGGCACCGAGCCGCGCACCCCCGCCAGGCGGGAGCGCAGTTCGTCCAGGATGGGGTCGACGGCCGGCGAGTGCCCCGCGCCGGACACCTTCATCGGCAGCGCCGAGCGGCCCATCGACTCCACCACCGCGACCAGCCGGGCGACCCCGGCGGCATCGCCCGCCACCGTGCACTGGCGCGGTGAGGAGTGCATCGCGATGTGCACATCGGGCAGATCCGCCGCGACCCGGCCGAACTCCGCCTCGTCGAGCTCGACGACGGCCATCGCGCCCTTCCCGGCCGCCGCGACGGTGCCGAGCAGGCGGGACCGGGTGGCGATGACCTCCAGGCCGGCGTCGACGTCCAGCGCGCCGGCGACGACGGCCGCCGCGACCTCTCCCATGGAGTAGCCGATGACCGCGGCCGGCCGCAGACCGGCGGCGCGCCACAGCTCGGCCAGCGCCAGCTGGACGCCGAACAGGATGATCTGGCCCGCTTCCACCCCCTCGACCGCGTCACCGCGCTCGAGCACGGCGCGCAGGGACAGGCCGGTCCGCTCGACGAACGGTTTGTCGAGAACCGTCACGGCGTCGACGAAGGCCGGCTCGTCGGCGAGCAGGCGGCGGCCCATGCCCGGCCACTGGGAGCCGTAGCCGGAGAAGACCCAGACGGTGCCCGCCGACAGGTCGGTGCCGGGCGGCGCTGCGGCCGGGGTTTCGGCGGCGGGCGGGGTTTCGGCGGCGGGCGGCCGCGCCGCGGCCGGGCGGGTGACTCTGGCCGTCCCCGCGGGGTCGGCGCCGGTGGCCGCGGCCCGCAGCCGGGCCGCCAGTTCCTCCCGGTCGCGGCCGGTCACCGCGAGGCCGGCGGGAACGGTCGTCCCCAGCCGCCGACCGAGGGTGTACGCGATGTCGTCCAGCTCTGCGCCGCGCCCGGCCGGGGATTCCAGCCAGTCGGCCAGGGCCGCGGCCGCGCTCGACAGCCGGTCCGGCGAGCTGGCGGCGAGTGCCAGCGTGCGCGGGGCGGAGTCGTCCAGGCTGCCCGCGTAGTCCAGGTGGGCCGGGTCGTCCAGGGCCGGGCCGGCCAGGCCGCCCGCGTAGTCCAGGTGGGCCGCGTAGTCCAGGCCGCCCGCGTCATCCAGGCAGGCCGGCAGGTTGCCGGACTCCCCCGGGAGGTGGCCGTACTCCTCCAGGATGACGTGCGCGTTCGTCCCGCCGAAACCGAAGGAGGAGACGCCGGCCCGGGCCCGGCCACCGTAGCGGGGCCAGGGCAGGGGCGCGGTCACGACGCGCAGCGCCGCGGCGTCGAACGGGATGCGCGGGTTCGGTGCGTCGAAGTGGGCCGACCGCGGGATGGTCCCGCGGTCGAGCGCGAGGGCGACCTTGATGACGCCGGCGATCCCCGCGGCGGCCTCCAGATGCCCGAGGTTCGTCTTGACCGAGCCGAGCAGCAGCGGGGTACCGCCGGCACGCCCGCCGCCGGTGCCCAGGACGGCCGCCAGCGCGCTCGCCTCGATCGGATCGCCCAGCGGTGTGCCGGTGCCGTGTGCCTCGACGTAGTCCACCGAGGCCGGGGACAGGCCGGCAGCCGCGTAGGCGGACCGCAGGAGCTCCTCCTGCGCGGCCGGGTTCGGGGCGGTCAGCCCGTTCGAGCGCCCGTCGGAGTTGACGGCGCTGCCCCGTACCACCGCCAGCACCCGGTCGCCGTCGCGTTCGGCGTCCCGCAGCCGCTTGAGCACCACGACACCGCAGCCCTCACCGCGCACGATGCCGTCGGCCGCGGCCGCGAACGCCTTGCACCGGCCGTCGGCCGCGAGCGCACCGGACTCACCGAAGGCGGCGGTGAGCGCCGGGGAGAGCAGCAGGTTCACCCCGCCGACGAGCGCGAGTGCGGACTCGCCGGTGAGCAGGCTCTGGCGGGCGGTGTGCAGCGCCACCAGCGAGGACGAACAGGCGGTGTCGATCGCCAGGCTCGGCCCGCGCAGGTCGAGCAGGTAGGACAGGCGCCCGGCGACGATCGAGGTCGCCGCGCCCGTGGATGTCCAGCCCTCCACCCGCGCCGGATCGGCGAAGGTCAGGTGGGCGTACTCGGCGCTGGACACGCCGACGAAGACGCCCGTGGCGCTGCCCCGAAGCGAGGACGGGGCGATGCCCGCCTGCTCCAGCGCCTCCCACGCGACCTCCAGCAGGAGGCGCTGCCGCGGATCCATCAGCGCGGCCTCCGCCGGGCTGATGCCGAAGAACTCGGCGTCGAACCCGGCGACGTCACCGATGAACCCGCCGTGGCCGACCAACTCACCGTGGCCGACGAGCTCGCCGTGACCCGCGGCGTCCCCCGCCGGTCCGTCCTCGCCCGGCGCGGGATCCCCGAACGCGTCCCAGCGGCCCGGCGGCACCGCGGAGATCGCGTCGACGCCCCGGAACAGCAGGTCCCAGAACTCGTCCGGACGGGCGACGCCGTCGGGATGCTCCGGTCCGCCCGGGAACCGCAGGCCGACCCCGATGATCGCCAGCCCGTCCGCCGGGGATTCCGGCCGCGGCGCGGACAGCTCCGACGCGGACCCGGCGGCCGGGGCCGGAGGTGGAGTCGGAGGTGGAGTCGGAGTCGGGGCGGTCAGGTGCCGGACCAGTGCGGCGAGCGTCGGATGCTGCCAGATCAGGGTGGGTTCAAGCGTGGTGTCGAGCTCCTCCTCCAGGTCCGCGGTCAGGGCGACGGCGTCCCGCGAGGACAGCCCGAGATCGACCAGCGGACGGTCGATGTCGATCTCGGCCGGTTCGACACCGACGCTGTCGGCCACCTGCTGAGTGAGCCAGCGCAGCAGTTCGGCCGCGCCCCGCCCGGCCGCGTCACCCACGGCCCCGTCACCCGCGGCCGGGCCGTGGCCGTCCGCAGCGGTCACCGGGAGGTCCCGGCGGTGGAGACGAGGGTTCCCGCCAGGTACCGCTCTCGGCAGGCGTGACGAGCGATCTTTCCACTGCTGGTGAGCGGAACCGCTCCCGGCCTGGTCAGGACCACGTCATGGACCGCCAGACCGTGGTTCACCGCGACGGCGCCCCGGATGAGCCCGGCCATCCGTTTCGTCTCGGGCAGCTGGTCGTCCCCGGTGACGTCGACCTCGGTGGCCACCACGACCGCCTCCCCGCGCTCCGTGAGGACGGTGAAGGCCGCCGTCCGGTTCGGCCGCACCGCCTCGTGCGCGGCCTCGACCGTCGCCTCGATGTCCTGCGGGTAGTGGTTGCGCCCGTCGATGACGATCAGGTCCTTGAGCCGCCCGGTTACGTACAGGGCGCCGTCGTGGACCATCCCGAGGTCACCGGTGCGCAGCCAGCCGTCCTCCTGCCAGCCGTCCTCCTGCCAGCCGCCGCGCGGCCAGTCCGCGGGCAGCACCGCGACCCGCCGGGTGTCCGCAGCCGTTCCGGTACCCGACGCCGTTCCGGTGTCCGTGCTGGGCGCGGCGGGAGGTGCGTCGGGTGGTCGCGCCAGGCGCTGTCCGAAGGTGACCGCGGAGCGGTCCGGCTGCTGGTGATAGGCACGGGCGACGTTCGGGCCGCGGGTCCAGATCTCGCCGACCGTTCCCACCGGGCAGACCTGCCGCGACTGCGGGTCGACGATCGCGATGTGCTGCCCCACCGGCACGCCGCAGGACAGCAGTGCCGTGACCCGCGCCGCCCCCTCACCGCCGGCCGCGCCGCCCTGTTCCGTGGCCTCGACCGGCACCGCGGTTCCCGTGGCGAGCGCGGCGGCGTCGAACAGCACCGGGAGCTGGGCGACCCCGGAGGCCGCGCCGCACACGTAGACGGTGGCCTCCGCGAGCCCGTAGGAGGGGCACAGCGCCTCCGGCCGCAGTCCCAGCGGGCCGAACGTCTCCACGAACCGCGTGAGGGTCGCCGGCCTGACCGGCTCCGCACCGTTGACCATCACCCAGACGCCGCCCAGCCGCAGGCCGGCCCGGTCCTTTTCCCGGACTCGCTCGGCCGCGAAGTCGAAGGCGAAGTTCGGCGCCATGGTCACGGCGCCGGGGTTCGCGGCGAGCTGGGCCAGCCAGCGGACGGGCCGCTGCAGGAAGGCCACCGGGTCCATGAAGACCGCCCGGATGCCGCCGGCCACGGTGCCGCCGACCAGCAGGACAAGGCCCATGTCGTGGAAGAGCGGCAGCCAGCTCACGATCGTGTTGCGGGACGGCTCGCACCGGTAGGCCGTTATGGCCTGCGCGGTGTTCGAGACCACGTTCCGATGGCTGATCAGCACCCCGGACGGGGTTCTCGTCGACCCCGACGTGTACTGGATGTAGGCGATGTCGTCGAGCTCGGGCCGAGGCCGCCTGGCGGGGGCCGGGCCGGGCGGTGCTTCCGGGCCGTCGGTATCGGCCGGGGGCTCCCCCGGCCCGTCGACGACACAGATCGGGAGTGGCCGCGGCCGGGTCCGCAGGTATGCCTCGACCGCCGGTAAGGCGCCGCTGGTGGTAGCCACACACGCCGGCTCGCAGTCGTCGACGACGGCGGTCAGCCGGTCGCCGTGCCCGATCAAATCCGGCGGGAACAACGGCACCGCGACCACACCGGCGCGCAGGGCTCCGAGGAAGGCGGTCACGTAGCCGAGTCCCTGCGGCGAGAGGATCACCATGCGGGCTCCCCGCGGCGCCACCCGCGCGATCCGCCCGGCGGCGCGGGTCACCGCGGCATCCAGCTCGCCGAAGGTGACCGGTGTCTCCCTGCCCGCCCGGTCGGACGAGTAGTCCATGAAGGACATCACGATCTCGCCGGGGCGGTTCGCCGCCCGCTCGGTGAGGTGCTCGTCGAGGGTGCGCGCCGCGATCGCCCTGAACTGGTCGCCGGGCAACGCGGTGCCCACCCCGGCGGCGCCCGGAGCCGAACCGCTCCCCCGGGCCGAAACCCGGGGCCCGAATTCACCTCTCGATGCCGGGCCTGCCAGCGCCCCAGGATTTTCCGGCAGTAATGGCGCCAACCGGTGGTAGGGTTCTGTCCCCATGCTGTGCACCACTTTCTCCAGTGCGGCATCACCGAGCACGGCAGCGATCCGGAAGTCGGCTTCCGAGAGCTCCACACAACCCGGATCACATCCCGGCCACTCTTTTCCTCACCGGCGATGCGCATACCTTCGCAAGACAATCCCAAGCGCGACACCCCGAGAGTGACGTACCGCACAGGATGTCCGAATATGCGCTCATCATCCTCGACGGGGGACTCCAAAGTTGGCCGCGCCCTCCTGTAGGAGAAGTACAATCCGGCGAGAGAAGGCACCCATATAAAAGCGGCGCCCCCACACCGGGCAACCACTTCCCCAAATTGCACCGACAGATTTTACGCGGATGAATCAGGCGCCGCCACAACTGCGTCAGGCGGGGGCGACCCGAGGGCCGCACCCCGCCGGCGCATTGGTTCGTCCATCGGTGATCGGGTGGTGAGTCATCCGCGCGGAGCCACGTAACGACAACCGAGAGGGCTATCTGCCTCCGTACACGGCGCGGTCTGAACAGTCCCGCGGGCGAAAGGTGTGCCGAGGGCGGCGGGCTGACGGCTGACGGGCGCGGCGAACCACGGGCACCATCGCCAGCAGTGCCAGCGGGTACGGAGCGACGATCAGGAGCCGGCTGTCGAGCTGGCCGCCGACGACCAGCAGATCCGCGAGCCCGACCCGCCCGATCGGCCCGGGTGAAATCGGCGGTTCCCTCGACGTCGGTCCGGTGGATGTCATGCTCCGGATGCTGGAAACGGCGCGGCGAGCACCCTGTGTGCTTCTGGCACCACAACGGTCCGCACCGGGTTCGGCGGGCCACGGCGGCCGCTGGTCCCGCACACCCCCGTTCACCCGTCCCCCCGCCCACCCCGAGTACTGCCAGGGAGCCTGATGCGGAGAGCGACACCGGGTGAACGCTGACCTGCGGCTGGCCGCCGGACTCGGGCTGCTGCTGGCCCTCGCCGTCGGATGCCAGACGATCATGCGGCTGCGGGTGCGGACGGCGGTCGTCACCGCGTCCGCCCGCGCCTTCGTGCAGCTTGCCGCGGTCGGGCTGGCGGTCCGGCTGGTGTTCGCGGCACCGGCGGCGTGCGCCGCCGTCCTCGCCGTCATGGCCACCGTGGCCGCGCACACCGCGGCCAGGCGGCTGAGCCGGCTGCCCGGCGCTGGCCGGGCCGTGGTCATCGCGATCGTGGCGGCGGCGGCTCTCACCCTGGGCGTCCTGTTCGCCGTGCCCGCGCTGCCGCGATCCGCCCGATATCTGGTCGCGCTGGGCGGGAGCGTGCTCGGCGGGACGATGACCGCGTGCACCCTGGCCGGGCGCCGGCTGCTGGACGGCCTGCTCCAGCGCCGCGACGAGGTCGAGGCCTGGCTGGCGCTGGGAGCGACACCCCGCCAGGCAGTCGCGGACATCGCCCGCACCGCGGCCACCGAGGCGCTCCTGCCGGCTCTGGACCAGACCCGGACCGTCGGTCTGGTCACGCTGCCGGGAGCGTTCGTCGGGGCCCTGCTCGGCGGCGCCAGCCCGACCGAGGCCGCCCGCTTCCAGCTCGTGGTCCTCATCTCGCTGCTCGCCGCGGAGACCTACGCGGCGGCCATCCTGGTCTGGCTGCTCGGCGCACCCACCCAGCTACCGGCCATGGATCACCAACAGACGACCGGACGCCGTGCCACGTGACCGGACCCGCGCGGCGCCTCCCGCAAGCGCCACCCGCGGGAGCGCCACCGGGCGGCGGTGGGTCGCCAGCGGGATCGCCGGCAGCCCACCGCCCCGGGGTCGGGTTGGTCGGGTCGCCCCGGTCTGCGGCTGGCCTGGTCAGCCGCCGATGGTGGATCGACTGGCCGCGGTGACGATGGCCCTGGCGTCCGCCGGCGTCAGGAATCCCTGGAACACCGACGTCCACGCCGCCACCCGCACCTTGTTCACGTAGTCGGTGTGGGTCGGGTAGAGCTGGCTGAGCGCCGGTTCCGCGGTCCGCGGCGCGGTCGGGTTGGACGGGTCGCCCGCGTCATGCCTGTCCCAGGGGTCGGCGTCGCCGTTCCACGGGTCGGTCGCGCCGAACAGACCGCAGGTCAGTGCGGCTATGCCTTCGGCATGGCGCTGACCGGACAGCGTCCTGGTCGGCACCGCGACATCCGGCAGCCGGATGCCACCGCGGGCCAGGCCGGTGGCCGGGTCCCGCACCGGCGTGTTGCCCTCCATGGCGAGGAGCGCACCGGTGGCTGGTGCGCGCCCGCCCCGCATCCACCGGTTCATGGCCGACAGCGCGGCGTTGAGGGAGTAGTGCGCTGGACCGTTGTTCACCGGCGGCGTGTCGGCCCCGCAGTCCCGGGACAGGACGGGCCCACCGAACATGCGCTCGGAGACCGCCTGCATGCCGTTGAGAAGCCACTGGTCGGCATGGGAGGTGCCGGCGAGCTCCCAGGTGTGCACGGTGGCCGAGTCCGGCTGCCGGGCGGTCACATGAAGCGTCATGTCGGTCTCGGTCAGAACGACGAAGGTCGGCACCTTCAGATCGGTACGAACAAGGGTCGGATTGGGCATCGCCTCGAACAGGCCCGCGCCCAACGGGGTCGGCACCGCCATGTTGCTGTGGATGAGGTGACCGTCGTACACCTGGGCCACCGGAGCCACCGCGTTGACGTAGGTGGTCAGGCGCATCGCGGACTGCGACTCCCCCACCGCCAGCAGCTTGGAGAACCGCAGTTTCCCCAGCGGATTCGGCCCGTTCGGCGTGCGCAACGCCTGCGCGGCCTGCGAGAAGATGTCGTACGAGTACTGGTCGCCGGGGTGGCTGAGGGTGCCGTAACGGGCTGGGTCCCAGGCCTTGAGGCCGGGGTACGCACCGGTCGCGTTGATGCCGAGCTGCTGGGCGGATATACCGACATAGGCGTAACCGGAGCGCAGGATCTCGTCGCGCATGGTCGTCCAGTCAA
The DNA here is from genome assembly GCF_001636565.1 of Frankia sp. EI5c. Lineage (GTDB taxonomy): Bacteria > Actinomycetota > Actinomycetes > Frankiales > Frankiaceae > Parafrankia. The sequence goes on from NZ_LRTK01000007.1 coordinate 77,541, forward strand.
CCTGCGCGTCAATGCCGCCGCTGACGTTGAACCACTCGACCAGGACGGTCCCGTTGAACTTCGCCGGGTTGGCCGGATAGCGGACCAGCATGCGGCTCTGATAAGGGGCCCGAGTGCCCGGCGTCACCCGCCAGTTGCCATCGGATCCGAACGTGCCGTCCCTGTCATAGGCGGTCGCCGTGCCGCCGAACAGGAACTCCCGCTCCACGTATCCCTTGCCGGCGAGAATCGCCTGGTCCTCTGCCTGAAATGGGAAACCGTGATTCCCGGCCGTCGGCACGGTGATCGTCGGGGACGCGACGGCGCCGGCCCCGGTGCCGGCCCCGGTGCCCGCCTCGGGGGCCGCCCGAGGGGTCGCGTTCGCGGGAAGAGAGCTGACGGCGAGCACCGTCATCGTGCAGGCTACCGCGGCGAGCAGCGCCGACGCGCGCCTGCCCAGTAATCGCGAATATCTCATGTAAACCTCCACTGAATTTCGTTTCGATTGGCAGATCCTCATTCTTGTGGGGACGCGATCTGATGTCACCAGGCCCATCCGGAGGCTGGCACCGAGGTGCCATCCGACCTCCCGGAGCCGACGTGGCGGACCACCTGCTTTTCAGGAGCACTTGATTGGCCGGCTCCGGGTCGCACGGCCGCGGCATCCACGGAATGGCGAACCCGCGTCGACCCTGAATTCACTGAGAAAAGTCGACGTGAATGATGGCGTGGTGAGCGGAGAAGTCCACCGCCTCCGCCAGGAACGACCGCTCCCGGGCACCGGGGAGCGGTCGTGGGTTCAGCCGCGGCTGGTGTCGCAGAAATCGCTGGTGTCGGCCTCGTCGGCGCCGCCGACAAGCGCGTCCGGCGCGCGCATCCGCCAGGCGTCGGTGATGAGCTCCGTCAGGCGGTCGACCGTCACCTTCGCCAGGCGCACCAGCACGAGGGGCGAACCACCGTAGCCGGGGGCGGTGAAGAAGAGGTCTGGCTCGCCGAGCAGCAGCGCCTGCTTCTCCGCCTCGTCCCCGACGAACAGCACCGCGATATCCGTCCGGATTACCCGCGGTCGCCCCGGCGCACGTTCCNGGTAGGACCAGACGAATCCACGGCCGCCCACCCTGAAGTCAAAACCCGCGCTCTCGATCTCCACGACGTTCGGCAGGCCCAGCGCCAACCGACGCACGTCATCGGCGTCAGCCACCGAGATCCTCCCCGGCAGCTGGGATCGCCGTTTCTGGGATCACCGCTTCTCCGGAAACTCGTTGCGGGCGCCGGGGCCACTGCACACAACAGTGTCGATGACGGCGAGAGCCTCGCTGATCGTCCCCGGCAGGTCTCCGCCGATCAGAAACCAGCGGGTCTGCGCCGCGAGGATGATCGCACCCGCGGCGGTCGCGAGCACCGAGGGCTCCAGGTCGTCCGGCGCCCTGCCCAGCCGGGCGCCGAGGAAGTCGGCGAGAACGCCGTTGAAATCGAGGATGCACACCGATCATCACCCGGGAGGCGTACGTGCTGGCCTCCACCACCCGGACCCACCGGGCGACCTCCGTCGGGTCCTCGGCGGCGACGACCTCCTGGACGGCCCGGCGCACCGAACGCATCGGTGCCTCGTCCGGCGGCTGAGCGGCCAGGGCGGCCTCGACGGCCTTCGCCCGTCGCCGGACAAGAGCCCGCAGGAGATCGTCTTTGGCCGGGAAGTAGCGGTAGAAGGTGCGGACGGAGATGCCCGCGGCGGCGGCGATGTCGTCGACCGTCACCGTGTCGAAGCCGCTGCGCTCGAACAGCTGGAGAGCCACCGACTCGACGGCCCGGGCCGCGGCGTCCAGCCGGTCGGCTCGGGCTTGCCGCACGCTCGGCGACGTCCGGTACGGTCTCTTCGCGCCGTCGCCCACCGCTCGCCCCCCGCACACCTGTGACGGCTGGTCGGACCGTCGTCACCAGGCTAGGCCGATTCTCTGGATCTTGACCCTGCGGGGCTGACTCGTGCGGGTTCTCGGCGGAGGCGCGGGACGGTGCTCGACGGGGCGGGTTCTCGGCGGACGGCGCGGGCTGGTACCCGGGCGTGCGTTTGGTGATCTGACGATGGCGGTCGGTGTTCGGGGCGCGGGCGCGGGAGTGGCGATCCCGCGCCTGAAGAGCTCCTCGTTTCTCCCACCGAGATGTCTTGACAACGACGGTGGCGCAGGGGCCGCAACCCCTGCGAACGAAGGACACACAAAGCCCTTCAGTCGCTGTCGGCGAATCCTCGCGGACCCGCGCCGCGCGGGTGGGCGACGGCTGCCGCGGGACCTGCCGGCGCGCTGAAAGACCAGGTAGCCCCGCTACCGCGGGGGCCTGCCGGGTGCCGGTGGCCCGGCGGTCGCACCGCGGCGGGATCTTCACCGGCCGAGGTGGCCGCGGGTGGGGTCGTGGACGTCGAACGGGTGGGGCGGTGGGCTCCCGGTGCCGGTCCGGGGTCGCCGCCCGCCGGGCCTGACGGGCGGCCCGACGGGCGAGATATCCCTCTGATCAGACAGCTGTGTCACCCGAGTACCCGGCCCCACCCGACCACCGCCCGAGGCGACCGGAGCAAGGCAACGGATGAAGGTTCGTGTGCGTGAGGCCATACGGCTCCTACCAAATTGTGTGGCAGATACTGCCGCACAATTTGGAGAAGATCACGCCTCCGGGATTGACCCGGCTGCCGCCGACGTCAGGGATGGCGGGGCATGCGACTATTTGCTGAAAAGCAAGCAGCTCGCCGCGGGCAGGCACCCCGGCGGCACCGAACCGCGCTGCGCCGCGCGCAACCGCACCGCACCACACCGACCGCGCACCGCGCCACACCGCACCGTCGCGAGTCGGCCACCGGTCGGTCGCCCGGCGCAGCGACCGGCCGGCGTTCCGAGCGGGCGGCAGGTTGGTCCTCGCCAGCCTGTCGGCCAGCCGCTCGGGGCGTCGGGGGCCATGCTCGTCGCCAGGCCGGTCCGCGACCGGCCGGCGCCGGTCCCTGGCCGTCGGCGAGCGCGTGCGGCCGCGTGTCGGGCCCGAGAGGAATAGATCGCATTGTCGCTGGTACGTGTCGCCACCGCCGTGGCGGCCCTCGCCGTCGTCCTCGCGCCCGGGGCCGCCGCGCAGGCCCGGGGATCGACCGCCAACGGGCCGACGCAGCAGACCGCGGCGGCCGCGGAATCCACGGACACCACGGACACCACGGCCGCGGTGCCGCCCATCCTCGCGCAGCGGCGGGACGTCACAGTGACATCGTTCGACGGCACCGGGATCGCGGCCCATGTCTTCCCGGCCCCCGGGCTGGTCGCCGGCGCCACGGCGCCGACGGTTCTCACGCCGCCCGGCTGGGGACAGCCCGGCTACACCGACCCCGCTACGGCCAGGCGGTTCACCGACCAGGGCTACAACGTCGTGACCTGGGACCCCCGCGGGTTCGGCACCAGCGGCGGAACCGTCGAGTTCAACTCGCCCGCGATCGAGGGCCGGGACACCAGCGCGATCATCGACTGGGTGGCCACCCAGCCCTGGGCACAGCTCGACCGGCCGGGTGACCCGCGCGTCGGAATGAGCGGCGGCAGCTACGGGGGCAGCATCCAGTACTCGACCGCGGCAAACGACCACCGGCTCGACGCGCTCGTCCCCACCGTCGGCTGGTTCAGCCTGGCCACCTCGCTCTACAAGAACAACACCGTCAAGCAGGCCTGGTTCGACAGCCTGTACATGGGCGGCTATGGCGCTGCCGCCGAGGTCCCACCCGGGCTCGACCCACAGCTGGCCGCCGGCTTCGTGAACGGCAGCCGGACAGGCGTGCTCACCCCGGCCGAGATCTCGTGGCTCGCGGAACGGGGCCCCGGGTCCGCCGCGGAGAACATCACCACCCCGACAATGATCATCGGTGGGACCGTCGACACGCTCTTCCCGCTGGACGAGCAGATCGAGCTCTACCGGACGATCAGAAAAGGTGGCGCGCCGGTCAAGATGGTGTGGATGTGCGGCGGCCACGGCATCTGCTCCACCGGCATCGGCGACCCCGGCGACACCGAGGTCCACAGCCTGTCCTTCGACTCGAAGTACGTCNCCGCGCTCACCGACAGGTGGTTCGACAGGTACCTGCGGAAGAAGGACGTCGACACCGGGCCCGGCTTCGAATGGCTGTCCGACGACGCCACCTGGCGGTGGGCCGAGCGGTACCCCGCCCCCGCGGCGGCGCCGATCACCGCCACCGGGGCCGGCCAGCTGACCCTGGTCGAGGGCTACCAGTCATCGGGCGACTCCCTGGAGGCGACGCCGGCCGGGGCCGGCGAGGCCCTCCAGATCGCGGTGACCGCCCCGCGTCCGGCGCAGATCGTCGGCCCGCCGCGGCTCACCCTGACCTACCAGGGCCAGGGGGCACCCGCCGACGCCCGGGTCTACGCGCAGCTCGTCGACGACGAACGCGGCATCGTCGTCGACGGGCAGGTCACCCCGATCCCGCTCGTCCTGGACGGCAGCAGCCACACCGCCGACATCGAGATGTATCCGATCGCCGTCACCGCCGCCACCGGCACCCGCTACACGCTCCAGATCATCTCCAGCTCCCGGCTCTGGGCGCCGCAGCGTGGCACCGGCACCATCACCGTCACCCGGGCGAGTCTCACCCTGCCGACGGTCACTCCCGACGTCGCGGCGCCGGCCGGATCCAGCTCGACCCGCACGTGGCACTCCGGCCACGGCGGGCTGGTCGCGGCGGCCGCCAGCACCGCGGCCGTCCTGCTGCCCGCGCTGGCGCTACGGCGACGCGCCCGCAGACGGGCCAGTCGGGGTTGTTCCGGTCAGGCGTCCGGGACCAGTACCCACTCCAGCTGAAGGTCCTCGACGGGCGAGAGGTCGCCGTCCGGGTCGTTGATGCGCTTGAGCTCGTCGACGGTGGTGCCGTTCTGGCGGGCGATCTGCTCCCAGGACTCACCGCTGCCGTCGGGGAGGCCGAGAATCCGGTGCGCCCGGAATCCCGGCACGGTGATCTGCAGGTCCATACCGTCGGGGATGAAACCCTCGGCCTCGCCGAGGGTGACGTCCTTGTTCAGCGCCGCGAAATCCGTCGGCGAGATGCCGGTCCCGCGGCTTATCCAGGCGTGGCCACGACGTCCGCTGGCCACGGGGAACGGCACCCGTCGCGTCCCGCCGGCAGCGGTGACGGGTGGCATCGGGTACCACCGCCCCGCCTGGTCGACCGCGGTCCCCAACAGCTCGGTGTGGCCCTGGAAGAAGGCAGCGGGAATCGCGTTCTTCCCGACAGTCCCGATCGCCTTGCGGACTCGTGTCACGAACGGCAGGTAGTCGGCGGTCGCCTCGTAGTCGGGCAGCCAGTCACGGGCCGGCCAGCGATCCTCCTGGCCGGTGATCTCGAGGTTCAGCCGCCGGATCTCCTCCGCGGAGAGTCCGCCGACATGCCGGGTCGCCTGCACGGCCAGGAACTCGCAGAATCCCTCGCGGACGACGACGCTGCGCCCGGTCGCCGCCGGCAGCAGCGGATGCTGCAGGACGTGCAGGTACTCGTGGATGAGGAGCACGAAGGTGTCCCACTTCTTCGCGGCCACCGCCGCCGACGCGACCTCGGAATCCTCCGCCGCCCAGTCCAGGACCCACGGTGTGATGAAGATGCGGGCCGTCTCCGGGTCGGACATCGACATCTCGTACGCCTCGTAGCGGAGGAGCGCCACTGTCTTCCTTGGCGTCGATGGCCGCCTTCAGCGCGGTCGCCAGCTCGGCCGCGAAGTCGTCCTGCTCCTTCCGGCTCGGGTGGGTGTCCCTCCAGACGTGACGGTCGTCGTTCCTGGCCGGCGCGGACGCGGCGACCTCGGGCTCGGTGACGGCGGGCTCGGTGACGGCGGGCTCGGGTGGAAGCGGGAGCCCCAGCAGTCCCCGGACGGTCGCGATCTCGTCCGCCGTGAGCAGCTTTGTACCGGTTCGCTGGGTCATGGTCGACACCTATCCGTCGGGGGCAGTGGACGAAGCGCCGCAGATGTTTGCACGGCGCCGACCGCCCAGCACGGCAAATACAAGGTTTCGGTACACAACGTGGATTCCTGCCGGGTTCTGACTGTTCCTGCCATGCCAGCGCCCCGGCGGCCGCGACGCGGCGGCACCGGCGCGGCCCCTGAGGGGGCACCAGGCTGCCGGGGACGCGCCGGGCGAACCCGGAATCAGACTGAGCAACCACGGCGGGTCGGGCCAGGCAGGTACCCCAGGGGAACACCCCGACCCGGCGCAAGCCGCACACCAGCCACACCCGCACCGCACCGCACCGCACCGCACCGACGACCGACATTGCTGGACAGCAAGCGCAGGAACACCGGACGCCGGAATCCGGACAACAGGAACCGGCGGACCGATACCGGGCGCCGCCTTTCGGCCGCGGGTGGCGGTCGACCGTGCATGATTGCCGATATGGGTGCTGACATACCGGCGCAGAGCGCCTGGTCCCGGGTCGACACGAGCGTGCCGCACTCCGCCCGTGTCTGGAACTACTGGCTCGGCGGCAAGGACCACTTTCCCGCCGACCGCGAGCTGGGAGACAAGGTCTTCGAGGTCTACCCGGACATCGTGCTGGTGGCCCGCGCACAGCGCGAGTTCCTGGTCCGAGCGATCACCCACCTCGCCGGCGAGGTGGGCATCCGCCAGTTCCTGGACATCGGCACCGGCCTGCCGAGCGCGGACAACACCCATGAGGTCGCGCAGCGGATCGCCCCGGACTCCCGCGTCGTCTACGTCGACAACGACCCGCTGGTGCTGGTGCACGCCCGTGCGCTGCTGACCAGCGCGCCCGGCGGTGCCACCGCCTACATCGACGCCGACGTGCGCCAACCCGACCGGATCCTCGCGGAGGCGGCCGAGGTTCTGGACTTCACCCAGCCGATCGCGCTCGTGATGTTCGGCATCGTGGGCAACGTCGCCGACGACGACGAGGCCACGCTGATCGTGCGGCGGCTGCTCGACGGGGTGCCGTCAGGCAGCTACCTCGCGCNCAACGACGGAACCCACGGTGAGGACGTCGACCGGGCGATCGAGATCACCCAGGCCGACGGGCACCCCTACAACCTGCGCAGCCCGGAGCAGATCACGTCCTTCTTCGCCGGCCTCGATCTCGTCGAGCCAGGCGTGGTCACGACGCCCCGCTGGCGGCCCGCGCCCGGGCCGACACCGGAGCCGCTGCACATCTTCGGCGGAGTCGGCCGCAAGCCGTAGGCCCCGCCGCGCGCTTCCGCACGGGGGTTTCCGTTTCTTCGCGTCGTCGCCGGCATTCCGGGATGCTGGCGACCCCGTCCGATGCCGGTGACCCCCAGGGAGCAGCTTTCATGCCCGACCGCCGTGAGGACCTCGAACTCATCCGCGAGGTGCTGATCCGTTATTCCACCGGTATCGACCGACGGGACTGGCCGCTGTTCCGCACCTGCTGGACGCCCGACGCGGAGGCCGACTACGGCCACCTCGGGCACTTCAGCGGAGCCGACGCGATCACCGAGCTGATGGTGGCCGCGCACCGGGACCTGGGCAGCACCCGGCACCAGCTGTCCAACTTCGTCATCGAGGTCGACGGTGACCGGGCGACGGCCTCCACCTATGTGCACGCCGTGCTGATGCTCTCGACCAGTGACCCGAACGCCTGGATCGACGTCGTCGGCGGCTACGAGGACGACCTCGTCCGGACGCCGGAGGGGTGGCGCATCAGCCGGCGGGCGTTCCACACCACCCGCCTGATCAACAACGGGGGGACGCCGGCCAGCTGAGCCCGTCACGAGCGTCGTCGACCGGCTCGGCGGCGCGGGGACGAAAGCGGCCGGGGCACCGCCCCCCGAGGGTGTTCCTCAAGGGGGCGGCGCCCCGGGCGCGTCGATCAGGTCAGGTCAGGTCAGCACGAGTCGGCGCTGTTCCCGTCCTTGTTGTACTCCAGGTACTTCACGTCATCCATACCGAACTCCAGGGCCTCACTGATCTGGCCGTCGGCGTTGATGGCGTTGAACTGCGTGACCGTCTGCAACCACTGGCCGATACTTCCGGCGGGGACGACCTTGCAGTCCTCCACCGAGGTCTCGGTGGAGTACATCTTGCTTTCCGTGTTCGACCACCCGAGGTTCAGCGACATGGTGACCGACAGGCTCGTGGACGCCGACGAGACCCCTTCGACTCCGGCCGAAGCTCCCTCGGTGATGGTGGTCGAGATCCCGTAGTCCACCGAGATGTGCGTCTCGGAGGTCTGCGAGGTGCCCTTGGTCGACGTGGCCGTCACCCGCATGGGCGACCGGCTCGCGCAGTTGTCACGCGACGACGGCTCCATCGGCCCGTAGCTCGTGGAACGCTGCAGGACGTAGAACGGGGACGACTTGGCGTTGCTGAAGTTCTCGCTGATGTCGGTCCACGGCAGCATGGTGAACGGCACCCGGGTCGAGTTCGCCGCATAGGACTTCGAGAACTCGCTGGACGGAATGGGCGCGCACGAGGTCAGCCGCAGGTCGAAGCGCTCACTGCGCACCTCGTAGGTCGAGGTCCTGATCCCGAGCAGGTAGCCGGGAACCAGCTTCTGGTCCTTGTCCATCTTCAGCGTGGTCGACCCCACGCTGAACGGTGTCAGATCCCCGGTCTGGATCCTGGGGCTCGTCAGGCCGAAGGCGATGAACCCGTCCTTCTCGGTGCCAGCGGTACTGGTGACCTCCGCCGCCTGCTGCCCGGGGATCGCCAGGTCACGCTTGACGCAGCGCACCGACGTGTTCGACGGCTCCGACTCCGCGGCGACCGTGCCCATGGCTACGTAGTTGTTCGGGCAGTTCACCTGCCACAGACTGATGCCGCGGCTCACCCGCGAACCCGCGTCGTCCCACAGCTTGGTGAAGCCGGTCGGCGCCGCCAGGAGCCCCTTGTTCTGGGAATCCTTCACCACGACCGCCAGCACCTTGTCCTTCGGCAGGCTGTTGTGCCGCAGGATCAGCGTGCCCAGCGCGTAATAGCCGTCAGGCCCCTTCGGATGGTAGAAACCGAGCGGGTTCCGCAGCCGTCCGCCGGCGGCCGTCCATTTCTCGTCAAACTGGTCGGTATATCTCATCAGCAGGCCGTTACCGACGTCCAGCGAGTCCCGCTCCGCCACGTTCACCGTGACCGTTGCTTTTCCGTCCACGCCGTCGGCCGCGACGGTGAAGACCCCCGAGCAGGGCGCGTTCCCACCGGTGACGACGATTTCGGCGCCGGCCGTGCTGGTGGAGAAGCAGCCACCGGCGCCCGACAGACTGATCGGGGTGCTGGCACCGGCCTTGAGCGCCTGGAAACCAAACGACCTGCGCTGCCCCGGTTCCACCGTGATGACGCTGTAGTCGACGTCCAGCAGCGTGGCACCCTCGGCTGCCATCTCCGGCTTGGGCTCGGGAGCTGGGGCGGGCGAGGCCGACGTCGGCGCCGACGCATTGTCGGTCGCCGCGTCGTCGTCGCCTCCACCGCACGCGCCGAGCGCCACCAGCGCCGCCATACAGCAGCTGACGACAGACACACTTCTGCCGCGCGAGCGCACGAAAAATCCTGAAGATCGCAATGTATCCCCCCAGATGCATGCATATGAGCAGCGGCGAAGCTATCACACCTGTTTCCCTGGCATTCGCTTCCAGGAAATCTGACGTTCAGTAGCTAACCGATCGCACCATTCCACTCAACCGCACACGGATGAACGCTTACGGAGAACTCCCCTGCGTGATTGCTTGTCAGCAAATTATGAGTTGCTTGCGCGATGAGTATCCAAATTGTCACGACAATCGGGGGTCGCCGGACGCCAGGTCACGGGGCCCGCGGGTCCCCGCATGGGGTCGTCATCACAGATCACCAACGGGATCGATGTCCATTTTGGCGGTATTTCACCCAGCGAAAGGCGCCGAGTGCGCGTCGGGGGCAACCCGGCGACGGATGATCACACTCGACACATGACCGTCCGGCGTCCGCCCGTTGTCCATTCAGTGTCCGGTCGCGGATCGACGCGGCGACGAGGGATCGCCGGCGCGGTGTCGGTTCGCCGGCGCGGCGGACCACTCAAACGATGTTGAAAAGTGGGCGGCCGGTCCAGCCGGGCGAGGTTGAACGGGCCGCGCCGCCACCGGGGAGAGGTGGCGCCCCAGCGGGCCCGTGCGGCGGCCTCGGTCATCTCCACGAGCTCCGCCGCCCGCGCCCAGCCCTCGCCCCCGCCGGCGCAGAGAAGACACTCTCGGGTGAAAGAACCTCGACGATGTTCTCTGGCGCACCAGGCGAGAGGAACTCCGTGACCGAGCACAGCCCGACCCCGACCATCCCCGATGACGTGCCCACCTCGGTGGTCTACGACATGGCCGCCGAGACCGCCACTCACCTGTCGGCCCGCTACGTGCGGCTCTCGGAGAGCGTCGCCACCGAGGACGAGCGTCAGCGCTGGTGGACCAAGGTCATCGAACTGCGGGACGCGAAGGAGGCGGTCGACGCCCACGACCGGGCCGCCCTGCTCGCCCGAATCTCCGCATGGACGGCGGAGATCCGCGCGTTGGACGAGGAGCGCCGTGGCTGACCGCGACCCCTACGAGCTGCCCCCGGGCCAGCTGCGGGAGCGCTTCGACAGGCTGGTCGTGCCCTACGTCTTCGCCGGCCGCCGGCCCAGCGATCGGCCGATCGCGATTCTCACCGGCGCGCAACCGGCCGCTGGCAAGAGCCAGGCTATGGCCTCGGTCCGGCAACAGAACGCGGACCGCGATGTGATCCAGCTGTCGGGCGACGAACTGCGACAGTTCCACCCGGACTTCCTGGATCTGATGGACACCAACCCCATCGGCATGGTCCCAGCCACCCAGCAGGCGTCGACCGCCTGGATGCAGATGAGCTTCGCCTACGCGGTCGAGCACGGCTACTCCTTCGCCGAGGGAACCTTCCGTAACACGGACGCGGTGCTTGCCGACGCCCGCTTCTTCGCGACCGGCCGGCGCGGTGAGCAGTTGGCGGCGCCGCTCCCCGAAGGCCGCCCCCGTCACGAGGTGTGGGTGCTCGCCCTCGCGGTCCGGGCGGAGCGCAGTCGGCTCGATGCCCTGTACCGCTACCTGGCGCCCGGCGCGGAGCCCGGCCGCTGGGTCTGGCCCGAGTGGGCCCAAGCCTCGTACGACACGATCCCCACCACGGTGGCCGCCGCCGAGATGAGCCCACACGTCCACCGTGTGATCGTCACCAACCGGACCGGCGCCGACCTGTACGTGAACGTCCGCCAGGCCGACGGCACCCTGCTGCGCCCGCCGACGGCCGTCGAAGCAATCCACGCCGAGCGGGCCCGCCCGCTGCCAGTCGCCGAGGCCGACGGCTGGCTGGCACGCCAGCAGGACGTCGTACTCCAGTTCGTTGCCACCGATCAGGTCACCGCGACGACTCACGAGGGGCTGGCCATCGCCCTCGCGGACGCCCCGACCATCATCTCGATGTCGAGCAGCGCCGGCGGCCAGCGGCTGCTCGATGCACAAGCGATCCAGAGCGGACTGAGCCAGGTGCTCCAGTGGGCGCACGAGGGCCCTCATCTGCAGCGCCCCGTATTCCTCGTCCCGGACTCAGTACTCCTCGCGCGGCTGCTTCGCCCGGGTGGCCATACCGACCCGCGCGCGACGGAGCTGCGAACCGAACTCGACCGCCGAGCAGCATTGAACCCGACGGTCCGCGCGACCGAAGACGCGATCCGTACAAGCGCCCAGGCCCTGGCCGAACGGCGCCGCGGCGGTCTGAACCCCAATAACCAGGTCGACGTCACCGCGGCGCCCTCACATGCCACTCGGTCTCCGGTACAAGCGTCGTTCTCTAAACCTCTCAAGCCATCCCCGCCGCGTAGGGGCAGTGGCCCACCACCGAGACCTGGAACCCCACCACCCGGCCCGCGGATCGGCCGGGGACCCAAAGGCATCTAGCACTGAGCCCGCCACGGTCGGTGGCGGGCTGCCGCCCAAGGGTGAGTCGGTCACAGGGACGTGCTCCGTCTCGTCTCGGAAGGATCGGGGGACGGCGGGAGCGCGGCCGGGCCGCGGGGGGGTCGGCGGCCGGGCCGCGGTCTGGGTGGGAAACGCCGTCGTGTGGGCAGCTGCCTGCCCGGCGGCGTCCGCGGGTGGGCGGGGCCGGGCCCGCTGGGTGAGACGGTCCATCGCACCGTCGGCGTTGGTGTGGATCGCGTCCAGGACATGGTGATGGACCGCTTGGAGCGCCTGGTTGATCCGGGCGGCCTGGGCGGGGGTGGAGGGTGTGTAGCCCTCGGCGGGCACCATGCCGAGCCGGCGGGCCAGGTAGACGATCAGTTCAGCGGCGTGCTGCGGTTCTCCCGCGATGATCGACACGGCGGCGTCTGTGGCCGCGATCCGGCTCTGCTTCGTTGTCAGGCTGGTTTGAAGTCGCAGCCGGTCCAGCTCGGCTTGGGTGTCCACGACCGCGTCGATCGCGGCGGTGGCCAGAGGACGCTGGTGGTCCGGGCTGGTCAGCGCGGCACGCAGCCGCGCCGCGCCGTCCATCAGGTACACGTCGGCCGGGTCCAGCCCATCCAGGTTCGGTCGCAGCAGCGTCTTCTCCTCTACGTTTCAACCGGTCAGGAATCCGCGGGGACCGGCCCGTTCGCGTGCTGCTGGAGTTCGGCGAGGTACCTGGCGACCGCGTCCCGGTTGCGGGAAAGGACGTCGATGCGCTCCGACAGGCGGTCCCGCTCGCCTTCCAGCGCGGCCACCGTCTCGGGGGTGACACCCTCGAAGACGATCGGGTCGCGCGGTGATTCCAGGCAGGGCAGGATCGCGAGAATGAGCTGGGTCGACAGGCCGGCGCGCAGCAGCTCGCGGATCTGCCGCACGCGCGCCAGTGTGGTCTCGGTATAGTCGCGATAGTTGTTGGCCCCGCGGGTCGAGGTGATCAGGCCCTTCGCCTCGTAGTACCGCACCTGCCGCGGGGACGTGCCCGCCCGCGCGGCCAGCTCGCCGATCCGCATACCGCCAACGCTACCGCTTGACCTTGACACTAGTGTCAAGGTTCGAGGCTGCGAACATGACCGAACTACACGGAACCGTGAGCGCCGCGTTCGAACCCGTCCGTGACGCCGTGCTGGGGCAGCTGCGAGCGGGCGCGGAGGTGGGCCTGTCGCTGGTGGTCGACGTCGACGGCCAGCAGGTGGTCGACCTGTGGGGAGGCCACCGCGACGCGGCCCGCACCCAGCCCTGGCAGCCNGACACGATCGTCAACGTCTGGTCGATCACCAAGTGCGTGACCAGCCTCGCCGCCCTGCTGCTCGTCGACGCCGGCGAACTGGACGTGCACGCGCCGGTCGCCCGCTACTGGCCGGAGTTCGCCGCGAACGGCAAGCGGCACGTCGAGGTGCGGCACCTGCTGTCACACACCTCTGGCGTCTCCGGCCTGGACGGTCCCGCCCGTCTCAAGGACCTGTACGACGTCCGCGCGGCGGCGGCCCGGATGGCGTCCCAGGCGCCCTGGTGGGAGCCCGGCTCGGCGTCCGGCTATCACGTCCTGAACTACGGGCACCTGGTAGGCGAACTGGTGCACCGGCTGACCGGGCTGTCGCTGCGCGACTTCGTGCACCAGCACCTCGCCACCCCGCTCGGCGCGGACTTCCAGCTCGGGCTGCGCGCCACCGCCACCAGCACCAGCACCAGCACCGCCACCAGCACCGACGCCGGACGGGTCGCCGACGTCATCACGCCGCCCGGCTTCGACCCCTCGGTACTCGACCGCGACTCCGTCGCGTACCGGACCTTCACCGGCCCGCCGTTCACGGCGGCCGCGGCCAACACCCCGGGCTGGCGGGCGGCGGACCTCGGGGCGGCGAACGGCCATGGCAACGCGCTGTCGGTGGCCCGGATCCTCTCGCCGATCTCCCGCGGCGGAGCGGCCGCCCACGGCCGGCTGCTCCGGCCCGACACCCTCGGTCTCATCTTCGACCAGCAGTCCGACGGGCCGGACCTCGTCAACGGACTGCACCTGCGGTGGGGAATCGGGTACGCACTGCCCGACCGGCGCACCCTGCCCTGGATCCCGGACGGCCGCATCGCGTTCTGGGGCGGCTGGGGCGGCTCGATGGCGGTCATGGACCTCGACCGGCGCACGACGATCAGCTACGTCATGAACAGGATGGACGCCGACATCCNGGGCTCGGCCCGAGCCGCGACCTACTGCAGGACCATCTACCAGGCCCTCGGCGCGGCCAGCGCACCCTGAGCGGCCCAGCGCGCCCTGAGCGCCCAGCGCACCCTGAGCGGCCCGCGCCACCGCCGGCTACGAAAGTGTCCAGTCGACGGGTTGGGCCCCCAGCCGGAGCAGGATGTCGTTGGCCCGGCTGAACGGCCGGGACCCGAAGAATCCGCGGTCCGCCGACCGCGGTGACGGGTGGGCGGACTCGATCGTCGCGGTACTGTCCAGGAAGGTCCGCAGGCTGCGCGCGTCCTGGCCCCACAGAATCGCGACCAGCGGCTTGCCCCGCGCGGCAAGTGCCCGGATCGCCTGTTCGGTGATCTCCTCCCAGCCCTTGCCGCGGTGCGAGCCGGGCTGGCGCGGCGCTGTCGTCAGCGCCCTGTTGAGGAGCAGCACCCCCTGGCGCGTCCACGGAGTCAGGTCACCGCTCGTCGGTCTGGGCACGCCGACGTCCGCGCACAGTTCCTGGTAGATGTTCTGCAGGCTGCCGGGCAGCCGGCGTACCTCGGGCGCGACCGCGAAGCTGTAGCCGATGGCCATGCCCGGGGTCGGGTAGGGGTCCTGACCGACGATCAGCACCCGCACCTCGTCGAACGGCTGTTGGAAGGCCCGCAGCACATGCGGGCCGGCGGGCAGGTAGGTGCGGCCCTCGGCGATCTCCGCCCGGAGGAAGTCGCCCATTGCCGCGATCCGCCCGGCCACCGGTTCGAGGGCCTGTGCCCAACCTGGCTCGACAAGTTCCCGCAGTGGTTGCGCCGACATGACTGATCAGCTTACGGCGTACCGCCGCACGCCCCGCGGGCGACGGGACGCCCCGTCGCCCGCGGGCGTCCCGTCGCCTGTGGGCGTCCCGTCGCCTGCGGGCCTGCCGTCACCCGCGGACGTCCCGTCACCCGCGGGGCGCGCAGACCCCTTGGGCGATTTCTCGTGGATCAAGGTCTGGTGGTTCGGGGCAGCAGGCGGGGTCATCGGCCCGGGGCCGGGGCCGGGGCGAACGGGGCTCACCCGGGCCGGGCTGGCAGTGGCCGAACCGAGGCCACGGCAGCCACGGCTGAACCGAGGCCGCGGCGGCCGCGGCTCACCGGAAGCACGGGTGCCAGCGGCTCACCGGAGGCCGGGGTGACAGAACTGTCTGATCGGACGGAAAATCCGGGTGCCGAGCCGGCCCGGGAGGCCCGACGGGCGACCGCCCCGAACCGGTACCGGGACACCACCGCCCCATCCCTCCGACGTCCGCCACCCCGCCGGCGGGCNCCTCGGCCCGCGGCCACCCGGCCGGCGCACGACCACCGGGCCACCGCAGCCGACCGAACCCGGCCGAACCCGCCACAACACCGCCACCAGGGCTTTCAGCGGGCGCACAGGCCCCGAAACAGCCCCCACCCACCCCGCGCCACCCGTCCGCGAATGTTCGCCGACGGCGACTGAAGACCTCGTTGTGTCTCCGCTCCGCGGCGGGGTTGCGCCCCCTCCACCACCGGGGTTGTCAACACCTCTCCCGAAGAGACACAGCTAGCCCTTCAGTCGCCGCACCGCCACACCCGCGCCGCCACCCGAAATACTGACCACCACCGTCAGATCACCGAACGCACCCGCCCGCACCCACCGGCCCCCGCGCACGCCGGGCACCCACCCCGCCCCGCAACGTCAGGCACCCGCACGGGACTCGATTCACGCGCCCTGGTTGCTGTAAATCCGCCGGGGACTCAGGAACACGGCGGTACGCCGTTGCTCGACCATCACCCGGTCGTAGGCATCCCGGTCGTAGGCATCCCGGTCGTCATGCGTGCCGCCGGCGGCGACGAAGACCTCCCGAAGCGGCAGCCGGAGCCGCTCGGCGCCGACGTCGGGGTGTGGGTCCTCAGGGCCGACAAGCTCCGCGTCGCCCCCGGCGGTGACCCACCTCCACCCGGGTCAGCGGGGTTCGTCGCCCCGCAGCGTGACGCGCTGGATCACGCGGTGCGCGTCGCCGAAGTCGCCGGCGACGGAATGCTGAGTCGCCCGGTTGTCCCAGAAACCGATGGTCCCCTCCTGCCAGTGGTAGCGCACCGTGAACTCCGGCCGCACCGAGTGCTGGTAGAGGAAGGCGAGCAGGGCGTCGCTCTCGGCGCGGTCGAGTTCCTTGATGTGGGAGGTGAAGCCCGGGTTCACGAACAGCGACTTCTTGCCGGTCTCCGGGTGCGTGCGCACCACGGGGTGCTCGGCCGGCTCCAGCTTGGCGAAGGTCTCACCTTCCCAACGCCCCTCGCCGACGAGGTCGAGGATGGCCTGGAACTGGGACTCGCCGTTGTGCACGGCGGTCAGCGTGCTCAGGAAGCCCTGCAGCGCGGGGCTGAGGGCGGCGAAGGCGGCCTCCTGGTTGGAGAACAGCGTGTCGCCGCCGGCCGGGGGCACCACGACCGCCCGCAGGATCGAGCCGAGCGGCGGGCGCTTCACGAAGGTGACGTCGGTGTGCCAGTCCAGGCCGCGCGACGCGGTGCCGACCCGGCCGTAGCTCGCGGACAGTTCCCGGGCCTTGCTGTAGTCGATCTCGAACACCTCGGGCTGCTCGTCCAGACCGGGGATGACCGGGTGGCCCTCGGTCGGCTCGCCGAAGAGGCGGGCGAAGGCGAGGTGCTCCTGCGGCGTCAGGTGCTGGCCCGGGAAGAACACGACCTTGTGGTGCAGCCAGGCGGCGCGGACCGCGGCGACCTGCTCGTCGTCGAGGGTCCGCACGTCGAGGCCCCGGATCTCGGCGCCGATGTTGCCCGAGAGCGGGACCACCTCGAACGGCGGGTCGGATGCCGCGGGCGCGGCGTAGGCCTGGCCGGTGACTTCGGTGTCGACGGTGAGGGTCACGGCGGAACTCCTTGGTAGGTCGGTCGCGGACGGCGGGGGCGGTGCGTCGACGTGGTCTCGTAGAGCGGCAGAGCCACACCTGGAAGCGACACGTGAACGCACGCGGATCCGGTTCCGGACGGGGTGAAAAAGCCGGACAGGACGAGCCGGCTGCCGGGGCNGGCACACGGAAAAGCGATCAGAAGGCCCCACGATCCGGGACCGGGGATATCTGGAAGGGGCTCTGTGGAGTCAGTCCNAACAGAGCGCGCTACAGATGCGCTTGAAGTCGACACATCGACGCGAGGTCAGGCCGTGGCCACACGCGGTTGTCGACACACCGTCCATACTCGGCCATCTCGATCGAGTTTGTCAATATTGTGGCAACGGGCACACCGCGCCGCTCCGAGCAGCCTGGCCTGCACGCTCAGCGACTCGTCCGCCACTCCGGCGCCCGCTGCGCACTGCCACCCGGGCAGCACCGCAGCTGCGCAATCCGTGACTTCCGGTATTGCGGACNAGCCCTTCGGCGGTGAAGGAGCCGACCGAGCAGTGACCGGCGAAGAGGCAGTCAAGGGCCAGCTCGTATTCCGCGGAGAATCACCGGAAGAATCGGTGTCATTCCCTTCCCGGAGCGACCGGTACCACCGGGACCCGCCGTCCTGGGTGGCTATTTCGCCCACGGGCCGGAGGGGCTGTCCCGTGTCGAGTCCGAGACCTCCGGCGACCGCTCTTCGAGCACTCCGACGAAGGTCGCGGCGACGAGGGCGACCGCCCGGTCGTCGTCCTGGGCCAGCCGGCGCAGGACGTCGCACGCGGTGGTCCCCGACAGCTCGACGAGCGCCTGGGCCAGGCGTATCCGCACCCCGGTGTCCCCGGTGTGCGCGTCGAGCTCGGCCACCAGCGCGGCCAGGATCCGGTCCGCGCACCCCGGCTCCGCGAAAAGCGTTCCCAGGACCTCCGCCGCCTCGACGTCGTTGACGCCCTCGACCACCATGCCGACGAGCGTCGGCACGGCCTCGGTCACACCTCGCCGGCCGGACGCCAGCGCCGCGTGCCGGCGCACCGTCGGGTCCGGGTCGGCGAGCGCGTCCGTGAGCACCGCGGTCGCACCCGCCGCTTCGGGCAGCTCGGCGATCGCCAGCACCGCGCGCCGGCGGATGTCGACATCCGCCGAGTGGGCGCCGGCGGCCAGGCTCACCAGACCGTCGCCGCCCGAGCGGGCAAGCGCCCACCGCAGGGCACCCGCGACGTTGGCGTCGGATTCGGCGAGGACCGCCCCGGCCAGCAGCTCGGCGGGAACGGACGCGCCCTCCGGCCGGGCGAGGGCGGCCTGCTGCCGGTGCGCGGCGCTGGCCGAGGTGAGCCCCTGCATGAGCTCGACGATCCGCAGGACGCCCTGCCAGCCGGAGGGCGCCGACGCGTCGATCGCTCGGAGCCGCTCAAGCAGCTCCCGCTCCCGCTCCAGGCGGTCTTCCGTCCACCGGATGAGGTCGCCGACCAGGGCGGACGGGGTGAAGGACGGGTCCTGCAGCGCGCGCCCGATCTGCCTGAGCGAAAGTCCGAGGGACCGCAGGCTCTCCACCTGGAAGATCCTGCGCAGGTCCTCGGCGGAGTACTCGCGGTAGCCGCCGACGGTGCGACCGGTCGGTCGCACCAGCCCGAGGGCGTCGTAGTGCCGAAGCATCCGGGCGCTCACCCCCGACTGGCGGGCAACCTCACCGATCAGCAATCCACAGCCTCCGTCGGGCCGAGGGCGACGACTCGCCTCGCCTCGTCGATGGCCGCGTCGAAGCCGGTCTCCGGGTCCCGCAGGAGCAGCTCGGTGGCCCGGGCGTGCGCGGCCACCTCCGGATCGGCGTTCGCCGCGGCCCTTTCCAGCGCGGGCTCGATCACCTCGCCGAGGTCGACGAGTGCCCGGCTCAGGCTCAGCCGCACCGTGCGGTCGCCGCGGCCGAGCTGCCCGACCAGTTCTTCGGCCAGGTCCTCCCGCTCATCCTCAGCCTCGGGAACGAGGACGACCGCGACCCGCCACGCGGTGCGCGCGACCTCGTCGTCGCCGTCGCGCAGCAGGTCGCGCGTGATCCAGGCCCACGCGCCACGATCGCCGATCTTGGAGAGCGTGTGCAGCGCCTGGCTGCGGGCCTGGGCGCGCTCGGAGCCGAGTTCCCGCCGGATCCGGGGCAGGGTGATCTCCGGCGAGAGCCTGGTCAGCGCCCAGGACAGCATGTCTCGCACGAAGAAGTCCGGCTCGACCGCGCACCGCTCGACGAGCATCTCCACCACTCCGGCCTCGGCTTCGGCCTCGGGGCCGGAACCGGAGCCCGAGCCCGAGCCGGAGCCGGAGCCGGAGTCAAGCCCGGAGCCGGAGCCGGCGTTCGAGCCGATCGCCAGGGCCGCCCGAAGCCGCGCTGACGGGTCGTGGGCGGCGAGGGCGGCGAGGGCGGCGGCCGCACGGGTGTTCCACGGGGTTCCGTCTGTCGTGTTGATCGGTACCACCTCCGACACCCAGTGGACGCCTTGTCATCGTGTCAAGGTAAAGCTCCCACCCGGCGAATCAGAAGATCGTCTGCTCCACGGCACCCCTCCGGCTACGGAGGACCGGCAACCGGTTGGTGGGGAAAGCACCACCNCCGTGAGGGCGGCAGACGGGATGGTGGCCGGTGGGCGACGTCCCTACGGTGAACGGTGTGGTCAGGAAGCTGCTCTCCCCGTGGCGAACGGCACGTACGTGGTATGGCGTCGTGCACGGCGTGCTCGACCTGTTCGTCGGCACGGTCACCTTCAGTCTCGTCGTCACGCTGCTGGCGCTCTCCGCCAGCCTGCTGATCGTCTTCCCGCTCGCGCTGCCGTTCGTCTGGCTGCTGTTCGGCTGCGCCGACCTCGCCGGCAGGATCGAGCGGTCGCGGGCCGCCGCCCTGCTGGGCGTGCACCTGCCGGCACCGCACGCACCGTTCACCAGCCGCGGCTGGTTCGGGCGCCTCGGTCAGCGGGCCACCTCCGGCAGCCGGTGGCGCGAGATCGCGTACTGCCTCCTGCTGCTGCCGACCGGGGCGATCAAGCTCGTGGTGCTCACGGCGGTGTGGAGCGGATCCTTCGCACTGTTGATCCTGCCGCTGTACATCGGTTCGCTGCCGGGTGACAGTGCCGAGTTCGGCCTGTTCGAGCTGTCCGGCCCCGACGGCGCGCTCGCCGGCAGCCTCACCGGAGCCTTCGGGCTGCTGCTCGTCGCACCCTGGGCGACCGTCGCGCTCTCGACGCTCGGTGGGCTGATCGTTCGCGCGCTCCTCGGCCCCTCGCCCGAGGTCGCGCTGCGCGCGCAGGTCACCGAGCTGGAGGCCAGCCGCACCGCGGCCGAGGCCAGCCGCACCGCCGCGGTCGACAGTGCCGAGGCCGAGCGGCGACGCATCGAGCGTGACCTGCACGACGGTGCGCAGCAACGGCTCGTCGGGCTGGCGATGGACCTCGGCATCATCCGGGAGAAGTTCGACCAGGACCCCGACCGCGCCCGCCAGCTCGTCACCAACGCGCACCAGGAAGCCAAGGCCGCGCTCGCCGAGCTGCGTGATCTGGTGCGGGGCTTCCACCCGGCGATCCTGGAGGACCGCGGCCTCGACGCGGCGCTGTCCGCGGTGGTCGCGCGATGCCCGATCCCCGTCCAGCTCGACATCGCGGTCGAGCCCCGACCTCCCGCCAGCGTCGAGAGCGCGGCGTACTTCGTCGTGGCCGAGGCGCTCACGAACGTCACGAAGCATGCCCAGGCCACGGCGGCACGGGTGTCCATCGCCCGGCACGGCACGCTGCTCGCGATCGACATCAGCGACAACGGTCGCGGCGGCGCGACCCTGACGGGAGGAACCGGTCTGCGCGGCCTCGACGAGCGGGTGCGCGGACTCGACGGCTGGATGCGGGTGCTGAGCCCGCCGGGCGGGCCGACCTCGGTACTCGTGGAGCTGCCATGCGGATCATGACCGAACCGACACCGCCCGCCGACTCGCCCTCGCCCGCCGACTCGCCCTCGCCGCCGGCGGCGGCACGGTCGGCGGCGGCGGCGGCACGGTCGGGAAACACGTCAGCGGCACTTTCACCAGGCTCGGCATCCAGTAGCTGGGGGGCATCGTGACCATCGGAACCCGACCGGCGCCCGCGCCGGAACCGTCGTCGGCGCCGTCATCCCCCGAGCCCTCCTTCGCCCGCGCGGCCTGGATCACCTTCGGGAGCCTGGTCGCCGTCGGAACGCTCGTCTACGGCGTCTTCTGGTACGTCCAGGCGTGGTCCTTCGAGCGCACGAGCACACGTGCCGTGTTCGCCGCGGACGCCCGCTCACTCGACGTGCGCAACGGCGCCGGGAGCACGCGCATCGTGGCCACCGAGGCGGACGAGATCCTGGTCGAGGCGAAGATCACCTACGGGCTGCGGAAGCCCACGGACCAGTCCTGGGTCGACGGTGAGAAGCTCGTGGTGCGGGCGTCGTGTTCCGCTTTCCTCGGCCAGTGGTGCGGTGTCGACTACACGATCCATGTGCCCGCCGACGTCGAGGTCCTCGCCCGCGGATCTGGCGGTGGCGTGCGCGTCGAGGGCATCGACGGCGCGGTCGACGTTTCGTCGTCCGGCGGTGGCGTGCGCGTCGACAACGTGGGTGGGCAGCTGCGCCTGCGCGCCAGCGGCGGCGGGATCAGCGGTTCGCGCCTGCGGTCCGAGGTGGTCGACGCATCGTCGAGTGGCGGCGGTGTGCGCCTCACCTTCGCCGCGCCGCCGAGCGAGGCGAAGGTCCGCTCCTCCGGCGGCGGGGTCACCGTGGTGGTGCCCGACACCGGCGGGCCCTACAACATCCGCGCCTCGTCGAGCGGTGGATCGGTCCGCACCAGCGGGGTCCGCCACGATCCCGCCAGCCCCCGCCTGATCGACGTCGGTTCGAGCGGTGGTGGCGTGACCGTGCGCTACCCGGACGACACGTAGCCCGCCGGACCGGGTTATCGCCCGACCAATGGGCAGATAGGCCGGCGTGACTCTTTTCGGCATCCATGCGTCCCATGAGCAACTCGCCCCCGGTGAGCTGCTGCGCGCCGTCGTGCTGGCCGAGCGATCCGGCTTCGGGGCGGCGATGTCGTCCGACCACTTCTCCCCGTGGAGCGCCCGGCAGGGCGAGTCGGGCTTCGCCTGGACGTGGCTCGGCGCGGCGATGCAGGCGACGAGCCTGCCTTTCGGGGTGGTCACGGCGCCCGGCCAGCGGTACCACCCGGCGATCAGCGCCCAGGCCATCTCGACGGTCGCCACGATGTTCCCCGGCCGGTTCTGGGCCGCGCTCGGCACCGGCGAGGCCAGCAACGAGCACATCACCGGCGCCCCCTGGCCGGCCAAGCCGGTCCGGTCCGCGCGGCTGCGCGAGTGCGTCGACGTGCTGCGCGCCCTGTTCGCCGGTGAGGAGGTCACCCATCACGGCCTCGTCACCGTCGACCGGGCCCGGCTGTGGACCCTGCCCGCCGAGCCACCGGCGCTCGTCGGCGCGGCCGTGAGCCCGCGGACGGCGGCCTGGTGCGCCGGGTGGGCGGACGGCCTGATCACCGTCAACGCGCCGGAGGAGCGGCTGCGCGCGGTCGCCGACGCCTACCGCGACGCGGGCGGGCGGGGTCCGCTGCGCCTGCAGGTCCATCTCAGCTACGCCGCCGACGCCGACGAGGCGCTGCGCATCGCCCACGAGCAGTGGCGTTCGAACGTGTTCCCGCCGCCGGCATGCTGGGACATCGACCACACCGACACGTTCGACGCGATGTCCGCGCACGTGCCGCCGGCCGTCGTCGCCGAGACCGTCAACGTCTCCCACGAACCGGGCTGGCACGCCGAGCGGCTCGCCAACTACGCCGAGCTCGGCTACGAGGAGATCTTCCTGCACCATGTCGGCCAGCACCTCGACGAGTTCATCGAGGTCTTCGCCGGCTCGGTGCTCCCGCAGCTCACGGAGCCCACAGAGCCCACGGGCGACACCTCCCGCTCGGTGGCGCGGGCCCGGCCGGCGGCGGTACCGGCGTGAAGCTGACCAGAACGGCCGACCTGTGGTGGAAGACGGCGGTCGTCTACTGCCTGGACGTCGAGACGTTCTTCGACTCCGACGGTGACGGGTGCGGTGACTTCCGCGGGCTGGCGGAGCGTCTCGACCATCTGCACGAGCTGGGCGTCACCTGCCTGTGGCTGATGCCGTTCTACCNGTCCCCCGACCGCGACGACGGCTACGACATCACTGACTTCTACGGCGTCGACCCACGGCTGGGCACTCACGGTGACCTCGTCGAGTTCCTGCGCCTCGCCCGCGACCGAGGCCTGCGCGTGCTCGTCGACCTCGTCGTGAACCACACCTCCGACCAGCACCCGTGGTTCCGCTCGGCGCGCTCCAGCCGCGACTCGCCCTACCGCGACTACTACGTGTGGCGGGACGAGCCGCCCGCGGACGGTCCGTCCGGTGTGGTGTTCCCCGACAAGGAGAAAAGCCTCTGGCAGTACGACGAGGAGGCCGGCCAGTACTACCTGCACCGGTTCTACCGACACCAGCCCGACCTGGACGTGACCAATCCCGCCGTGCGCGACGAGATCGGCCGGGTGATGGGTTTCTGGCTGGAGCTCGGGATCTCCGGTTTCCGCGTCGACGCGGTCCCCTACCTGCTGGAGACGGCCGGCTCGCTGGCCGCCGACGACCTGCCGAACCCCCATGAATACCTTCGTGACCTGCGGGCGTTCCTGTCCCGGCGCAACGGCGAGGCGATCCTGCTGGGCGAGGTCAACCTGCCGTATCCGCAGCTGCGCCCGTTCTTCGGGGACGAGGACGGCGACGAGCTCACCATGTGCTTCGACTTCCCCGGCATGCAGCGGCTCTACCTGGCGCTCGCCCGCGAGGACGCCGCGGTGCTCGCCACGGCCCTGCGGGAACGGCCGGGGGCACCCAAGGACGGGCAGTGGGCCCTCTTCGTGCGCAACCACGACGAGCTGACCCTGGACAAGCTCAGCGAGGACGAGCGGCAGGAGGTGTTCGCCGCGTTCGGCCCCCCGTCGATGCAGCTGTACGGACGCGGGCTGCGCCGCCGGCTGCCGCCGATGCTCGGCGGGGACCAGGCCCGCCTCCGCCTCGTCTACAGCCTGCTGTTCACGCTGCCCGGCACCCCGACCCTCTTCTACGGCGAGGAGATCGGCCTGGGCGAGAACCTGGCCGCCGAGGGCCGCCTCGCCGTGCGCACCCCCATGCAGTGGGACGACGGCCCCAACGGCGGGTTCTCGACGGCCGCGCCCGACCGGCTGCCGGGCCCGGTGGTCGAGGGCGACTTCGGCCCGGCGAAGATCAACGTCGCGGACCAGCGGAACGATCCCGACTCGTTGCTCTCCTGGTTCACCAGGCTGATCCGCGAGTACCGACGCTGCCCGGAGCTCGCCTGGGGCACCTGCACGCCCCTCGACTGCCCGGACTTCCCGACCGTGTTCGCGCACCGCGCCGATCTCGACGGCCAGACGATCGTCGCCGTCCACAACCTCGGCCGCCAGCCGACCCGCCTGCGCCTCCCGCTGGCCGGGGTCGAGCCCGGTGACCGGCTGGCCGGTCTCGCCGGAACCACGGGAGCCGGCGATGAGCTGGTCACCGGTGACGGTGGTGCCGTCTCGCTCGACCTCCACCTGGACGGTTACGGCTTCCGCTGGCTGCGGATCCACCGGGCCGGGACAAGCTGACAACGGCCGGCGCCGGCCTGCCGGACGGGGCGCACACCGGACGTTAGACTCGGCCGCGATGCGCCTGATGCTGCTTCGACATGGCCAGACCCCGTACAACGTCGCCGGTGCGCTCGACACCGGGCGTCCGGGAGCCGAGCTGACCGCCCTGGGTCACGCACAGGCGCGGGCCCTGCCCCACGCGCTGCGCGGTGAGACGATCTCGGCGATCTACGCCTCGGTCCTCATCCGCACCCAGCTCACCGCGGCGCCCCTCGCCGAGGCACGCGAGCTGAGGGTAGCGGTGACCGAGGGCATCGAGGAGATCACTGCGGGCGACCTTGAGCTGCGCAGCGACCGCGACTCCATCACGACCTACCTCGACGTGGTCAGCGACTGGATCAACGGCGATCTGACCCGCACGATGCCGGGTGGGCAGAGCGGCCAGCTGTTCGTCGCCGGCTATGACGCCGCCATCGCGAACATCGCCGCCGCGCATGACGAGGATGACGCCGTCCTGGTCGTCAGTCACGGTGCCGCGATCCGGGCCTGGGTCGGCATCCGGGCCGGCGGGGTCGGGTCCGTCGAGGATCGGTGGCTCTCCAACACCGGCATGGTCACCCTCGAGGGCGACCCCGCGGCCGGCTGGAACCTCGTCCAGTGGCATGGCGAACCGCGGGGCGGGGCCGCCGTTCCCGACCTCGCGGCGCACGACGTCACCGGCGCTCCGGTGGGCGAGGCCGTCGCCGAGGACCGCGCGGCCGGCTAGCGACCCGGGCCAGGTGACCGTCACCAGCCCCG
Source organism: Frankia sp. EI5c (assembly GCF_001636565.1). GTDB lineage: Bacteria > Actinomycetota > Actinomycetes > Frankiales > Frankiaceae > Parafrankia. The sequence goes on from NZ_LRTK01000007.1 coordinate 103,005, forward strand.
GCCGGCTGGCGTCGTAGCACGCCCGGAACGGAGCGGTTGCGGACCTCATCGGCAAGACCACGGTCGCCCTCAAGGTCGCCACACGGGCGGAACAGCGCGGAGCGAAGGTCTGGTGGATCAGCGCGGCAAAACGGACCGTGTTTCTGGCCGGGCTGCGGGAACTCACGCTCAACCGGGTCGGCCTGCAGGATGATCGGCTCGGCGCCTCCGACCCGGAAACGATTGCAACGCGCACCCCACTGATCATTATTCTCCGGATACATGACAGGGATGCCGAGGCCGAAAAGCAGCAGCGACTCCTGCCGCTCACCGACCAGACAGCCGATTTCCCGTAGCGGTGGGCCGGACACGAAAGCCGCCTTGTCCGTTGTCATACGGGCGGGATCATCCGCTCGTCGGAACCTCGTAGGAGGTGGCGATCACCGCCGAATGCCTTCACTCTTTCAAGATCATAAATTGAACGGGCGGCCGTCAACGCGGTTGACTATCTTGGTTCCACGCGGCCGAGCTCCGAGGTCCCCACGCGGATGCCGCTGACCTGCCGAACGCAGCGGAGCGCGCCCGCGCACACCGGGTGGCGGAGCTGTCGAGACTGCCTGTGGCGTCAGCCGGCCGGGCCGACGGTGTTCGCGGCGTTCGAGTCGGAGAGCGACTACTCCGGATCCCGGGCCCAGCGGACCAGGCTCAACTTCCGGGTCCGCGACCTGGAAGCCAGGCTCACGCAGTTGCGCTCCAAGGGAGCGGACGTCGCGGAGGAGATTCAGGAGATCGAGGGGGTCGGGCGATTCGGCTGGGTCGCCGAGCCGGACGGCAAACAGGTCGAGCTTCGGCAGCCCGCCCGACCATAGGACCCGGGCGAGGCGAGGGCTGCGGGCGGTGCGCCACGGTTGCCGGGAACATGGAGCCCGGGAAACACAAAAGCTGGAAACACGAGGGCTGGGAAGCGCGAAGGCCCGGGAGATGCGAAGGCTGCTGGTAGCAGATGGCACGTGTGTGCCGGGCCTTCGTCAGTGCTCCCGGGCCTGGGCCGGATTCCGCCCGCCGGCGGAATCCTCATCGAAGGGCCCTACCACGGGTACGCCCTCCGGAGCGGGGTGTGCTCACGCCGATCACCGCCGGGGCAGGAGGGGCCCCGCCAGCTGGCTGCACACCCGGTTCGCGCGGTCATCGCCTGACGCGTTCTCACGGCTCCGCTGATTCCCACCCTCTCCCTTCTCCCGCCCCGGCTGCCATTCCGGGAACAGGACCTATCCTGCCCTCGCAGACCTTCGCTCCCCAGGGATAGCTGTCCCCCCGCAAGCGGGACGAAAGCCTGCCCCGGCTGCCCACACAGCCCGGACTACCCTGACCGCGACACCACGCGAACCGCGGTACCGCGGCACCGCGGGGCCTGGGCACGGTCGGCCGGTGTGCCCCGGCCCGCGGCCACGCCTTCGCCCTCCCGCGGTAGGTCAGCCCGGTGTTGCGGGAAGGCCGGCGGCGAGCCGCACCGCATAGACCTGCTCGTGGTCCGCGGGGGTCCACATCCAGCCGGCGCCGAGGCGCGAGCCCAGCGTTTCGGTGGCCCGCACCGCATAGGGCTCTTCCGGGTTGGTCATCCCCCAGCGTTTCGCGATCGTTCTGGCGGCGTCGCGGGCGACGGCGACGGCCTGCTGCTCATCGGGGTAGACGCCGATGATACGCAGCGCCGGCTCCTCGATCACCCCGCATTCGATGCAGCCGACCTTGCAGACGAGCCACTCAGTACTGCCGCTCACCGGACTTCCCTTCCGCAATGTCCGCGGATTCCCGCCCCACCTTCCGGCCGGGCGGGCCGCGCACGACTCTCCGGGCGCCGGAACCGGCCGTGGCCGGTGCGGGCGGGCCGACGGGTCGCCGGTGCCCACGGATTTCCAGGCCGCCGGGGTGGAACGTTTCCCGGCGAACACCGGACCGCCGCGGGGAAAGAACGGCCGCGGCCGGTTTCCGGCTGCTCTGTTCGCCGGCCAGAATACGCAGCGACCGCACCGGAAAATCCCCGGCCGGGACGTCGGGTGGATCACCCGTTCCCGCCGGACGGGCAGCCGGCTCAGCGCAGTGCCACGAGGGCACCCAGCGTGAAGCCGACCGCCCCGAGCCAGACCAGGGTGGGCAGCATGCGCAGCCAGCCCGCCAGCGCAGGGGCGGGCGCACCGCCGCCCGCAGGCCCGGCACCGCCCGCAGGCCCGGCACCGCCCAGCCGCCCGGCAGGCCCAAGCCGCCGGCCACCCGACCGCGGAGCAGGTCCCGCTGCACGCCCCTGCCCGGCGAGGACGGTCTCGGCCTCGGCGTTCCCGGCGTCGAATCCGGCGGGCACAGCCGGCGGCCGCTGTCGTGGCCGCTCGGCGCGCAGCAGGATCTCGGGCCCGTCCGGTCCGCCGAGCCGCAGGCGCACCTCTCCCTCGACGACGAGCTGTTTCGCCCGGGCGCCGGCCTGCCAGACACCGTTGCTGCTCAGGTCACGGGCAACCCACCCCCGCGGCTCCGGGACGAGCTCCACATGGCGCCGGGAGACCTTCGCGTGGGCCACCGGGACGTCCGACTCGCGGCCGCGGCCGATCACGTGGGGACGGTCCGGGCTCAGTTCCACCGTGCCGGTGGCCGTGGTCACCCGGATGCTGCTCAGCTCCATCTGCGTCCGTCTCCTCAGGCACCGAACACGGCATCGTCACGGACGGTCACCGCGATGGGCGGTAGCTTCTTCTTCGCTGGCCCGGCCACCGGCTCGCCGGTGAGCGCGTCGAACCTGCTCCCGTGGCAGGGGCAGATGATCTGACCCTTCGCCACCGAGGAGACAGTGCAGCCCTGGTGCGTGCACACGGCCGAGAACGCCTGCACCCCGTCGCCACCATCCCTGACCAGGACGATCCCGGCGTCACCGAGCACCAGCCCGCCGTTCGGGGGCACGTCGGCCAGCTGGGCGAGCGGCGCCGGACCGCCGCCGCCGGCAGCACCCCCGCCGGCAGCACCCCCGCCGGCAGCACCGCCGCCACCGGCGGCACCGGCTCCGTCGCCAGGACCGGCTCCATTCGCCGCGGCCGTGCGTGGCTTCGGGTCGGCGGCCGCACTGTTGGAAGCGACGGCGTAGCCGGCGGCGGCACCCGCCACGGTCACGACCAGGCCCGGCAGCACAACTCGCCTCGTCGGCGTTTCCTGCGCCATCTCGCTGCCCTTCTCAGAACTTCGGGAGGTCGGGTCGGGTGAAGAACCACAGCGAGGCGGTCAGCCAGAGCACCACCAGGCAGAGAAGCACCGCCGAGCCCAGGAGCGGCAGCGCCCACCCGGGGAGCCGGGCAGTCCGCAGCCCGAGCATCTTCGCCGCGTAGGCGCCGTAGAACAGGCAGCCGACCAGGCTGTGGACGAGGGTGCGGGCATCATCCGCGGCGAAGCCGAGCGCCCACACGCAGTGCAGGGCCACGGGGAGGGTGAGGACGAATGCCACGGTGCCGCTCCAGCGGTGCACCGGCACGGCCCACGCCGGCGCGGGTCCCGCCCCTGGCAGCCGCCCCCACATCCACAGCGCGGTGGTGAGCTGCACCAGCAGCAGGGCGGCGGCCCCCGTCGTGAGCCAGGCCTTCATCGCCAGCATGCCGGAGAAGCCCAGGGTGAACAGCGGACGGGCCGCGGGTTCGTGCGCCTTCGCGTACACGCCGAGCGACAGCGCGACAGCCACGCCTGCGAGCAGCACCAGGGCAAGACCCGTCCGGGCCGGCCGGCCGGCCGCTGCGTAACCACCCGCCGACGGATCAGCATCGGGTGTGCCGATCGGTGTCCGGCTCCTCGCCATCCGCCCCCCTCTCCACCGAAATGATCGTCCGGACGCACTATCCGGCACAGGGCAACGGTGGACGCGGGATCGTCAGCCGGGTGACAGCCGATTGGCAGCGAGTGACAGTCCAGGACCGAGTTGCCGTGGACGTGGTTGCGCTCGGCCACCGCGGCCCGGCTGCCGTTGGTCTCCAGCCGGGCCGCCGGCGTCTCGAACAGGTCAGGCCGCGGGGACGGACCCGCTGTCCCAGTAGTCGACGCGGTGCGCGACCATCGCGTCCCGCAGCGTCAACAGCCACAGTCCGCGGATGCGCAGCGGCCCGCCCGCCGTCGAGGCCGTCATGAGATACGGCACGGCCAGCCGGTCGCCCGCCGTGACCGGCTCGCCGTCGGGGGCGTACCGCAGGCCGGGGAAGGAGGCGAAGAAGCCCGGCAGCCGCTCCCGGTAGGCCGCCCGCCCGGCGCACCCCCGACCGACCGGCGACGCGTGCTCGTTGCGGAAGTCCTCGGTGACGCAGGCCGCGACGGCGTCCGGATCACCGGCGTTGAGCGCCGCGATGTAGGCCGCCGCCGGGGCGGGCAGACCGCTCCAGGCTCCCGGCAGGCCGCTCCCCCCTGCCGGCAGTCCGCTCCGCCCTGCCGGCAGACCGGTCCCGGCCGCGGGCGCGGCGGTCCCGGCGCCCGGGGAACCGGTTGACCGGGCCGTGGCGGTCACCGCTTCGGGCCCCACAGCTCCCGCACGGTCTCGAAGACCCGCTGGTTGTGGCTGAACTCGATGACGTTTCCGTCCGGGTCGGTGACCGCGCAGATGTAGCCGATCGGGTCGGGCATGTCCCGCGGCTCCCAGTGCAGGCACCCGGCGGCCCGGGCCCGGTCGGCGGCGGCGTCGACGTCCGCGCGGGTGGGCAGTTCGATGCCGATGTGCGCGAACGGTTTCATGATCCCCTGCTGGCTGCCGCTGCTGTGGTTGAAGGCGGCGAGCACCAGCACGAACGGCGTCTCCCACTGCCCGGGGTTCGACAGCCAGGCGTTGCGGCCGTCGGCGTCCGCGCGCTCCGCCACCACGACCAGCGGGGTCATGCTCGTGTAGAAGGCGATGGACGCGTCCAGATCGCCGGACGGAAGCGCGATGTGGGTCCAGCGCGGCTGGGTGAGCCCACCCTCGGCGCCCGGCCCGGTACCCGCCTGGGCCGCGGGCCGCGCCGCTGTTGTCGCCGCTGTTGTCGCGTCGATGGTCACCGGCGTCACTCCCTCGCTGTCCCGCCCGCCCGACAACCTGGCTCGTACCCGGTCCGGTGATCGGTCCCACGTCGGTGGGGTCACACCGTCGAGTCCAGATGCTGGGAAGACTGGGCATCCGTACCGATGTGCCCGGAGCACAAAGGCGCCACGGTAGAACACTCTGACCCACGTGGGCGGTTTCCGGGGCGTGTTGGCCGCGGCGGTCGATTACGAGGGCCGAACGGGTGCTTTGCGCCGGACACAGGTATACATGGGCAGTGGACAACGGCTCGGCCGGAGCGGACCCGCGGCCAACGGCGGAGCCGGTCGCGGAGCGTGCCCGGGCGCCCCGGCAGGCCGAGTGCTGGGTTTCGGTGGGCAGGTGGGCCCTGGGCAGCGACCCGTCGGCGCCCTCCATCGTCCGTCGGCTGGTGAAGACTGCCCTGGCCGGTGAGCTGTGGGCCGAGCTGCGGCCGGACGCGGTCCTGGTCGCCAGCGAACTGACGACCAACGCCTGGCTGCACGGCAGCCCCCCGGTCGAGGCCCGGCTGTTCGTCGCTGACCGGGCCGTGCGGATCGAGATCGCGGACGGCAGCCCGGCCGCTCCGGTGTGCCCGCCGACGGGCGGGCAGGGGCTCACCGGCCGGGGCATCGGGCTGGTTGCCTCGCTCGCCGCCCGGTGGGGCGTCGACGGCCGCGAGGGCGGCGGGGCCGTGGAGCGCGGTGAGGGCGGCGGGACCGGCAAGGTCGTGTGGGCGGAGCTGACCCTCGAGGCCGCCGACTCCGTCACCGCCCCGCTCGTGGGCGCCTCGATCAGCCCCGATCCGCCGCCGGGCAGTCCGGAGCTGGTCACGGTCCGCCTCGGGGACATCCCTACGGAGCTGCTGCTCGCGGCGAAGAACCACGTTGACGGGCTGGTGCGGGAGTTCGCGCTGGCGACCGCGGGTGCCGAGAGCGGTTCGAGCGAGCCCCTCCCGGGCCGGCTCGCGGAGTTGCTGCGGATCGTGACGACCCGGTTCGCGGCGCCCCGGGAGGCGATCAAACGGCAGGCACTGGCCGCCGCGGCGACCGGCGCGCCACGTACCCAGCTGGATATCTCGCTGTCGCCGCGGTCCGCCGACGCCGGCGAGGCCTACCTCGCGGCGCTGGAGGAGATCGAGAGCTACGCCCGCGCGGCCCGGCTGCTCACCCTGCAGTCGCCGCCGCAGCACATCGCCTTCCGCCGCTGGTACGTGCGGGCGCTGGTGGAGCAGCTGCGCGCGGTGGAGGCCGGCGAGGCCCGGCCCGCCACACCGAGTTTCGAGCAGTTCCTGCTCGACACGCTCGATGCGGAGGTCCTGGCCGGGCGGGCCGCCGAGCGGGCGGCCCGCCTGCAGCAGGTGACCGCCGCGCTGGCCGGCGCCACGACACCGGAACAGGTCGCGGCGGTCGTCGTCTCGGAGAGCGTGAACTCCCTCGGTGCCTCGGGCGGCGTCCTGCTGGTCCCCGCCCAGCCCGGGGATCCGGCGGGCGAGATCCAGATTCCGGGGGCCGTCGGGTACGGCGAGGAGCTCATGGCGCAGATCCGCGCCGAACGCCTCGACGACCGGCTGCCGGCGGTGCACGCCCTGCGCAGTGGCCAGGCGGTCTGGCTGGAGTCGCGGGCCGAGTGCTACGCGCGTTACCCCGCGCTCGCCCAGCTGGAACCGGGCGTGGTGGCCATGTGCTGCCTGCCGCTCGTCGTCGCGGACCGGGTGCTGGGCGCGCTGCGCTTCTCCTTCGACCACTCGCGCCTGTTCGACTCCGACGAGCGCGGTTTCGTGGAGGCACTGGCGGCGCAGACCGCCCTCGCACTGGAACGGGCTCGGCTGTTCACCGCGGAACGGCAGGCCCGGGATCGGGCCGCGTTCCTCACCACCGCGGGCGAGCTGTTCGTCTCGACCCTGGACTCCGGCCAGATACTCGACCGGCTGATCCGGCTGCTGGTGCCGCGCTTCGCCGAGGCCGCGGCCGCCTGGCGGATCCCGGCGAGCGGTTTCTCCGAGGAGACCGCGCTGGATGCCACCGCCGTGACCACCGCCACCGCGGGCCGGTCGGACGCCCTGCGCTCGCTGAGTGGCCACCCACCGCCCCCGGTCCTGGCGGCGTCCACGCGCCGCGAGACCGTGCGGGACGCGGCCAGCGGCACCCTCGCGATCCCGCTCGTGGTCGCCGGCCGAAGCGCCGCGGTCGTCGCGCTCGGCCGGCCGGCGTCCGGGGTGGGGCCGGGCGACACCGACCTGATCGAGGATCTGATCCGGCGCGCGTCCGGCGCGTTCGGCAACGCGCTGCAGTACGAGCGCGAACGTGAGATCGCGGTGACCCTGCAGCGCAGTCTCCTGCCGCGCACGCTCCCCCAGGTCCCCGGGCTGACCTTCGCCTGGCGGTATCTGCCGGGCAGCGCGGGGGCACTGGTGGGCGGCGACTGGTACGACGTCCTGGTCCTGGACGACGGCCGGCTGGCGCTGGTCATCGGGGATGTCATGGGCCACGGGCTGCACGCTGCGGCGACGATGGGCCAGCTGCGCGCGACGGCCCGGGCCTACGCGGTGGAGCGCTTCCAGCCGGCTGCCGTCCTCGCCGCGCTGGACGCGGCGATCAACCGCCTGGAGCAGGCGAGCATCACCACCGTGGCGATGGCCGTCCTGGACCCCGCCAGCGGGAAGCTCACCGTGGCGTCCGCCGGCCATCTCCCGCCGCTGGTGATACCGCCCCACGAGCGGCCCTGGTACCCGGCGGTCGAGCCGGGCCCGCCGCTGGGCGCCGGCTCGCCGGACTTCCCGGAGCTGGAGCTGACCCTGGAACCCGGCAGCACCCTGTTGCTGTTCACCGATGGGCTCGTCGAGGACCGTTCCCGCCCGATCGACACGGGTCTGGAGCTGCTTCGGCGGCACGCCGCGCCCGGTCTCTCGCCGGAGCGCCTCTGCGACGGCCTGCTCGCCACGCTGGACCGGGCCCGGGGCAACGAGGACGACGTGGCCATGCTCGCCGTCAGCCTGGACGGCGAGTGAGCCGGTTCCCGACGGCGCCGGGGCACGCACCCCTCGTCACCGGACGGGCGTCGCCCTAGGGCTGGAGGATGAGGCGCAGCGGGTTCCCCTCCTTGGTGTGCATGCGCTGGACGGCGACACTGGCCTTGGCCAGCGGGAGCACGTCCGTGATGGAGCGGGAGAAGTCCAGCCGGCCGTTCTCCACCAGGTCGACCAGCTGCGGCACGACCTCGGCGGTAGACCCGAAGTGCCCGATGATGCGGTGCTTCATGTAGCTGAACGTCGTGCTGTCGCGGATCGTCAGCGGGCGGCCGGACAGGCCGACGATCACCAGTCGACCCTCGGGCCCGAGGACGGACAGCGCCTGGTCGTACACCGAGCTGGAGCCGGCGAAGTCGAAGGCGGCATTGAGCCCGGCGCCCCTGGTCAGAAACAGGACCTGGTCCTTGATTGTCCGGTCGCGCGGGTCGAGGGCGAGGTCCGCGCCCAGCGCCAGGGCCCGCTCACGGGCGGCGGGAACGGGGTCGACGGCGACGATCGGATAGGCGCCGACGGCTCGGAGCACCTGCACCGCGTGCGCGCCCAGCCCGCCGACCCCCCACACACCCGCCGCCTCGGCCGGCCGGACCTCGCCCGTGTGCACGATGGCACCCCAGGGCGTGGACACCGCGTCCGGGATGATGGCGGCCTGTTCGAACGGGATCGAATCCGGCAGGGCGAACACCGAGTCCATGGCGGCCACGGTGTACTCGGCCCAGCCCCCGTCGTAGTCGACCCCACGGGTGTAGGTCTCGCCGTCCCTGTTCTCCCCGGCCTGCAGGACGACCCGCTGACCCTCCCGCCAGTCCGACACCTCGGGGCCGAGCTCGACGATCGTGCCGGCCACCTCGTGCCCGATCGTGACGGTGTCGTCCAGGAGGTGCCGCGGGCGGCCGAGGGTGCCGTCGATGAGATGGACGTCCGACATGCAGACGCCCGCGGCGGCCACCTTCACCAGCACCTGCCAGGGACCGGGAACGGGCCGCGGGACATCCTCGATCGTCAGTGTGCGACTGGGTATGTGGAGGCGAGCGGCTCGCATCAGGTCCACAGGTTTCTTCCTCCCCATTTTCTGCCAGGGATCGGGAATTCCGGCGTCGCCAACGTGTCCGCCTCCANCTCCTCGCTGCCGCGCGCTCACCCGGCCTGGCGGCGCACCGGCATACCCCCTCATCGGCGGAGCGCCCTGTTTCTCCGCCCGTGGACCCTTCAGCGGATCTTAACTCCTTGGCGCGGCGCCACCGGGACCGGTGACGGCGCACGCACCGGTGACGGGCGGAAGCGACGGACGTCGCGGGAGCCGGGGGCTCACTCCGCCGTGTCGGGGATCCAAAGAATGTTGCGGCTGCGCAGCATCGTGACGACGCGTTCTCCGTGCTGTTCCAGCAGAGCGACGAAGGCGGCGTTGGCGCCGGCGCCGTCACGGGCCTTCACCGCCCGGTAGACCGCGGAGATCCCTTTCTTCTGCGGAGCGATCGAACCGGGCACGAGCTCGAAGAAGTTGCCCGGGACGATGCCGACCATCAGCCGGCTCATCGACTTGAGCCGAGACGACCGCGCCAGCGCGAAGATCTGCCGCAGGAACACCTCGTTCGCCTCGAGGACGGCGGCGGGGTCGGTCGCCGCGTGCAGCGCGCGCTCGGCGGTCCGCAGCCGGCCGATCCCCTCGTCNGTGCCCCGCTCGGTGGCGCGCGCGGCGGCGAAACCGTAGAGCATGCCCAGAATGCCGTAGTGGTCGCGGACGGAGTTCTCGTCCAGACCGTGGACGAAGGCGCCCCGGTGCANCTCGTTGGTCACCCAGCCCTCACGATCGAGGACGATGATCGCTTCACGGACCGGGATCCGGCTCACGCCGAGCTCCTCGGCGATCTCGTCCTGGCGAACATGATCACCCTGGCGAAGCACGCCGGTGAAGATCAGGTTGCGGATGTGCTCCGCGACCTGGGTGCCGCTGCTGCGGCGGTCGATCGTCGGCCGCCGGCCGCCTCGATCTTCCGAAACAGGGGCCGACGGAACTCGACCATGGCCAGGTATCGGGGGCTCCTTCGGGTCTTCCGGCGCCGGCCAGCGGGACGAAAGCCCACCACACGGCCAGGCACCGAGGTTGCGACAGCTTCTCGATCGTATACATCTGGCGGAGCGCACCTGTCTCCGGCGGCACCGTGACAGCACCGGTACCCACACCGCCGAATATTCACGTTGAGTCATCGGCGGGTGCGCCGGTGACCGGCCGGGCCGGTACCCGACCCGGCCAGGCGACGGGCGGCCCGCACGCTCCGACCAGGGCGTCGGTCGCCCGGTAGTCAACCGGCACCTCGATCACGTGCACACCCGGCCGCGTCAGCGCCGCGGCCAGCCGCTCCCGGTGCTCCCCCGCCGAGCCGATCGCGCGGCCGCCGCTGCTCGCCGTACCGCCCACGCCCCAGATCTCGATCACGACCGTGCCGGGACCGGCGGCCGCCCAGTCGAGCAGCGTGGGCACGGCACCGTCCGCGGGCAGGCTGTCGACGACGGCGACCGCGACACCGCCCGGGCGCAGCGCCGCGCCCAGCGCGCCGGCCACCGCCACACCGACCGAGCCCACCGGAGGGACGCGCACGCTGCCCAACCGGGTGGTGGGCAGCGCCCGCGCGACCCACAGCCCGGCGAGACCCGGCTCGGTCCACACCGCGGCCCCCTCGGGCAGCATCTCGGCGACGTCGGCGGCCGCGCGCGCCGGGTTGAGCGGCGCCTCCGTCCGCCCGTACAGGGGCTGGACGACCGCGGCGAGATCCCGGTACAGCCGCGGCCGCCCGGCGTCCACCGTGCCGCCCGGCCGCAGGACGGCGGCAGCGGCGGCCAGGTCACCCGGCGCCAGCCCGAAGATCCGTTCCGCCGGGACTCCCGCGGCCCGCGCCAGCGCCTCCGGCCACTCGTCTGTGTCCAGCCCGACGGTCACGACGGTGCCCGCACCTCTGCCGGCCCCGGCGAAGGCGAGGGCGAGGTCGAGTTCCTGCAGGCCGCCGGTTCCGAGGTGGAACGGGCTGTCCCAGCGGAACAGGCCCTTGGCCGTGAAGGTGTTGAGCACACCGAGACCGGTGCGCTCCGCGAACGCCCGCAGCAGGCCGGCCGCGCCCGCCCGGACCACCCCGCGGCCGGCCACGACGAGGTCCACGGGCAGCTGGACGAGGTCGGCCGGCAGGCTGCCGGGCGCCACAGTCGGGAATCGGGCGGCGAGCGACGGGTCGTCCCGAGCGGCCAGCGGGTCGAGCGGGGCTGGCGGGTCGAGCGGGACGGCCGGGTCGAAGCCGAGGTGGAGGCGCACGGCTCCATCGCCACTCCGCCGCGCCCGCGCGACTTCCGCGACCAGCTGCGCGGGCGAGGCGACCGGAACCAGCGAGTGCGTCGGGTTCGGCGGGTACGGCGGGTACGGCGGTCGGGAGAGCAGGGTGAGCACCTCGCCGTCGAGGACCGCACCCAGACCACCGCCCATGGTTCCGGCCGCCTCGGCGAGCAGCAGGGCACTCGGCACATCCGGCGCCCGGTGGCAGCCGAGCCCACTCTGGTCCGCACCGCCGGGAGCCGGGGTGCCCGGGGTGTGCAGCAGCAGGCCGACACCGAGCCGCTCCAGCAGATCCCGCAGCACCATGTCGTCTCCGCCCGTCAGCGTCGTCTCCGCCCGTCAGCCCACCGGCACCGCCGGCCACTGCTAGGATAATTTATACAAAGTGAGCACCGAAGACACCCGTCAGCGCCTGCTCGCGCGGGCGGCGACACGGGCCGCGGCGCGCCGGCCGGGCGACGGGGAGGCAGTGCGATCAGCAGCGGTCACAGGTCCCGCCAGCCTTCCTCCCGGTCCGTTCGGGCGGGCTGCCGGCCGATGCGCATCGGCGAGAGCGGGGCGTCACGCATGAGGAACCTGTGGGTCGACTCGCTGGCGTCCAGCAGCCGGCGCTGCCAGCGACCCGGGCCCGACCGGCGGTCCAGCACGGCCTTTTCCAGCTCGGCCCAGGCCTCCCAGCTCGGAATCGCCCAGATCAGGATGCACTCCGAGTCGTCGGCCAATGCCGCGTGAAAAGCACCCACGAGCTGCCAGCCGTGTTCACCGTAACGCGGAACCGCCTCCTCCGCGACGACGGAGAGAAAATCAGGCGCCGTTCCGCGCGGGACCCTGATCAGCTCATGGGCGTACAGCTCGCCGCGCACACCGGCCGCGCACAGCTCGCCGATGGTGCGGGTCCACGGCGCCGGCACGAGGACCNGGTCAAAGCCGCCGCTGCGATAGTCGGCCGCCTCCAACCACCATTTCTCGAGTTTCGGGTCCTGGAACGCGGCGCCGGTCGTCTCGTGCCGCAGACCGGCGGCCAGCCCGTCGAAACCGTCCTCCTCCCACAGGTTGACGACCTGCGGCCACCGGCCCGTGGTCCCGACGACCCCCCAGACGCCGTAGCACAGCTGATTGCGTTCCTCCTGGCCGATCGGACTCCAGTTCGCCGTCATGTGATGGACGTACCTCCCACGGTTCGCGCCCTTGATATCAATGAACTCGTGCGTGTAGACCTTGGTATTCATGGACCACGCCCTCCTGGCGCACGAACGGCGCCGGAACATTCCCCAGACGACGTCGACAGAATAACTGGATCGCCGATCCCGTGGCTAGTGCCGGTTTTACCGGCGACAATCACCAGGACCCTTCCTGGCGCCTTCCCGGCGCGTGCCCGGCGCGTGCCCGCGGGCCGTTACCAGAGATTCGGGAGGATCGATGAGTACGTCGTTCAGCACGGAGCTGGAGGAACTGCGCTCGGCGGTGCGCTCGTTCCTCGACGACTCCACCCCGCCGGACACCGTCCGTGCATATATGGGCACGATCGCGCATTTCGACCGGGCGGCCTGGTCCGTCCTGGCCGAGCAGCTGGGCCTGCTGGGCCTGGGCATTCCGGAGGAGCACGGCGGAGCGGGCCATGGTTTCGCGGAGCTCTCCGTGGTCTTCGAGGAGATGGGCCGGGTCCTGTTCGGCGGGCCCTTCCTCGCCACCGTGGCCGCGGGTCAGGCGATCCTGCACACGGGTCACGTCACCGCCGCTGCTGAGCTGCTGCCCGGGATCGCGGCCGGCCGGACCATCGCCACCATCGCCGTCGCGGAGCGCGACGGCCGTTGGGAGGACGCCTCGGTACAGGCACGTGCCACCCGGGAAGGCGACCGGTGGCGTCTGGACGGCACCAAGATGTTCGTGCTGGACGGCTGCGTCGCGGACCTGATCCTCGTCGCTGCCCGCACCGAGCGTGGGGTCGGTCTGTTCGCCGTCGACGCNGGGACGGCCGGCGGGATGGAGCCGGCCGGGCTGCGCCGCACCCCGCTGGCGACCCTCGACCAGACCCGTGAGCAGGCCCGGATCGACCTCGACGCGGTCGAGGCACGGCTCATCGGCGAGGATGGCGCCGGCTGGGCGCCGATCGAGCGGACCTACCAGCGGATTCTCGTCGCGCTCGCCGCCGAGCAGGCCGGCGGCGCCGCCCGGGTGCTGGACATGGCGGTCGACCACGCCCGTTCCCGCCTGCAGTTCGGCCGCCCGATCGGCTCCTTCCAGGCGATCAAGCACAAGTGCGCGGACGTCCTGATCGAGGTCGAGTCGGCCCGCTCCGCCGCCTGGGCCGCCGCCGAGGCGGCCGCGACGGACGACCCGGAGCTACCGCTGCTGGCCAGCCTCGCGGTCGCCTACTGCACGGAGGCCCACCTGCACGCCGCGGCGGAGAACATCCAGATCCACGGCGGGATCGGGTTCACCTGGGAGCACCCGGCGCACCTCTACTTCAAGCGCGCGGGCAGCGCTCGGTTGATGTTCGGCGACCCGGCGTACCACCGCGAGCGGGTGGCGCGGCTCATCCCCGGCTGACCCCGGTCGCGGGTCGCGGGTGACCTCCAGGCGCCGGCGCGTCATGGAACTCACCCCGGTGATCTGACGATGACGGTCAGCATTCCGGGCGCGGGCGAGGGTGACGCGTTCGCACAACTAGAGGGCTTTGCGTGTCCTGCCCGGATGCCTCTTGACAACGACCACGCCGGATGGGCCGCAAGCCACTGGGGCCGGCGGACACAAGGTGCCCTTCAGTCACCGTCGGCGAACACCCGCGGACCCGCGGCGGGAGGCGGGCGACGGCTGCCGAGGGGCTTGTACGCGCTCTGAAAACCCTGGTAGCGGGCATCGGGGCTCGACGCCACGAGTGCCGCGGCCCGGTCGCCGCGCCCCGGTCACGCAGCCGCCGGCGACCGCGTCGCCCGGCGGGACCACCAACCGCGGAGCGGTGAACGAGCAGGAGCCCGCGGCGCGCGCCGGCCAGCCGCCCCGCCGGCCGCATGGCCCGCCCAACCGGCGGCATATCCCACGTGATCAGACAGCCCTGTCACCACAGCCCCGGTCAGCCCGACGGCCCCGACCGCCCACTAAACGTCGACGCGCTCGAAGATCGCCGCGATTCCCTGCCCGCCGCCGATGCACAGCGTCTCCAGACCGTAGCGGGCGTCCCGGCGGTGCATCTCCCGCAGCAGGGTCGCGAGGATCCGGCCGCCGGTCGCCGCGACCGGGTGCCCGAGCGAGATACCGGAACCGTTCACGTTGAGACGGTCCCAGTCGGCGCCGCTGAAGCCCCATTCGCGGGTGCAGGCCAGGACCTGCGCCGCGAACGCCTCGTTCAGCTCGATCAGATCGATGTCGGAGAGCTTCAGACCGGCCCGCTCCAGCGCGCGGGCCGTGGCCGGCACCGGTCCGATCCCCATCCGCCCCGGCTCGACCCCGGCGGCGGCCCAGCTCACCAGACGCGCCAGCGGGCGCAGCCCCAACCGCTCGGCGGCTTCCGGGTGCGTGACCACACACGCCGAGGCGCCGTCGTTCTGCCCGCTGGAGTTCCCCGCGGTGACCGTCGACTCCGGGTCCGTACGGCCCATGATGGCCCGCAGCGCGGCGAGTGACTCCAGGGTGGTGTCGGCACGCGGGTGCTCGTCGACGGCCACCAGCTCCGCTCCGCCGCGCTTCGGCACCGACACCGGGATGATCTCGTCGGTGAACCGGCCCGCGGCCTGGGCGGCCACCGCCTTCTGGTGGGAACGCAGGGCGAACTCGTCCTGCTCGGCCCGCGGGATGCCGTACTCGCGGCGCAGGTTCTCCGCCGTCTCGATCATGCCGCCCGGCACCGGGTGGTTCTCCCCACCGGCGGTGACCCGCCCGCGGGCCAGCGCGTCGTGCAGGGTGACGTCACCGCCCTTCGCCCCCCAGCGCAGCCCGGTGGAGTAGAAGGCGGCGTTGCTCATGCTCTCCGCGCCACCGGCGACCACCAGGTCCGACACCCCGGTCTGCACCTGCATGGCGGCGAGCGCCACCGCCTGCACACCCGACCCGCACCGGCGGTCGAGCTGCAGACCCGGGACGCTGACGTCGAGGCCGGCGTCCAGCGCGACGACCCGGCCCAGCGCCGGGGCGTCCATCGTCGGGTAGCAGGACCCGAACACCACGTCGTCGATGTCCGCCGACGTCAGGCCGGTCCGTTCGATCAGCCCGCGCAGCACGGCCGCGCCGAGCGCGTGCGCGCTCAACGGCCGCAACGCACCCCCGAAACGACCGACCGCGGTACGGACCGGCTCACAGATCACCGCTTCACGCATCACACACACCATCCGATCGTCCAGGCGCCCGCCCGCCGCGCCACGCGCCGCCACTCGTCCGCCGCTGTCCGCTTCATTCACCCACGGGCAACGCCTGCGGCGCGACCACACCTGTGGACGACGCCGGCGGCCGCGGCGGCTCGGGCGGCTCCGGCTTCAGCTCAGCCCACCGGGGCTCGCGTTTCTCGACGAACGCCCGCGGCCCTTCCTGCTGGTCCGGATGTCCCCATACCGAGACCAGCTCGTCGGCGCCGTTGCGGCAGGCGTCGCTCAGGCCGCTTTCCAGCGCCCCCCACAGCGCCCGCTTCGTCGCCGCCATCGCGGCGGGCGAGTTGCGGGCGATCGTCTCGGCGAGTTCCTGCGCCCGCTCCCGCAGCCGCTCCGGCGGGTCCACGAGCTCGCTGACCATGCCGAGGTCGTAGGCGCGCTGCGCGGGCATGCGCTCGTGCCGCCCGACCAGGGCCATCCGCATCACCGGCTCGAACGGCATCTTGCGCAGCAGGGCGATCACCTCGAAGGCGACCACCTGGCCGGCCGACACGTGCGGGTCGAAGAACTGCGCGTCGGACGCGGCGATGACGATGTCCGCGTCGGCGACGAAATGGAAGCCGCCGCCCGCGCACAGGCCGTTCACCGCCGCGATCACCGGCTTGCGGACCTTCCGGTGCCAGGCGGTGAAGTGCAGGTCCATCGCCTCGACGGAGGCGCGGTAGCGCTCCATGCCCAGCCCGTCGGTGGCGAGCTCGGTCATGTCCACCCCGGTCTGGAAAGCCCGCCCCTCCCCGGTGTGGACGATGACCTTCACCTCCGGGTCGGCGTCGAGCTCCGTCCAGGCGGTGGCGAACTCGTCCCGCATCAGGCTGCTCATGGCGTTGAGCTGGCGCGGGCGGTTGTTGATCAGCCAGCCGACCGGCCCGCGCCGCTCGACGATCAGGGTTTCGTAGAACGAATAGCTCACCGGTCCGCCTCTCTCCCGGGTGCGCCGGAATCGACCCACCGCGGCTCACGTCGCTGCGCGAAGGCCTCGGGGCCTTCCACCTGGTCGGGATGACCCCACATGCCCATCAGCTCGGCGGCGCCCGTCCGGCAGGCCTCGGACAGGCCGGCCTCCAGCGCCCCCCACAGCGCCCGCTTCGTCGCCGCCATCGCGGCGGGCGAGTTGCGGGCGATCGTCTCCGCGAGTTCCTGCGCCCGCTCCCGCAGCCGCTCCGGCGGGTCCACGAGCTCGCTGACCATGCCCAGCTGGTAGGCCCGGGCGGCGCTGATCCGCTCGTGCCGCCCGGTGAGCGCCATCCGCGCGACCGTCTCCGCGGCCATCCGGCGGCTCAGCGCGATCCCCTCGAACGCCGTCGCCTGGCCGACCGACACGTGCGGGTCGGTGAACTCCGCGTCGGCGGCCGCGATGACGAGGTCGGCGTCCGCGACGAAGTGCAGGCCGCCACCGGCGCACAGGCCGTTCACCGCCGCGATCACCGGCTTGGCGACCTTCGTGTGCCAGGCCGTGATCCGCAGCTCGGCCCGCCTCGTCTGCCGGGAGTGCGCCCGCAGCGCCGCCGGGTCGCGGCCGAGCTGGACGACGTCGAGGCCGGTCTGGAACCGGCGCCCCGCCCCGGTGTTGACGATGACCCGGACGGCGGGATCCGCGTCCAGCTCCGCCCAGGCCGACGGCAGGGCGCTGAGCATGGCGGCGTCCATGGCGTTGCCGACCTCGGGGCGGTCGAACACCAGCCAGCCGACCGGCCCGTGCCGTTCGAGGAGCAGCCCCTGGGCCATCCGTCAGCTCCGCGGGATGTCGCGCCAGGGCGTGCCCCGGTACGCGTCGGGCTCACGGGGCAGGCCGAGCACCCGCTCGGCGAGGATGTTCTTGTTCACCTCGGTGGTTCCTCCCTCGATGGTGTTCGCGCGGCTGCGGAGCATGCCCCGCACCTCGTGGACGAGCGACTCGGCGTACCGGGCGGCGGCCTCGTCGGTCCCCTCGGGTGCCGGCTGGCCGGCCTGAACGGCCGGGCTCTCCCAGGCCGCCCCCGCCGGGCCCAGCAGGTCGACGGCGAGTGCCTGCATGCGCTGGTTGAGGGTGCCCTGGTGGACCTTGCCGATGGAGCTCTCCGGGCCGGGCGGCAGGCCGGCCCGCAGCCGGCGCCGGACCCGCTCGTTGGTCCAGCCGCGGATCCGCTCCTCGCTGTAGAGCTTCACGATCTCCTGCCGGACGACCGGGTCGTCCCAGCCGCCGGGCAGCCCGTCCGCGCTGACCCGGCGGGCCAGCCTGAGCAGGTGGGCGATGCCCGAGCCGCCGATGCGGTCCACACCGCCGGAACCCGCGCCGGAGACCATCTGCCGCTCACCGGACAGCGTCGCCCCCGCCACCCGCCAGCCGTCGCCCACCGCGCCCACCCGCTGGCTGTCGGGGACGACCGCGTCGTCCAGGAAGACCTCGCAGAAGTCGACCTCGCCGGTGATGTGGCGCAGCGGGCGGACCTCCACCCCCGGCTGGCGCATGTCGATCAGGAAGTAGGTGATGCCGGCCCGCTTGGGCACATCCGGGTCGGTGCGGGCCAGCAGCACACCGAAGTCGGCGCGGAAACCCCAGGTCGTCCACACCTTCTGGCCGGTGACGATCCACGAGTCACCCTCGCGGACCGCCCTGGTCGCCAGCGAGGCGAGGTCGGAGCCGGCACCCGGCTCGGAGAACAGCTGACACCAGAACTCCTCGTTGCGCACGATCGGCGGCAGGAACCGCAGCCGCTGCTCCTGGGTGCCGTGCGCGAACAGCGCCGGTGCCGCGTTCGACAGGCCGAGCGGGTTCAGCCGGCCGAGGTTGAACGGACGCAGCTCCGCCTCGGCAACCCGGGCCAGGTCGGGGGGGAGGCCCAGCCCGCCGTAGGCCCGCTCCCAGGTGGGAGCCACCAGGCCGGACCGGCCGAAAACCGGGTACCAGCGCTCGTAGTCGTCCCGGGTGCGCACCTGCCGGATCGCCGCCGCGCCGCCGCGGGCGGCGGCCTCGCGCCACGCCGGCGGAACGTGCCTGGTCACCCAGTCCCGGACGGTGTCGCGGACCTGCTGCGCGCCGGGCTCCGGCGGCAGCCTCAGCCGGCCGTCCTCACCCACCGGATCGGCGCCCAGATCAGCGCCCACCAGGTCAGGGTCGTCCACTGACACCCGCGGCTCCTCCAGCATCTCGGGCTCCTCCACCGTGTCGGCCACCATGTCGGCCCTCTCCACACCCACACCCACACCCGCGCCGGACGCCGGTGACCGATCGCCGATCGCCGATCGCCGGGCGGCGGGCGGCTACCGGCCCTCGAACCGCGGGCGCCGCTTCTCCCGGAAGGCGGCGAGGCCCTCCCGGAAGTCCTCGCTGCGCGACGACAGCTCCAGCCCGAACCCCTCGTCCCGCAGCTGGCTCTCGAGATCCGCACTCGCGCCGGCATGCAGCAGCCACTTCGTCAGGCCGACCGCCACCGTCGCCGCGGCGGCTAGACCGTCGGTGATCTCCCGAACCGCCGCGTCCAGCTCGGCGGGCGGTACCGCCCGGTCGATCAGGCCCCACTCGGCGGCCCGCTCCCCGCCCACCCGGTCGCCGAGCAGCAGCATCCGCCGGGCGCGGACCTCCCCCACCCGGCGCGGCAGCATCCAGGTCAGACCGCTGTCCGGGGTGAAGCCACGGTCGGCGAAGGGCGCCCAGAACGTCGCGTCGGTCGTGGCCACCGTGACGTCGGCGGCGACCGCCAGCGCCAGCCCGATCCCGGCCGCCCAGCCGCGCACCGCGCACACCACCGGCGTCTGCACCGAAAGGACCACCGGGATCAGCCGGTGCGCCGCGGCCGGCAGCCGCCGCTGGATGCTGCCGGCCCGCGGCCGGCGACCGCCCGCCGAGGCCGCGTTGCGGGCGACGATGTCGGCGCCGCCGCAGAAGTGCTCCCCCTGGCCGGAGAGCACGATCACGCGGACGGCCTCGTCCTGGCCGGCCGCCTCGATGGTCTCGGTGAGCCCGCGCATCATCGCGTCGTCGATCGCGTTACGCCGGTCGGGGCGGTCCAGCCGCAGGTGCAGCACCCCGCCGTCGGCGCTCACCAGCAGGCCGNGGACGGCCGTCATTCCGCGAGCTTCATTCGGCGAAACCTCATTCGGCGAACCGTTCGATGATGGCGTCGAGAGTGCGGTCGAGGCCCTCGGTTCCGCCGGGCGCCTCGGGGAGCACCACCGGCCCGTGCTCGCGGCTCGGCAGCAGAATCGTCGCCGAGCCCGGGGTCGTCAGAGTGCCGCGCTGGTTGGTGGCGGTCAGGTCGACGTCCACCGCGGGGCGCCCGCCCTCGGCGAGATAGCGGCGGGCGACGGTGCCGCGTACCCGCTGGGTGTCGCCGACGTAGTTGAACGCGCGGAACTCGGCACGCAGCTTCCACAGCCAGGCGTCGTCACCCATCCAGTCGGTGCACAGGTGGATGAGCCAGGTCTCGCGCATCCGGCCGTAGTCGAAGGTGGTCGGGTTGCCGGAGCGGCGGGCGAACTCGGGGTCCCAGTGGACGCGCTGTAGCACGTCGGGGATGTTGAGCTCGTCGCGGTGGTAGAAGCCGGGGATGCGCCGCCGGTTGGCCGCGGCCAGCCGCAGCGGGACCACCCCGTAGAGGCCCATCCCCATGCCGACGTGCCAGCACACGATGTCGGTGACGGTGAGCGGCCCCTTGACCAGCGGGCCGAGCTCGTCGCCGACGGTGACGTCCTCCCAGTAGCGCGGGAGCGCGCCGCGGCGGGTCTCGGCGGCGTAGGCGGCCTCGATCTCGGCGATCTGGTCGTCGGTGTAGGGCGCCGGCTCGATTGCGGCGTACTTGCCGCGGCCGCGCGCTCTGGAGCGCTCCGTGCGGATCATCATCTTGTACTGGCCGGCCAGCGGCGTCCCCGCGGCGTCGGCGAAGACCTGGCCGGTCCACTCGTGGATGGCGCGACCGGCGAACTCGCTGCTCTTGTCGTGCACGCCGACGAGCGCGTTGCGGCGCCGTACCCGGGTGCCCGGTCGCAGCGGCGCCCACCACTCGCGCAGACTGGCGGAGTAGAAGGCGTGCACCCCGCGCAGCGGGTCGCCCTTCATCAGCTCACGCCGGTCGGCCGGGACCTCGGTGATCTCGTCCTCGCCGATCAGGGTGTCCCCGCCGACCAGCGGCGGGGGGGCGATCAGGCCCTGCCAGCGGGTCGCGGCGGCGTAGTCCTCGTCGCCGTAGAGCGGGTTGTCGTCGCCGTAGGCGGTCGCCACATGGCGGAACGCGTCCGCACCGGGCAGCCGGTAGTGCGGCGGACGGGGGTTGGGCTCGGGCACCCCGATCCGGGCCCGCAGCCGGGCGACCCCCTCGTCGGTGATCACGCCGCCGGGCCGCCGCGGCCGCCGCGTGCGGTCCGAACCGTCCGAACTCTCGGCGCCCCGGCCTTCGGGCGCTTCGGTCCGGGCTTCAGCCGAGACCGAAGCGGACGGGGACGGGGACGGGGACGGGGACGACTGCGACGCGGCGTCGGAACCGGAACCAGAACCGGAACCAGAACCGGAACCGGAACCGGTGCCGGTGCCGGTGCCGGTGCCCGTCACCATCTGCGTGACCTCGCACTCATGGATATTGTATATAACATGCCGCACGGCGGCGCGCCCTCCGCTCGCCCGAACACGTGGGGGCGGGTCAGTCCTCGGCCGCGGCCATTGACTCGATGACCGGCACGACCACCCGGGCCAGGTAGCCACGCAGCGCCGGCTCCGACGCCGTCCGGCTGCTGTCGAACATCAGCAGCGACAGCAGCCAGCGCACGATCGTCTCCACCACCTCGTCGAGGTGCGGCGCCAGGCGGGGGTCGTAGCCGACGATCGGGGCGATGATCGGCCGGGCGACCGCGAGCGCCTCCGCCGAAAGCGCGTCCGTCGCGTCCCAGGCCCCGCCCATCCCCATGATCGGCTGGAGGGCGGGCTCCGCCCGGAACTCGCGGCGGACCGCGACCAGCGCCTCGACCGCGAACTCGCCCGCCGTGCGGGCGCGGCGCCGGGCGGTGACCGTCACCCGCTCGGCGACCTGGGTGCCCACTCTCCCCAGGGCCGCCGAGACGAGCGCCTCACGGGTGTCGAAGTAGGCGTAGACGGTCGGGCGCGACACCCCNGCCATCACCGCAACCGCGCTGATCGACGTCCGTTCGATGCCGCGGCGGCGGNTGCACGCCACCGTCGCGTCGAGGATCTTCTCCCGGGCGGTGACGGAGCGGTCCGTCACCTGCGCCGCCCGGGTCGCCGGACCGGAGCCGTGCCCGGGACCTGAAGCGTGCCCGGAGCCGGGACCGGGAGCCCGACCGGACCAGGGGGCGCGCCGGGCTTTCGCATCGGTCTCGTGCGCGGGCTCCACCCGTCTCCTCCCAGGCCGACGGATGTCCAGCGGTGCGGGCTCGGGCCCGGCGGTGGCGGGCACACCGTGGGCCCCGGTGCCGCCGCGACCACGGTACCGATCCGATTCGGCGGTCAGCTTATCCTGCCCGTCAGCCGGTCCCGGCCGGCTGGCCGTCCTGCGGATCGGCGGGTTTCGGCTCGGGCGTGAGCAGCGGCGAGTGGGTGTTCGACGGCCACTGCGGCCGGTAGTAGCCGCGGAAGTGCAGCTTCCCGCCGCGCAGCTCACGGATCGTGAGGAAGTCACCTTTGTAACCCCGGTGGTCATAGGGCGCGAAGGTGATGTAGGCGCCCGGCCCGCCGTTCGTGCAGGGCATCCACTTGATCTTCTCCAGGCCGAGCCGGACCTCGCTCGGCACGGCGATCGACGCGTTGGCGATGCCGTGGATGCCGGCGCGCGCCGTGTCATAGCCCAGCGCCACGACGACGTTGCGGGTCACCCGCCCGAAGCGGGCCTCGAACCGCCTGGTCATGGCCTCGTAGTTCGGGTTCGCGCCGTCCTCGCCGAGCTGGTCGACGCCGTGCCAGCCCTCCAGCCCCTCCGCCCAGGCGTTGGAGTTCGAATAGAACATGAAGGCGGTGCCCATGAATCGCGGCGGGTCCCACTCCAGGGCCTTGAACGCGGCCGCGAAATGGAACGTGGAGTAGCCATAGCCCATGTAGACGATCGACTGGGCGCCCTGCGCCCGCATCGTCGCCAGGTGCTCCCGCAGGTTGCGCGGGTTCGGCCCCAGGCTCACCTCCTTCACGATCTCCACGCCGACATTCTGCGCGGCGATCCGGAAGTAGTCCGAGTAGTGGTCGCCGGACGACCCCTTCTCCCAGAAGAAGCCGACCTTGGTGTGGCCCTGCTGCGCGCACCAGTTGGCGCCCATGACCGCCTCGGTCGGGATGTCGCCGTTCGCCACCGTGAAGCAGTAGTCACCGGCGAACTTGACACTGCCCGTCCAGCCGATGCAGGCCACGCCGGTGGCGTTCACGACATCCTGCAGGTTCAGCGAGTTGTCGGAGATCATCGGGCCGAGCACGACCACGCAGCCGGCGTCGACCAGCTTCTGGTAGCCCTGCCTGACCTTGCGGTAGTTCTCCCGCGGCAGCCCGCGCGCGTCGACGGTGACGATCTCGACGGGGCGGTCGTAGACGCCCTCGTTCAGCGCGTCCTCGATCGCCAGGATCGTGGAGTCGATCCAGTCGGACAGTAACTGCCCGAGATCGATGTCGACCAGGACGCCGATCTTGACCGGCTCGAAGGGATCGCCCTGGGTCACCAGGCCCCGGGTCGGCGGGTAGACGACGATCGACTCGACCGCCTTCTCCCCCACCTGGCCGCCGCCCTCGTACCAGCGGCCCTGCGCGTCGTTGTAGGTGACGGCGTCCGTCCCCCGCTCGACGGTCGACACGGCGCGGTCGGCCCGGGCGATCCCGTGGTCCACCGGGGCCGGGAACATCCGCTCCGCGTACCGGACGGGCTTTTCCTCGCTCATCACGCGACTCCTCACTGCCGGGCCCGACGGGTCCCGGCCGAGCTCTCGAAAGGTCGAAACCGGCTCAGGCCCGGTGCAGCAGGGTCATCACCTCGGTCACGACGAGGTTCCCGGCCTCGTCCCGGAACTCCGAGCGCAGCCTGACGAAGGTCCGGGACCGGCCGTCCCGGCCGGTGGTCACCCGCACGTCGTCCACCGTGCCCGTGAGGGTCAGGACGGCGCCGACGAGCACCGGCGCATGGTAGGTGAACTCCTGCTCGGCGTGCAGGATCAGCCCGCCGCCCGCCCGCAGCGCGGAGATCACCTCGGTCACGTCGACGGCGTCCGCGGGCGGGGCCGGGCGCAGCTCGTCGTACGCGGCGAGCAGGCGGGCGGCGAAGGTGAAGGTGGGCGGCGCGGGAATGGCCGCGAACCCGGCGGCGGCCGCCGCGTCCGCGCGTTGGTGGACGGGCGAGGTGTCGGTGACCGCGGTGGCGAACGCGGCGACCTGCCCGCGCTCGACGACGACGGTCGCCGGCACCAACGGCCGGCCGGTCAGCTGGGTCGGATCGTTCATGTGAGATCTCCCGGAGAGGTCAGGCGGGCCGGAAGACCGGGATGAACACCTCGCCGACGTCGGTGAAGTCGACCTTGAGCCGCATACCGATGGTCAGCTCGTCCTCGGTGGTGCCGACGATGGTGGTCTCCAGCCGCGGGCCCTCGTCGAGGTCGACGATGGCGGCGAGGTAGGGCACCCGGTCCCGGAACGGCGGCAGGTCGTTGGCGCGGACCTCCGACCAGGTGTAAAGCGTCGCGGTACCGGCGGCCCGCTCCCAGTCGACGTCCTCGCTCCAGCAGGTGGGGCAGAACGGGCGCGGGTACAGGTGCGCCCGACCGCAGCCGCCGCACCGGCGGACCAGCAGTTCCCCCCGCCGCGCCGCCTCCCACCAGGGCGCGGTCTCCGCCTCGACGGTCGGCAGGTCGTACCGGGGGCCGCTCATGCCGACCGCCGTCGGGGCGCCGCGACCGCGGAGCCGGTCAGCACGGCGGTGCCGGCGTCGTTTAGCACCCGGCAGTCGAGCTCGACCAGGTGGGTCTCCTCGTCCTTGCCGCGCACCGTGATCTCGGTGGTCAGCACGTCGTCCGGCCAGGCCTGCTCGGTGAAGCGGACCCGGTAGCCGCGCAGGTTGCCGACCCCGACGAAGTCGGTGAGCGCCGTGGCCAGCAGGCCGGCGGTGAACATCCCGTGCGCGAACACCCCGCGCATGCCGGCGGCGCGCGCCCTGACCTCGTCATGGTGCAGCGGGTTGAAGTCATGTGACGCGCCCGCGTACCGCACCAGGTCGGTACGGGTGAGCCGGTGGCTGCGCGCCGGTGCCCGCGTTCCCTCCCCGAGATCCTCGAAGAAGACTCCGCCTTCGTCCATGCGCTCTCCTGACGACGCTGCCCCGACCCCGACCCCGACCTCGGTCCGCACCGGGCCGGCGCGGCCCGCCGGCGACGGGCTCAGATTGGATAGTAAATACAAAGTGACCGCCGGGCACCGGACTGGCGGCGCGGAGCTAGCGGCGCGGGACGACCAGCGCGTCGACAGCCACGACTCCCCGGCCCGCGGGCAGCACCATGATCGGGTTGATGTCGAGCTCGGAGATCCGGTCACCCAGGTCGACGGCGAGCGCCTGCAGGCTCATGATCGCCGCGACCAGGGCGTCGACGTCACCGGCCGGGCGGCCGCGGGCCCCGTGCAGCAGCCGGGCGCCCCGGGTCGACTCGATGACCGCCCGCGCCCGGGCCTCGTCGAACGGCGGCACCGCGAAGGCGACGTCCGCGAACACCTCGGTGAACACCCCGCCGAGCCCGAAGGTGATCGTCGGGCCGAACGGCGGCTGGTGGGAGAGGCCCAGGATCACCTCGGCGACCGCGCCGGTCACCAGCTCGGCGACGACGACCCCGTCGACCCGGGCGGCCGGCGCCGCGGCGGCCGCGGTGGCGGTCAGCCGGTGGTAGACCGACCGGACGGCGGCCGGGTCGGGCACACCGACCGCCACCAGGCCCAGGTCGGACTTGTGCCCGATATCCGCGGAGGCGATCTTCAGCACCACCGGGAACCCCAGCTCCGCCGCGACCGCCGCGGCCTCGTCCGGCGAGGTGGTGAGCCGTTCCGTGACCACCGGGATGCCGTAGCCGGCGAGCAGCCGCTTGGAGTCGACCTCGTTCAGCGTGCCGGGACGGGTGTCCAGCAGCGCCCGGGCCAGCCCCGGCCCACCCGCGGCGGGCCGGGGGTGGGCCGGCCGGGTTCGCGGGGCGAACGGACTGCGGTAGTCGCGGACGAACGCCGAGAAACGGCCGAGCTCCGCCAGCCCGCGCACCGCGGCGCCGAACGAGTGGAACAGCGGCACCCCCGCCGCGCACAGCGCCCGGTAGGCGTCGTCCTCGCGGATCGGCGAGGTCCAGGCGGCGACGACCGGTTTACCCTCCCCGGCGCGGGCCCGCTCGTGCAGCGCGATCAGGTCGCGGGCCAGCGCGTCGCTCATCCCCGGGAACACCCCGGTGATCGGCGCGAACAGTACGTCCACGTTCGGGTCGTCGAGCATGATCTCCAGTACTCGGCGGTTCTCCGGCCGCGCGGTGATGACGCCACCGGAATCGACGGGGTTGTCGCGCTTCAGGTACCAGGGCACGTACTCACCGAGCGCGGCCACCGTCTCCGGGGTGAAGGTCGGCACCGGCACGCCGGCCATCCCGCACAGGTCCGCGACGTGCGAGGCCGTGCCCCCGGACATCGCGTAGACGGCGACCCCGCCGGAACCCGGCAGCAGGTCGGTGTGGCAGAACATGCCGGAGATCTCGATGACCTCGTCGAGGTCGTCCACCCGGATCACGCCGTACTGGTCGAACACGGCGTCGTGCACGGCGTCCGGCCCGGTCAGGTGGCCGGTGTGGGCCGCGGCCATCGCCCGGCCCTGCTCGCTGCGCCCCACCTTGATCGCCACGATCGGGATGCCGGCCCGCGCGCAGGCGTCGGCGGCGAGCATGAAGGCCCGCCCGTCCTGGAAGCCCTCCACGTAGGTCGCGATCGCGCCGACGTTCGGCCTGGTGGCGAGATGACCGGCGACATCGGCCCATTCGATGTCGGTCTCGTTGCCCAGGGTCGCCCAGATCTCGATGCCGATCCCCAGCACCTGGCCCTGGGTGATCGGCCGGCCCTGGTAGCCGGACTGGGTGATGATCGCCAGCTTGCGGCCGGGGAGGCCCTGCTGCCAGGGCTCGAAGATGTTGAGGTTGGTGTTCGGGCCGATGATCCGGGTGGCGCCCCTGGCGAGCGCCCGCAGCCCGGCCTCGGCCGCGTCGCCCTCCGCGGTGCCCAGCTCGGAGAAGCCGGCCGAGAACACGATGACGAAGCCGGCCCCGCGCGCGACGGCCTCCGCCACCGCCGGCAGCGGGTCGCGGACGAGCACGACCACGACGTCCGGGTCCGCCGGCAGGTCGGCGACGGAGGGGTAGGCCGGCACGCCGAGGATCTCGCTCTTCTTCGGATGCACCGGAACCACGTCGGCGCCGAGCGCCCCGAGCCGCTCCCGCACCTGCGTCCACTGGGCCCGCTGCGGGCTGCCCTCGGTGTCGGTGGCCCCGACGACGGCGACCACCCGCGGGGAGAACAGCCGCGACCAGTCGACCGGCCGCAGCCGCGCGGGCGGGTGGCCACGACCTGCCGGGGCGTCCGGTCCGACGTCGGGTAAGGGCATGGCCGACCTCCTCGATGCGCTCCCGGCCCGCGGCGCTCCCGGCAGGTGGCCGGTGCGCCCCACCCGGCCTGACCTGCGCCGGTTGGCGATCGATATCATATACATTATCCTCTCGGTGCCGAGGCGGAATGCCTGGCCAGCCCGGCGCGAACAGCGGGCCGACCGGTCGAGACGGTGAGGGCGACCATGACGGATCAGATGACGCGCGACCTGGCGGCGGCCCCGGCCGGGCAGCCTCTCGGGCAACCGGTCGACGAGGCGGTACTGGCGCGGATCCCGCGCCTGGTCGACATGGACGCCCATGTCGTCGAACCGCCCGACGTGTGGAGTTCGCGGCTGCCGCGGCGTCTCCGGGAGGCCGGCCCGCACATCGTCCACGCGCCCGCCGGCGAGGTGAAGCTCGTCGGCTCCGGCTACGTCGAGGCGCCCGGCACCGACGGCCCGGACGTCGCCTGGTGGGTCTACGAGGGTCGCCACACCAGCCTCAAGCGCTACATCGCCGCCGCCGGCGTCCCCGCCGACGAGGTCACCATGGACGGCATCACCTACGACGAGATGCGCCCGGGCTGCTGGAAGGTTCCCGACCGGCTCGCCGACATGGACGTCAACGGCGTCGAGGCGCAGCTCTGCTTCCCGAACTACCCGCGGTTCTGCGGGCAGATGTTCCTCTGGGGTTCCGACCGCGAGCTCGCGCTGCTCTGCGTCCGGGCCTACAACGACTGGATGGTCGAGGAGTGGTGCGGCACCTCCGGCGGCCGGCTGCTGCCGCTGTGCATCGTCCCCCTCTGGGACGTCGACCTGGCCGTCGCCGAGATCCGGCGCAACGCCGCCCGCGGGGTGCGCGCCGTCGCCTTCAGCGAGCTGCCCGCCTACCTCGACCTGCCCAGCCTGCACTCCCGCTACTGGGACCCGTTCTTCGCGGCCTGCGCGGAGACGGGGACCGTCGTCGCGATGCACATCGGCTCGGGCACGAAGACGCCGCAGACCTCCGCCGACGCGCCCGAGGCGGTGGCCGCCACCATCCTGTTCGGCAACAGCGCGGCCAGCCTGGTCGACTTCCTGTTCGCCGGCGTGCTGCACCGCCACCCCGCCCTGAAGCTGATGTACGCCGAGGCGCAGATCGGCTGGATCCCCTACGTGCTGGACCGCGCCGACGACGTCTGGCTCACCCACCGGGGCTGGGCGCACGGTCAGCAGAACTGCCCCGAGCCGCCGTCGACCTACTACCGCCGCCAGGTCTACAGCTGCTTCTTCAAGGACCCGGTCGGCGTCTCGCTGATCGACCGGATCGGGGTCGACAACGTGGTCTTCGAGACCGACTACCCGCACCAGGACGGCACCTGGCCCCGCTCGCGCGCCGCCGCGGCCAGCCAGTTCGGCCACCTCTGCCCGCTCGACATCCACAAGGTGGCCCGGGGGAACGCCGCCACGCTGCTCGGGCTCGACATCCCCGCGCCCGACCTGGCCAGTGCCGATGCCGATGCCGGGTCCGCGGCCGGCGCCGAACCGGGCCGGCGGTAGTCGCGATGCGGCTGGTCGACCTGCTCGAAACCCGCCCGGACGACGAGACGACCCCGGCTGTCTTCGTCGCGGAGCACGCGGTGACCCGGGCGGCGCTGCGCCAGGGCGCCGTCGACCTCGCCGCGCGGCTGCGCGCCGCCGGGGTGCGGCCGGGTCACCCGGTGGCGGTGATGCTGCCGAACACCGCGGACGTCGTCGCCGCGATGTTCGGCGTCTGGTCGGCGGACGCGGTGTACGTGCCGCTGAACCCGCGCAGCGCCGACGCCGAGATCGCCCACCTGGTGGCGGCGGTGCATCCGGCGGCGGTCGTCACCCTCGCCGCGTGGTCGGGCCGGTTCACCGACACCGGCCTGCCGGTCATCGTCTCCGACGCGGACGAGCGCACCGGCCTCGCCCCTGACGGCCAGGCGACGCCGATCGCCTGGCGGCAGGCGCCTGAGGTGGGGACCGCGCCGGCCGTCCCCGCCCACGATCCGGACATCGCGCTGGTGCAGTTCACCTCCGGGACGACCGGGAAGCCCAGGCCGGTGCTGCTGCGCCACGCCGGCTACCTGGCGCTGCTGGAACCGGTGCTGCGCAAGCTGGTCGGCGACGCCGCCGCCGGCGACCTGGCCAGGCGGGCCGCTCCGATGCCGAACCTCATCCCGACGTCGATGTCGCTGTCCGCCGGCATCTACAACGTGCTGTTCGCGTTCCGGGTCGGCGCGCCGGTAGTGATCATGCCGACGTTCACGACGGCGGCGTTCGCCGCGGCCGTCGCCCGGCACGGCATCCGCTCCACCGTGCTGCCACCCGCGGCGATGAACATGCTCACGGACGACCCGGCGATCACCTCGCTGGCCCCGCTGCGCTACGTCCGTGGCATCACCGCCCCGCTCTCCCCGCTGCGCGCCCGGATGTTCCGCGACCGGTTCGGCGTCACCGTGCTCAACTGCTACGGCCAGACCGAGATCGGCGGCGAGATCATCGGTTGGAACGCGGCGGACGCGCGCACGTTCGGCGAGACCAGGCTCGGCTCCGTCGGCCGGCCGCACGCCGGGGTCACCCCGCGCGTCGTCGGCCCGGATGGCGCGGAGCTGCCCGTCGACACCCCCGGTGAGCTGCAGGTGCGCACCCCCGCGGTGTCCGCCGGGTACGCCGACGGCTCCGCGCTGGGCGACCGGATCACCCCCGACGGCTGGTTCCGCACCGGCGACATCGCCCGCATCGACCCCGACGGCTTCGTCTGGATCGAGGGCCGCGTCTCCGACATGATCAACCGGGGCGGGCTGAAGGTGTTCCCCGGCGAGGTCGAGGAGGTGCTGCGCCTCTCCCCCGGCGTCGCCGACTGCGCCGTCGTCGGCGTCCCCGACGACCGCCTCGGCGAGGTGCCGTGGGCGTTCGTGGTGACGTCCCCGGGCGCCACGCTCGTCCCGGACGCGCTTCGGGACGTCGCCCGCGAGCACCTGCTCCCCTACAAGGTGCCCGCCCGCTTCGTCCAGGTGGACGAGCTCCCCCGCACCGAGGTCGGCAAGGTACGCGCGGGCGACCTCCTCCGCCTCGCCGAGAAACTGGCCTCGCCCGCGCCCTGAGGGACGGCGGGGGTGAGCGAAAAAGCTGCTCAAAAGCAAGCCAAGGATGGATCGTGTCAATCTGATCCTTCCCGACACCGTTCAGCGCTATGGTGATCCTGGGCGAAGGGAACATGTACGACGCCAGGCGCCGACGGGAGAAAGATGCGAGACGGCTTGGGAACGCATGTGCGGGTGAGCGACGGCCTCCTGTATGTCGGATTCAACGTCTACAATCTTCGCAACGTAGCACAGATCTCCCGCGAGCGGCGCATTGTCGGCTACGCAGGCCTCCGGCTTCAACGGATTTCAAAGGCCTTTCCATGGTTCATCCCCAGCCTCCTGTGGTTCCCCTTCGCCTCGACTCTTGACGACGAGGAGTGGGTAGTCCAGATACACACGCCGTTGCTGGTCGTTCTGAGCGCCGTCATCGGCTTCGCGATTGTCGCGCCAATCCTCCAGCCAGACCGGCGCATCTTTGTCATGACACTCGGGAGCGGCGAGGCCCGGGTCGACGCCCTGGCCAGCCGAGATCCAGGCGCGATCTCCGCCATCCACCTGGTCATCGACGCCCTGCGACACAGGGAGGACTACAAGGTCGCAAAAATCATTCACAACGTGATGAATATCGAGAGAATAGGGAACATCGACAACCGTGGCGGACAGCTGGGAAACAGGGTGGTGATATCCGCCATGGCCGCACCTCCCAGCAGTCCCGCCGGCGACCTCTAAGGCGGCGCCAGTGAGAGGAGTAGCAGCCGTGGGAAGCGNGTTTCCACACCCGGACGGCGAACACTCGCCGCAGATCACTGTGGGAAATATCGGAACGTTCGACAATCGCGGCGGGTTTTTCGGCATGTCACTCCAGGCCGACCACGAGTTGAGCACCCAGCGCCGCTCCGGTTCCGCTGACCCGTCCCGCTTTCCACCGACCGGATCGGCCACGGGAGCCGACTACGAGGCCGCCCAGCAGACCTCAAGTAATCCGGGCGTCCTCACGGAACTCGAACTTGAGACACTCGCCCGGATCTACTGCGACCCAAAGTCCGCCCGGGAAGCCCTTGCGCGCGCGGGCCTACCGATTCAGCGACTGCCAGAATGGAACGACCCGATCAGCTTCTGGCGTCGCGTCGGCGAGCTGGTCGGGAACGGCGTCGTGGCAGGCGGCAGGGAGAAGGTTCTTTCTGTCGCCTGCGCGGATTTCCCAGCGAACCCGGTACTGACCGCGCTGCACGGCGAGCGCCCGCCCGTGGGCGAGTGACGCGACGCGGCCGGTCGGCGTCAGCCGAGGAAAAGGCCGGGCGGAGTGGACCCGGCGGACACACGGCGGTTCCGGGTCACGAGCAGGCTCGCGGCG
The DNA here is from genome assembly GCF_001636565.1 of Frankia sp. EI5c. Taxonomy (GTDB): domain Bacteria; phylum Actinomycetota; class Actinomycetes; order Frankiales; family Frankiaceae; genus Parafrankia. The sequence goes on from NZ_LRTK01000007.1 coordinate 134,737, forward strand.
GTGCGGCAGGTCGCGGACCGGCGGCGCCGACTCTGACCGAGAGAACCCCGAACACGTTCCGGCCGCGCACCCTCCCCACCGCACCCCTACCGCCTGCGCCTGCTCCTGCGTCCGCTGCCAGACTCCGGTGTATGCGCGCGGTGGTGCAGACGGTCAGCCAAGCCTCGGTGACTGTGGACAGCGAGGTAGTCGGCTCGATACGCGACGGGCTGCTCGTGCTCGTGGGCGTCACCCACACCGACACGGCGGCGACCGCCGAGAAGCTCGCGGGCCGCATCCACACGCTGCGGATCCTCGACGGCGAGAAGTCGGCGGCCGACACCGGCGCCCCGGTTCTCCTCGTCAGCCAGTTCACCCTCTACGCCGACACCAGCCGCGGCCGGCGGCCCGGCTGGCAGAAGGCCGCGCCAGCCGAGATCGCCGAACCGCTGGTCACCGCCGTCGCCGAGGCGCTGCGCGCCCGCGGCGCCCACGTCGAGACAGGCCGGTTCCGCGCGCACATGCTGGTCGAAAGCGTCAACGTCGGCCCGCGGACCATCATCCTCGACCTGGAGAACTCGTGATCGACAAAGGCGGTAACCCCGGTGGCGCCGGCGGGGTCGCGCTGGTCACCGGTGCCTCGTCCGGTATCGGCGCGGCGGTCGCCGCCGCGCTCGTCGCCCGCGGCCACCGGGTGATCGGCACCAGCCGCGACCCGGCGACGGTCGCCGAGCCGGTCCCCGGGGTGGAGTACCGGGCGCTCGACCTGACCGACTCCGCCGCGGTCGAGAGCCTGGTCGCCGCGGTGGGGCCGGTCGACGTCCTGGTGAACAACGCCGGCGAAAGCCAGAGCGGGCCGCTGGAGGAGCTGCCGATGGAGGCGGTGCGGCGGCTGTTCGAGCTGAACGTGTTCGGCGCCGTGCGGCTGACCCAGCTGGTGCTCCCCGGGATGCGCGAGCGCGGCCACGGCCGGGTGATCATGGTCGGGTCGATGCTGGCCAGCTTCCCGCTCGCCTACCGCTCGTCCTATGTGGCGTCCAAGGCGGCGATCAAGGGCTTCGCGAACGCCGCCCGGCGCGAGGTCACCCCCTACGGTGTGTGGATCAGCACGGTCGAGCCCGGATCGGTCAACACCGGGATCAGCGAGCGCCGCACCCAGTACCTCGCCGCCGACTCCCCGCACGCGGCGCGGTACCGCACCATGCTGGCGGCACTCAACGCGAACGAGGCGAACGGGATCACGGCCGGCGCGGTGGCCGCGACCGTGCTGCGGGCGGTCGAGGCCCGGCACCCGAAACCGCTCTACGCGGTGGGCAGCAACGCCCCGCTGGTGTTCGCGCTGCGCCGCCTGCTGCCCCGCTCCGCGGTCGAACGCGCGGTCGCCCGCCGGCACGGCCTGCGCTGACCGGCGTCAGACCTGGAAGGTGACCTCACACCTGGAAGGTGACCTCGGTCAGTTCCTCGGAGAGGACCCACATGCGCTCGGCGGCCGCCGCGTCACGCGAGGCGGCGTTGGACTTCACCGGCACCGGACGACCGGTCATCTTCAGCAGCCCGGACGGCCCGTAGTACTCGCCGCCCCGCGCCGACGGGTCCGTGGCCGCGCGCAGAACGGGCAGCGCGCCCTTGGCGGCCGGGTGCACGACCGGGTTCGGGATCCGGTCGATGACCTTTTTGATCTTCATCTTGACCGGGCCGACGTTCATGCCGCCGACCTCGGTGTTCGCACCGCCGGGGTGCGCCGCCAGCGACTGCACCGGCGAACCGGCCGCGGTGAGCCGGCGCTGCAGCTCGTAGGCGAACTGCAGGTTCGCGAGCTTCGAGCGGGCGTATCCCTTGAACGGGCTGTACTTGCGCGTGAAGTGCGGGTCGTCGAAGTCCATCTTGCCGAACAAGTGGCCGTTGCTGCCGACCGTGACGACGCGGCCGGCCTCCGCGGCGGCGACCGCCCCGAGCACGAGCGCGGTGAAGGCGAAGTGGCCGAGGTGGTTGATGCCGAAGTGCTGCTCGAAACCGTCCTCGGTCTTGCCGTAGGGCAGCAGGATCACACCGGCGTTGTTGATGAGCACGTCGATGACGGGACGTTCCCCGACCAGCGCCTCGGCCGCCTTGCGGACGGAGGTGAGCGAGTTGAGGTCCATCTGCAGCACGGAGATGTCCGCGTCGGGCGTGGCCGAGCGGATGCTGTCGAGAGCGTCCTGCGCCTTGACCGGGTTGCGGCAGGCCATGACGACCGTCGCGCCACGGGCCGCGAGCACCTTGGCCGTCTCGAAGCCGATGCCGGAGTTCGCCCCGGTGATGACGGCGGTGCGCCCGGAAAGGTCGGGAACGTCGGCCGCACTCCAGCGCCGCCGCTTCGACGCTCCTGACATGCCGACCTCCGTGATCCGTACACAGGGCGAAACCGCCGCCGCGCTCGACGAGACCGGCGGCGCCCCGTTACGGGCTCCGCTCGCGATCCCCCCTTGGCCTACCTCGTCACCTTAAGGCAGGCCACCTTCCGGAAGCACGTCACGGGTCGTCCACACCGGCTGACGCACCGGCAGACAACCTGCGCCGACCTTTGTCCTCAGCCGATGTCATCGTACGATGACATCCGTTGCCGTCCGCCGGACGAACGAGCCACCGGCCGAACGAGCCAGCAGAGCCGAAAGGCAGGGGCACAGGTGCACGGGAAGCAGGAGCAGGAGCAGGGCGGCGTAGCCCGGACGGAGCCGACCGGCGGAGATCAGCGGAAGCGGCGCACCCGGCGAAGGCGGGGAATCCGTGGGATGCGGCCGCGTTCCGGTGTCTCGACCCATCCGCGCCCGCGCCTGTTGCTCGCCGTCCTCGTCTACTGCGGTCTGGTGATCGCGGTCATCGGCACCCTCGGCACGCCGCTGATCCCGACGATCGCGACCGCACAGCATGTTTCGCTGGCCGACGCCCAGTGGCTGCTCACCCTGACGCTGCTGATCGGCGCCGCCTGCACCCCCCTGCTCGGGCGGCTCGGCGACGGCCAGCACCGGCGCGCCGTGATGCTGACCGGGCTGGGCTCCGTCGCGGTGGGCTCCATCCTCTGCGCCACCGCCTACGACTTCACCCAGCTGCTGGTCGGGCGGGGCCTGATGGGCGTCGGGATGGGCCTGATGCCGCTGGCACTGGCGATCGCCCGCGACCTGTTGCCACCGGCCCGGCTGGCCCCGGGCATCGCCGCGCTGTCGATCACGGTGGCGACCGGGGCCGGCCTGGGCTACCCGCTCAGCGGCCTGCTCGCGGAGAGCTTCGACTACCACGCCGGCTTCTGGGTGGCGGCCGGGCTGGCCGCGGTGGCGATGGCCGCCGTGTTCACGGTCGTCCCCCGCCGGCCGAGCGCCCGGCCGGCGGCCGGGCGGGTCGACCTGCCGGGGGCACTGCTGTTCGCCGCGGCCCTCAGCCCGCTGCTGCTCGCGCTGAGCGACGGCGCGGCCTGGGGCTGGACGTCGCCCGCGGTGCTGGGGCTGCTCGCGGCCGCCGTCACCTGCGGGGTCGCCTGGGTGCTGGTCGAGCTGCGCACAGCGAACCCGCTGATCCAGCTGAGGTACCTCGCGGCCCGGCCGGTGCTCATCGCCGACGTGTGCGCGGCACTCGCCGGCTTCGGCATGTTCATCGCGATGACTCTGATCAACCGGCTCGCGCAGGCTCCGACGTCCACCGGCTACGGCTTCGGGGTCTCCCCGACGATGCTCGGCCTGGTGATCCTCCCGATGGCGGCCGGGACGGTGCTGGCCAGCCGGTGGTCACGCTGGCTGGGACCGCGCACGGGCGGTGCCCGGGGGTTGCTGCTGACCGGGCTGCTCGCCGCCGCGCTCGCCGAGTTCGGGCTGGCCTTCCGCCACGATCATCTGGTCGAGCTGGGCGCGGCCACCTTCGGATTCGGCATCGGCATCGGGCTGGCCTTCGCGGCGATGCCCACCCTGATCATCGGAGCCGTCCCAGCCCAGGAGACGGGCAGCGCCACCAGTTTCAACCAGGTGATGCGGACCGCCGGTGGCTCGGTGGGCAGCGTGCTCGGCGCGGCGCTGCTCGCCGCGCACACCCCCGCCGGCCAGGCCGAGCCCACCAACAGCGGCTACACCGTGGCGTTCGCCGTGGCCGGCGGTGTCAGCCTGCTCGCCATGCTGGCCGCACTGGCACTGCGCCCGTCGCCGCGCGCGGACAGCCGCTCCCTCCCAGCCCCCCGCCGGGCAGGACTGGAGACCCTGCGGGAGGAGTCCGCGGGCAGCTCCGCTTCGGGACTCGTGATGGCGCAAGATGTCCAACCATGAACAACACCCGGCGGCGCGACGCGGCCCGTAGCCGCCAGGCGCTGCTCGCCGCGGCGGCCGACCTGTTCGCCGAGCGCGGCTACGCCGGCACCGCGATCCGGTCGGTCGGCGACCGCGCCGGCGTCGACCCCGCCCTCATCGCCCGGTACTTCGGCGGCAAGGAAGGGCTGTACCAGGCGGTCCTCGCAGCCGATCCGCTGATCGGGCAGACCGGCCGGGGCAGTGCCGGCGCGCACGAGGTCGCTGCCGGCGGCGACTCGGGCGTGACCGAAGCCGGCCCGCGCTCGGCCCGGGAACCGGCCGCCGGCGAGAGCGCCGGCGCCGGCGAGCCCGGGGCCGAGCCGGCGCCCGACCCGCACGCGGCGGTGCGCGCTCTGATCGACCGGGCGCTCGACAAGTGGACGTCGACCGGCGTGAGCGCCGCCGCTCAGAACGTGTTCCGCCGCGAGGTCGACACCGCGGCCCGCCAGGCCACCCGCGAACGGCTCGACACCGTTCTCCTCCCCCTGCGCGGCACGACGGCGGGAGCCGATCCGGAGCTCGCCGCGGAGCTCGCCGTCGCCCTGCTGTTCGGGGTCGGCGTCGCGCGCGACGCCGCGACGCTCACCCGACTGTCCACCGCGACCGCCGACGAGCTGCGCGAGCCCCTGACCGCCGCGCTCGTCGCCGCACTGGGCCTCGCGGACCGCGAGCAGCGGTAGAGATGGGATGTCGGGTCACGCAAGGGGTCCTGTCACGGCCTGATCGCCGCGTCCGCGGCGGCGATGTCCTTGTGGAAACGCTTGTGAACCCGCAGCTTCTCGCCGGTGGCCTCGGTCGTCCCCCACAGGCCGCTGACCGGCCCCAGAACGGTCTCGCGCGGCAGGACCGCGACCGGGCTGTCTCCCTTGGGCTTGGTCGCGGTTAAGGCTCCCGCCTGGAGAACCAGAATCCGCTGGTCGGTGACGACGACGATTCTGTATCGGATCCAGAAGATGATCAACAAGGTGAGGAAGAAGAAGTACGGCGTCGGCCCGGTCTGCGCCTGGAATACGTGCTGCACGCTCTCCCCCGGCGCGAGGTAGGGCTGGGCGCGTGCGGCGAGCTTGTCCCGGAGAGCCATCGGCGATCCTCATCACTTGTCAAAGGGAAAGAAATTCCGAAGTGGGAGGAACAGCCTACCCGTCGGGTCGGTGTTACGCCGGCGGGGNCATTATCCGGACTGGTCCCGAAGCCCCGGCTTCCGTTCCTCGGGGCAACTGACGCAGGCCGGCAAGTCCGTACCGGGCGCATCTGTTCGGGTCCAGTGCCGGTGTGACATTCTGGTCGGGCCTTTCCGGTGGGGTGAGGGGGACGGATGGCTGGATTGATACCGCCCGCGGATGTACGGCGTCTGCTGGCGATGGTGGATGCGTCGGGTCGACGGTTCGCGCCGGAGGAACACGAGGATTTCTTCGACGACTACGCCGACATCGTCACCGGGAACGGGGCGCTGCCCGTCTTCGATCCAGGCCGGTCGGACGACGCGGCCACCGGGGTGTTGGACGTCGACGTGTTCCTCGGCATCGGCCTGGCGGTCCTCGGCCAAATCGCTCTTCGGGTGCTGGCGGCCCTGGAGGACCTGGCCGCCGACGGCACCGTCTCCGGGGTCACCCTGTTCGCACGCCGGCTGTTCCGGCGCGGCCCGGTCGACCCGCACGATCCGTCCGCCGGCACGGAGACCGACCAGGCCCGCGACGCGGCCACCGAAGCCAAGGTGACCGTCGACGTCGTGGCCGGGCAGCTGACCGAGCAGGTCCGGGTGGCACTGCCCACCGCTCTCGCGGTGGACGCGGCGCAGCTGCAACTGATCGTGACCGTCCAGATCCAGGCCCTCGCGGACCCACAGGTGCCTAGACCCGTCCGCTACTCGGACGATGCCTGACCAACCGGAGGGAACGGCTGCACGGGCCGAGGCGCTGGCCCGCGCCGAGACCGGTCTGGTATTGGCCACCCTCGCGCCGTTCGCGATGCTGATCCCGATTCTCGTGGTACTCGGCTGGTGGGACCGCGGCACCACGGTGATCGATGCCGTGGTGTCGGCCGTCGCCGTACCGATTCTCACCGCCGTTTTCGCGACCGCCGTGCCCTTCGCCTTCGCGATGCAGCGGTTCGGCAACGACGCCTATTCCTACGATCTGGCGGCGCAGGAGACCAGACCCGTCGACTGGGCGGCGCCGAAATGGGCGCCCGTCGGCGAGGTCGTCACCTCCCTCACGGGCCTACCCGCCACCAGTGTCCCGGCGGTTTTCCTGATCACCCCGACCGCGAACCTCGCCGTCGTACACCGCCCTTCCCAGGCGCCCGGGCGCCTGGGAAGGGCGTCGGACTGGTCGGTTCGCCACCGCCGACCGCTCATGGCGGCCNGCGCCGTTCTCGGCGTCGTTGCCGCCTTCTGGCCCGACAACCCACCAGCCTGGCTGGACGCCGTGACGGGCACCCTGCTCGCCGTCGCGGCAGTCGGGCTGCTCCCACTGGCGGCGGTGGGCGGCCGGGCGCTGTGGCGACGGAACATCCGCGACCCGCGCCTTCTGCTCGTCATACCCACGCTGTGGACGGCAGCCTTCCGCAAGAACCCCCAGCGGGCCCGGGTGCTGCTCGGCCACGAGCTTTCCCACCTCCGCCACCGCGACGCGCTGCACCGCCGGGTCCTCGCCCCCTACCGGGCGTTCGCTCCGGTGTTGGCGTTCGTGGATTCCGGTGTCGTCTTCTGCGCCCGCATTCCCGCGGGTGTGCAGATGGCGTTGCTGGTCGCGATCACCACCGTCGGAGTGACCTGCGTCCGCCGCGCCCACCGGCTCTACGGATGGATCCAGGAGGAACGCGCCGACGCGGAGGCGTGCGCCGACCGGGCCGAGGCGAAAGTCCTGGCCGATGCGCTGGCGGGAATGCTTCCCGATCGGCCCTCCGACGCTCAGGCCCGGCGGTTCGCGGCGCTGCGCGGGGCCGCGGCAACCGGCGCGCTTCCAGCCGCCCGCCGCGTGATCCGGCAGATGCTGTGGGGCTTCGCCCTGCCCTGCGTCACCATCGCGATCCTGGTGCTGACCGGCGTACTGCCGGTTGACCTGACAACTGTCGGTTAACCCTTACCCTTCGTATCGAACTCGGGGCGACCAGTCACAGCACCCTCCCCGATCTCGCCCGCGCGGTCAGCCACGAACTCCATCACCTGGGTCAGCCGGATGTTGTTGCCGGACGGGTCGCGCAACGACGTGTCGATGCCGTAGGGCTGGGCCGTCGGCGGATCGTTGAAGACCGCCAGGTCAGCGACGGTGAGCGGCTCGGCGTACCGGCCGTCCACCAGGTCCTTGGCCCGCAGCAGGTGACGGGAAGGGAGCACCACCCGGCCATTCAGCGTCAGCCCGCCGACGCGGACGAGCCGTGCCCGGGCTCCGGCTCCGGCTCGCGTACCCGGGCGCGCAGCTCGTACTTTATGATCTTGCCGGTGGCGTTCATCGGGAGGGCGTCGACAACCTCCACGCGGCGCGGCACCTTGTAGTTGGCCATCCGCTCGCGGCTCCACGCGATGACCTCCGCCGGGTCGACGGCGGACCCCGCGCGGGGGATCACGAAAGCCATTCCGACCTCGCCGAGCCGCTCGTCGGGGATGCCGATCACCGCGACCTGCGCGAGGTCGCGGCGTTCCAGCAACATCGCCTCGATTTCGGCCGGGTAGGCGTTGAAGCCGCCGACGATGAACATGTCCTTCTTGCGGTCCGTGATCCGGATGTTGCCCGCCTCGTCCTGCACGCCGATGTCACCGGAGTGCAGCCAGCCGTCGGCGTCGATCGTCTCGGCGGTGGCGGCGGGGTCGTCGAAGTACCCGCGCATCACGTTGTAGCCGCGGATGACGATCTCCCCCGGTTCCCCCGGCGGCAGCGGGGTGCCGGTGTCGTCCACGACCCGCACCTCGACGCCGGGTATCGCCCGGCCGGACGTCCGCGCGATCGTCTCCGGGTCGTCGTCGTGGCGGCAGGCGGTGGCGGTGCCCGTGGTCTCGGTGAGGCCGTAGGCGGTCAGCACCGTCTCCAGGCCCAGCTCCGAACGCAGGCGGCGGACCAGCTCGACCGGCACCGACGCCGCCCCGGTGACGGCGAGGCGCANGGTGGACAGGTCGTAGCCGGACAGGTCGGTGTTGAGGATGCTCTGGTAGATCGCCGGCGGGCCGGGCAGCATGGTGATCCGCTCCTCGGCGACCCGACGCAGCACCGTGGGCACGTCGAACACCGGGTGCGGCACCAGGGTCGCACCGGTCAGCAGGCAGGCGAGCAGGCCGGACTTCAGCCCGGCGGTGTGGAAGAACGGGTAGACGAGCAGGTAGCGGTCGCCGTGGCGGAGCCCGACGATCTCGGACCACGAGGTGTACACACCGGTCGACGCCCCGTGGGTGAGCATGGCGCCCTTCGGCGCGCCGGTCGTCCCGGACGTGAAGACGATGTCGGACAGATCGTCGCCCGTCAGCGCGGCGGAACGGGACGCCACTTCGGCGCCGAGGCGGCCGAGCCCCGCCGGCCTGTCACCGCCCGGCGCTCCGTTCCCGTGCCCGTGCCCGTGCCCGTGACCGTTCCCCGTCGCCGCCGGCGTGCCCCCCGTCGCCGGCTCCGCGGCGCGGAGGAGGAAGTCCGCCCAGCCGGTCGCGCCCGGCCGTCCGGGTGAACCCAGGAGGATGATCTCGTCCAGCCCCGGCGGGGGCGGCTGGTCGGCAAGCATCGCGAGGTAGTCGGTGTCGAGGAAACCGTCGACGACGAAGAGCAGGCGGGAGCCGGCGGTGCGCAGGATCCGGGCCGCCTCGCCCCCCTTGAAACGGGAGTTGATCGGCGCCAGCACCGCCCCGGCCCGATAGGCACCCAGGGCGACGAGCACCCATTCGCAGCTGTTCGGCGCCCAGACCGACACCCGGTCACCGGCCTGGACGCCGGAGGCGACGAGCGCACGGGCCACCTCGGCCGACCGGATGTCGAGATCAGCGAAGGTAAGCCGTCGGTCACCGTCGACGAGGGCCTCGTCGGCCGGCCACCGGGCGGCCGCCCGGGCCAACACCGCCGGGATGGTGGCGGTGGCCGGGCCCGTTCCCGCAGGTGTCGCCGTTGCCGCCGCCGTTGCCGGTGCCACCGTTGCCGCGGTGGCCGCTGGTCGCGCGTTCATGAGGCACCCCTTCGCGCCGGGGCGGGCGCGCTGCCCACCGTCGAGCCCCGGGCAGACCTGCGCCCGACTCGGCGACGGCCCGGTGCCGCGACCGGCGGCGGTTCCCCGCGAAGCGGTACGCGACAGTCGCAGATTATATAACGTATTCAATCACCCGCCAGGAGAGTCGCCGGTCATCCCACCGGCTCGGCCCTCCGCGTTGAAACGGAGGCCCGGCATGCCCGACGCGACAGCCCCCCTCGCCGGTGTACGGGTCGTCGACGTCTCGATGCTCGGCCCCGGTGCCCTCACCACCCATCTCGCGGACCTGGGCGCGGACGTCGTCAAGGTGGAGCCGCCGGGCGGCGACTACGTGCGCCGCATGGTGTGGCCGTTCGTCGACGGCGTCTCCCTGCTGCACCTGCACATCTCCCGCGGCAAGCGCAGCATCGTGCTCGACCTGCGCACCGACGGCGGTGTCGCGGTGTTCCGCGACCTCGCCCGGACGGCGGACGCGGTGGTCGAGGCGATGCGGCCCGGCGCGCTGGAGCGCCGCGGACTCGGCTACGCGGCCCTGCGCGAGCTCAACCCGCGGATCGTGCTGGCGTCCATCTCGGGCTACGGCGCGAGCGGCCCCTACCGCGACCTGCCGAGCCACGGCATCGCCTACGACACCTGGGCCGGGGTGGTCGCGCCCGCCGTCGACGAGGACGGGTTCACCTACCTGCCGGACCACGCCTCGATCGGCATCCACGCGGGGCCGCTGTACGGCGCGCTCGCCGTGGTCTCCGCGGTGCTCTCCGCCCGCGAGACCGGGCAGGGCCGGCACGTGGAGGTCGGTCAGTCCGACGCGGCCGCGGCGATGGACTGGCTGCGGATCGAGACCTACCGCGCCTACCGGCGGCCCGCGGACGAGGTGACGGGCAACCCGGCCGACGACTACGAACGGCGCGAGCCCGGCACCGGCGGGATGCGCGACGCCGTCCGCTACCAGGTGTACGCGACCTCCGACGGCCACATCCTGTTCATGGCCTCGGAGCGGCGGTTCTGGCGCAACTTCTGCGCCGGCGTCGGCCGGCTCGACCTCTACGAGGCCCGGCCCGGCGCCGAGTACGCCGACCACGCCCGCGGCGACGTGCGGCTGCGCGAGGAGTTGCGCACGATCTTCGCGGGCCGCACGACCGCGGAATGGGTGCGTTTCGGCGGCGAGGTCGACACCCCCCTCTCCCCCGTGAACTCCCCGCGGTCGATCGACACCGACCCGCAGTTCGCCGAACGGCTGCCCTGGCTGCCCGCCGCGGAGCTGGGGGTGGACGAGATCCCGTTCCCGGTACGCCTCGACGGCCGCAACCCGGTACCGGCCCGGCGGGCGCCGACACCCGGCCAGCAGACCGACGAGGTGCTCGCCGAACTCGGCTACGACGACGAGCGGGTGCACAAGCTGCGCGCCGAGGGCGCGTTCGGACCACCCGAAGACAACTGATTCCTGGTGCAGGCAGCCGGCCGGGTGTCGCTCGACCCCGGCCGACGTGGAACGAAAGGGCAGACCTATGGGGTTGCTCGACGGCAAGGTAGCGATCGTCACCGGCGCCGGCCACGGCATCGGGCGCGGGCACGCGCTCGAACTCGCCCGGCAGGGCGCGAAGGTCGTCGTCAACGACCTCGGCGGGAGCCTGCGCGGCGAAGGCCAGGGCCGGGCGGCGGACGAGACCGTCGCCCTGGTGGAGAAGCGCGGCGGCAGCGCCGTCGCCGACTACTCCGACGTCGGTGACCACGACCAGTGCGCGGCGCTCATCCAGCGGGCTCTCGACGCGTTCGGTCGGCTCGACATCCTGGTGAACAACGCCGGCATCGTGCGCGACGCCGCCGTGTGGAACATGCCGGTGGCGGACTTCGACGCGGTGATCCGCGTCCACGTCCGCGGCACCTGGTCGACCTGCCACCACGCGGCCCGGCACTGGCGCGCGGCGGCGAAGAGCGGCGAGACCGTGCGTGGACGGATCATCAACACCACCTCGGGCGCCGGGCTCGGCGGCAACTTCGGCCAGTCCAGCTACGCCGCGGCGAAGGCGGCGATCGTCGGCATCACCCAGACACTCGCGCTGGAACTGCACCGCGTGGGAGTCACCGTGAACGCGGTCGGGCCGTCCGGCCTCACCCGCATCACGGCGAGCATCCCGGGCATGGGCGACTCCTACGAGCCTGACGAGGTCCCCGACGACGAGTGGCGCGGAATGGACCCGTCGAACAGCTCCCCGCTCGTCGCCTGGCTGGCGAGCGACGAGGCCGACCACGTGACCGGCCAGGTCATCCGCTCGATCGAGGACCGGATCATCTGGATGCAGGGCTGGAAGGAGCGCAAGGTGATCTCCGCCGGCCAGCAGCGCTGGGACGCGGCGAAACTCGGCGAGATCATCAACCAGGACCTGTTCGAGACCCGCGGCCCCGGCATGCGTTTCTGACGTCAGGTGGTCGCGCGCCGCCCCTGGGCGGCCCGCAGGCGGTCGCGGACCGCGCGGACGTGGTCGGCGAAGCCGGGCCGGTCGACGGACCACTGCTGGGCGGCCAGTTCGAGCGCCACCGCCTCGTCGGCCCCGGTGCAGGCGGCGGTGGCGCGCAGGGTCTGCTTGGTGCGGATCACCAGATCGCGCTGGCGGCCGGCGGCGCGCCGGGCCAGCCGGAAGGCCTGCTCGGTCAGCTGGTCGTCCGGCACGCACCGCCAGGCCAGCCCGCTGCGGGCCGCCTCGGCACCGGTCAGCCTGTCCCCGCACAGGGAGAGCGCCGCCGCCCCCTGGGTGCCCACCCGTTCCGCGAGCCGCCACAGGTGCCCGCCGCCCGGATGGATGCCGACGTCGAGGAACCGCGGGTCGAACGACGCCGACTCCGCGGCGATGATGACGTCGCAGGCCAGCGGCAGGTTCACCCCCGCACCGATCGCGGCGCCGCCGACGGCCGCGATGGTCGGCACCGGGGCGTGGGCGACCGCGAGCATGCCGGCGTAGGTGTCGGCGAGCGGCACCCGCGGCGAGATCAGGTCGTCCAGGTTGCCGCCGGCGCAGAACACCGGCGGGGTCGCGGCCAGCACGATCGCGCCCGCGCCCGCGGCGATGACCTCCTCGACGGCCGCCGCGAGCGCGCTGCTCATCTCGTAGGACAGCGCGTTGCGGTGCGCCGGGTCGTTGAGGGTGAGTACCGCGAAACCGTCGATCCGCTCCACGGTGACCAGCGGCGCCGACGCCGGCCGGCCGCTCATCGGCCGGCCGCCCCGTCGCTCCGCTGACCGGCCGCCCCGTCGCTCCGCTGGCCGGTGGCCGCGGCCGGGCGCTGGCCGGATGCCGCGTGCGCGCTCAGGTCGGCGAGCCCGGCCGGGTCGAGCGGGGTGCTGGCCGGGTTGAGGGTCAGCTCGTCGAGTGCGATGCCCGGGTGCCCGAGGGCCAGCGCGGTCGCCTGGGCGATCGCGGCCCCCACGTCGTCGACGTGCATGAAGTCGGCGGTGACGAGTCCGGACGAGGCCCATTTCGGCAGCAGCTCGCCGAGGAGGTCGTCGGCGAACTCCCGGTGGATCTCGGTCGGCATCGTCGCGCCGACCGCGAGCCGCAGGAACCGGTGCTCGGGGTGTTCCAGGCGCCAGCTGCGGATCGAGTGGTCCAGCGCCGCCTTGCTGGCCGCGTAGGTGCCGAGGCCGTGCACGGGGTTCCCGACTGCGCTGGACGACAGGTAGACGAACAGCCCCGGCTCGTCACCCCGAGCCGTGACCGCGGCGGCGGTGACCAGCGCCGGGGCGACGACGTTGGTGGCGAAGGTGTCGGTCCAGGTCGGCGCGTCCGTCCGGGCGAGGAGGCCGAGCGGTGAGGAACCGATCGGGAACAGCACCGCGTCGAGCCCGCCGAACGCGGCGGTCGCCGCGGCCACCACCCGGTGGCATTCCGTCTCCTGCCGCAGGTCGGCGGGCAGCGCGAGCCCGCCGTCCAGGGCGGTGGCGAGCTCGTCCAGCAGCCCGGCACGCCGGCCGACGGCGGCGACCCGCGCGCCGCCGCCGCCCAACGCGAGGGCGGTCGCCCGCCCGATGCCGGTGGACGCGCCCACCACCAGGACGCGCCGTCCGGTCAGATCGATCGTGATGCCCATCGGGTTCCCGTCCAGTAGAAGGAGCGTCGCCGCGACTCGGGTGCGGCTCGGGCTCAGGTGCGGCTCGGGCTCAGGTGCGCGGCAGGCCGAGGATCCGTTCGGCGATCACGTTGAGCTGGATCTCCACGGTGCCGCCGCCGATCAGCTTCGGCGGCACCGTGAGATAGCCCTGGGCCAGGGCTCCGGCCGGTCCGTCGGCGATGGCCGCGGCCGGCCCGGTCCAGCGCATCGCGCGTTCGGCCACCCTGGTCGCCAGCGTGCCCGCGAGGACCTTGGAGACGCTGGACTCCGCCCCCGGGCGCAGGCCGGACAGGCTGCGCAGGGTCGTGCGCAGCGCCAGCGCGGCGAGCGCGTGCGCGGGCCCGAAGGTCTCCCCCAGCTCCCGCAGGACGTCCGCCGGCGCCGCGGCGAGGCCAGGTGTGCCGGCGAGCTCGGCCAGGGCGGTCGGGATGTGCTGCATGCCGCTGATGCTCACCCGCTCGTTGCCGAGTGTGGTGCGGGCCAGCGTCCAGCCCTGGTTCACCTCGCCGACCAGCCGGTCGTCGGGCACGAGGACGTCGTTGAGGAACACCTCGTTGAACAGGAACCCGCCGTTGGACTCGCGCAGCGGCCGGACCTCCACCCCGGGCGCGCGCATGTCGACCAGGAAGTAGGAGATGCCCTTGTGCTTCGGTGCCTCGGGGTCGGTGCGGGCCAGGCAGATCCCGTACTGCGCCTCGTGGGCCTTCGACGTCCAGACCTTCTGCCCGGTCAGCCGCCAGCCGCCCTCGACCCGCTCGGCCCGGGTCGACAGGGCCGCGAGGTCCGAGCCGGCGCCGGGCTCGCTGAACAGCTGGCACCACTCGATGTCGCCGCGCAGGGTCCCGGGCACGAAGAAGTCCCGCTGGGCGTCGGTGCCGTGCGCGAGAATCGTCGGCAGCGCCCAGTCACCGACGATCAGCATCGGGGGTTCCAGGCCGGCGCGTTCGTACTCCCGTTGGATGACGAGCTGTTCGATGGGGCTCGCGCCGAGGCCGTAGGGCCGCGGGTAGTGCGGCACGACCAGCCCCTCCGCGGCGAGGCGCACCCGCCGGGCCGGGCCGTCGGCGGGCAGCGCCGCCACCTCGGCGAGGATGCCCGCGATCCGCCGCCGGAAGGCGGGGTCGGCGCCGGAGAGATCGACGTCGAAGTCGCGGGCGGTGGTGCGCACCAGCTCGCCGAGTTCGCGCTGCCACCGGCTGGTCGGCCCGAGCAGGTTCTCCAGGGTCATCGCCCGGCGCCAGTAGAGATGGGTGTCGTGTTCCCAGGTGTAGCCGATGCCACCGAGCAGGGTGATCGTCGCCAGGCCGAGCTCGGTGGCGCCCGGCAGGCAGACCACGGCGGCACCGGCGGCGGCGAGGGCGAGCTGGTCGTCTCCCTCGTCGAGGGCCCGGGCGCCGTCCCAGGCGGCCGCGGCCATGGTCTGGACGTCGACGAACATCCGGGCGCACTTGTGCTTGATCGCCTGGAAGGAGCCGACCGGCCGGCCGAACTGCTCGCGGACCTTCACGTAGGCGAGGCCGGCGTCCAGGCACCAGCGGGCGAGCCCCACCGCCTCGGCGGCGAACAGCACCGCGGCGACCGCCCGCACCTGCGCGGACGTGACGGCGACCAGCTGGTCGGGGGCCAGCGCGACGTCGCGCAGGGTGACCGACCCCACCGACCTGGTGTGGTCGACCGGCTCACCGGCGGTGGTCTCGACGCGCTCGCCCTCGGCCGGGTTCGGTGCGACGGTGAACCAGATCTCGCCGCCGTCAGGGGTCCTCGCCCCGAGCAGCAGCAACCGGGCACCGGCCGCGCCGAGCACCGGCTCGGTCGATCCGCTGACCCGGTACCCACCGGCGTCGCCGGGCACCGCGCTCAGCCCGGCGGCGGACAGTGCCGTGGCCGCGGGCGCGCCCTCGGCGAGCGCGGGCAGGGTTCGCTTGCGCACGTCGTCGTCACCGTGGCGGGCGAGCACCGCGCTGGTCAGCAGCGACGGCAGCAGTGGCCCGGGCAGCAGACCGCGGGCGGCCTCCTCGACGACGACCGCGAGCGCGACCGGCCCGGCGCCCGCCCCGCCGTACTCCTCGGGCAGGTGCAGGGCGGTCAGCCCCTGCTCGACGACGGCGGGCCAGTAGGCGGGCAGCTCGCCGCCGACCCAGCCGGCCAGCCCGGCCCGCACGGCCGCGGACGGGGCGTGGCGGGCGACGAAGCCCCGGACCGAGTCGGCAAGCGCCGCGTGGTTGGAGTCAAGGCCGATGGACACGTCTGTCTCTCCTCGCTGCCGCTGGCTGGCAATCCGGCCACCGGTTCCGGCGGGCCGGCGGGCGCCGCGCACCGGCTCAGGCGTCCAGTTTCAGAACTCGGCGGGCGTTGGCGTGCAGGAACTTCGGCCATACGTGGTCACGGAAGGGCACATCCTGCATGTCCCGCATGATGCGTTCCAGGGTCAGGCCCATGGGAAAGTAGCCGCCGTAGATGACCTTGTCGGCGCCGCGGCTGTTCGCGAAGGCGACGATGTCCGCCGGGTAGTACTTCGGGGCGAAGGCGGACGTCGAGTAGTACAGGTTGGGCCACTTCAGCAGCAGNTTGATCGCGAGGTCCGTCCACGGCTCACAGCCGTGCCGGGTGACGAACACCAGGTCGGGGAAGTCGTACATCACCTGGTCGATCAGCTCGACCTTCTGCGGCGCGAACGGCAGCCGCGGCCCGGGCACGCCGGCGCAGACGAAGACGGGGATGCCCAGTTCCACGCACTTCGCGTAGACCGGGTACATCTTCTCGTCGTTGATCGCGACCTGCGGGAACGTCCCGGCGGGGAACACGGTGGCCGCCCGCACCCCGTACGTCTCGAAGTCGGCCACCAGACCGCGCACACTGCCCATCACATCGGACGGGTTCTCGATCGACGTGCTCGGCACGAACCTGTCCGGGAACGTGCGCAGCGCGAGCTCCGCCGCCTCGCCCCGGCAGCCGATCAGCCCCTTCTCGATGTTGAAGCGGTCCATCTCCCGCAGGGTGACGCTCNCCGGGTCGTCGGTGGGCAGGTCGTGCGGCACCCCCTTGAACATGTACTCGGCCGGGAACTCGAACGCCNTGGACTCGGCATCCTTGAGCTGGCGGCGGATGAAGTCGTACTGGGACGAGTCCCGGGCGGGAAACGAGATCATCGTGTCGATGACCGGTACACCCAGGGGGAACGACATGGCGTCGGGTCCTTCGGTGTGGGGCGGGCGGGCGGGAGCGGGTCGTCTGCTCGCGGCGGCGGATGTCGGCGCGGGTACGGGGCCAGAATTCGAATATAATATTCGACTTGCCCCCGTGCGCCGTTCAGGATGTCGAGGTCGCGATCGTGCTTGCTGTCGCCGTCGCGGTCGCGGTCGCGGCGGTGGTCGCGGGGAGGTACTCGGCTCGCAGCTGGCCCTTCGCGAGCTTGCCGGTGGGCATCCGCGGCAGCTCGGACCGGAACACCACGACCCGCGGCACCTTGAAACCGGCGAGGCTGCCGCGCGCGAACGCCCGCAGCCGCTCGGCGAGCTCGGGGGTGCCCTCGACGCCGTCGACGGGCTGCACGACGGCGTGCACGTATTCGCCCATCTCCTGATCCGGCAGCCCGAACACGGCGACGTCGGCGACCTGCGGGTGCATGACCAGGGCCGCCTCGACCTCGGCCGGGTAGATGTTCACGCCGCCGGAGATGATGGTGAAGTTCTTCCGGTCGGTCAGGTACAGATAGCCGTCCGGGTCGAGGTAGCCCAGGTCGCCGCAGGTCGTCCAGTTCGGGTGGTCGGGGTGGCGGCTGGCCCGGGTCTTCTCCGGGTCGCCGTGGTACTCGAAGGGCGCCTCGTCCCGCTCGAAGTAGAGCAGCCCCGGGGTGCCGGCCGGTACCTCCCGGCCCTCGTCGTCGCAGATCCGCGGGACGCCGACCAGCGCGCGGCCCACCGACCCCGGGTGCGCCAGCCAGTCGGCGCAGCTGATGTACGTGACGCCGCAGCCCTCCGTCCCGGAGTAGTACTCGTCCACGATCGGGCCGACCCAGTCGATGACCGCCCGCTTGACCTCCACCGGGCAGGGCGCGGCCGCGTGCATGACCCGGCGCAGGCTGGACACGTCGGCCCCCAGCCGCGTCTCGGCGGGCAGCTTCAGCAGCCGCACCAGCATGGTCGGCACCACCTGGACGTGGGTGATGCGCTCCCGCTCGATCGCGGCGAGCGCCGCCCGCTCGTCGAACTTCTCCATGACGACGAGCGTCCCGCCGAGCTCGTGCACGCACACCGCCCACTGCAGGCTCGCCGCGTGGTACAGCGGCGCCGGGCACAGGTAGACGCTGCTCTCGTCCATGCCGAACAGGAACGTGCCCATGGCGGCGATGCCGCCGCGGGCGGGCCGGTCCACCGGGTCTCCGGACAGCGGGCGGCGGATGCCCTTGGGCCGGCCGGTCGTGCCGGAGGAGTAGAGCATGAACTCCCCGCGCGGCTGCTCGGCCAGCGGTTCGGCGGAGCTGGCCGCCAGCGCCTCCTCGTAGGAGTCGAAGCCATCCTCGGTGCCGTCCATCATGAGCCGCAGGCCGCAGGCCGGGGCCCGTCGGGCGATCTCCACCGCCGTCGCGCCGAAGCGTTTCGTGGCGACCAGGGCCCGGGCGCCGGAGTCCTGGACCAGCCAGGCGGCCTCCGCCGGGGCCAGGTGCCAGTTCACGGCGGTCAGGTACAGGCCGGAGCGCAGGGCCGCCCAGACGACCTCCGGGTAGCGCACCTGGTTCTCCGCCACCAGCGCCACGGTGTCTCCGGGGCGCAGGCCGTGGCGGTGCCAGAGACGGGCCAGCCGGGTGGAGCGTTCGTCCAGCTCGCGGTAGGTGATCCGGGCGCCGGAGCCACTCATGATCACGGCAGGCCGGTCCGGGTGGGTGGTCGCGTGCAGGCCGGGATACATCGTCGGACCTCCAACATCCGGGCTCGGCCGGCCGGGCTTCCAAGCCGTCACGCCGGCCGAGCGCTCGCCGGGGCCGCACCCTCGCCGAGAACGATCAGATCATGAATAAAATATATGGTAGCCGGAGCCGCCCACCTACACAATTGACAGTCACTGGCAGAAACGTAAATATTCGGGGCAATCGCCGTCCAGCCGATCCGGAGGAGCCCCATGTCGCTGGAGACCATCGACGTCTACGACCCAGGCCGCTACGAGAGCGGCATCCCGCACCAGGACTTCCAGCTTCTGCGGGCGCAGGCGCCGGTGTTCCGCCACCCCGACGACCAGGTCCCGGACGGCTTCTGGGCGGTGACCCGCCACCCGGACGTCATGCGCGTCTCCCGCAGCCCGGAGCTGTTCTCCTCCAGCAGGTGCACGGCGATCCTCGGCGAGATGCCCGAGGAGGACCGCGCCCAGCAGCGGCTGATGATGCTGAACATGGACCCGCCGGAGCACACCCGGCTGCGCGGTCTGGTCAACCGCGGCTTCACTCCCCGGATGGTCAGCCAGATGCGGGAGCGGCTGCGCCGCGCCAGCGAGACCATCGTCGATGACGCGCTGGCCGCCGGCAACGGCGACTTCGTCGAGCTGTGCGCCGCCGACCTGCCGCTCATCGTCATCGCCGAGCTGATGGGGGTGCCGCTGGAGGACCGCCAGAAGCTGTTCGACTGGTCGAACCGGCTCGCCTCCGCCACCGACCTGCGGCTGGCGAAGGACGGCGACGCGACGGTCGCCGTGATGGAGCTCTACCAGTACGCGAACGACCTGGGCGCGGTGAAGCGCGGCTGCCCGGCCGATGACATCGTCACGAAGCTGATCTCGCCGGACGAGAACGGCGAGGAGCTGTCCGAGCTGGAGTTCGACCTGTTCTTCCTGCTCCTGATGTTCGCGGGCAACGAGACCACGCGCAACGCCATCACCGGCGGCATGTTCGCCATGATCAACAATCCCGACCAGTGGGAGCGGCTGCGCGCCGACCCGGATCTCGCCCCGACGGCGGCCGACGAGATCGTCCGCTGGGTGAGCCCGGTCAACGCCTTCCGCCGCACCGCCACCCTNGACGTCGAGCTCGGCGGCCAGCTCATCCGGGAGAACGACAAGGTCGTGGTGTTCTACGCCGCGGCCAACTTCGACGAGGACGTCTTCCGCGATCCCTACACCTTCGACATCAGCCGCAGCCCCAACCCGCACCTCGGCTTCGGCGGCGGCGGCCCGCACTACTGCCTCGGCCGCCACCTCGCCATGCTGGAGATCGAGGAGATGTACCGGGCCCTGGTCGAGCGGGTGCGCCGGGTGAAGCTGCTGGGCCCGCCCACCCGGCTGCGGTCGAACTTCATCAACGGCGTGACCGCGATGCCGGTCCGGTTCGTCCCGGCCTGACCCGCACCCGTCCTTCCCGACCCGCCCCGCCCTGCGGCATGACCGCGCTCATCCCGTCTGACCTGCGCTCATCCCGCCTGGCCCACACGCGGCGCGCCGGTGCCCGACACTGTTTCCGTACGTCACGCCCACATCTCCGTACGTGCACCCCTGAAGGGAAATCGAACATGGATCTGAGCGGTACGTCCGGGATCGTCACCGGTGGTGCGTCGGGCCTCGGGGCCGCGACGGCGCGGGCCCTGGCCGCCGCCGGCGTCCAGGTCGTCGTCACCGACCGCGACGACGCCCGCGGCGAGGCGGTCGCCAAGGAGATCGGCGGCGTGTTCGCCCACGTGGACGTCACCTCCACCGAGGACATCATCGCCGCCACCGAGCTCGCGAAGACCCTCGGGCCGGTGCGCTCGCTGGTCAACTGCGCCGGCATCGGCGGGGCCACCCGCACCATCGGCCGGGACGGCAGCTACGACTCCGCCCACAGCCTGGAGGCGTTCCGCAAGATCATCGAAATCAACATGATCGGCACGTTCAACTGTGTGCGGATCGTCGCGACGGCGATCGCGGCGACCGAGCCGCTGGCCGACGGCGAGCGCGGCGCGATCGTCAACACCGCCTCGCTCGCCGCCTTCGACGGCCAGATCGGCCAGGCCGCCTACTCCGCGTCCAAGGGCGGGGTCGTGGGCATGACCCTCCCGGTCGCACGGGACCTGTCGGTCGTCGGGATCCGGCTGAACACGATCGCCCCCGGCCTGATCGACACTCCCATCTACGGCGAGGGGCCCGGAGCCGAGGAGTTCAAGGACAAGCTCAGGCGGGATGTGCTCTTCCCCCGTCGGCTCGGCACCGCCGACGAGTTCGCCTCCCTCGCACTCGAACTGCTGCGGAACAGCTACCTGAACGCGGAGGTCATCCGCATCGACGCCGGCACCCGCTTCCAGCCCAAGTAGCCGGTTCCCGACCGACCGCCGCACCCCGCATGGGTGCGGCATCGCTATCGTCACCCCGACCCGGGCCCTGGCGGCCTCCCTCGCGGTCGCCGCGCCGACTACCGTCCGCTGATCCTGTCGATGACGAGGAGCATGAGGGGGACGGTTGCGAGGAAGGCCGCCGCTCCCCACGACGCGCCGCCTGCGGGGCCTCCCCCGGTAATCCAGCCGACGAACCCGGCGATGAGGCCGGAGCTCAGCGCGAGCGAAAAGGCCAGTGCCAGCTCAAGGAGCCGCGTCCCCAGTGGGCTCCCGGCCGTCACAGGTGCGCTGTCAGGCGCGGGTGATGGATTCACGGGCGCCGGTGATGTAAGCATGGTTGGTCTCCTTCGACACGGGAGGCGATGCCCGGCGCCCGACGATCACCTCGGCAAAGGATCACGATCGCGCGGCGTCGGGCGGGTAACCCTTCGGGCGTTGGTGACTGCGCGGTCACCAACGCCCGCGAACCCTCTCGACCTGTGCTGTGCGGTCGTCCCAGATCACTTCAGCCCCCCTTCCGCTCGGCGACGGGGGTGGCGCGGAGGCTCGCACGAATCACGGGGGCGCTACCCAGGGTGCGGATGGCGTAGCCCAGACGACGGCGGCGGGGAAGCTCGGACAGTTCCGAGTGGAACTCCTCTGCGTACCTGGTGCGATGACCGGCGGGCAGGAACCAGCAGGCCGCGGCGGTAAGAGCCCACACCGTCCGGCCCGGCGATCCGTCGAGCTTCTTCCAGCGCTGCCGGCCGGCCGCCCGGGTCTCATCCGAAGTGCGCGCAGACCCTCTCACGAAATCCCCACTCATGATCTTCACCAGCACCGGCATGGCCTCGATCATGGAAATGAACAGCCAGAGGAGGATCTGCGCGGCGAGTATGGTGCCGCTTCGGTCCGCCAGGCGACTGAATGCCGCCATTCTGGGAAGCAGCCCGCTGTAGTTCCTGCCGGACTGGGCGACGTGGGATTCCTCCTGCTTTCGCAGACGATCCAGCTCGCCTTTCTTTTCAGCCAACGCAGCACGCATGGTCGGGCTGGCACCTGTCGGCGACTCCGCTTCCGCGGCGGCCCGCTCCTGCAGGCCCTCGACCTCCGCCTCATACACAGGGAAAGCAGCGAAGCGCGAATCGCTGGCCAGCTTGCCGCGGATGGCGGCCTCGTCCTCCCGCTGCATGGCCGCGAGCTCGACTTGGATCACAGGGTCGAACACCCGCAGAACCAGCGGGGTCGAGACGGAAATACCGAGCAACACAGCGAGCAACAGCCGTGGCAGCGCGACGCGGAAGTTGGCACCGCGGCGCCGACCCGTCATCGCCGAGATCAGCCACCGGTCGAGATTCAGGATGAGGTAGCCCCAGAGGAGGGCACCCACCCCGGCGCAGAAGTGCGGAAGCCCTGCCTCGCGAAGCGCGATGGCGCAGCACACAGCCGCCATGCTTCCGGACATCGCGACGCTCGCACCCAGTGCCAGATACTTCGCGCGCGCATGCGGAAAGCTCTCAAGGAGCTTGCTGTCCGCACCGGAAAGCCGGATCAGCACCCGCGAGGCCATCACCGGCTTCCACCCTCGGCGACGCGAGGCAGGAGTGCACCGATCCGGCTGATCGAGCTGTGTGCGTGAGCCAATGCGTATCGGGCCTGCTCGACGCCGTCCACACTGAGCTGGTAGTACCGCCGCCGCGGGCGCCCCTCTACCTTGGGATCGATGTCCTCCCACTCACTGGTCAGCCATCCACAGCCTTCCAGCCGGGCGAGGATCGGGTGGATCGTGCCGGTCGCGAGCCCGGCCGCCTGGCTGAGCTCGAGCCCATACATCGGCTGTAGCGGGCGTTCGAGCAGGGCCCGGAGGACGAGCTGCGTCGGCAGCGTCATTTTCGGTCCGGATCGCGCCATGCTCTAACTCTAGCTAGGCCCCTAGCTAGAGTTCAAGTCTGGGTACGATCGAGTTCACGGGACGGCCCTCTCCCTGCGAGGAAGCCCGAGCGGAACTCAGCCGCGGCCACAACTGTCACCGCGGCGGACACGGCCAGCTGCCAGCTGCCAGCCGCCGGCCCTGGCCGTGTGCCCGCCCGGTGGTCACGGCTAGAGGTCCAGGAGGTTGTGGCCGGACTCGGTGGGGTTGAGGCCGGCGCCAAGCCGTTCCGCCCGCACGGCCAGGGTCTTCGCGGCGTCGTCCCGGCCGAGCATGAGGCAGTACTCCCCCGCCCGGATGCCGCGCAGGACGTCGCGCGCCAGCTCGTCGAGCGGCTGGACGGGAATCTCCCGCCCGGCCTTCGCCGCGCTCTCGACCAGGCCGGCCACCGTCATCGCCGGGGTGGTCCGCGGCTTCTCCCGGGCCAGCTCGGCGGGCCGGTTGCGGTCGGACGTCCACAGGCCGGTGTCGAGCAGCCCCTTGCCCGAGGGCAGGAACAGCGAGACCGCGATCGGGTGCCCCTCCTCGGCGAGCTGGGCGCCCAGGCATTCGGTGAGCACCGACACCGCCGCCTTGCTCGCCGCGTACACCGAGGCACTCGGCAGCGGGGCGACCGCGCCGTCGCCGGAGGAGGTGTTGACGACATGCCCCGGCTCCCCGGAGGCGATCATCCGGGGGACGAAGGAGCGGATGCCGTTGGCCACCCCGTGGACGTTGACGCCGAAGGTCCACCGCCAGTCGTTCGGCGTCGACTCCCACACCTTCGCCGCCGGCGGGCCGACCCCCGCGTTGTTCACCAACACGTGGGTGCGCCCGTACAGGCTGAAGACCTGCTCGGCGAGCGCCTCGACACTGGCCTCGTCGGAGACGTCCGCGACGAGGCCGGTGACCTTCGCTCCGGTCCGCCCGCGCAGGTCGGCGACCGTCGCCGCCAGCGCCCCGGACTCGATGTCGGAGAGCACCAGCACCGCCCCGGCGGCGGCGAACGCCTCGGCGAGCGCCCGGCCGATGCCGGCGGCCCCGCCGGTGATGACGACGACCCGGCCGGCGAAGTCGGTGATCGGCCCGCTCACGCGGCACCTCCGTGGATCTCCTCGACGGTGGGCCCGATGCGGTCGACGACCGGAGCGAGCTTCGCCAGGTCGAAGCCGTACAGCTCGGCCGCGTTGCCGCCGAGGATGAGCCGGGTGTCGGCCTCCGGGACGTCGCCGAAACGGCCGCGCAGCCACTCCCGGGTGTGCGGCCAGGTGCCCTCGGGGTGCGGGTAGTCGTGCCCCCACATCAACCGGGTGATCCCGATGTCGTGGCGCCGGGAGATCTCCAGCTCGCCCATCACGGACGATGCCATCCACACGTTGCGCTGGTAGTACTCCGACGGCTTCATCCGCATGCCGTCCCGGAACGTCTTCGGCCCGAACTTGCGGGTGGAGTGGTCGCCCTCCCACTTGGCGTCCATCCGGGCCAGGATGTCCGGCACCCACCAGGCGCCGTTCTCGGCCAGCGCGTATCTCAGCTTCGGGTGCCGCTCGAAGACGCCGCCGAGCAGCAGGGCCCACAGCGGGCGGGCCGCCCACCAGTACGCCTCGGTGGCGTAGATCGACAGGAAGCCGGGCGCCCAGGTGTAGTCGGTGGGGCCGACGCCGGAGTGGGTGTGCACGACGAGGCCGGCCTCGGCGCACACCGACCACAGCGGGTCGTAGACGGGATCGTTGTAGGCGGGGAAGGTCCCCCACTTGGTGGGGATCATGATTCCGCCGCGCAGGCCGTTGGCCGCGGCCCACTCGGTCTCCGCGACCGCCGCGGCGACGTCGTGTAAGGCGGGGATGATCGCGATGCCGTACCGGCGGTCGGGGTCGTTCTGGCAGAACTCGGCGGCCCAGCGGTTGTGCGCCTTCGCCCCGGCCATCACCAGCTCGGGGTCGCTGTCGCCGGAGGAGTTCAGCCCGGACCCGAACGGCGACGCCGACACTCCGCCGACGCCGGCCGAGTCCGCGTCGGGGAAGACGACCTCGGCCGCGATGCCCTCGGAATCCATCTCCTTGGTGCGCACGGCCGGGTCCCAGGCACCGTTCATGCCGCCGTGGTCACCGATCTCGGAGTTCCACTCGGCCAGGAACCGCAGATGGTCGTCCGAGCTCACCAGCGCGGACGCCTGGACGTCCGCGGCGAGCGCCTCGTCGAAGGCCTTCCGGTGGCGGGGCTCGATGTACTCGCGGTACTGCTCGCCGGGCAGGCCCGCGTGGGTGTCGGTGGAGATGAGGAGGTACCGGTCACTCATGGCTGCGTCCTTGGGATGCTCGTGACGGCTGGTGGTTCGCGGCGGCTGGTGGTTCGCGGGCGGCGGCTAGTGGTCGTAACGGCTGAAGGAGAAGGGCTCGAACGCCACCGGGTCGACCGGGCCGACGACACTCGCCCTGTTCGACGACGACCGGGTGGTGTAGGTGATCGACACCGTCTCCAGGACGGGCAGGTCGACGATCGGCGCCGTGGGCTCGTCCCGCAAGATCAGCTTTCCCTCCACCCGTTCCACCGTGACCGGGGTGCGCACCTGGTCGAAACGCACCAGCAGCGGGTCGCTGTCGAACCCGGAGCCGGAGACCGCGGGTGCGAACTTGAACCACCACTGGGTGGCCGGGTAGGGCGCGGGGACGGGCAGGGCCTCGGTGACGTCGCCGACGATCTCGACGAAGGTGACCCCGTTGCGCGCGATCCGGCCCTCGACGTGGCTGCCGTCGCGGGTCAGCGCGAGCTCGGCGAGTTTCTTCGGCTCGCCGTTCCGCTCCCGGCTGATCGAGATCGCCGACTCCAGATCGATCGGGATGAGCAGCGGGTACTCGCCGGTCACCCCGTCGTACCCGGCGTCGACGGCGAGGTAGCCGACGAGCTCCTTGTAGTGGTACTCACCGAACCGCAGGTCGATGTCGGTGACCCGCACGTGCACCCGGGGCTCGGCCGGCGGGGTCAGCGGCGGCGGCAACACCGCGGCGAGCACCTCGGGATCGGTGAGGTAGACGACCTCCAGTGACGGGATGGGGGGCAGCCCACCCCCGACGTTCGACTCGGCCGCGGAGCTCTTCTCGACGTCGCGTACCCAGCGGTTCCCCATCGGGGCCTCCTCGCAGCAGGCTTTCGGGCAGCAGGCTTTCGGGCGGGCGGGTTTCGGGCAGGACGGACCGCGCCGTGTGCGCCAGGCGCGCGCAACGGCCGGACCCGGTCGGCACAGGGCTGGGCTGGTCAGCTCAGAGCTGGTCAGCTCAGAGCTGGTCAGCGCTTCTTCGCGCCGTCGGGCCAGGAATAGAACTGCTGGCACCAGCGACGCTGCTCGGTGATCGCCTTCTCGGACGGGCGCAGCACCGGCGGGTCCTTGTAGATCTTGTTCTCCCAGATCGGGAGGTCCTGGCTGACCGCGTCGGTGAAGCTGCGCGCCGCCTTCTCCGCCGCGTCCGCGCCGTGCTTCGCCGGGCAGGTGAAGATCCACCGGACGTGCACGTTCTCCTCGTCGATCGGCGTCGTCGAGGAGATGAACGTCGTGTAGCCCTTCACCCGCAGCACTCCCAGGCCCAGCCCGAAGCCCTCGCGGATGAAGTTGCCGTCCATCCCGACCGCCCGCTTGTAGTGGCCGTCGACGTGGAACTCCTGCTCGGGGATGGCCGGCGTCCCGTGCACGTAGAGGAAGTGGGGGGTGTCGACGTTGTTCTCGGCCATCTCCTGGCAGCAGGTCGCGATCTCGAAGTCCCGCACGATGATCGGCAGCCATTCGGGGTCGTGGAACTCGGGGACCTCGGGCACCTCGTAGGTCGGTTCCGCCCGCTCGCCGTGGTGCCAGGCCCAGATCATGTGGTTGCGCTCGACGACGGGGTAGGAGCGCGCGGCGGCCGTCTTCGGGATGTGGTCGACGTCGTCGTAGGGCACCTCGACGCAGGCCCCGGACGAGCCGTCGAAACGCCAGCCGTGGAACGGGCACTGCAGCGAGCTGTCGACGACCCGGCCGCCGACGCCGAGATGGGCGCCCAGGTGCGGGCAGTAGGCGTCGAACAGGTAGGGCGTGCCGTCGGCGCCGCGGAAGAGCACCAGGTCACGGCCGAAGTAGAACAGCGACTTCGTGCGGCCCGGCTCGATCTCGTCGGCCCGGGCGACGATGAACCAGCCGTTGGGCACCGGGAACGGGAAGCGGGGAGCCCGCTCCCGCCGGGCCCGGGTGCGCAGGGACAGATCGGTGAGCGTGTCCGGCCGCTGGGGCATCGGCAGCCCGACCAGCTCGTCGGCGGCGGTGGTGGTGACGGCGGTCGTCTCGTACAGACCGATGCCACGTCGACTGGTCGGAGTGCGGTCCGAGGTGGTCATGACGCCTGCCTCCCAGAAAGGTCCACGCCGGAGCATGGACGGATGTGGGATAAGATATACAATCTCTCGCGATCGGACGGTGTGGGAACCGATCACTGAACCGACATTCAACCCGAGCGCCACCGCGTTCACAAGCCCGGGCGGCCGGGCATCCGCAAACCCGCGGCCCGGGCCGACCGGGCCGGCGGAGTGCGTCCCGGCGGCGCGCCGGCGCGACGAGAAGCAGGAGTGGACTGTGACCGACGGAGTCTGGGGCAGCGCGCCCCGGCACACGACGACCGAGTTACTGCTGCGGCGGGCCGAGAAGGATCCCGACTCCGAGTACCTGGACGTGTGCGGAACGCAGCTGACCGCGGGCCAGGTGGTGGCGGCGGCGTCGGCGCTGGCCGGCGCGCTGCGCGACCTCGGGGTGAGCCCCGGGGACCGGGTCGCCAGCCTGCTGGAGAACTCACCGGAGGCCCTGCTGGTCTGGTGGGCGACGCAGTGGGTGGGCGGGGTCGCGGTACCGGTGAACACCGCCTACAAGGGCGAGTACCTGCGTCACCAGCTCCGGGACTCCGGCGCGGCGGTCCTCGTGGTCGCCGCGGACCTCGCCGACCGCGCCCAGGCCGTCACCGCCGACCTCGACTGCCTGCGCCACGTGGTCGTCACCGGATCGGAGCCCCTTGCGTTCCCCGGTGCCACCACCCACCGGCTCGACGATCTGCTGACCGCCGCCCCGCTCGCCGGCCCGGTCGACCGGGCCCCCTCGGATCTGGCGACGTTCATCTACACCGGCGGCACAACGGGGCTGTCGAAGGGCTGCATGCTCAGCCACAACTACCACGAGGCCCTCGCCCAGCAGATCGGCCACAGCTGGGGCCGCACCAGCGCGGACGTCCTGTGGACGCCGCTGCCGATGTTCCACTACAACGCCCTGGTCACCGCCGTCATCGGTGCGCTGGTGTTCGGCGGGCGGGCGGCGATCCACCGGAAGTTCTCGGTGTCGAACTTCTGGCCCGAGATGAACCGCACCGGCGCCACGATCACCTCCACCCTGGGCACCATGGCCTACCTGCTCGCCCACGACGCCGACCGGCCGGAAATGCCGCGCTCGGGCGCGCCGGCGGCGAACGGCTCGCTGCGGCTGATGGGTGCGGCGCCGCTGCCCCCCGAGGTCGACGACATCATCCGGTCCCGCTTCGGCATCGACACGTTCTCCGGCGCCTACGGTGTCACCGAGGCCAGCCTCATCTCCTGGCAGCCCCCCGGCGTGCGCAACCGGCCCCGGGCCGCCGGGATCATCAACACCGACTACTTCGACGTCCGCATCTTCGACGACGCCGACGTCGAGGTCCCCCGCGGCACCGATGGTGAGATCGTCATCCGGCCGAAGCTCCCGCACGTCATGTTCGAGAGCTACTGGGGCCGCCCCGAGGCCACCGTGGCGGCCAGTCGGAACTGGTGGTACCACACCGGCGACATCGGGAAGATCGACGACGACGGCTACCTCTACTTCGTCGACCGCAAGGCCGACTACCTGCGCCGCCGCGGCGAGAACATCGCCAGCTTCGAGGTCGAGCGCATCCTCATGGGCCACGGCCAGCTCGCCGACGTCGCGGTGCACGCCGTCCCGAGCAGGCTCACCGAGGACGACGTCAAGATCACCGCAACCCGCGCACCCGGCTCCGCCCTCACCGAGGAGGAGCTGTTCCGCTGGTGCGTCGACGCGCTGCCCTACTTCGTCCTGCCCCGCTACATCGAGTTCCGGGCCGAGCTGCCCCGCAGCCCGGTCGGCCGGGTGCTCAAGCGCGAGCTGCGCGCCGAGGGCGTCACCGCCGCCACGTGGGACGCCGAGGCGGCCGGCATCACCTACGAGAAGCGCTGACCGTGCCGCGTCCGGGCCCGGGAAACAGCGGGAGAACAGGGGAGATCCGTTGACCGAGCAGGTTGTGATCGTCGGCGCGGCGCTGTCGGACTGCGGGCGGGTGGACGCGAAGACCCCCTTCGCCCTGCACCAGCAGGCCGCCGCCCGGGCGCTGGCCGACGCGGGGCTGAGCCACACCGACGTCGACGGGGTGGCCTCGACCGGCCTCGGTGTGCTCGCTCCGGTCGAGCTGGCCGAGTACCTGGGCCTGCGCCCGACCTGGACCGACTCCACCAGCGTCGGCGGCGCCGCCTGGGAGGTGATGCTGGAGCACGCGGCCGACGCGATCCGGGCCGGCACCGCCCACACGGTGCTGCTCGTCTACGGGTCCACCGCGCGCTCCGACCTGAAGAACCGGCTGCGCACGGCGAACCTCTCCCTGTCGTCGCGCGGCCCCAGCCAGTTCGAGGTGCCCTGGGGCCACACGCTGATCGCCAAGTACGCGATGACGGCCCGCCGCCACATGCACGAGTTCGGCACGACCATCGAGCAGCTCGCGAACATCGCCGTCGACACCCGCCACAACGCCGGCCTCAACCCGGACGCGATGTACCGCGAACCGCTGACGGTGGACGACGTGCTGACCGCCCCCATGGTCGCCACACCGTTCACCAAGCTGCACTGCTGCATCCGCAGCGACGGCGGCGGCGCGATCGTGCTGACCTCGGCCCGGCGGGCGGCCGATCTGCCGGGCCGCCCCGTCCAGGTGCTGGGCACCGGCACGGCCAGCAACGTGACGACGATGTCCGAGTGGACGGATTTCACCCGCTCGCCCGCCGAGGTGTCCGGGCGGCTCGCCTTCGGCCGGGCCGGGCTTACCCCCGCCGACGTCGACGTCTGCCAGTTCTACGACTCGTTCACCTCGACGGTGCTGCTGACCTTCGAGGCACTGGGGTTCTGCGGCCGCGGTGAGGGCGGTGCGTACCTGGAAGGCGGGACGATGCGGGTCGGCGGGCGGATGCCCACCAACACCGACGGCGGCGGGCTCTCGGCCTGCCACCCCGGGATGCGCGGCATCTTCCTGCTGGTGGAGGCGGTCCGCCAGCTGCGCGGCGAGGCTACCGGCCGGCAGGTCCCCGCGGCCCGGGTCGCCTGTGTGAACGCCACCGGAGGCTGGTTCAGCTCGGCTTCGACGGTGCTGCTCGGGGTCGGCTGAGCAGCACCGTCGAGGCCGCCGGCACCCGCCGGCGGGCGGCGCGGCCACCACCAAGGTGGTGGCGAACCGGCGGGCCTTGCCGCCCCTCCATCAATGTGATTAATTATACAATATCTGAAACTTTGGCATTCGCACAAACCGTCACCTACGCGGTTCTGGAGGCATCTTGCCGACGCCGACACCGACGCCCACCGCCGCGCCGCCCAGCGCAGGGGCGGCCCCACTGCTGCGCCTGAACTCGATCAGCAAGCGCTACGGCGGCGTGCACGCGCTGACCGACGTCGGCCTCACCGTCGCCGCCGGCACCGTGCAGGGCCTGATCGGGCCGAACGGCGCGGGCAAGACCACCCTGTTCGACATCATCTCCGGGATCACCCCCGCCTCCGCCGGGACGGTCCGGTTCGCCGACACCGACGTCACGGCGGTCTCCGCCACCCGGCGCGCCCGGCTCGGCATGCGCCGCACGTTCCAGCGGGCCCAGGTCTTCAGCTGGCTGTCCGTGGAGGACAACGTCCTCGCCGGGCTCGAATGGCGCGGTGGCGGTGGCGGGGTCCTCGCCGACCTGGTCTCGCTGCCGACACGCCGCGCGCTGGAGCGGCAACGCCGCGAGCGGGCCGCGGAGGTCCTCGACTGGTGCGGCCTGACCGCGCTGCGCGGGGTGCCCGCCGGCGCGCTGCCCCTCGGCCAGCAGCGCCTGCTCGAGCTCGCGCGGGCCATCGCCGACCGCCCACGCCTGCTGCTGCTCGACGAACCGACCTCGGGCCTCGCCCACGCCGAGTCCGACCGGTTCGGGGAGCTGGTGCTGTCGCTGCGCGGCCAGGGGTGCGCGGTGCTCCTCGTCGAACACGACGCCGCCTTCGTGATGCGGACCTGTGACCGCATCACCGTCCTGGACCTGGGGGCGGTGCTCGCAGAGGGCACACCGGCCGAGATCCAGGCGAACCAGGCCGTCCGCGACGCCTACCTCGGCTGATGGCGACACCCGGTCCCTCCGCCGCGGATTCCGCCGCTCCGGGGACAGGAACTCCGGGGACAGGAAAGGGAGAGCGCTGATGCGAACCATCCGATTACTGGTCGCCGCGGCCGCCTCGCTGGCGCTCGTCAGCGGCACCGTCGCGTGTTCGTCGGACGGCACGCCGCAGGACGGCCCGACGGTGGCGGCCGGCTCGGTGACCGCCGGCCCGCCCGCGGGCTGGGACGACGGCGGCTACACCGTGGACGCGGCGACGTTGAGATGTGACCGGACCGCCGCTGATCCCACCCGCGGCATCACCGAAACCGAGATCACCGTCGGTGGGCTTGCCTACCTGACCAGCCCCAGCGGCAGTTCGATGACCGGCACCGAACTGGGCGCGCAGGCCCGGTTCGACCGGGCCAACGCCGAGGGCGGCATCAACGGGCGCAAGATCAACTACATCGGGACCCTCGACGACGGCAACGACCCGGCACGCAACGGCGCCCAGGCCAAGGTCCTCGCCGCCCAGAAGAAGGTCTTCGCCGTGGTGCCGCTGATGACCAGCAGTGCCAGCTACCTCGACACCTTCTGCCAGGAGACCGTCCCCTTCTTCGGCTGGGGCTTCAACCAGGGGTACTGCCAGACCTCGATCGGTTTCGGGATCACCGGCTGCCAGTTCCCCGCCGGGGAGGTCACCTCCACGACCTACGGCCTGATGATCAAGGCCATGTTCGGCGGCCACGCCGCCGGCAGGAGCACCGCGCTGGTCGGCGTCGACAACGACTCGGCCCGGGCCGGGCTGAAGGAGCTCGGCGCGCAGATCCGGGCGGTCGGGGTGCGGACCGTCTACGAGGAGAGTCCCATCCCGGTCGCCGGGCTGACCGACACCACCGCAGTGGTCAGCGCCCTGATGACCTCCGACAACGGCGCACCGCCGGACGTCGTGCTCTACGTCGCCGACTTCAACTCGATCGTCAGGCTGACGGCCGCGATGACGGCTTCCGGTTTCAAGGGAAAGAACCTCAACCCGGTCGGCTATGACCCCCGGCTCGCGGGATTCAGGGACCTCCAGCAGTCCTACACGATCGCGCAGTGGACGCCCGGCGTCGACACCAGCGTGCCCGCGGTGAAGCAGCTCGTCGACGACTTCGCCGAGTACACCCCGGAGGCGGCCGTGAGCCTGCCCGCGATGGCCGGCTACTGGGCCGCCGACCTGTTCGTGCGGGCGGCCACCGAGGCCGGCCGTGACCTCACCGTCGACCGGCTCCTGAGCGTTCTCAACTCCGGCTTCTCGTACTACGTCGAGGACGCCGTTCCCGAGACTCGGTGGCCGACCAACCACAACGTCTCGGCACCCTGCGCCTCGATCGTCCAGCTCAACGGCGACAGGTACGACATCACCAGCAAGCTTTCCTGCGGCGCCNTCCTCAAGAAGTAGCGGCCGGGAAACAGCGAACGACCAGACGGCTGTGCGCCGACGAGGAGGAAACACGTGACCACGTTCTTCAACCTGGTGGTCTCGGGGCTGGTCACCGGCGCCTTATACGCGATCCTCGCGTCCGGCCTGACCCTCACCTACCAGACGTCCGGAGTGTTCAACTTCGGGCAGGGCGGCGTCGCCTTCGCGACGGCCTATCTGTTCTTCCAGCTCAACACCGGTCAGGGCCTGCCCGTCGTGCCCAGCGCCGTTCTCTGTGTCGGCGTTTTCGCGCCGGTGCTGGGCTGGCTGCTGCACCGCATCCTGTTCAACCCCCTGCGGGACGCGTCCATCGCGGCGCGCATGGTCGCCACACTCGGGCTGCTCATCGCGCTGCCCGCACTGTGCCTGTGGATCACTGCCCTGCTGCGCGAGAAAGTCGACCTCGACCTCCCGACCCTCGCGGACGTCTTCGTCATCCCGGGCCTGGGTCCCACCCCCAAGGACATCTACACCTTCGGCGATGGCCTGGTCCTGGACAGTAACCAGATCGCGGTGCTCGGCGCCGCGGTCTTCTCCGCGCTGCTGCTGTGGTACCTCGTCCGCCGCACCCGCATCGGGCTGGAGATGCGCGCCGCGGTGAGCCGGCCCGCCATCGCCGCGCTGCGCGGCGTCGACCCCGACCGCGCCTCCGCGGTCTCGTGGATCACCTCCTGCGGGCTCGCCGGCCTGGTCGGCGTCCTGATCGCGCCGATGAACGGCCTGGCCACCTTCACCTACGACACCCTGCTGTTCATCTCCATCCCCGCGGTGGTGCTGGCCCGGTTCGCCTCCATCCCGCTGGCGATGGTCGGCGGCCTGCTGCTCGGTGTCGCGCAGAACCTCGTCAGCGGCTACGTCGACCTGGACATCACCGGCTTCCCGACCGCGGTGCCGTTCATCATCCTCTTCGGCCTGCTGTTCTACTTCGGCGCCGCGCGCGGCCGCGCCGCCGGCACCACCCAGGAGGAGAAGCCGCCCGCCGACGACCCGAGCGACCTCTCGATCTGGCGGCGCCGGCTGCTGTGGGCGCTCGCCACCGCCGGCCTGCTCGCCTACACGGCCTTCGGGGCCACCGACTTCTGGGCCGGCCTGCTGGCCCAGGGAATCGCCACCGCCATCGTCCTGATGTCGTTCATCGTCGTCACCGGTATCGGCGGCATGGTCAGCCTGGCCCAGGTCGCCTTCGTCCTCGCCGGTGCGTTCACCGCCGGCATCCTGATCTCCCACGACGTCCCGTACCTGATCGCGCTGCTGGCGGGCGTGGCCGTCGCGGCGGTCACCGGCGCGATCGTCGCGCTGCCGACCCGCCGGCTCGGCGGGCTGCCGCTGGCGCTGTCCACCCTGGCGCTCGCCTACATCGGCCAGAACCTGCTCTTCCAGATCCACGACATCTCCAACGGGTCCGGCGGCTGGGCCCTCACCGCCCCGGACCTNGGCCTCGTCGACACGGCCAACCCCCGCTGGCTGGTCGCGCTGCTGCTCGTCCTGCTGGGGCTGACGATCTGGTTCGTGCACGCGCTGCGCGGGTCCAGCACCGGCCGGGCCATGCTCGCCGTCCGCTCCAGCGACGTCGGCGCGCAGACCAACGGCATCGCCGTCGGCCGGATGAAGCTGCTCGTGTTCGTCATCTCCGCGGCCATCGCCGGGTTCGGCGGGGTCCTGCTCGCCACCAGCAAGGGCCGGGTGACCAACACCGACTACGACGCGTTCGTCGGCCTGTTCTGGCTGGCGACGACCATCACCTTCAGCATCCGCCGGCCGGCCGGGGCCGTCCTCGCCGGCCTGGTCACCGTGCTGGCCCCCCAGGCGTTCGAGAGCATCCCGGACTCGCCCCACTTCATGCAGATCCTGTTCGGTCTCGGTGCCATCGGCCTTGCCCGCGACCCGGACGGGGCGCTCGCCGCGATCAGTCGCGCCGGGCAGCGGCGCCGCGGCCGCGGCTCCTCCCGGACCGCACCGGCGGGCGCCAGGCACCGGCTCGGCCGAGCGACCGCCACCCCGCGGCCCGCGGCCGCCCCGGCCGGAGCCGCCCCGGCCGGAGCCTCCCCAGCCGGGGCATCCCCAGCCGGAGCCGTGGGCGACCGGGCGGACCTCACCGCGGCCTCGGCGCATCCCGTGCTGCGGGTCAGCGGGATCCGCGCCGGTTACAACGGCATCGAGGTGCTGCACGGCGTCGACCTGGCCGTCGGGCCCGGCCAGGCGGTGGCGCTGCTCGGCAGCAACGGCGCCGGGAAAACCACCCTGTGCGCGGCGATCGGCGGCCTGGTCACGCCCACCGCGGGCAGCATCGAGCTCGCGGGCGAGGACGTCACCGCCATTCCCGCGCAGCGGCGCCGCCGCGACGGCATCTACCTCG
This sequence comes from Frankia sp. EI5c, assembly GCF_001636565.1. Classification (GTDB taxonomy): domain Bacteria; phylum Actinomycetota; class Actinomycetes; order Frankiales; family Frankiaceae; genus Parafrankia. Next base: position 169,670 of record NZ_LRTK01000007.1, read on the forward strand.
CCCCGGAGGGGCGCGGGATCTTCCCCGACCTCACCGTCGAGGAGAACCTCACCATCTGGCTGCGCGGCGGCGACGAACGCGGGCGAGCCTACGACGCGTTCCCCGCGCTGGCCCGCCGACGCCGCCAGCTCGCCGGCTCACTGTCCGGCGGCGAGCAGCAGCAGCTGACACTCGCCCCGGCGATCGTCCGCCCACCGCGGCTGCTCATCGCCGACGAGCCGTCCCTCGGCCTCGCCCCACTGGTCAGCGAGCAGATCTTCGCCGCCCTCCGCGAACTCCAGCGGCAGGGAACGGCCCTGCTCATCGCCGAGGAGAAGAGCCGCAACGCACTCGCTGTCGCCGACCACGCCTCGTTCCTCACCGTCGGCCACATCACGTGGTCCGGCCCGATCGCCGAACTCGACACCGAGGAGCTGGCCACCGCGTACCTCGGCGCCAGTCCGGCATCCAGTCCGGCGTCGACCGGCCCAGCGGCGACCGGCCCAGCGGCGACAGCCCCGGTGCCAGCCAGCCCCGCGGCCGGACGTGCCCCGGCCGGCGCGGACCTCCCCGCGAGCGGCTGATGCCGCCACCCGAGCGGATACCCCGGCCCCGGCACCGGCCACACGCGAAGTACCAGGTGGAGCGCCGCAGCAGCGGCCGCCAGGTCGCCGACCACATCCGCGCGCTGATCTTCACGGGAGTGCTGCGCCAGGGCGACCGGATCCGTCAGGACATGATCGCCGAGGAGCTGGGCGTCAGCCGCATCCCGGTGCGCGAAGCGATGATCACGCTGGAGAGCGAGGGCTGGATAGCGATCGAGCCCCACCGGGGCGCCTTCGTCCACGGCCTGGACCGCAACTCCGTCATCGACCACTACGCGCTGATGGGTCAGCTCTACGGCCTGGCCGCCGAGCAGGCCACCGCACGTGCCACCGCGGCCGACTTCGGGGCGCTGTCGGCCGCGGAGCTGCAGCTGCGGACCGCGGAGGAACCGGGCGACGTCCTGCAGGCGAACGAGGTCTTCCTGCGCCAGGTCTTCGCCATGGCGGACTCGCCGCGGCTGTCGTCCTTCTCCCGGCTGATGACCGGGATCATCCCGGGGAACTTCTTCGCCATCGTCCCCGGAACCATCCCGGCGCAGAAGGAGGGGCTCGGCGCCGTCGCCCGGGCGATGGCCGCCGGTGACGGCGGCGGCGCGGCGGCCGAGTTCGTCCGCCTGCTGCGCGGCCACGGGGAGCACGTCGTCGAGCTGCTCGAGGCACGCGACGTCCTCTGGCGGCCCGCCCACTGACCTGGCCCGCCCACTGACCCGGCCCGCCCACTGACCTGGCCCGTCGGGCCGGCAAGACCCGCGACCACGTCTTTCCACGAACAGGAGCCAGCTCGATGTCCGACAACCCTCCCGGCAGGGCGGCCGTCCTCGGCGAGCCGCGGATGCTGATCGGCGGGTCCCTCGTCGACGCCGCGGACGGACGCGTCCTGCCCAACATCAACCCGGCGACCGAACAGGTCCTGGGGTACGTGGCGGACGCCTCGGCCACCGACCTGGACGCCGCGATCGCCGCCGCCCGGACGGCCTTCGACACCGGCGACTGGCCGACCAACCCGGCCCTGCGGATGCGCTGCCTGCGCCAGCTCGCGGACGCCCTGGACCGGCACCGGGAGGAGCTGCGCACGCTGACCGTCGCCGAGATCGGCGCGCCGGTGGCGCTGACGCACGGCCCGCACCTCGACGCGGCGCTGGGGATCGTCTCCTACACGGTCGAACTCGCCGAGAACTACGCCTACGACCGCGACCACGGGGTCTACGACTCGCCGGTCACCTACTCCGCCAGCCGGCGGGTGGTCAGCCGGGAGCCGGTCGGTGTCGTCGCCGCGATCACGCCGTGGAACGTGCCGATGCAGATCAACCTGGCGAAGGTGGTGCCCGCGCTGGCCGCCGGCAACACCGTCATACTCAAGCCGGCGCCGGACTCCCCGTGGACGGCCACCGTGCTCGGCCGGCTCGTCGCGACGGAGACCGACTTCCCGCCCGGGGTGTTCAACGTGGTCACGACCTCGGACAACCGGGTCGCCCAGCGGCTCGCCGAGGACCCGCGGGTCGACATGATCAGCTTCACCGGCTCGACGGCGGTGGGCCGGCTGCTGATGGCAGCCGCCGCCCCGACCATCAAGAAGACCTTCCTGGAGCTGGGCGGCAAGTCCGCGCACATCGTCTGCGAGGACGCCGACCTCGCGAAGGTAATCCCGATGGCCGCCACGGTGGCCTGCTTCCACTCCGGGCAGGGCTGCGCGATCGACTCCCGGCTGCTCGTCGCCCGCCCGCTCTACGACGACGCCGTCGCCGCGATGAGCGAGGCAATGGCGAGCTTTCCCTACGGCGACCNGACGGATCCGTCCGTGCTCATGGGCCCGCAGATCAGTGCCGCCCAGCGGCAGCGCGTGCTGGACCTGATCGCCGTCGGCGTGCGCGACGGCCAGAAGATCGCCGTCGGCGGGGGGGTGCCCGAGCGCCTGCCCACCGGCTTCTACACCGAGCCGACGCTGTTCGTCGACGTCGATCCGGACTCCGCGATCGCCCAGCAGGAGTTCTTCGGCCCGGTCGCGGTGATGATCCCCTTCGACACCGACGACGACGCGGTGCGCATCGCCAACAATTCGATCTACGGTCTGGCCGGGTCGGTGAGTTCCGGTTCGCTCGACNGCTCCATGGCGATAGCGCGCCGGATCCGCACCGGCTCCGTCAACGTCAACGGCGGCCAGTACTACGCCCCCGACATGCCGTTCGGCGGCTACCGGCAGAGCGGCCTGGGCCGGGAGATGGGCGTGCCCGGGTTCGAGGAGTACCTGGAGACCAAGGTCATCGCCGTCGGAGTTTAGGCCGCCGGCGCCCGCCGGAGTGCGGGCGGCCCGGCAACGCAGGAGCGGCTCGGCAGCCCGGCCGCACCGTCGACAACCCTGGAGGGCTTCGATGCCGACCTGGCCCGATCTCACCCGCATCCCGCCTGGGCTGCGCCTCGCCCTGACCGGCCCCGGGGCGCCGTTCGAGCTGGTCCGCGAGGACGTCCGCGGGGTCGAGATGACGGTTTTCGCCCGGCGCCCCCGCAGCCTGCCGGCGCTCCTCACCGCCGCGGCGCGCAACCATCCGGATCGGCCGTACCTGGTCGCGCCCGACCGCACCGTCAGCTACGGCGAGGCCGCGGATGCCGCGCGCGCCATCGCCGCGCTGCTGCGGGACGCCCACGGTGTCCGCCCCGGGGACAGGGTGGCGCTGGCCGGCGCGAACAGTGCCGAGCACGCACTGGCGGTCTGGGGCGTGCTCATGCTCGGTGCCGTCGTCGTCGGCCTCAACGGCTGGTGGACGGGAGCCGAGCTGGCCGCCGGGATCACGCTGACCGGGCCCACGCTGCTGGTCGCCGACGGGCGGCGGCTCGCCCGCCTCGCCCAGGCACGCCACGGCGGCGGCGCGGTGGCGGGATCCGGCGACCCGGCCGCACGGCCCGGCCCCACTGTGCCCGCGCCCGGGCGCAGTGGGGCGCTGCCACCGACGATCTCCTTCACCGATCTGTATGCCACCGCGGTCGCGGCCCACGACGCGGCCGCCGCGGCTTCCGGCGTGGCCGCACCGGTGACTGTCGACGGGGTCGACGGGGTCGACGGGGTCGACGGGGTCGAGGAGGACGATGCCTGCGCGATCCTGTTCACCAGCGGGACGACGGGGCGTGCCCGGGGCGCGCTGATCAGTCATCGCGGACTGGTCAACTTCGGCATGGACGCGGCCCTGCGCGGCGCCGTCGAGACCGTCAGCGGCGCCGCCACCCGTCCGCCGGGACCGCCGGTCTCCGTCCTGGCCGGCCCCTTCTTCCACATCTCCGGCCTCGGCCCGCTGCTGAGTGTCGCGCCCCAGGCCGGAATGACCCTGGTGCTGCCCGCGCCGGGCCGGTGGGACCCGGTCGCCCACCTCGAACTGACCGCCCGGCACGCCGTCACCCAGTGGAGCGGGGTACCCACCCAGATCCTGCGGCTGCTGGAACACCCCGCGCTGGACGGCGTCGACACGGCCGCGATCCGCGGGGTCGGCTGCGGGGGCGCCCCGATCCCGCCGGACCTGCCCCGGCTCGCCGCGCGGCGCCTCCCCAACGCCCTGCTCACCGGCGGGTACGGGATGACCGAGACCTGCGGTCTGGGCACCGCGATCAGCGGCCGCCGGCTCGCCGAGCATCCCGCTTCGGCCGGGGTACCCACGCCGACCGCCGAGGTCGTCGTCCGCGACCCGGCCGGGACGGAGATCACCGACGGGCGGGTGGGCGAGGTCTGGGTGCGCTGCCCGAGCACCTTTCTCGGCTACTGGGAGGCGGACGGCCGGGCCGGGCAGAACAGCCCGGTGGACGCCGCGGGCTGGTACCGCACCGGCGACTTCGGCCGGTTCGAGGGTGGCCTGCTCCACATCGAGAGCCGGTTGCGTGATCTGATCGTGCGCGGCGGCGAGAACGTCTACCCGATCGAGATCGAGAACCGCCTTCTCGACCATCCCGACGTCGCCGACGCCGCGGTGATCGGGGTGGCCCACCGGGAGCTCGGCCAGGAGGTGATGGCGGTGGTCGTCGCGCGCACGGGCGCCACGGTCGAGCCCGCGGAGATCCGTGCCTGGGCGGGTGCGGCCCTGGCGCGGTTCAAGGTGCCCGCGCATGTCGAGATCGTGGCCGACCTGCCGCGCAACGCCACCGGCAAGATCCTCAAGCAGACCCTGCGGGAGCGCTTCGCGACCGCACCAGCCCAGCCGGCCGCCGAGTCGAGGGAGGGCTCGCGTTGACCACGACTTCCGCCCGCGGGACGCTCCGGCGCCGCCAGGCCGAGCTCAACCGCGAGAAGGTGCTCGACGCGGCGGAGGAGCTGTTCGGGCGCAACGGCTTCCGGGAGACCAGCCTGCGGCAGGTCGCCGAGCGGTGCGGCATGTCCGTCGGCGCCCTCTACCTGCACCTGCCGAACAAGGAGGAGCTGCTGCGCGCGGTCATCGACCGCCGCGGCCTCGCCCTGATGAGCCGGATCCGCTCGTTCGTCGAGGCGGACGGGCTGGGCATCGACCTGCTCACCGGGCTGGTCCGGACCGAGATCGGCTTCTACCGGGCCTTCCCGGACTTCGGCCGGCTCATCAGCCGGCTTTTCTCCTCCGGTTTCGCCGTCGCGCCCCGGCTCGGCGCGGATGTCGCCCACGGCTACACCGCGGCGATCCAGCTCGCGGCCGAGGTGATCCGGCGCGGGCAGCTCGACGGCACCATCTGCCCCGGTGACACCGACAGCCTCGCCCGGCTGCTCGCGGCGATGGTCGGCTCCCACCGGAACGCCGAGGCGACCCGCCCCGACGGGACGGCCGGCATCGCGGAGGACCAGTTCGTCCAGATGGTCCGCCGGGCGTTCGCGAACGTCCCCGGCACAGGCTGACCACGTGTCCATCACCGACGGAAGGATCCGGAAACCATGACAGGCGCGGACCGCGACCAGCCGCCGGCCGGCGCCGCCGGCGAGGAGCACGCTCGCCTGTCGGAGCGGGACGGCATCCTGACCGTGACGATCGACCGGCCGAAGCTGAACCTGATCAGCGCCCAGGTGACCAGCACGCTCTGGCACGCCGCCAACCTGCTGGCCGACCGGGACGACCTGCGCTGCCTGGTGATCACCGGTGTCGGCCGGTACTTCACCGCGGGTGTCGACCTCTCCGAACCGGTCGGTGACCGGCCCGGCAACCCGGAGACCGAGCATCTGCACCCGGGCTGGAACGTCCGCCGCAACTACCGCAGCCACCACGCGCTCTACGACGAGTTCGAGGCGATCGAGAAGCCGATCATCGTCGCCGCCCAGGGCATCTGCCTGGGCGGCGGGGTGGAGATGGCGGTGTCCTGCGACTTCCGCTTCTGCACCCCGCACGCCGAGTTCGGCGTGCCGGAGATCCACATCGGGGTGCTGGCGGGCAGCGGCGGCACCAGCCGGCTCACCCGCCTCGTCGGCCCCGCCTGGGGCAAGTGGATGGCGATGGCCGGCCGGCGCGTCCCCGCGGAACAGGCCCGCCAGATCGGCCTGGTGCACGACATCTTCCCGGCGGAGACCTTCCTGGACGACGTGTACGCGTTCTGCCGCGAACTCACCACCATTCCGGCGGAGGCACTCGGCGTCGCCAAACTCGCCATCGACATGTACGCCGACATCTCGGACCGAACCGCCCAGCGGCACCTGGACAGGTTGCTGGTCACCGGGCTGCTGAACACTCCGGAGTTCAAGGAACGCAGCGCCCGCCTCGGCTTCGGCGGCACCAAGACCTCGAAGAAGCCCCACTGATCCAGCAGAGAAGCCCCACTGGTTCCGGCAGAGAAGCCCGACCGATCCGACCCGACCGATTCCGACGGCGAGTGACCTTCCGAACACGGTCGTGTGCGTTGCATATCTTCGGGCATAGACAGAGGGTGCTCATCCGACTGCCCAGGGTTTGCCGTTCGCAGGCTTACGGCGGGTCTCCGACCCTGGACGGGCCGCATCGCGGCGCGGAGGCGGATCGCGCCAGCCACCCGGATCTGGTGGAGGTACCGGTCCGCGAGCGAGGCCTTCCATCAGAGTGGAGGAGAACCCGACCATGAGCCAGACCTTTACCGAGCGCGAGCTGACTCCCGAAAACCCGCTGCTACGGGATGCCACCGTGGAGGCGTTGACGCCCCGGGTCGAGCCCCAGGAAATCCAGAAGTTCCTGGAGCTGGCCGCCTCGGTCAGCACACCCGCGCCACTGGGCGCCACCGGGTCGGTGAACATAGCGATCTGGGGAACTGTGGACTGCAAGCCGCAGGGCCAGCCCTGGAAGTACAACACCGAGATCTGGGGCGGTCCGGCCTACTTCGGCAGCGCGGTCGGCGTGATGTACACGGCCTATGACACCTGGGACGCATTCTTCCGGAACGTCACCTCCGTACACGCCCAGGGCATCGCCGAAGGCGGTGGAATCCTCCAGATCAACTGGATGAACTCCAGCGGGGTGCCGTGCGGGCAGTTCAACGGCGCGGCGGGCGGCGTCGGCCTGCTGGAGGCCGGCGGCTCCGGCGGGTGGCAACGCGCGTAGTCCCGGCTGACGGTTCTCGGGCGGGGAGGGGCGAGAAGACCCCTCCCCGTCTCGGCCGTCGGAATGGGAACCAGAGCGGGCGCGGGCCCGTCAAAGGGCCATGAGGATGATGACGCTTCGCGGCGCCCGCCTGACAGCGGCCACCTTCGCGACGGCGCTGCTGGCCGCGGCGTGCGCCGGCGCCGCCACCGACGGGCCGGCGGACGGCCTGGGCGGCCCGCCCGCCGCCGATGGCAGCCCGGCCGGGGGCGGGGGCGGGGGCGCCGGTGCCGGCGCCCCTGACGCCAGCGGCGCCGGCACCGCTGCCGTGCGGGTCCAGCAGGTCGGCGGCTTCGTCACCGCCGAGATGCTGGCCACCCGGCTGCCGCTGGTGGTCGTCTACGAGGACGGCCGGGTGATCAGCGAAGGTCCGCAGGCCGCGGTGGCTCCCGGGCCTGCGCTGCCCAACGTCCAGCTGCGGCGGATCTCGGCGGCCGACGTCCAGAAGCTCGTCGACCGCGCGGTCGCGGCCGGTATCGGCGGTGAGCGGGACTTCGGCCAGCCGTCGGTCACGGACTCTCCGACCACCCGCTTCACCGTGCGAACCGCCGACGGGGTGCGCACGACGGAGATCTACGCGCTGGCCGAGGGCCACGGCGACACCGGGCTGACCGCGCACCAGCTGGCCGCGCGGAAGGCGGTCGAAGGGCTGCTCGACGCACTCACCGACCTGCCCGGCGCACTCGGCCCGGCCGCGGTCGGCGAACCCGCGCCGTACACACCGGCAGCCGTCGCCGCCATCGTCACCCCCTGGGCCCCCTCCTGTACAGCCGCGCCCGGCGCCGCCCGCCCCGGTCGGTGCGGCGGCGTGCCGGCTGACCCGAACGAGCGGGCCTGGCCCGGCGCCCCGCTACCCGGCGAGACCTTCAGCCACGCCGCCGACCTCACCTGCGTCACCACCGACGGCGACCGGGCGGCCGAGCTGCTGGCAGCGGCGCGCACCGCGGTGACGACAACCCCGTGGACCTACGACGGCAGCCGGTGGCAGATCCGCTTCCGCCCGCTGTTGCCGGACGAATCCACCTGCGCCGACCTGCTCCCGAGGCGCTGAACGCAGCCGCGTCAGGGCTGCTCCCCGAGCACGACTTCGAGCTGGCCGTCAGCCCCCGTCAGGTAGTCGGTCGCGACTGGTAGCAGAGGCTCGGAGTATGGACCGGCCAACCGTTCGATGTCCGCGGCGCGCACCAACAGGATCTGCTCCAGCTCCGGGACAAGACCTCGAGCGACCTCCGCGGCCGCCTGCGCCTCGAAACGCTCCCGTAGGTGCGCCTCCGGGCGGGGCGGGGCGAGGTAGTGGAAGCCGAGATTTCCGTTACTGCTCCGGGTGACGCACCGCAGGCGCAGGTCGGCGACGTCGGCCACGACCCCGGTCTCCTCCGCCAGCTCCCGGGCGGCGTTACCCGCGAGCGCGACCGCGTCCAGCCGCCCGCCCTGGCCTGGCGGCTCCACCGACCCGCCCGGAAGCTGCCAGCGGCCGGGCACCGCGGTGGACGACGACGACCGCCCGACCAGCACCCGCCCGTCCTCGGTCGGCTGCAGCACACCGACGAAGAGTCCGGGCAGCGGCGCCCGGGCACCGGGCACCCGGCGAAGCGCGAAGGACCGGTAGGTGCTTCGCGTCCAGACCAGCACCAGTTCGTCGGATCCCCGCCGGTGAAGGTCCAGACAGACCACGACCGGGCCGTCGAACAGTGCCGGGTTGGACGTCACCGCGTCGTCCCATGCCTGGTCCACCACCGCCCGCTCCGCCGGCGAGACCACGGGCGGCTCCGCCTCGATCAGGTGGACACGCCTTCCCGCCAGCACCTCGGCCGCCCGGCGCGGAGGCCACTGGCCCGGAGACGGCGAGGAGCGCACCCCACCATGCTCGCATCGCGCGGTCAGAGACCGCGGAACCCAGAGAACCCGAACTCAGAACCCGCGGAACCTGGTGGGGCGGCGTTCGACGAAGCTGCGGACGCCCTCGTCGGCGTCCTCGGTGTACGACAGCGCCTCCACCACCCAGGCCTCCTCCTGCGCCAGGGTGTGCCGGTCGACGTCCAGGGAGCGGTTGAGCAGCCACTTGTTGGCGCTGTGCGCGCGGGTCGGCCCAGCGGCGAGGCGGGCGGCAAGCTCGTCGACGGTCGCGGCGAGCGCGTCGGCCGGAACCGCCCGGGCGATCAGCCCGATCTCGGCGGCACGCGCGGCCGGGATGTCCTCGGCGAGCAGGACCAGCTCGCGGGCGCGGGCGAGCCCGACCAGCCGCGGCAGCAGCCAGGTGCCGAGGCCGTCGACGGCCAGCCCCCGCCGGGCGAAGATCTCGATGAACCTGGCGTTCTCCGCGGCGACCACCAGATCGCAGGCGAACACCAGGTGCGCGCCGATGCCGGCCGCGGTGCCCTGAACGGCCGCGATCACCGGCTTCTCGCAGTCGAGGATGGCGTGCACCACGTTGATGCCGCCGGTGCTCATCGCCCGGCGGATGTCACCGACGAGCTTCTCCGGAACGCCCTCCGGGCGCGGACCGGCGGACCGCTGCTGGCGCAGGTCCGCGCCGGTGCAGAAGAAGCGCCCGGTGCTGGCCAGCACGACAACCCGCACCGACGGGTCGGCGTTGAAGCGGGCGAACCAGGTGAGCAGCGCGTCACGCTGGCCCATGGTGAGGGCGTTGCCGGCATCCGGCCGGTTCAGCGTGATCCGGGCGATGCCGTCGACCACCGTCAGGGTGAGCTCACCGCCGGCCGCGACCTCGGTCTCGGTCGCCGGCTCGGGCACGGTCGCCGGCTCGGGCACGGTCGCCGGCTCGGGCACGGTGGCGGACGCGGTGGGCTCGGCTTCCGCGGTGCCGTCCGCGGGCGGGGTCGGCTGGGGAATCGATGTCGTCATCAGGCTCTCTGCAGGCTCTGGGCGACCGCCTCGGCGGCGGCGGCGGACGTCGGGTAGCTGGTTTCCAGCAGCAGCGCGCGTGCGGTGCAGGTGCGGGTGCGGGTCGATCTCCCGAGGCGAACCCCGCTCCGCCCTTATTGGATACATTATGCTAACAGTGACCCGCGGGACGGGCGAGCCCGAACGGGAGGGATGCCGCGGTCTCCCCCCTCGTCCGCCGCCTGTACAGCATTGACACTGGTAGTCAGTGTTGGAAACATGCTTCCCGTGGGTTCCACGGACTCGCCTGGTGGTGAGGTCGGGCCCGGCCTCACCCGGCCTCACCACCAGGCGTCCGGTACGCCGTTGACGGGGGTGTCCGTGTGTCGGTGACACCGGCGCGCTCGGCCACGGGGCCGGTCCGGCTGGCCGACACCGTGCGCGAGGCCGCCCGGCGCTTCGGCCCCGCGGCCGCCTTCGTCCGGGCGGACGGGCAGTGCCTCACCTTCGCCGACCTCGACCGGAACTCCGACGCCCTGGCCGCCGGGCTGGCCGGGCGGGGCATCGGCCCGGGCGACCGGATCGTGCTGCGGCTGCCCTCCCAGTTCCCCTATGTGCTCGCCTACGTCGCCGCCGCGAAGCTCGGCGCGGTCACCGCCGGGATCAACCCGCTGCTCGCCCCCGCCGAGCAGGATGCCCTCAGCGGCGTCGTCGACCCGGCCCTCGTCCTGCATACGGACGGCGAGGTGGACGAGCTGCGCGCGTGGGGGGCCGGCCGCCCCGTCCCGGTGTCACCGCCCGGCGACCCGTCCCGGCCGGTGGCGATCGTCTTCACCTCCGGCACCACCGGCCGTCCCCGGGGCGCCGTGTTCACCGAGGGCGCGCTGGACGCCGCCGCGATGATCGACACGAACCGCGAGTGGGCGGGGCGGGCCGGCGAGCCGGTGCTGACTGCCACCCCGTTCGCCCACGTCGGCTTCATGACGAAGCTGCCCTGGTATCTGCGCCGCGGTCTGCGTACCCACCTGCGAACCCGCTGGCGGGCCGCGGACGCGCTGGCCCTGATCGCCGCCGAGCGGATCCCCGTCGTCAACGCGGTCGCCCCGCAGCTCGCCCTGATGCTGCGGGTGCCGGACTTCGACGGCTTCGACCTGTCCGGTGTGCGGATGCTGGTCGCCGGCGCGGCACCGTCACCGCCGGCGCTGGTCGAGGAGGCGCGCAGCCGCTTCGGGGCACCGTACTGCGTGCGCTACTCCGCCACCGAGACCGGTGGTTGCGGCCTCGGTACCGATCCGGGTGCCGCGGACGAGGCGCTGTGGTCCGTCGGGCGGCCGCGGCGGGGGGNGCACGCCACCATCCGGGACGACGACGGCCGCGAGCTGCCCGTCGACGAGGTCGGGGAGCTGTGGCTGCGAACCCCCAGCGCCATGGCCCGCTACTGGGACGACCCCGAGGCAACCCGCCAGACCCTCGTCGACGGCTGGGTACGCACCGGCGATCTGGCTCTGCGCGACGGCTCCGGCCTGATCCGGCTCCGTGGCCGGCGCCGGGAGATGTACATCCGCGGCGGCTACAACGTCTACCCGGCCGAGGTCGAGGCCGTGCTCGGCTCGCATCCGGCGGTCGCGCAGTGCGCCGTGCAGCCACGCTCCGACGCCGTCCTGGGCGAACGCGGTGTGGCGGTCGTCGTGCCTCGGGACTCCGGGCGCCCGCCGAGGCTGGAGGAACTCCTCGACCATCTGCGGGGTCGGCTGGCGGTCTACAAGCTGCCCGAAGCCCTGGTGCTGGTCGACGCCCTCCCGCTCACGCCCATGCAGAAGCTGGACCGGGCGGCCCTCGCCGACCTGGTCGACGCGAGCCCGGCCGCCCCTCCCCCACCCGCGGGCTGACAGCGTCGCCGCGTCGGCGGGCCTTCGGTGACACCCTCCNGCGGAGCGCGGTCGTGCAGCGTGGTTCAGGCGCCTGGCCGGGTGGCGGGGTACCCGTTGTCCACCGGGAAGGCGGGCAGTGGTGATCCCTCGAAGCGAGTCATGTCCACGCCCTGGTCGTAGGCCGCGAACCAGCTGCCGGCCAGGGCGGGCAGCCGCTCTCCCGCTGGGCGGTGGCGCGGCGACTGGGAGCGCAGCAGCCCGACGAACGAAGCCAGCAGCTCGCCTGTCGGGACCGCCTGGAAAGCCGCCGGATACCCGCCCGCCGGCCGGCGGTGCCGCAACAACGGCAGCCGGGCCGCCATCTCCCGCAGCCACATCGCCCGCGGTGCCACCAGGCTCGTCGGGACGAGACGATCCGCCAGCGGAACATGTTCCTCGAACCCGTCGAGGATGAGGCGGTACACATCGACGGCATGACTGAAAGCCCGGCGGGCGACACGCGTGCGGTAGCGGGGGTTGTCAACGATCCCGTCGTAGATCACCAGTGCCGAGCCGCGGTGCTCGATCTCCTCGACGAAATGCCACACGAAAAGCGACGCCACCCGCGACTCACCCGGGGTGAACAGGGATTCGCGGTTCTCCAGCATCATCCGGAAAAGCGGGGTGAAGGTCGCCTCCAGCGCGGCGATGTACGCGACGTGGAACGCCAGCGGCTCCTTCTCCCGCAGCGCGTCGTACCTGCTGTGCGCAGCCGCCACGGTGGTGCTCAGGCCGGGGTAGCGCCCGACCAGGGCGGCGAGGTGCGTCCGGTGCGCCCGCGCGTGCTGGGCTTCCTGCCGCAGGAAGGCGTCGGCCTCCGCGGCGGCCTCGGGGTCCCTCAGCTGGGGCAGCGCGTCCCGGGTGACGGCGACGATGTACTTCTCGAACGCGATGGCAAGCACCCCGATCGCGTTCGCGACCAGCCCGAAGCACGGGTTCGCCGGGTTCCACTGGAATGGCACCGACTCGTCGAAGGAGAACGGAATCCTGCGGATCTGCAGATCGGTCATGCGGCACCGGCCCTCTCCGTTCCGTCCCGGCCCGGGAACGGCCCGGGCGCGGGTGGCGTGTTGCGTGACCGGCGAATCATGCCCGGCTGGACATATGTATGGTCAAGCGCGGCCGGAAAGAACAGGAAACCGGCCGGGCGGCACGGATCTGCGGGCCGCCCGGCCCGGCTGCCGGATCAGCTGGCGGATCGGCCCGCCGCGGCGGATTCGGCCTACTTCGGCGCGAAACGCTGGCCGCCGTCCAGGCGGATGGTGGAGCCGTTCAGCATGGGGTTCTCGATGATGCCGACGGCGAGCCGGGCGTACTCGTCCGGGCGGCCCATCCGCTTCGGGAACGCCGCGTCCTTCGTCAGCACCTTCTCGTACTCCTCCGGAATGCCCCGGGTGAGGCCGGTGTGGAACAGGCTCGGCGCGATCGCGTTCACCCGGATCCCGAGAGTGCCCAGCTCCCGCGCCATGGTGAGGCTCATCGCGGCGACGCCGCCCTTGGCCGCGGTGTAGGCGATCTGGCCGATCTGGCCCTCGAACGCGGCGATCGACGCCGTGTTGATGATGACGCCGCGCTCACCGTCGGCGTTCGGCTCGTTCCTGCTCATGTGCCAGGCGGCGAGCCGGGCGACGTTGAACGTGCCGACCAGATTGAGATCGACGATGCTCCGGAAGGTCTCGATGGACAGCGGCCCGTCCTTGCTGAGGGTGCGGCCGGGGTCGCGCCGCCAGCCGTGTTCACCACGACGTCGATCCCGTCGAGCGCCGCCACCGCCGCCTCGATGACGCCTTCCGTTCCCGCGAAGTCGGTGACGTCGCAGGGGTGGAAGGTGCCGCTCAGCTCGTCGGCGACCTGCTGGCCCTCGCTCACCGTCCGGTCCAGGATGGCGACCTTGCCACCGCGCGCCACGATCAGCTCGGCCGTCGCCTTCGCCATGCCGGAGGCACCGCCGACGACGACCGCTCGTAGACCTTTGAGTTCCACGTGTTGTTCCTCTCCCGCGAGCGCTGTATCAGGTGCTGTGCCCGGCAGGGCGAGGGCGCACCGGCCAGACGGGTGAGAGCATCAGCGGCGGAACCAGCCAGAGCCCCTCAACCTACGGCTGCGCGCCGTCCCACCAGCACACCCGACCTAAAAGATATATACGTATATACCGGCATCCGCAACGTGGATACTCGTACCGAGGCCGGTTCCGCCCCCGTCCGAAGGGCCCCCGCCATGTCAGATCCGCAGTCAGCACAGGACCCGACGACAACGCAGGACCCGACGACAACGCAGGACCCGACGGCAACGCAGGACCCGACGGCAACGCAGGACCCGACGGCAACGCAGGACCCGACGGCAACGCAGGACCCGACGGCAACGCAGGACCCGACGGCAACGCAGGACCCGATCACAGAGCAGGACCCCAGGGCGGTGGTCAGGGAGTTCCTGGCGGCGCTGGAGCGGCTCGACGGCGACGCGGCGCTGCGCCTCCTCGCGGACGACGTCGTCTACCAGAACGTCCCGCNGCCGCCCGCCAGGGGCCGCGCCGCCGTGGAGAGGCAACTGCGGTGGATGCTCCGGCACAGCACCGGCTTCGAGGCCCGCACCCACCACCTGGCCGCGGACGGCCCGGTCGTGCTCACCGAACGCACCGACGTCCTGCGCGCCGGCCGGTGGGAGGCGCGGTTCTGGGTGTGCGGGACGTTCGAGGTGCGCGACGGCCTGGTGGTGCTGTGGCGGGACTACTTCGACTGGGCGACCTTCCTGGCCGCGAGCGTGCGCGGCGCCGGGAAGGCCCTGCTGGCCCGGGCGCGGGCCAGATGAGCGTCGTGACCAGCCGGCACGGGCGGGTGCTCGTCATCCGGATCGACCGGGAGGAGAAGCGCAACGCCATCAACGCCGCCGTCACCGCCGGCCTCGACGAGGCGATGAACACCCTCGAGGACGACCCGCAGCTGTGGTGCGGCATCCTCACCGGTGGCCCCCGGGTGTTCTCCGCCGGCGCGGACCTCGCCAGCGGGCCCGGCGAGCCCACCGAGCGCGGCGGGATCGCCGGCCTCATCCACCGGCAGCGGACCAAGCCGCTGATCGCCGCCGTCGAGGGCCTGGCACTCGGCGGCGGCGTCGAGCTCGTCCTCTGCGCTGACCTGGTCGTCGCGGCCCGCACCGCGCGGTTCGGGCTGCCGGAGGTGAAGCGCGGGCTGATGCCGGACTTCGGCGGGTCCTTCCGGATCACCCGGGTACTGCCGCGCAATGTCGCCAACGAGATGCTCGCCACCGGCGACAACATCACCGCCGAGCGCGCCGAGCGGTTCGGCCTCGTCAACGTCCTGACCGAACCGGGCGGCGCGCTCGACGGCGCGCTCGCGCTCGCCGACCGGGTGATCGCCAACGCGCCGCTCGCCGTGCGCGCCGCACTCGACGTCGCGCGCCATGAGACCGCGGGGGACGAGAGCGCCAGCTGGGCACACAGCGACGCCGCCCACGCCCGGCTGCTGGAGAGCGCCGACGTCGCGGAGGGGATCGCCGCCTTCTTCGACCGCCGGCCGCCCGACTGGTCCGGCCGCTGACGGACCCCGCTCGTTCGGCGTTCCTACGCGGCGTTCCTACGCGGCGTTCCTCTTCGGCGTTCCTAGAGGACCTCGATGACCATCGCGGCGCCCATGCCGCCGCCGGCACACATGGAGACGACACCGAGGGAGTTCCCGCGCCGGCGCAGCTCGTGGACCATGGTGATGACCATCCGGGCGCCGGTCGCGGCGATCGGGTGGCCGAGGCTGGCGCCGCTGCCGTTCACGTTGACGATCTCCGGCCGGATGCCGAGCTTGCGGATCGTCGCGACCGGCACCGAGCAGAACGCCTCGTTGACCTCGAAGAGGTCGATGTCCGCCAGCGACAGTCCGGCCCGGTCCAGCGCCTTCGGGATGGCTAGCGTGGGGCCGAGCCCGGTCAGCGCCGGGGCGACCCCGACCGAGGACCAGGAGCGGATCCGGGCCAGCGGGGCCAGCCCGTGCGCCGCGGCGTAGTCGCCACTGGCCACCGTGACCGCGGCCGCGGCGTCGTTCAGGCCGGCGGCGTTCCCGGCGGTCACGGTCGCGTCCGGAAGCTCCGGGTGCAGCAGGGGAAGCTGGGCGAGGCGCTCGACGGTGGTGCCGCGGCGCGGGAACTCGTCGGTGTCGAACACCCTGGTGGTGCCGTCCGGCTGCGGAATCTCGACCGGCACGATCTGGTCGGTGAAGTAGCCGCCGTCGATGGACTCGATCGCCCGGGCATGGCTGTAGGCGGCCCAGCCGTCCACGTCGAGCCGGGTCAGGCCGAGCTCACGGGCCGTGTTCTCGCCGACGGTGATCGCCATGTCGAAGGCGGGGGCGTCCGGGGTCTCCGGGTGCGAGGCCGACACCCAGGTCACCGACTGCCCGTCCGGCCCCTTCTTCGTGGTCGTGATCGCGCTGTTGCTCAGGCTTTCGGTGCCCCCGGCGATGACCACCCCGTCCATGCCGGCCCGCACGCTGCCGGCGGCGATCGCGACGGCGCTCAGGCCGCCCGCGCAGTGCTGGTTGGTCGCGATGCCGGCCAGGTCGTCCAGCCCGAGCCGCACGGCGACGTTCCGGGCGATGACACCGCCACCCTGGTACGCCTCGGCGAGAACCAGGCCGTCGACGTCCCGGGCCGGCACACCCGCGCGCTCCAGCGCCGCGGGTACGACGGCCTCGGCCAGCTGGAACGCGTCCAGGCCGACCAGCGACCCCTTGCGGGCTCGCCCGATGGGCGTACGGGCGGTCGAGATGATCACTGCTTCGGTCATGGTGCCTTCCTCGGGAGGTCGCCACGGCGGCGGTCGGGGGGCCGGAGGGTCGGGCGTTCGGGGTGGTCGAGGGGTCGGGACCGGATGCGGCGCCACGGGCAGCCCCACCTGACCCCGAGAGATCCGGATGTTTCAACCTCGGCGGCCACCCCACAGCAGATCGATCCGCGAACGATCCGCAGGTCAGGACACAGCTGGGCGCGTGACTGGATCCGACCTCCGCCGGTCAGCCTACCTTCGCGGCATTGAATAGGTATAGATGTCTTTGTAGCATCGCTCCCGTTGCCGAGGAGCGTCGAGGAGCCCGGATGACAGCGAACGAGTGGTCTCTGCCCGCGGTGCTCGACGTCGTCACCGGGGAGGTGCCCGACCGCGAGATGCTGGTGTGGGGCACCGTGCGCCGCAGTTATGCCCAGGTGCGGGACCGCACCCGCGGCCTCGCCGCCCGGTTACGCGGGCACGGGCTCGGTGTGCGGCGGGAGCGGGAGACGCTCGATCGGTGGGAGTGCGGCCAGAGCCCGGTGGCGATCCTGCTCTCCAACTGCCCCGAGTACGTCGAGACCATGATCGGCGCCTTCCGGGCCCGCGCGGTGCCGTTCAACGTCAACCACCACTACGCGCCGCGCGAGATCGGTGCGCTGCTCGACCAGATCGGTGCCGAGGCCGTCGTCCTGCACCGACGGCTCGGCCCGGCACTCGCCGAGGCCGGCGGCACCGAGGGGCGCCTGCTGCTGGACGTCGACGACGGCTCCGGCGTCCCGCCGCTGCCCGGCAGCATCCCGTTCGAGGACGCGGTCCGTACCACGGACGGTCTCGACGACCTGCCCGTGCCGTCCCCGGACGATCTCTTCCTGGTCTGCACCGGCGGCACCACCGGCACCCCGAAGGGTGTGCTGTGGCGGCAGGCCGACGTCTACGTCTCCGCCGCCGGCGGGATCGAGGGCGCCACCCGCGACCTGATCGCCTCCATCGCCCGGAAGGGCGCCGGGGTCTGGTTCGCCGCGCCCCCGCTGATGCACGGCGCCGCCCAGTGGACCGCGTTCGCCGGGCTGAACAACGGCGGCACCGTGATCCTCCACGACGACTCCAGGCCCTTCGACCCGCGCGCCATCCTGGAGACCATCGAACGCGAACGGGTGACGCTCATGTCCATCGTCGGTGACGCCTACGCGCGGCCACTGGTCGAACAGATGCGGGCACGACCCTACGACCTGTCGTCGCTGGTGCGGCTGGGCACCGGGGGCGCGACGACGAGCGCCGCACTCAAACACGCCCTGCTCGAGCACCTGCCGCAGCTCACGGTCGTGGACGGCTACGGCGCCTCGGAGACCGGCGGAATGGCCTTCGGCGCGTCCAGGAAGGGCCAGGAGACCCGCGAGTTCGTGCCGTCCCCCGGCGCGACGGTGCTGTCCGCCGACCGGAGCAGGTTCCTCGCCCCCGGTGCGGACGAGATCGGCTGGGCGGCGCGCACCGGCCGGACACCCCTTGGCTACCTGAACGACCGGGCGAGGACGGAGCAGACCTTCCCGATCATCGAAGGGGAGCGCGTCGCCGTTCCCGGCGATCGGGCCCGCCTCACCGCCGCCGGCACGATCGAGATCCTCGGCCGGGACGCGATGGTCGTCAACACCGGGGGCGAGAAGGTCTTCGTCGAGGAGGTCGAGGAGGTGCTGCGCCGGCACCCCGGCATCCTCGACGCGCTGGTGGTCGGCCGCCCGAGCGAGCGTTTCGGCCAGGAGGTCGTCGCACTCGTCCAGCCGCGGCCGGGGGTGACGGTGTCCCCCGGCGAGGTCCGGGAGTTCGTCGCCGGTGCCCTCGCCCGGTTCAAGGCGCCGCGGGCCGTCCTGCTGTGCGACCGGATCGGGCGCCACCCGTCCGGCAAGGCCGACTACACCTGGGCCCGTCAGGCCGCGTCCGGCGCGGTGCCCGCGGTCAGCGGCGCGGTCAGCGGCAGGTAGCGGCGCGCCGGCCCGGCGCCGGCCCGGCGCCGGCGCCGGCCCGGGCCGGCGCCGAAACCCTAGCTCTGGCGGCCGGTCCAGTTCCGGGCGTCGCGCAGCACCTCGCGGAAGGGCTTGCCGCTGTCGAACGAGGGCTCCCGGGGCAGGCCGAGCACCCGCTCGCCGATGCCGTTTCGCTGCACCTCGTTGGTCCCGCCGGCGATCGACATGAAGCGGCTGTTGAGGAAACCGGTGGCGGTGCTCGCCGCGGCCTCGTCGCCCTCCGCCCACGCCACCGCGTCGGGCCCGCCGATGCGCAGGGCGAGGTTGGCCCGCAGCGGGTCGTGGACGCCGGCGGCGAGCTTGGCGTACGACGCCAGATGAGCGGCCTGGCCCGGCTCCGCCCGCATCCGGTGACCGAGCCGGGTGAGCAGCGCCCGGCGGGCGACATCGTCGACGTGCGCCCGCACGATCAGGTCCCGCGCCGCCGGGTCGTCGAGCCGGCCGACGGAGCGGGCGAGCGCGACCAGGTCCGGGGCGATGCCCCGGGGGGGCTTCCGGGCCTGGCCGCCGTGGCTGAGACCGCCGCCGCGCTCGAACATCAGCATGGTCTGCGCGACCGACCAGCCGTCGTTCACGCCTCCGATCACGTCGTCGTCGGTGAGCTCGACGTCGTCGAAGAACTCCTCGCAGAACTCGGCGTCGCCGGTGATCTGCCGGATGCGCCGGACGGTCACCCCCGGGGCGGTGATCGGGACCGCGAACCAGGTCAGCCCGCGGTGCTTCGGCACGTCCCAGTCGGTGCGGGCCAGGCACATGCCCCAGTCGGCGTAGTACGCGCCGCTGCTCCAGGTCTTCGAACCGTTCAGGATCCAGCGCCCACCCTCCCGGACCGCCCGCGAGCGGACTCCGGCGAGGTCGGACCCGGCCTCCGGCTCGGAGAAGAACTGTACGAACAGCTCGTCACCGGCGAGGATCCGCGGGATGTGGCGCCGCAGGAACTCCGGTGAGGCGTGCGCGAGCATGGTCAGCGCGCACACCCCGAAGGTCGTCCCCCCGGCGATCCCGAGGTTCGGCAGCCGACGGCCGCGCGCCTCCTCGACGAAGGCGCGTTCGTACTCGGCGCCGAGGCCCTGGCCGCCGTACTCCCGCGGCCAGGTGATGCCGGCATAGCCCGCCTCGAAGAGCCGCCGCTGCAACGCGCGGGCCGCCGCGAGGGCCGCCGGGGCCATCTCGGTGGACCGGGCCGGTGACGAGACCGCGCCGCCCGCCGGTGCGGGGGCGGGTTCGAGGTTCGCCCTGATCCAGGCCCGTGCCCGGGCGCGGAACTCGTCGAGGGTGGGTGTGTCGGCCCTGCCCCCGGTTCCGGTGCCCCCGGTTCCGGTGCGCCCGTCCTCCGCCACCGCGATGTCCGCCATCAGCCGACTCCGATCCGCTCGCCCAGCCGGGCCCGGTGCCAGTCCGCGGAGCCGAAGGCCTCCGCGTCGGCCGCCAGCCGGCGCATGAACAGGTGGTGGTCGTGTTCCCAGGTGTAGCCGACTCCGCCGAAGACCTGGAAGCACGAATGCGTGAGGGTGATGCTGTGCTCCGCCACGAACGCCTTGGCGGCGTGCGCGAGCTCGGCCCCGTCCGGCGCGCCCGACCCGAGCGCCTCGGCGGCGGCGGCCACCAGGCCCTTGGCCATCTCCAAAGCCAGGCTGGTGTCCGCGAGCAGGTGCTTGATCGCCTGGAACGAGCCGATCGGCCGGCCGAAGGCGATCCTGGCACGGGCGTACTCGACGGCCAGCTCGAAGTCCCCGTGCATGGCGCCGACCGACTCGGCGGCCGACAGCACGGCCGCGATCCGCGCCTGCCGCGCGAAGAGCTCCTCGGTGGCCACTCCCGGAACGCCGACAACAGCCCCGGCGGGCACCCGGACGCCGCGCAGCCGAACCGCGCAGGTCTGCCGGGTGAGATCCAGGCCGGCCAGCCGCCGTACCTCGACTCCCGCGGCGCGGACGGGGACCAGAACCTGGGTCAGGCCGTCCGGGCCGTGCCCGCTGACCAGCAGAATCTCGCAGTCGAGCGCGTCGGCGACGTGGCGGACCTCGCCGTCCAGCACGTAGTGCGCGGCACCGGCCTGGGCCGGCCCGCCGGCGTCCGCGGCGACGGCGGCGACGGCGGTTCCGCGGTCGTGCCGGAGGGTGATCTCACCGGCGCCGGGGGTCAGCCCGCCGACGGCGCCCGCCACCCAGACCGCGGTGGCCCGCCCCTCGACCAGCCGCCGCAGCAGCTCGGCGTGCGACTCGCCGCTCGGGAGCGGCGCGGACGCGGGCGTGCCCGCGCTGGACAGCGCGTGGGCGACGAGGTTGGTGCCGACGAACGGGCCCGGTTGGAGGGCGGCGCCGCGTTCGGCGGCCACCGCGGCCGCGTCCAGCAGACCGTTGCCCGAGACACCGTTGCCCGAGACACTCCCGCCGCCGTGGCCCTCGTCCACCAGCAGCCCGAACCAGCCGAGCGAGCCGGCCGCCGCCGTGTAGGCCGGGCCCGCGCCGGACCCGCTGTCGGCGAGCGCGCGAACACCGGGCAGCGGCAGGGTGTCCTCGATGAAGCGGATGGCCGTGCCGACGAGCATCTCCTGCTCGGGCGTCCCGGACGCCAGCAGCCGGACGCTCATTCGCCCGTGAACTTCGGCTCGCGGCGCTCGGCGAACGCCCGCATCCCTTCCCGCATGTCCTTGGTGGTGTAGGTGATGTGCTGCGCCCGGGCCTCCTCCTCCACCGCCTGTTCGAAGGTCATCGACTCGCTCGCGTCCAGCAGCCGTTTGATCAGGCTGATGGCGGTCGTCGGGCCGCTGGCCAGCCGCCGACCCAGCGCCGTCGCGGTCGTCGGCAGGTCGCCGGCCGGCACCACCTCGTTGACGAGCCCCCAGTCCAGCGCCTGCTCGGCGCCGAGCCAGTCACCGAGGAACGCCAGCTGCTTCGCCCGGCGCAGCCCGACATGGCGCGGCAGCGTCCAGGAGGTACCGCCGTCGAGCGCCAGCCCGCGCCGGACGAACACCGAGCTGAAGCGGGCACGGTCGCTGGCGACGATGAGGTCGCACGCCATGGCGAGCCCGACCGCGACCCCCGCGGCGACCCCGTCCACCGCGGCGACGGTCGGTTTCGGCAGCCGGTGCAGCCGGTTGATGATCTCGCCGACGACCCGCATCTCGACCAGGATCGCCTGGCGGCCGCGGCCGGTGAGCCCGCTCGACTTCGCGTCACCACTGCCGGAGAGGTCGGCGCCGGACGAGAAGTTGCCCGCGGCGCCGGTGATGAGCAGGGCGCGGTCCTCGGGGTTGTTCGTGACCTCCCCGAGCACCCGGTCGAGATCCGCCCAGCTGTCCGCATTGAGCGCGTTCTTGCGGTCCGGGCGGTTGAACGTGACCGTGACCAGGCCGTCATTCCGTTCGACGAGCGTCGACTCCATCTCGAATCCCTTCCAGGGCGGGCGGCAAATCTATCTAGATGTTTGAGCGGTGTCGAGCACGGGACGGCAGGCCCCGCGGGCCACACCGCGGTGGGACCCTGGCGGCCCCGCCGCGGTCGGCCCGACGAGCCCGTTGCGTCCCGGCATTCGTCTATATATCTTTCGATCGGATCGAATCCCGCGGGTTCCTGCCGGTGGGCCGTCCTGTCCGTCGGGTGACCGAAACCCCTCGCCCGGTGCCTCGCCGCGTCCGCAGACGCCGGCCGGAGGTGCCCCGTCCGCTGGCAGCGGGAAGGACCGACCATGAACGTTGAGGAAGCCGGCAGCGTCTTCACCGACCCCACGGCCTACGCGGACGAGAAGCGGTTCCATGCCGCCACCGCCGTGCTGCGCCGGGAGTCACCGGTACACCGGGTCGAGACGGACGGTTTCGTGCCGTTCTGGGCGGTGACCCGGTACGAGGACGTCATGGAGATCTCCCGGGATGCCGAGCTGTGGCACAACGCGCCGCGCACGGCCGTCAACCAGGACCCGGCCGCCGACGCGCCGCCGGTGCGCACCCTGGTGCAGATGGACGCCCCGGACCACCCGGTATACCGGCACATCAGCGCCGACTGGTTCAAGCCCGCGGGCGTCCGGCGGCTGTCCGACCGGATCGCCCAGCTGGCGAAGCGCTATGTGGACCACATGGCCGACCTCGGCGGCGAGTGCGACTTCGTCCGGGACGTCGCCGCGCACTACCCGCTGTATGTGATCCTCTCCCTGCTCGGGCTGCCCGAGGAGGACTTCCCCCGGATGCTCAAGCTCACCCAGGAGCTGTTCGGCGCCGAGGACCTGGACCTGACGGGCGGGGTCACCGGCGACACGGCCGCGCTGGAGGCCCTGCTGGACTTCTTCCAGTACTTCCAGGCGGTGATCGCCGAGCGCCGCGCGAACCCCGGCGACGACCTCGGCTCGGTGATCGCGAACGCCACCGTCCACGGTGACTCCATCGGCGAGCTGGAGGTGGTGGGCTACTACGTCCTCATCGCCACCGCCGGGCACGACACGACCAGCGCCGCCATCGCCGGCGGCCTGCACGCCCTGCTGGAGAACCCGGACCAGTGGCAGCGGCTGTCCGCCGACCCGTCCCTGGTGCCCACCGCGGTCGAGGAGATGATCCGCTGGGTCTCCCCGGTCAAGCACTTCATGCGCACGGCGACCGCGGACACGGTCGTGCGCGGCGTCCCGATCGCGGCGGGCGAGTCGGTGCTGCTGTCCTACCCGTCCGCCAACCGCGACGAGGAGACCTTCGCCGACCCGCAGCGCTTCGACGTCGGCCGGACCCCGAACAAGCACGTCGGTTTCGGCTTCGGCGCCCACTACTGCCTGGGCACCCACCTCGCCCGGCTGGAGGGGCGCGCGCTCTACGCCGAGCTGCTCCCCCGGCTGCGCGAGGTGGAGCTGGCCGGCCCGGCGGAGTACATGCGGACGCTGTTCGTCGGCGGGCCCAAACGGCTCCCGATCCGCTACAAGCTCTCCTGACCCGGACCGGTACCGAACACCGCGAGCAGGCCCGGAGGGCAGGATGACCGAATCGGACGGCACTCTGACGGTGGAGACGGAGTGGATCGTCGACGACCCGGCTCTGGTCACGCCCGCGTGGATGAGCGCCGCGCTGCGCCGCGGCGGCACCGACGTCGAGGTCGTCGGCCTGCGGCACGAGCCCGTCGGCGGCGGCCAGCTCAGCTCCAGTCACCGCTTCCACCTCGACGCCCAGCCCGGCGGCTCACCGGCACCGGCGTCGGTGGTGGTCAAGCTGGCGGCCGGCTCCCCGGAGGGCCGCGCGCAGATCGCCCCCGGCTACCGCAGCGAGGTGGGCTACTACCGCAGGTTCGCCCCGGGCGCGCGGATCCGGGTGCCGCGGTGCTGGAGCGCCGCCATCAGCACCGACGGCCGGAGCTTCACCCTGGTGCTGGAGGACGCGTACCCGTCCCGACCCGGCTCCCAGGTGCGGGGCGCCACCCTCCCGCAGGCGCGGGCCGCGATCCGGAACCTCGCCGGGCTGCATGCGCCGTTCTGGGGGCGGGACGGGCTGGCCGACAGCGCCGACTGGCTGCGCCGCACCGACGAGGCCGGGCTCGGTTTCCTCGCCGAGGTGTTCGCGGCGACGACCGTGCCGTTCCTCGAACGCTTCGGGGGCGACCTCGCGCCGGCCGACACCGACACCCTGCGCCGCACCGCCGAACTGTTCGGCCGCTGGGGTCGGCACGTCGGCGACCGGCACACGCTCATCCACGGGGACTACCGGCTCGACAACCTGCTCTTCTCCGACGGCACCGGGACGGCGCCCATCGAGGTCATGGCAGTCGACTGGCAGTCGTTGGAAGTAGGGTTCCCCGGCCGGGACGTCGCGTACTTCCTCTCCACCGCCCTCCCGCCGGAGCTCCGGCGGGCGCACGAGAGGGCACTGGTGGGGGTCTATCACGACCGGCTCGTCGAGATCGGGGTGCCGGACTACCCGTTCGAGGCCTGCTTCCAGGACTACCGTCTCGGGACGTTGCAGGGGCCGCTGCTCGCGGTGCTCGGCGCCGTCTATGCCACGAACGAGCCCACCGAGAGCTCCCACCGGATGTTCGTATCCATGATCACGAATGCCTGTGCGGCGATCCGCGACCTGGGGACCCTGGACCTGCTGGCGGCCTGACGGCCTGGCGGCCTGGCGGCGCCCGGGCGGGCCGCCGCCTAGCCGCGGGGCAGGCCGAGGCCCTGCTGGGCGATGATGTTGCGCTGGATCTCGCTGGTACCGGCGTAGATCGTGGTGCCGAGCGAGAACCGCAGCGCGTGCTCGATCCGGCCGCCCACGGGCGCGCTCGGGTCCAGCCGGCCGCGCAGCGCGTCCGGCCCGACCAGCTCGGTCAGATCCTCGGCGGCCCGCACCAGCGACTCGGTGCCGAACAGCTTCGACATCGGGCCCTCGGCCACCGGGACCCGCCCGTTCGCGGCGAGCCAGGTCGTGCGCAGCTCCAGCAGCCGGGCCACCTCCAGGGCCGTCGCCCAGCGGGCGAGGCGTTCGGACACCTCGGGCTGCTCGATCCGCCCGCTCTCGCGGGCCCACTGCTCCACGGCCTCCAGCAGGCGCGCCAGATGCGGGCTGAACGGCGCCGAGTGCTCGTCCTGCAGCGCGATCATCAGCGCCCGCCAGCCGCCGTCGACGTCCCCAATCCGCCACCGGTCCTCGACCACCACGTCGCTGAGGTACACGATGTTCGTCCGCTCGCCGGACAGCGTGTGGACGGCCTGCACCTCGATCCCGGGCTGGTCCAGCCGGACGAGGAACAGGGTGAGACCGGCGTGCTTCGGGCCGTCCGGACGGGTCCGGGTGAGCAGGAAGATGTAGTCGGTGATGTGCCCGTTCGTGGTGAACATCTTCTGGCCGTCGACGATCCAGTGGTCGCCCTCCGGCCGCGCCCGGGTCCGGACACCGGCCACGTCCGAACCGACCTCCGGCTCGGTCATCCCGAGCGCGATCGTCACCTCGCCGCGCAGGAACCGCGGCAGGATCTCCGCCCGCAGCGCGGCCGAGCCGACCGCCCGGATCACGTTCGCGACCATCTGCGTGGTGGTGATGGCGTAGGTCGGCGCCTCGGCCTTCGTCAGTTCGTCGACGAGCGCGTGCACCTCGTACGGGCCGAGCGGGCTGCCGCCGTCGGGCCGCTCCCAGCCGGGGCCCACCCAGCCCCGCTCGGCGAGGCGGCGGACGAACGTGGCGTCGTGGGACACCCCGCTGCGGTAGACCTCCTCGTCCAGCTCGGGCGTCAGCTCCTGGGCGAGGAACGCCCGCACCTGCGCTCGAAGTGCCGTGACCGACTCGTCGACGTCGAAGTCCATGCCCCGCTCACACCCTCCGGCCACTGCTCCGCGAGAAGCGATCCACGGCTGGCCCGCTGTCCGCGGGACGCCGGTGCGGCGGCCCGGTCGCCTGGTTCCCACCCGCTGCCATGCACCGGGAAGCTATCAGAAAGCTCCAGATGTTTCGACGGAACCAGGCGCTTCCCACCGGCCCGGGGCGGGTGGCGGCACACATCCCGCCCGGGCGGCCGCCAGGGATCTCCGGGGTTGCGCCCCCTCGCGGCACCGCCGTAGGTTAGATATCTAAATGTTTCCGACCGCGGCGGGCGCGGCTTCGGCACCGCCGACGAAGCCAGGGCGCCGAGCTGCTCGCCCTCGTCCCTCGCGTCGTGCCGACGCCTGCCACTCGGGAGACCGCCAGCCATGTCCGAACAGCGCCTGCTGATCGACGGAGAACTCGTCGACGCCGAGGGCGGCCGCGTCTTCGACAACGTCAACCCGGCCACCGAGGAGGTGCTGGGCGTCGTCGCGGACGGTTCGCGCGCCGACATGGGACGCGCCGTCGCCGCGGCCCGCGCCGCGTTCGACCGCACCGGCTGGGCCACCGACCACACCGGCCGCCGCGACGCCCTGCTGCAGCTGCAGGCCGCGATCGAGACCGAGGTCGAGGACCTGCGGGCCGAACTCGTCGCCGAGGTCGGCTGCCCGGTCATCACCACCTACGGCCCACAGCTCGACGCCCCGCTGCGGGAGGCACTGCGCTGGCCGGCCGAGCAGATCGGGTCGTTCCTCTGGAGCCGGCCGCTTCCCGAGCACGACGCGTTCGGCATGGGTTTCGCCTCCGCCCGGGAGGTGTGGAAGGAGCCGGTCGGTGTCGTCGGGGTGATCGTGCCGTGGAACTTCCCCGTCGAGATCACACTGAACAAGCTCGGGCCGATCCTCGCCATGGGCAACACCTGCGTCCTCAAGCCCGCGCCGGACACCCCCTGGAACGCCACCCGCCTCGGCCGGCTGATCGCCGAGCACACCGACATCCCGCCGGGCGTGGTCAACATCGTCCCGTCCGCGGATCATCTGGTCGGCGAGGTGCTGTCCACCTCCCCACTGGTCGACATGGTCGCGTTCACCGGCTCCACCGCGACGGGGCGGCGCGTGATGACCGCGGCCGCCCAGACGGTGAAGCCGACTTTCCTGGAGCTCGGCGGCAAGTCGGTGAACCTGATCCTGGACGACGCCGACCTCGCGAAGGCCGTCCCGAGCGCGGCGATGGTCTGCATGCACGCCGGCCAGGGCTGCGCCATGCCGACCCGGCTGCTCGTCCCCCGCTCCCGTTACGAGGAGGCGGTCGACCTCGCCGTCGCCGCCTTCGAGTCCGTGAAGTACGGCGACCCGACCGACCCCTCGGTGCTGCAGGGCCCGCAGGTCTCCCGGCGGCAGCAGGAACGGGTGCTCGACTACATCGAGCGGGGCCGGGCCGAGGGCGCCCGCGTCGTGGTCGGCGGAGGCGTCCCGAAGGATCTCGACCGCGGGTACTTCGTCGAGCCGACGCTGTTCACCGCGGTCGAGCCGGGCATGACCATCGCCCAGGAGGAGATCTTCGGCCCCGTCCTCGTCGTCATCGCCTTCGAGGACGACGACGACGCCGTCCGCATCGCCAACGACTCCCCCTACGGCCTGTCCGGGGTGATCACCTCGGCGGATCTGGACCGGGCGAAGTCCGTGGCCAGGCGGATCCGCACCGGCACCCTCGGTATCAACGGCGGCCTGTGGTACGGCGCGGATGCCCCGTTCGGCGGCTACAAGCAGTCCGGCATCGGCCGGCAGTGCGGACTGGAAGGTCTGGAGATCTTCACCGAGACCAAGACCGTCGGCTGGCCCGCCGGCGGGTGACCGGCCTCGCCGTCAGCACCCACCAGCAGACATCCCCCACCAGCAGACACCCCCGCCGGCAGGCGACTCCCCGCCGGCGGACAGCTCCCAGCCGGCCCACCGCACAGGAAGCAGATCATGAGCGCGAACCTCGACTTCCCGGTCTTCGACGCCGATCACCATCTGTACGAGACCGAGGACGCCTTCACCCGGCATCTGCCGAAGCAGCACCGGGATCTCTTCCGATTCGTGGAGCTGGGCGGCCGCAAGAAGCTGGTCGTGCGCAACACCCTCACCGAGTTCATCCCGAACCCGACGTTCGAGGTGGTGGCCGCCCCCGGCGCGCACATGGCCTTCTACGCGGCCAAGAACCCGGAGGGCAGGTCGCTGCGGGAGCTGACCGGCCGGCCGATCCGGCCGCTGCCGGCGTTCCGCGAGCCCGCCGCCCGCCTCAGGCTGCTCGACGAGCAGGGCGTGGCCGCCTGCCTGATGTTCCCGACGCTGGCCAGCCTGATCGAGGAACGGCTGCGCGACGACCCGGAGCTCACCCAGATCGCGATCCGAGCCTTCAACGAGTGGCTGTTCGACGACTGGACCTACAACTACGCCGACCGCATCTTCACCACGCCGATCGTGTCTCCATGCGACGTCGCCACCGGCATCGCCGAGCTGGAGCGGGTGCTGGAGCGCGGCGCCCGGGCCGTGCTGGTCCGCCCGGCGCCGGTCGCCGGCCTGCGCGGGCTCCGCTCACCGTTCCTGCCGGAGTTCGACCCGTTCTGGGCCCGCGTCCAGGAGTCCGGCGTCCTCGTCGCCCTGCACGCCTCCGACAGCGGCTACCAGGACTACCTCAACACCTGGGAGGGCAGCTCCGGGGAGTACGTCGCCTTCAGGCCGAAGACCTTCGCCTATGTGGCCGACGGGGGCCGCACCATCCAGGACACGCTCGCCTCCGCGATCTGCCACGGCATGCTCGACCGGTTCCCCGGCGTCCGGCTGGTCAGTGTCGAGAACGGCGGCAGCTGGGTGGGCCTGCTCGCCAGAAACCTCGAACTCGCCTGGAAGAAGATGCCGCAGGAGTTCCCGACGCACCCCCTCGAGGTGCTGCGGCGCAACGTCTGGATCAACCCGTTCTGGGAGGACTCCCTCGACGGCCTGATCTCCCTGATGGGCGCCGACCGGGTCTGCTTCGGCTCCGACTACCCGCACCCCGAGGGGCTCGCCGAGCCGCTGTCGTTCGCCGACGAGCTCGGCGACCGCACTCCCGCCGAGATCGAGAAGATCATGTCCACCAACATGTTCGACCTGCTCGGCCTGGAGCGACCAGCCCCCGCCGCGGCCCGCACCTGAACTAGTCTGCCTTAATCTCTAGACGTTTCGGACCTGGTTGACGGTAGGTGACGGCGTCCCATGCAGTTCAGCTTCGACTCCGACCAACTGGCCATGCGCGACGCCGTCCGGGCGTTCTGCGCCGACCGGCTCGACCTCGCCGACCTCGCCGGCCGTGACGGCAAGCCCGCCCACCCCGGCCTCTGGTCGGGGCTCGCGGAACTCGGCGTGCTCGGCGTTCTCACCGGCGGGCCCTCGTCCGGCATCGGGCTGGTCGAGGCGTCCATCGCCTTCGAGCAGCTCGGCGCGCACCTCGCACCCGGGCCGCTGCTCTGGTCCGTCCTCGCCGCCCCGTTCGTCACCGGTGCCGGGGAGGGGACGAGCCGGGTGGCGGGTGTCGAGCTGAGCGGGCCCGCGGACGGACCGGTGGTGGTCGAGCACGGTGACGAGTGCGACGCGCTGCTCGTGCTGCGCGCCGAGACGGTCGAGGTGGTGGCCCAGGCCGACCTGCCGGCCGGGCGGGCCGGCTCGCCACTCGACCCGCTCACGCCGGTCCGGCTCCTCCCGCGGCTGCCGGCCGGGCAGGTGGTCGGGGACGCCGCCGCCGCCCGCCGGCTGCGCCTCACGGGTGCCGTCCTGAGCGCGGCGATGCTGGTCGGTGTCGCCCAGGGCGCGCTGGACACGGCGCGTTCCTACGCGCTGGAACGCGAGCAGTTCGGCGCTGCGATCGGATCGTTCCAGGCGGTCAAACATCTGCTGGCGGACATGTACGTGCGGGTGGAGCTGGCGCGCGCGGCGGCCTACGCGGCCGCCGCCATCGCCACCGACCCCCGGGGCGGCGATCCCGAGCGGGCCGCCAGCACCGCCAAGCTGCTCGCCGGCGAGGCCGGCATCGGCAACGGCCGGGCCGCCGTGCAGATCCTCGGCGGCATGGGGTTCACCTGGGACATGCTGCCCCACTACTTCCTGAAACGGGCCTGGGTCCTGGAGAACTGCTTCGGCACGGGCCCGGCGCACGCCGCCCGCCTGGGTGCCGCGGTCGGCGGCGAGCTCGGGGATGCGGCCGTCCGCGGAGCCGGGCCGACAGAGTCGTGACCGGCAGAGTCATGACCGACAGAGTCGTGACCGGCCCGGCGGCGGCCCGACCGGACCGACCGGACCGACCGGACCACGCTGCCAGACCGGACCGCGCTGCCAGACCGGGCCGCGGCCTGGCAGCGGACGAGCAGCAGCGAGAGGAGTGCACATGGGGTTCGATACGATCCGGTACGAGGTCGCCGACCGCATCGCCACGATCATCTTTGACCGGCCCGACCAGCTCAACGCGCTGAGCCCGGCCATGATCGGGGAGCTGCGGCAGGCCTACGCCGACGCCGAGGCCGACGACGACGTCTGGATCCTCGTCGTCACCGGCACCGGCCGGGCGTTCTGCGCCGGCGCCGACGTCGGCGAGATCCCCGACGACGGCCGGGTCATCTACGACGAGCCCTACCTGTCGACCTACCCCCAGTGGGAGGCGCCGCAGGAGGGCACCCCGCCGTTCCGGACGATGACCAAGCCGGTCCTCGCCGCGATCAACGGCCTGTGCTGCGGCGCCGGGCTCGACTGGGTGACCACCGGCGACATCGTGATCGCCTCGGACCGGGCCGAGTTCTTCGACCCGCACGTCAGCATCGGCCTGGTCAGCGGGCGCGAGGCCGTGCGCCTCGCTCGCGTGCTGCCGACGAACATCGCCATGCGGATCGCGCTGACCGGCCGGCACGAGCGCATCAGCGCGCAGCGCGCCTACGACCTCGGGCTCGTCTCCGAGGTGGTCGAGCACGACCGGCTGTTGGAGCGGGCCCACGAGATCGCCGCGATCGTGAACCGCAACGCCCCGCTCGCCGTGCGCGGAACCCGCCTCGCGATCCGCAAGAGCCTCGACCTGCCCCTGCACGAAGCCGAGATCATGGCCGAGGCGTACCGCGAACGCGTGGTGCGCACCGCGGACGCCAAAGAAGGGCCGCAGGCGTTCATGGAGAAGCGCGGGCCGGTCTGGCAGTGCCGATGACGGTGCACCCGCCCGCGGAGCCGGGCCACGCGGAGCCGGGCCGCACGGAACCCGGCCGCACGGCACACCGGCACGGGACGGGCGAGCTGCCGACGCTGTGCGTGCGCCTCGGACGAGTGCTCGCGCTCGACCCGGCGGCCCCGGCGCTGGAGTTCGAGCGCCGCTGGCACACCTGGGGTGAGCTGGCCGCCGCCGCCGACGCCGTCGCGCCGCACGTGCGGCCGGGCCAGCGCGTCGCCATCCTGCTGCGCAACCGCCCGCCGCAGCTCGGGCTGCTCCTCGGCCTGCTGCGGGCCGGGGCCCGCGTGGTCGCGGTCAACCCCGGCCGCGGCGCCGAACGGGTCCGGGCCGACACCCACACCCTCGGCGTCGACATCGTCGCCGGCTCCACCGCGGACCTCACGGCCTTCGCCCCCCAGGTGCGCTGGCTGGCCAGCGACACTCTCGGCACCCTGACCGTCACCGACCGACCCCCCGCCACCGCCAGCGCCACCTCCCCCACCACCACGCCGGCGACCGACGACGCGGTCGCGGTGGAGATGCTCACCAGCGGGACGACGGGCCCACCCAAACGGGTACCGCTGACCTACGAGACCTTCTCGCGCGTACTGGCCGGTGCCAAGCACTACGAACGCAACCCCGACGCCGGCCTGCGGCTGCGCCGCGGCGTGGTGATCATCAACGCGCCGCTGGTGCACCTCGGCGGCCTGTTCCGCGTGCTGCAGTGCGTCAACGACGGCCGCGCGTTCTGCCTGCTCGAGAAGTTCACCGTCGGCGGCTGGGCGGACGCGGTACGCCGCCACCGGCCCTCCACCGTCAGCCTCGTCCCCGCCGCCCTGCGCATGGTGCTCGACGCCGACCTCGACCGCGCCGACCTCGCCGGCGTCCGATCGGTGATCTCGGGTACCGCCCCGCTTTCGCCCGACGACGCCGAGGCGTTCGAGGAAAAGTACGGCGTCCCGGTGCTGACCTCCTACGCGGCGACCGAGTTCGGCGGTGGGGTGGCCGGCTGGAACCTGGCCGACCACCAGAGTTTCGGGGCCGCCAAACGCGGCAGCGTCGGGCGCGCGCACGCCGGCTGCGAACTGCGCGTCGTCGACCCCGACACCGGCACCGAGCGCGGCCCGAACGAGCCGGGCCTGCTGGAGGTGCGCGCCAGCCAGCTCGGCGGCACCGCCTGGACCCGCACCACCGACCTGGCCCGCCTCGACTCCGACGGCTTCCTGTGGATCCTCGGCCGCGCCGACCAGGCGATCATCCGGGGCGGCTTCAAGGTCCTCCCCGACGACGTCCGCGCCGCCCTCGAACACGACCCGCGGGTACGCGGCGCCGCCGTCATCGGCCGACCCGACGACCGGCTCGGCGCGGTCCCGGTCGCCGCCGTCGAGCTGCGCCCCGGCGCCGGGCCGACCTCGGCCGCGGAGCTGCTCGCCGCCGTGGCGAACCGGCTGGCCCGCTACGAGATGCCGACCGAGCTGTGGATCGTCGACGCCCTCCCCCGCACCCCCTCCGGCAAGGTCGACCTGGCCGCCGTGCGCGAGCTGCTCGCCCCGCCCGCCGGTTCCCAGGACCACAGCAAGTGAGGAGCAGCGCATGGACCTGACCTACAGCGAACAGGACGAAGCCTTCCGCGCCGAGCTCCGCGGCTGGCTGGCGGCCGAGGTGCCCGCCTACGGGCCGCCCCCGCCGCCCGGCGACTGGTCGGCGCGCCGGGCCTTCGACACCGGCTGGCAGCGCAGGCTGCACGACGCCGGGTACGCCGGCCTGCACTGGCCGGCCGAGTTCGGCGGCCGTGGCCTGCCCGTCACCCAGCAGCTCGTCTACCTGGAGGAGTACGCCCGCGCCGGGGCTCCGTACGTCGGCATCAACTTCGTCGGCACGATGCACGCCGGCCCGACCCTGATCGCCGAGGGGACTGATGAGCAGCGCGCCTTCCACCTCCCGCGCATCCTGCGCGGCGAGGACGTCTGGTGCCAGGGTTTCTCGGAGCCGCAGGCCGGCTCCGACCTCGCCTCCCTGCGCACCGCCGCGGTCCGCGACGGCGACCACTACGTCGTCAACGGGCAGAAGATCTGGAGCACCCGGGCCCACGTCGCCGACTACTGCGAGCTGCTGGTACGCACCGACCCGGCGGCCCGCAAACACCGCGGCATCAGCTGGCTCATCCTCGACATGCGCTCCCCCGGCGTCGAGGTACGCCCGATGCGCACGATCGACGGCGAGAGCCACTTCTGCGAGATGTTCCTGACCGATGTCCGGGTGCCGGTACGCAACCTCGTGGGCGCGGAGAACGACGGCTGGCGGGTCACGAACGTCACGCTGCGCTTCGAGCGCGGCACCGCGTTCGCCCAGCACATCATCACGCTGCGCTCGCAGCTGCGGGACCTGGTCCGGGCCGCCCGGCTACTGCCCGCTGCCGGCGGCGGCAACGCCTGGGACGACCCGTCGCTACGCGCGCACGTCGGCCGGCTGGAGGCGGGCGCCGAGGGGCTGTGGCGGATGACGCAGCGGGGCATCGCCGAGGCCGAGGCGACCGGCCTGCCGGCGCCCACCGGCTCGGCGGTCAAGCTGCGGTTCAGCGAGCTCAGCCAGGAGCTGAGCGAACTCGCGGTGCGCGTCCTCGGCCGGGCTGCCCTGGGCGGTGTGCGGGCCGGGGGCGTGGACGGCGTGGAGGTCGCCCGCGCCTACCTGTGGTCCCTGCAGTACAGCATCGCCGCGGGCACCTCACAGATCCAGCGCAACCTGATCGCCGAGCGCATCCTCGGCATGCCGCGCTCGGCATGACCCGCGACCCGGTGCCCGGCCGGACCCGGTCAGTAGTGGTCGACCACGTCGACCACGTCACCGGCCTGGTCACCGAGCACGATCTTGCCGACCGCGACCATGTGCGAGCGCCAGTGCGCCTCCGCCGCCGGGCCGTCACCGGCCAGGATGAGCTCGACCAGCCGGCGCTGGGAGCGGACGCTGCGGCGCCGGCTGGACAGCGGCCCGGCGATCCCCCCGTCCTGGCTGGCCGCCGTGATGGCACTCGCCACGACCTCGGTCAGCATCTCCGCGACGATCGCCAGCGTCTGGTTCCCGGCGAGGGCGACCAGCCGCTGGTGGAACCCGGCGTTGGCCCGGGCGAACGCGTCGGTGTCGGCGAGCGACTCCTCCTGCTCGTTGATGACCACGCTCAGCTCCGCCGCCACTGCCGCCCGCGAGCCCGGCAGCTCGGCGACCCGGCGGGCCGCCAGCGGCTCGAGGTGGCTGCGCGCGGTGTAGACGTCCGCCAGCGGGACGTTGCGCGCCTGGAGCACCAGCGCCGCGGTGCGGGCGGTGAGCCGCTCGTCCGGCCGCCGCACGAAGATCCCGCCGAGCACCCCGCGCTCCACCGAGATCAGCCCCTGGACCTCCAGGATGCGCAGCGCCTCGCGCAGCGAGGGCCGGGAGACACCGAAGCGCTCCACGAGCTCCGGTTCCCGCCCGATCAGGTCGCCGTCCGCGATCTGCCCGCTGACGATGAGCCGGCGGAGTTCGTCGGCGATCCGCTGCGGCTTCTCGCGGGGTGGACGTTTCTCGGCCACGGAACCTCCCCAGCTGCGCCGATGGCCGGTCAACCGGCCTTGTCCACTGTTTGTTCGCCCCGCATCGTTTCATGCCCCCGGGACAGCGCCCGACCGGTTGTCCGGCGCGCGGCCGGCGGGTGCCGGGGGCCGGTGTTAGCACCGGCCGAGCCCGCGCCGTTCCCGGCCCCGCGGCCTGCCCGCGGCGGCCCGGACGGCACCGCGGGAGGTGGCCGCCGCCAGAACACGGCGGTACAGTCACCAATGTGGAAAGTGTCGTTTTCGTGAGGTTAAAGTACCGCTACCCATGAGGCCGAGGAAGACAATGACGGATTTCAGGCCGATCGACGCCGACAATCACTACTACGAGTCCCTCGACGCCTTCACCCGGCATCTGGACCGCAGGTTCGCGCACCGCGGCGTCCAGGTCGTGCAGGCCGGCAAGCGCGTACAACTGGTCATCGGCGGCCGGGTGAACCGGTTCATCCCGAACCCGACCTTCGACCCGATCATCGTGCCGGGTTGCCTGGACCCGCTGTTCCGCGGGCAGATCCCCGCNGGTGTCGACCCCCGCCAGCTGATGAAGGTCGAGCCGCTGCGGGCGGAGTACCGCGACCGCGACGTCCGCGCCGACCTCGTCGAGCAGCAGGGCCTGGACTCGGTGCTGCTGTTCCCCACCCTCGGCTGCGGTGTGGAGGAGGCGCTCAAGGACGACATCGGCGCGACCATGGCCAGCCTGCACGCCTTCAACCGCTGGCTGGAGGAGGACTGGGGGTTCGACCACCGCGGCCGGCTCATCTCGGCGCCGATGCTCTCGCTCGCCGACCCGGCGGCCGCCGTCACCGAGCTCGACAGCCTGATCGAGCGGGGGGCGCGGATCGTGCACGTGCGCCCCGCCCCGGTCCCCGCCGAGTACGGGACGTCCCGCTCGCTGGGCGACCGGCGCTACGACCCGGTCTGGGCACGCCTCGCCGAGGCATCGATCCCCGTCGCCTTCCATCTCGGTGACAGCGGTTACGAGGCGTCCACCACCTCCTGGGGCGGCACGGGGCGGTTCGAGGGCTTCGGCAACATCAGCGTCCTGACCAGGGTCCTGGTGTCGGACCGGGCGATCCACGACACGATCGCCTCACTCGTGGTCGACGGTGTCTTCACCCGCCACCCGGCCCTGCGCGTCGCCAGCATCGAGAACGGTTCGGACTGGGCGGCCCTGCTGGTCAAGCGGCTGCGCAAGCAGGCCAACCAGACCCCGTGGGCGTTCGCCGACGACCCGCTGGACACCATCCGCGAGCACGTGTGGGTCACCCCCTACTACGAGGAGGACCTGCGTAAGCTCGCCGACCTCATCGGCGTCGAGCGCATTCTGTTCGGCTCCGACTGGCCGCACGGCGAGGGGCTCGCCGAGCCGCTCGACTTCCGCAAGGAGCTCGACGGCTTCACCGACGACGAGATCGGCCGGATCATGCGGGACAACTGCCTCGACCTGCTCGGCGCGGGGCGCGGGTGAGCACCGCCGACGGCGGGCCGGACGCCGCCACCGGGCACGGGCCGGGCGGCGGGCCCGGCGATGACGGCTCCCGAGCGCTGCTGTGGGAGGAGGTGCGGGCCTGGCTCGCCGAGCACTGGGACCCCGACCTCTCCGTCGACGACTGGTGGCGCGTCGTCGCCGCCGCCGGCTGGACGGCGCCGCACCTGCCCGTCGAGCAGGGCGGGCGCGGGTTGCCCCCGCGGGCCGGCCGCACGGTGCGGGCGGCGTTCAGTGCCTTCGGCGCACTGCGACCACCCGGTGGCCTCGGGCTGTTGATGGCCGCCCCGACGATCCTCACCCTCGGCACCCCCGACCAGGTCGCCCGGCACGTGCCGCCGATCCTGGCGGGGCAGACCGCCTGGTGCCAGCTGTTCAGCGAGCCCGGTGCCGGTTCCGACCTCGCCGGCCTCACCACCCGCGCCGAGCGGGACGGCAACCGGTGGATCATCAACGGGCAGAAGGTGTGGAGCAGCCAGGCCCGCGAGTCCGACTGGGGCATGCTGCTCGCGCGCACCGACTTCGACGTCCCCAAGCATCGGGGCATCTCCTGGTTCGCGCTGCGGCTCGACCAGCCCGGGGTGACCATCCGGCCGCTGCGCGAGATGACCGGCGACGCCGTCTTCAACGAGGTCTTCCTGGACGACGCCGTGTGCGAGGCCGCCGACCTGGTCGGCGGCGAGGGCAACGGGTGGCGGGCCGCCCAGACCACGTTG
This sequence comes from Frankia sp. EI5c, assembly GCF_001636565.1. Lineage (GTDB taxonomy): Bacteria > Actinomycetota > Actinomycetes > Frankiales > Frankiaceae > Parafrankia. The sequence goes on from NZ_LRTK01000007.1 coordinate 206,585, forward strand.
CACTTCGAGCGCACCGGGATCGGGGCCGGCGGCGGGCATGCCGGGTTCCCGGATCCCGGGCCGAAAGGCGGGCTGCTCGGCCTGCGGGCCGGTGACGCCGCCCGGCTGCGGCCCCCGGAGCGGCTCACCGTGGCGTTCGACGACCTGGTCGAGCTGGCCCACGCCGAGGGAAAGGCAGCCGACCCGCTGATCCGCCAGAAGCTGGCCCGGCTGTACTGCTACACGCAGATCGGCCAGCTCAACGCCCGCCGGGCCCGGGCCGAGGCCCGCGGCGGGGACGCTGCCCCCGGGGGGGCCGCGGGCGGGCGTGCCGCCGGTGGGGGCGGCGCGGCGTCGATCGCCAGCATCGGCAAGATCGCGCAGACCCGCATCTTCAAGCTCTCCGCCGAGATCGGCCTGGACATCCTCGGCGCGGGCGGCATGCTCGCCGGCCCCGACGGAGCCCAGGACGGCCGGTTCTCGTCGGCGTTCGTCTTCTCCCCCGCGTCGTCGATCTACGGCGGCACGGACGAGATCCAGCGCAACATCGCCGCGGAGCGGACCCTGGGCCTCCCGGCCGAGCCCCGCACGGACACCGACCGGCCGTACCGAGAGGTCCTCCGCGGGCTCGGCAGACACGCGGACCGCCCGCCCGATTCCTGATCCTGATCCGGCTCCGGCTCCGGCGGCGGCGGCGGCGGCGGCGGCGGCCCAGTATGCGCCGGCCGCCGCCGGAGCCGGCTACAGTCCTATGCGGCCCGCCAGCAGCTCGCGCCAGCGGGCCGCGTCACCGAAGAGCAGCTCCGAGGACTTCGCCCGGCGGAAGTACAGGTGGGCGGGGTGCTCCCAGGTGAACCCGACGCCGCCGTGGATCTGGATGTTCTCGGCGGCGACCTGGAAGTACGCCTCCGAGCAGTAGGCCTTCGCCATCGCGGCCGCCCGGGCAAGGTCGCCACCCGCGGGCCCAGGGCCGCCGTCAGGGGCGCCCTCGCCCGAGGCACCCCCCGCCGAGGCGCCCGTACCGGCGGAGCCCTCGCCGATCTCGGCCACGGCCGCGGCCGCGCACCAGACGGCGTGGTAGGCGGCCGACCGTGCCGACTCGACCTCCAGCAGCATGTCGGCGCACTTGTGCTTGATGGCCTGGAAGCCGCCGATGGGCCGGCCGAACTGGGTCCGCTCCTTGGCGTAGCGCACCGCCATGTCGAGGGCGACCTGGGCGCCGCCGACCTGCTCGGCGGCCAGGATCGTCACGGCCAGGTCGAGCACCCGCTCGATCACCGGCCAGCCGCGCCCCTCCTCGCCCACCAGCACCGCCGGTGTGCCGGCGAGCCGCACCCGCGCCTGCCGGCGGGTCTGGTCCAGGGTCCGCAGCGGCGTGCGGGTGAGGCCGGGCGCGTCCCCCGCCACCGCGAACAGGGAGATGCCGGCGTCGGTCCGGGCGGCGACCAGCAGCAGGTCCGCGGTGTGCCCGTCGAGCACGTAGGACGTGGTGCCGGTGATCGCCCACCCGTCGCCCGCACGGGCGGCCGCCGCGGTCACACCGCCCTCGTCCCAGCTGCCGCTGTCGTCGACGAACGCCAGGGTCGCGATCGTCTCGCCGGCGGCGATGCCGGGCAGCCAGGTCTTCTGCGCGGCGGGGTCACCTGAGCACAGCAGCGTGTTCGCGGCCAGCACGGCGGTCGCGAAGTAGGGCGCGCACACCAGCAGCCGGCCCATCTCCTCGGCGACGATGGCCAGTTCCAGGAAGGTGCCGCCGCTGCCGCCGAACTCCGCCGGGATGGCGAGGCCGACCAGGTCGAGCTCACCGGCGAGCCGGGCCCACACGGCCGGGTCGTACCCGGGCGCCGTCTCCATCAGCCGGCGTACCTCGGACTCCGGTGAACTGCGTTCGAAAAAGGCGCGGACGGTGCGGCGCAGCGCCACCTGTTCGGCGGAGAACACGAACGGCGGCGCCGTCATACCGGGCACCGAAACCGCGTCCCGCCGGTTCGGTCAGAGCTCATGTCGTGCCCTCCCAGAGGCAACCGCCGGCGGAACGCCGGCAAAAACCGGGTAACAACGATTTCCATTTCCTGCCGCCTCATTTCGAACAATGCTCCGGACACGGTGCGCAGCGGGCCCACGGGGCGACCACGGTGCCGTCAGCCGTCAGGCACCGAACGGCAGGACGATGGTGCGGGTCTCCAGGTAGGCCTCGACTCCCTCCGGTCCCATCTCGCGGCCGATGCCGGACTGCCGGAAGCCGCCGAACGGGCTGCGCGGCTCGACGATCGCGACCGAGTTCACCGCGCAGGTGCCGGTGCGGATCCGGCTGGCCACCGCCACCCCGCGAGCGGTGTCCGCGGTCCAGACCGAGCCCGAGAGCCCGTAGTCGGAGTCGTTGGCGATGGCGACGGCCTCGTCCACGTCGCGGTAGCGGATCGCCGTCACCACCGGCCCGAAGATCTCCTCGCGGGCGATCCGGCTGGCGTTGTCGACGTCGGCGAACAGCGTCGGCTCGACGTAGTGGCCGGCGTCGAGGCCGGCCGGGCGACCACCGCCGACGACCAGGCGGGCGGTGCCCGCTCGGCCGTCGGCGAGGTAGCCCTCGATCCGGTCACGCTGCCAGGCGGAGACGACCGGGCCGATGTCGGTGCCCGGGTCGCGCGGGTCGCCGACCTCCAGCCCGCGGATGTGGTCGGCGAGCGCGTCGATGATCTCGTCGTAGCGGGTGGCCGGCACCAGGATGCGGCTCTGGGCGGCGCATACCTGGCCGTTGTTCTGCAGGCCGGAGTCGAGCAGCTGCGGCACGACGGTCGCCAGGTCGGCGTCGTCCAGGATGATGCCGGCCGACTTGCCGCCGAGCTCCAGCGTGCAGCGCCGAACGAGCTCGCCGCAGGTCGCGCCGACCGATCGCCCGGCCGCGCCGCTGCCGGTGAACGACACCTTGTCCACACCCCGGTGCGCGACGAGATAGCGGCCGAGGTCGGCGCCGCCGGGCAGGATGCTCACCAGACCCGGCGGGACGTCCGCGGCCAGCAGCACCTCGGCGAGCAGGAACGCGCTGAGCGGCGCCTCGGGAGCCGGCTTGAGGATGATCGGCGCGCCCGCCGCCAGTGCCGCGCCGAGTTTCATGCAGGCGATGAAGACCGGCACGTTCCACGGCACGATCCCCGCCGCCNCCCCGACCGGGACCTTCTGCACCAGGCACGGGCCCATCAGGCCGGCGCGTTCCTGCTCGAACGGGAAGCTCTCCGCGAGGTCGGCGAACCCGTCCAGAATCATGGCGGGGGCGATGGCCTGGCCGAAGAGGGAGAACTTCGCCGGGGACCCCATCTCGTCGGTGATCAGCCCGGCGAGCTCCTCAGCCCGGGCCTGCAGGCCGGCGGAGACCTTCCGGATCACCTCCGCGCGCTCCTTGCCGGAGCCGGGCGCCCACCCGCCGCCGGTGAGGGCGGCGGCCGCCGCGGCGACCGCGGCGTCGGCGTCGGCCTGGCCGGCCTCGGGGACGGTGGCGACGAGCCGCCCGTCGTGCGGTGAGCGGACCTCCATCCGCCGGGCGGAGGCGGGTGCGCGCCAGACGCCGCCGACGAGGAGCTGGTCGCGTTCGATGACGGTGCTCATGTTGTCGCCTCCGGGGGCAGCAGTCGCCGCGCTACCTTGCCTGTCAGCAGTCGCGGCAGCTCGGCCAGGAACACCACCGAGCGGGGGCACTTGTAGTGGGCGAGACGGTCGCGGGCGAACGCGATGAGCTCCGCCTCCAGCCCGGCGAATCCGGCGGGGTCGGCCGGGATCGCCGCCGGCTGGACGACGGCGCGCACCGACTCCCCCATCTCGGCGTCCGGCACGCCGATCACCACCACGTCCGTGACGGCCGGGTGCAGGATCAGGACGTCCTCGATCTCGCGGGGGTAGATGTTGACGCCGCCAGAAATGATCATGTTCGACACCCGGTCGGTGAGGTAGAGGTAGCCCTCCTCGTCGACCCAGCCGACCTCGCCGAACGTGCCCCACCCGCGGTGGTCGTAGACGCCGGCCGTCTTCGCCGGGTCGCCGTGGTACTCGAACCTGCGCGCCCCCTCGAAGTACACCCGCCCCTCGGTGCGCGGCGGCAGCTCGTTCCCGTCCTCGCCGACGATGCGGACCGTGCCCAGCAGCGACCTGCCGACCGAGCCCGGGTGGTCGAGCCACTCCTGCGGCCCGATCGCGCAGAACCCGAGGCCCTCGCTGCCGGAGTAGTACTCGTGCACGATGGGGCCCAGCCAGTCCAGGACGGCCCGCTTGACCTCCGGCGGGCAGGGCGCGGCCGCGTGCACCAGCGTGCGCAGGCTCGACAGGTCGAACCGGGCGCGGTCCTCGGCCGGCAGCTTCAGCAGCCGGACGAGGTGGGTCGGGACCACCTGCAGCAGCGTCGCCCGGTGGCGCTCGACCAGCCCGAGGAACTCCAGTGCGTCGAACCGCTCGGTCGCGACGACGGTGCCGCCCAGCCGGTGGACCGCCGTCGCCCAGCCCAGCGGAGCGGCGTGGTAAAGCGGCGCCGGGCTGAGGTAGACCGTCGACTCGTCACCGCCGTACAGGAACCTGACCATGGTGGTGAACTGGCTGGGCTCGCCGAGCGGACCACCGAACTCCGACGGCCGGATGCCCTTGGGCCGGCCGGTGGTGCCCGAGGAGTAGAACATCCAGTTGCCCTCGCATTCGTCCCCGATCGGCGAGGTCGGCTGGGCGTCGAGGAGCTCCTCGTAGGAGTCGAACCCCTCGATCGGCCCGCNCACGGCGAGCCGCGCCTTCAGCGCCGGGGCCTCCAGCCCGGCCACCACGTCCGCGCGCGCGGCCGACGCCACCAGCACCGTGGCGCCGCAGTCGGCGACGATGTACCCGGCCTCGCCCGGTGACAGATGCCAGTTGATCGGGGTGACCAGCAGGCCGGCGCGCAAGCCGGCCCACAGGATCACGAAGTACTCGACCCGGTTCTCCATCAGCACGGCCACGTTGCCGCCGACACCGAGGCCCAGGGACCGGAAGACGTGGGCGAGCTGGTTGGACCGGGCCTCGAGCTCCCCGTACGAAAGCACCCGGTCACCGATGATCACCGCCGGCCGGTCCGGCACCGCGGCCGCGAACCGCTTCGGGTGCTCGATCTCCACGCCGTCGTCCACGCCGTCGTCCACGGCGCCGCCCACCCGACCGTTCGCGTCGCCGTCCGCAGCGCCGTCGCCGTCCCTGTCGCCGTGCATGCCAACTCCCTACGCGCCGACGGACACCAGGTGCGCCGTGCCGGCCACCGCGACGCCCGCCACCGATCGACTCGAAGTAGCTTTGGGTAGCAACCTGTCGCTTTAGGTAACTTCTGATGACTGTCCGAGGTGACCGCAGAGGGGGTGGCCGCCTTCAGGGGCGCCCGAACGGGAGGAGCACCGGCTTGACGACCTTTCCCGAGAGCGAGGCATCCTCGGCCGCATTGATCTCCGCCAGCGGAAAGGTCTCGATCAGCCGCTCGAAGGGGAAGGCACCGGCCCGCCACAGCTCGATCAGCCGCGGGATCAGCACCTGCGGATCAGCGCCGCCTTCGAGGATATTTGATACCTTTTTGCCGAGCAAAGTGATCGTGTCGAACGTGACCGGCCCGGTCTGGATGCCCACCATCCCGCAGTGCCCACCCGCCCGCAGGGCGGCCACGGCGCTGCCGATCACCGTGGGGTTGCCGGTGGTGTCGAAGGTGTAGTCGGCACCACCACCGGTCAGCTCCTGGATCCGGGTGACCAGGTCCTCGGCTCGGCCGTCCAGCGTGTGCGTCGCCCCGAGTTCCACGGCGAGATCCAGCCGGTGCGGGTGCAGGTCCACCGCGATGATCGGGCCCGCGCCGGCCACCTTCGCCGCCATCAGCGCCGCCAGCCCCACCGCGCCGGCTCCGAACAGCACGAAGCTGGCGTCGGCGCGGACACCGAGGTCGACGAACACCGAACCCGCGCCGGTGAGCAGGCCGCAGCCGAGCGGCCCGAGGAGCTCCAGCGGCAGGTCCCCGTCCNCCACGACCACCCCACGCTCGGCGGCGAGGCAGTGGGTCGCGAACGAGGACTGGCCGAACCAGCGCGAGGCGATCTCCCCGCCGTCGGCGTCGCGGGCACCGGTCGTGCCGTCGAGGCGCCGGCCGAAGAAGTTGCGGAAGAGGAACAGATCGCAGTAGGGCGGGGCGCCGCGCCGGCAGCTGGCGCACTCGCCGCACGAGTCGAACGACAGCACCACGTGGTCGCCCACCGCGACCCGGGTCACGCCCTCGCCGACCGCCTCGACCACACCCGAGCCCTCGTGCCCGGTGATGATCGGCGGGGGCACCGGCGCCATCTCCTGGCGTGGCACCACGTCGGTGTGGCACATGCCCGCGCCGACGACCCGGACGAGCACCTCGCCCGGCCCCGGCGGGTCGAGCTCGACCTCCTCCAGCACGTAGGGCCCGTCAACCCGCCGCAACACCGCCGCGGTCGCCTTCATCCGGCGCCCTCCCGTCCTCCGACATCGCCGTCGCAAGGGAACCCTAAGACATAGATCTAGATGTTTCAATAACTCCCAGACCCGTCATCACATCTGGAACTCCGGCGGTTCCTCGGCCTGGGCTACGGCCAGCCTTCACCCGCCCCGGGAGGAAGTCGTCGCGCCGGAAACGCCGACTAGGAGCGGCGCGGCCGGCCGCTCCTCGGGTCAGGGCCTCGGGTCGCTCGCCTCCCTGGCCAGGCGGCGCAGGATGGAGCGGCCATCACCGGAGAGCGCGAGCCGCTCGTCGACCTGGCTGTGCCACTCCCGCGGCCGGACGATGCCCAGGCCGCCGAGGCTGAACACGGACAGGTCGATCACCCCGGGCAGCTCCAGCCCGTACTCGTTGCCCAGCGCCGCCGACAGGACGAGCGAGGTCCGCACCGAGGACAGGAGGTAGGTCGCCTGCTCGACACCGAACAGCGGGTCGATGCCCGACGCGGCCGTCGCCCCGCCGATCAGCTCCCGGTAAAGCGCCGTCACCGGCGCCTGCGACCGGGCGACCAGGGCCGGGTCGACCTGGCCCATCTGCTGCCGGAGCTGCGAAAGGCCACGGTCGACGCCCGCCCTGTCGTGCAGCGCGGGCAGCCGAGCGGCCGCGATGACGGCTCCGGCGAGGCGCTCGACCGGGTCGGCGAGGCCGGCGACCGCGGCGCGGATCATCCGCGCGTAGGTACGCATCGCCTCCTCGTAGACGGCGAGGAGCAAATCGTCCTTGCTGGCGAAGTACTGGTACAGCGTCCGCAGCGACTGACCCGCCTCGTCGGCGACCTCCTGGACGGTCAGCGACTGGCCGTTCGTACGTTCCAGCACGGTCGCGGCGGCCCGGATCAGCCGGGCACCGCGGTCGATCGACCGCCGCTGCGCACTGCTCAGCGAGCGGCCGACGACCCGCCGCTGCCAGTCGGCGCCCGCCTCCTCGTCGCCGGCCGGACTCCGCTCGGCCGCCGCTTCGCTGTCCATTGCACGCAGACTACCGAGTCCCGCATGTCACGCTGTGAGCGCGCCGGAAGCGAGCCGCCGCCGGGCGCCGTCACGACCCGGCGGCGGACGGCTTGGCCAGCTCGGACTTCATCCCGTCGAGCAGCATCAGGATCGGCAGGCCCGACTCGCTGAGCGCGTGCCCGTGCCCGGTCTGGTGGATGTCGAACACCGACTGGACGGCCGCGTAGAAGCCCTGCACGTCCAGCGTCTGGTTGACCGCCCGCTTGGCCTGCCGCAGCGCGAACGGGTGCTTGGTGGCGATCTCGGCGGCGAGTGCCCGCGTCTCGGCTCGCAGGTCGTCCAGGGGGACCACCNGGTTCACCATGCCGACCCGCTCGGCCTCCAGCGCGGTCATCTTCCGGCCGGTGAACAGCAGCTCCTTGGCCTTGCGGGCGCCCCACTCCCAAGTGTGACCGTGGTACTCGACGCCACCGATGCCCATGTTCACCACCGGGTCGGAGAAGGTGGCGTTGTCGGCGGCGATGATCAGGTCGCACGGCCAGCACAGCAGCAGGCCACCGGAGATGCACACCCCCTGCACCGCGGCGATCGACGGCTTCGGCACGTTGCGCCACCTCAGCGAGTACTCCAGGAACCGCCGGGCCTCGATCTCATAGATCCCGGCGAGCGTCCAGGACGGCGCGTCGGCGGCCGCGTCCCCGCTCCCCACGCTCTTGATGTCGTGGCCGGCGGAGAAGTGCCTGCCGTTGGCCTGCAGGACGATGACCCGCACCTGCGGGTCCTCGGCCGCCCGACGCCAGGCCTCGTCGAGCTCGTCCAGCAGTTCCAGGGTCTGCGCGTTGGCGGCCTGCGGCCGGTTCAGCGTGATGGTCGCGATCCGGTCGCCGGCCTCGTACTCGATGAACGTCGCACCCACGGGAAATCCTCCGAACTCCGGTGTCCCCGCCCACCGGGGCGGGCTGCGAGTCGATGACGGGACGGGCCCTCAGGCGGTCGCCTTCTTCGCGATGTCGGCGGCGTGCACGCCGATCTGCCGCTCGAACCGGCCCTGGTCGAGACTGCGGACCGACACGTCGTGCCCGGCCACGGCGGCCCGCAGCGCCCCGACCGTGGACTTCTCCCGCGGCAGGTGGGAAAACGGGTCGAACGAGTACCAGCGGCACGCGTTCTCGTAAGTGATCTTGTTGACCTCGTCGTCGGGCACGCCCGCGGTGACCCGCTCCAGTTCCTCGGCGGCGAACGGCCAGGAGGAGTCGGAGTGCGGATAGTCGCATTCCCACGAGATGTTGTCGATGCCGATGTCGTGCCGCAGCTTCACCCCCACCGGGTCGGCGATGAAACAGGTGAGGAACCGCTCCCGGAAGACCTCGCTGGGCACCTTCCCGCCGAAGTCCTGACCCGTCCACAGGCGGTGCATGTCATAGGTGCGGTCGACCCGGTCCAGGAAGTACGGAATCCAGCCGGTGCCGCCTTCCGACAGCGCGATCCGCAGGTCCGGGAACTCCTTGATGACCCGCGACCACAGCAGGTCGGCGGCCGCCTGGCAGATGTTCATCGGCTGCAGGGTGATCATGACATCGATGGGCGCGTCCGGAGCGGTCACCGAGAGCTTTCCCGACGAGCCGAGGTGGATCGACAGCACTGTGCCGGTGTCCGACAGCGCCCGCCACAGCGGGTCCCAGTAGGTGTCGTGGAAGCTCGGGTACCCCAGCGTCGCCGGGTTCTCGGTGAACGTGAGTGAATGGCAGCCCTTGGCCGCGACCCGGCGCACCTCGGCGGCGCACAGCTCGGCGTCCCACAGGATCGGCAGTGCCATCGGGATGAAACGGCCCGGGTAGGCGCCGCACCACTCGTCGATGTGCCAGTCGTTGTACGCGCGCAGCACCGCGAGCGCCAGGTCCTTGTCCTCGGCGGCGGCGAACAGCCGGCCGCTGAAACCCGGGAAGGACGGGAAGCACATCGAGCCGAGGACACCACCGGCGTTCATGTCCTTGACCCGCTCGTGCACGTCGTAACAGCCCGGCCGCATCTCCTCGAAGGAGGTCGGCTCGATGCCGTACTCCTCCTTCGGCCGGCCGGCCACCGCGTTCAGCCCGATGTTCGGGATGACCGTGCCGTTGAAGGTCCAGACGTCGGAGCCCTCCGGGGTCCGGACCACCTTCGGCGCCTGCTCGGCGAACTTCGCCGGCAGCCGCCCCACGAAGACGTCCGGCGGCTCCACGAGGTGGTCGTCGACGCTGACCAGAATCATGTCGTCTGCCTTCACAGCACCCTCACCTCGCAGGACACCTGGGACGCCGTCCCGGGATCTGGCCGGCCCGTGTTGTCACGCGGCCGAAACAGTACAGTATGACTTTTCTTTTCAGAAAGCACTACTTCGGCGACGGGCCGGGTGCCCGTCACCGGCCGGGCTTGCGTTCCGAGAAGAAGAACGCCTCCGCGTTGCCGTACAGCCACGCGTCGCGGACCTCCTCGTCGAGACCGAGGCCGGCGACCTCCGTGGTGCAGCGCCGCATGGACAGCACCGGATGGTCGGACGCGAACAGGATCCGGTCCCGGCCCCTCGTCCGCAGGTAGTGCAGCAGGGACTCCGGCAACCGCTTCGGTGACCAGGCGGACGTCATCATCCGCAGGTTGCGGTATTTGATCATCATTCGGATCGCGGTGTCCCACCTACGGGTCGGCACCGTGGATCATGCACAGCCGCAGCTCCGGGAAGCGGATGCACACCCGGTCGAGATGAATCGGGTTCTGCGGCTCGGCCGGGATCGGCGGGCCGGGGATCCCGGTGTTGACACACAGCGGCAGATCCAGCTCGCAGCACTTGGTGTAGAGCGGGTAGTAGACGGCGTCGCTCGGCGGGTACAGGCCGTCGCCCCAGAAGCTCGGGCCGACCGCGGCGTAGGCGACCGGGTAGTCCCGCGTCATCGACTCCAGGTCACGGAGCGCGGGCATCGGGCGCAGCAGGTTGAGCCCGCCGACCCCTACCGCGAACCGGTCCGGTCGGGCCTCCGCGTAGCGCATCGCCCGGTCCGGCCGTTTGCGCACGTTGCTCATCAGGATCGCCCGCTCGACACCGGCGGCGTCCATGGCGTCGATCAGCTCCGGCAGTTCGGGGCTGCGCAGGAAGTCCTGGCCGCCCTTGAAGTAGTCCTCCTTCACCCGCACCAGCCAGTCGGGCGGCGCGCTGTCGCCCATGTGGACGTTCACCAGGCAGTCGATGGCCTTCACGCTGACGTCACCCTCCGGGAACTCGGCACGCTCTCCTCGGTGAGGAGGCGGCGGAGCGCGTTGATATCGATCTTTCCGCTGGCCAGCCGCGGCACCCGGTGCGGGTCACCGACGACCAACCAGCGGGTCGGCATCTTGAAGCCGCTCAGCCGGCCCCGGGCCTGCTCGGCGAGCTGCTCCGGGCTGTGCGGCGCACTCGTCACGACGAGGGCCGCGACCACCCGCGCACCCGCTCCGCCCGCGCCGCCCGCGGCACCGGCGGCACCGGCGGGCAGGTCGGTGACGTGGGCGTCCGCGACTCCCGGCAGCGCGCGGAGCACCGCCTCGACCTCCATCGGGTAGACCGTCGCGCCGGAGACCTTGAACATGTCGTCGAGGCGCCCCCGATACCAGAGGTAGCCGTCGGCGTCGAGGACGCCGCGGTCGGCCGTCCGGTAGAAGCCGTCCGCGTCGAACACCTCGCCGCGGTCTCGACCGGTGAGGCCGCGCATCAGGTTCGGCCCGCGCAGCCGGATCTCCCCCTCCGCACCGGCGGGCAGCACGTCGCCGCTGTCCGGGTCGGTGATCCGCACCTCGACACCGGCGAACGGCCGGCCGCAGCTTCCGTGCTTTCCCGCGGGCAGGTCGAGGTCCAGCCGGGAGCCGCAGTACGGCCCGAACGTCTCCGTCATCCCGAACAGGTTCGCCCGCGCCCCGGGGGCCGGGCGGGCCGCCGGGGGGAGCACCGCGGGCAGGCTCGCGGGACGCAGCGCCGCCAGGTCGGTGGTCGCGAACGCCGGCTGGCTGGCGAGCCGGGCGGCCTGGTCAGGCCAGCCGCGGAACAGCGTCACCCGCTCCCGCTCCAGGAACGCGAGCGTCCGCGCCGGCTCCGGCGCGGCCTCGGTCAGCAGGGTCGCCCCCGCGACCAGGACCGAGAGCAGCCCGCCGGCGAAGCCACCCGTCCAGAAGAACGGCATCGGGATGTAGAGGCGCTCGCCGCGCCCGATGCGGCGGCAGTCCAGGCTGGCCGCGACCGCCCGCAGCCCACTGCCGTGGGTGTGGATCACGCCTTTCGGGGTGCCGCGGCTACCCGAGGTGAACAGCACGGCCAGGTCGTCCGCCGGGCGCACGGTGCGCTCCAGAGCGTCGACGACACCGGTCGGCAGGGCGGCGGGCTGGGGGGCTGGCAGCTCGTCCGAGCGCCAGACGCGGCGCAGGGACGGCACCGCCGCCCGCCGGCGGCCCGCGCGCAGGTCACCGGTCAGCCCGGGCGCGACCGACTCCAGCTCGTCGAGGTAGTCGCGCCCGCGCAGCCGCGGCACCACGACCAGTTCGGTCACCGCCGCGGCCCGCAGCTGCGCGAGCAGTTCGGGTGGCCGCAACAGGGTGCTCAGGGGAACGAGGACCGCGCCCACCCGCAGCACCGCGAGCGCCGTCGTCGCCCACTCGATGCCGTTCGCCATCACCAGCCCGACCCGGCTGCCCCTGGTGACACCCGCCCCGACGAGACGGGCCGCCAGCGCCCGGCTGGCGTCGTCCAGCTCGGTGTACGTGACCGCCTCGTCGTCGTTCACGAACGCCTGGAGCGCGCCGTCCCGCTGCCGCCGGGTGGCGAGCAGCGCCGGGATGGTCAGCACCTCGGGCAGCACCGTGGTCGGCTCCACCGGCGGGCCCGTCGGCAGCCCGACCGCATCGTCAGCCGGCATGGAGCAGCTCCCGCAGCGCGGGCACGTCGATCTTGCCGCTGGACATCGTCGGCACCTCGTGCTCGGCGAGCAGCACGATCCGGCGGGGGACCTTGTAGGCCGACAGCCGCCGCGCGAGCTCGCGGCGCAGCCCCTCGACGTCGACCTTGTGCCCCGAGGGCACCCGCACCGCCGCGGCGACGATCTGGCCGCGGGCCTCGTCGGCCAGCCCCACCACGTGGGCGGTCAGCCCGGCGACGTCGCGGATCGTGGCCTCGACCTCGATGGGCGAGACGTTCGCCCCGGCCGTCTTGATGACGTCGCCGCCGCGGCCCTGGAAGTAGAAGAAGCCGTCTTCGTCGACCACGAAGAGATCACCGGTGTGGTACCAGCCGTCGGCGTCGAACACCTCGTGCCGCTCCCGGCCGTAGTACCCCTCCATCATGAACGGGCCACGCAGCCACAGCTCCCCCACCTCACCCGGGCCGACCACCCGCCCGTCGCCCGGATCGACGACCCGCGCCTCGAACCCCGGCGCGGGACGCCCGAACGAGCCGCGCCGGTGCTCGGGCTGGTCGCCCTCGTCCTCGCTGACCAGGCAGACGGAACCGGTCTCGGTCATCCCGAGCATCTGGTGGCGCAGCTGCGGATCGGCCGGCCGGACGTCCGCCGGCATGATCGAGTACAGATTCCCGCGTCGGATCGACGAGAGGTCCCGGCGGGGGAAGGTCGGGTCCGCGGCCAGCGCCGCCACCGACTGCGCGTAGCCGTTCACCATCGTCGGGCGTTCGCGTTCCAGGACGTCCAGCACCACCCCGGCATCGGCGGCGTTGGAGCAGACCAGCCGGCCGCCGGCCAGCAGCGTGCCGAGCAGGGCGTAGGCGAACCCGCCGATCCAGAAGAACGGCGAGTTCGAGAACAACACGTCCTCGGGGGTATAGCGGCGGATCTCGTTGAGGTTCGCGAGATGCCGGATCAGTGCGCCGTGCGTGTGGATCACGCCCTTCGGCGCACTCGTCGACCCGGACGTGTGCACGATCACCAGCCGGTCGCCGGCGGACACGGCATCCTCGGCGGCGCGGACCACATCCCCGCCGATCATCCGGCCTGCCGCCAGCAGGGCCGGCGCCGTCCAGGCCGGGCCGACCCCGCGCACGCCCGCGGACCCGCCCGCGGGCCGGCCCGCGGCACCACCGGCGGTCCCGTCCCCGGAACCGGCCGTCGATCGGGCCGGGGATCCGAAGAAGACGTGGCGTAAGGCTGGCGTCGAGGGTGCGAGCAGCGGCGGCGGCATGGACGGTCCCGACGCCCCGTCCAGTGCTGCGGGCAGCTCGGGAACCGCCGCCCGCAGCGCCGCGACATAGTCGTGACCGCGGTAGGCGGGTGCCGCGAGCAGCACCCCGACATCGGCGCCGCGCAGCAGCGCGCCCAGCTCGGCGCTGGTCGAGAACGTGCTCAGCGGCACGGACACCGCACCGATCCGCGCGGCCGCCAGCCAGCCGACGACGAAGTCACTCCCGTTCGGGTACAGCAGACCGACGTGCATCCCCCGGCCGACCCCCACCGCCAGCAGGCCGCGGGCGAGCTCGCGCGAGCGCCGGTCCGCCTCCGCGTAGGTGAGTGCCTCGTTGTCGCAGACGAGCAGCACCCGCGCCCCGTCCCGGGCGGCCCGCTCCCTCAGCAGGGCCGGGACGGTCAGCGGGAGACCGTCGCCGGCGTCGACCGTCGTTGCGATCATGTAACCGCCCTCCGTGGTGACACCGCGGGCAGCCGGGACCGGTCGCCCCTGACCGCCGTCATCTCCGCCTCGCACAGCACGACGTCGCCGGCGAGCAGCTGGCCGGTCGAGGAGATGCGCGCCCCGTCGGCCGACCGGGCCAGCACGAACCGCAGCTCGGCGAGCAGCGGGGTGGGCCTGCGGTAGCGCAGCGACAGGCTCGCCGTCTTCCCCGCGACGCCCAGCTCGCAGTTGTGGTGCTGGATCGCCGCGTCGAAGAACAGCGCGAGGAAGCCGCCGTGGACCAGCCCGGGCGGCCCCTCGTAGGCGATCGGGAAGGTGACGGTACCCTCCGCCCGGTCGCCCGCGACGCTGATCTCGTACTCGGGGAACATCGGGTTGAAGGCGCCGATGTGCCGCGAGTGGTCGAGGTAGACGCGGCCGGGGCCGTCCGCCTCCGGTCCGACGCGGGGTGGTCCACCGGCCCGGAGGCGGGGCGCGAGCTCCCGCTCCGCGGCCTCCAGCGCGTCCAGCAGGAGGTCGAGGGCAGGGTCCTCGTGCTCCAGCGCGAGCACCAGCCCGGTCACGCGGCGCAGCCGGGCGGCGGCCCGCTCCGTCTGCGCCAACGCCTCGACGCCGAACGCCCACGGTTCGACCGGGGCCGGCTCCGTCACCGCAGCCGCCAGCCCGGGCGGGCCGCCGGCTGCCCGGCCGCCTCGGCCGACGCCGCCGCCTGTCTGGCGGAGGCCGCCGCCTCGGCCATCCCAGCCGCGTTGCCGAGCCGGGTGTAGATCAGCGACTGCTCCATCGCGGCGCGGTACGGCCGGTCCAGCGACTCCCAGATGGCGCGCACGGTGCCCTGCGTGGCGGTGGACGGCTTGGCCGCGATCCCCGCCGCGATCTCGTGCGCCCGCTCCCNCAGCCGGGCCCGCTCGACGACCTCGGTGACCAGCCCGATCCGCAGCGCGGTCTCGGCACCGACCCGCTCGTCGTTGCCCATCAGCGCGATCCGCAGCGTCTCGGCCAGCCCGACCCTGCGCATCAGCCCGATCGGCTCCACGGCGCACACCCGGCCGTAGGTGACATGGGAGTCAAAGAACGTGGCGTCAGCCGAGCAGATCACCACGTCGGACTCGTTCAGGAAGTAGAAGGCGCCGGCCGTGCAGATGCCCTGCACCGCGCACACCACGGGCTTCCAGCACTTCTGCCACTTCGGGCTCAGCATCTCGCCCGGGTCCTCGTGGTTCCAGACATCGTCCGGCTGGCCGAAGGGCTTCTTCACGTCCAGCCCGGCGCTGAAGGCCCGGTCCCCCGCGGCCCGCAGCACGACCGCGTTGACCTGCGGGTCCAGCTTCACGCGCTGCCAGACGTCCCGGATCTCCTCGCACATCGCCCGGTCGAAGGCGTTCATCGCCGCCGGCCGGTCGAGGGTGATGGTCGCGACCCGGTCCGGCGCGGTCTCGTACCGGATGGTCGAGTAGGTCGACATCATGATCCCCTGCCAATCCGATCGGTGCGCCCGGCCTGGTGAGCGAGCTGATCAACGAGCTCCCGCGCGCCTGCCCCGGAGCCTGGCGCCGAACCCCGCCCGGGGTACATCTAGCGCCCGCCGAACCCGGGCGCGCGGCGTTCTCGGAACGCGGCGAGCCCCTCCCTGAAGTCGGCGGTGCGCGAGGCCAGCTCCAGCGCGAACGCCTCGTCCTGCATCGCCTCGGTCAGCCCGAGTTCCAGTCCGCGGTTGACCAGGCGTTTCGTGAGGCCGACGGCGACCGTGGCCGCCTGGCCGAGCGTCTCGACCAGCGACGCGACAGCCTTGTCGAGATCGACATCCGGGACGGCCCGGTACACCAGGCCCCACTCGGCGGCCTCGGCGCCCGACAGCCGCCGGCCGAGCAGCAGCAGCTCCTTGGCGCGGGCGACGCCCACCAACCGGGGCAGCAGCCAGGTGGCACCGCTGTCCGGGCTGAACCCGCGAGTCAGAAACGGTTCCCAGAACGTGCTGTTCTCCGCGGCGACGGTGAAGTCGGCGGCGAGCGCGAGCTGGAAGCCGAGCCCGGCCGCGTACCCGCGCACCGCGCACACGACCGGAAGCTGCACCTCGGTGACGAGCTGGATGAGCCGGTGCGCCTGCAGCGCCGTGCGCCGCTGCACGCTGCCGGGACGCGGCCGGGTGCCACCGGCGGCCTTCGATGCGTCCGAGGTGGTCGAGGTGGTCGCCGTGTCCGCCGTGTCCGCCGTGTTCGAGGCAACCCAGTCCGCCCCGGAGCAGAAGTCCGGGCCGCGGCCTTCGATCAGCACCACCCGCAGGGTGTCGTCGGTGGCCGCGTCCTCCAGCGCGCCGACGAGGCGGCGCACGGAGGCGGTGTCGAGGGCGTTGCGGCGCTCCGGCCGGTTCAGCCCGATCCGCAGCACGCCGCCGTCCCGGTCGAGGAGCACTGCCGGCTCCGTGGACGGCCGCGCGCCACCGGGAGGCCTGTCCACCATCAACCCGTACCTCCCTGGCCCTCGGCGGCAGTGGGCGACGTCGCCGGCCGGCCCGCACCCCGCGGCGGGCTCCAGGCGACGTGCGCCGCGAGCAGGCTAGTAGATGGCCATTTAAATGTCTAGAGGTATAGCATGGCCCACGGTGTCCTGATCAGCGAGAGGGAGAGCCCATGAGCGAGGGCCGCGTACTGCTGGAACGTGACGAGGAAACAGGGGTCGCCCGTCTCACCCTCGACAACCCCGCCCGCCGGAACGCCTACGACCCCGCGATGCGGGACCAGCTCAGCGCCCACCTCGACGACCTGGCGCTGGACGACGCGATCAAAGTCGTCCACCTGCGCGGCAGTGGCGGTGTCTTCAGCACCGGCGCCGACATGGGCAACGCCTACGCCTGGTACGGCGACGAGGCCCAGAAGCGCACCCGGCGGCCCAGCCAGCGCCGCCGGCTGTCCGTCGACCGCAGGACCTTCAGCTTCTACCACAACTTCCTCGGCTACCCGAAGGCCACCGTCGCCGAGGTCCGCGGGTACGCGCTGGGCGGCGGGTTCGAGCTGGCGCTGATGGCCGACGTCGCGGTGGTCGCCGGCGACGCGCGGGTCGGGATGCCCGCCACCCGCTTCCTCGGCCCGGCGCTCGGATCACTGCACATGTTCTTCTACCGGCTCGGACCGGTGCTGGCCCGCCGGCTGCTGCTGACCGGTGACATGATCCCCGCCAGCGAGGTGGCCCACCTCTCGGTGTTCACCGAGGTCATCGAGGACGCGGACGTCTCCGCCCGGGCCAGCTGGTGGGCCACCAAGCTCTCCCGGATGCCGGCCGACGGCATCGTCATCGCCAAGGAGGCCTTCCGCCTGGTCGAGCAGCTGCAGGGATACCAGGGCGAGGAGGTCGCCAGCTACCTCTTCCACGCCTACGGCACCAACCTGCAGTTCGAGGAGGGCGAGTACAACTTCGTGAAGACCCGGGCCGAGCACGGCACGAAGCGCGCCTTCGAGCTGCGCGACGAGCACTTCACCGTGCCCGACCCGCGCACGGACGACCACCTGGCACGCTGAGCCGCACCACACAAACATCTATACAAATGACGGAGTTTGACTCACGGCGCCGGTAGGTGATGGTCCAGGCAGGCGTGCAGGAAACGGGCCAGGTCGCCGTCGTCGCGGGTGTGGGTCGTCTCGTCCAGTAGCAGGGACTGCAGCAGCCGCACCATGTGCTCGGCGAGCGCGNCGCGCTCCGGCTCCGCGAGGTCGAGCCTGATCGGCAGCCGGTCGAGAACGGCGAGGGTGAGCCGCGGCGCGTCCGCGGTGGTGATGAGCGCGTCCCCCCGACCCGGCTGGGCGATGAACGACAGGCTCGGGTTGGTGGGCAGCACCCGCACGCAGTGCAGCATCAGCCGGACGAGGCCGTCCCGGGGATCGTCGACCCCGGCGAGGCTCGCCCGCATGCTGGCGACCAGCGCATCCACGCCCCGCTCGGCGACGGCCTCGAACAGCAGCCGCCGGCTCGGGAAATAGCGGTAGACGGTCTGGCGGGTCACGCCGAGCCGCCGGGCCACCTTCGCCAGGTCGGCGCCGGTGCCGTCCGCCTCGATGCACGCTCTGGCCGCGTCGACGATCCGGGCGACCGCCTCTTCGTCCGTGGCCGGCGGATCTCCGGCCCAGCCACCTGTCCGCACTCCGCACAGCGTAGGGAAGGTCGCGAACGGCGGTGGCCGGCTCAGTCAGCGGTGGGCAGCAGCTCGAATTCCTGGCACGCGTCCTCCTCGACCGGCGGTCAGGCGCGGATCAGCGCCCGGGCGTTGCCGCCCATCACCAGGCGGATCTCGGCGTCGTCGAAACCGGCCGCCGCCAGGTCCTTCACGAACGCCAGCGGGTCCGCCAGACCCTCGACATGCGGCCAGTCCGACCCCAGCAGGATCCGCTCCGTGCCGATCAGCTCCCGCAGCCCGGCGAGGTCGCTCTCGTGGAACGGCGCCACCCAGACGTGGCGGCGGAACGTCTCCCGCGGGTCCTCCGCCCAGGCTCCCGGATTCTGCGCGAACGACTTCTTCAGTGACCGGAACAGCGGCGACACCCAGTCCGAACCGGTTTCGATCGCCGCGAACCGCAGGCCCGGGTGCCGACTCAGCGTGCCCTGCGCAAGCAGTGCCGCGAAGGTGTCCGCCACACCCGACGGTGACAGCAGGGTGCGCAGCGGGGTCATCCGGAACGCCTCCGTCTCCCCGCTCTCACTCCACCAGCTGACCAGTTCCTGGTAGACGTCGTCACCGCCGTGGTAGGCGCAGACCACCCCAGACTCCGCCGCCAGCGCCCAGAACTCGTCGAACATCCGGTCCGCCGGTGACTTCAGGCCCCGCTCGGTCAGCACCGGGCCGGCCCGCATCACCAGGACCCGGACGCCGCGCTCCAGCGCCCAGCGCAGCTCGGCGACGGCCGCCGCCGGGTCGGACAGCGAGAGGTAGGGCGCGGCGAAGATCCTGCCCCGGTAGGCGAAGCCCCAGTCCTCGTCCAGCCACCGGTTGAAGGCGCGGAACGCCGCCCGGGCGGCGGGCAGGTCGTCCTTCAGCGCCCGCTCCATCCCGACTCCCAGCGTCGGGAAGAAGAACGCGCCGTCCAGGCCGAGCTCGTCCATCACCCGCAGCCGGGCGTCCCGGTCGCGGTACTCCGGCCGCGGCGGCTCCAGCTCGCCGAACAGCTCCGCGACGGGGCCGCCGGCCTCGCCGCGGAAGTACTGCTCCAGTGCCCCCGGCCGGGCGAGCGCGGAGAAGGTCGGGTTGGGCAGGAACCGGTTCACCCGCCCGCCGACCAGGAGCCTCGTCCGCCCGCCGACCTCGGCCCACTGCATGCAGCGCCGGGCGAACTCGGGCTCGATGTGCCGGGTGAACGCGTCCAGCGCCTCGTAGTAGTGGTTGTCCGCGTCGAAGGCCCGCAGCCCGTCCAGCGCCATGTGAGCACCTCTCCCGCGCCATGGTGGATGTCGACGGATGGTGGATGTCGACGGACCGCGGCTCCGGGAGGCGGCAGGAACTAGAACCGCGTTTCAGTACGGGACGAATCTAGAACCGCGTTTCAGAACGGTCAAGGTCGGCGGGCGGGACGGCGGCGGGCGGAACGTCGCCGTAGGGGCCGAGGACGAGCCGGACGACCTCCTCGACCTGCCGGGTCAGGTCAGCGAACGTGATCCGCCCCATGGTCCAGGCGGTCAGGCCGGTGCCGAGGGTGGCGTTGATGGCCACCGTCGCCGGGCGGACCACCTCCGGCGGCACCCNGGCCATCAGCGCCGCCAGGGTCGCGCTGTTGTCCTCCCGCAGCCCGGCGAGCTCCGCGCTGGCGAACGGGTCGGTGGAGACCTCGACGTAGGACACCAGCCGGGCGAAGTTGGGATGGCGCTGGAACGCCCGCAGCTCCCTGTCCAGGAAGGACAGCACGCGGCCGCAGGCGCCACCGGAGGCCGCCGGGCCCGGGCGGCCCGCCCGACTGCCCGCCGCACCCTGACTGCCCGCGGCCTCCCGGGCGACCTGTGGGCGGACCCGGTCGGTCAGGCGGCGCTGCCAGTCCGCCCAGGCCGCGGCCAGCAGGTGGTCCTTGGAGGAGAAGTAGCGGTAGGCCGTGCCCAGGGCGACCCCGGAACGCTCGGCGACGTCCCGCATCTGCAGCCGGTCCGGTCCGGTCTGGTCCATCAGCTCGATCACGGCGTCTGTCAGCCGGCGCCGACGCGCCAGCTGCGCCGAGGTCATCGTGTTGATCGGCTGCGGCGGGATCTCCTCTTTCGCCACGATCACACGCTACTCGCGGCACCGGCACCGCCGGGTTCCGGAACGACCGCGGGTGGCCGCGGGTGGCCGCGGGTGGGACCGGTGCCGCCGACAGGAGGAACATGGCGGGGTGGACCCGATGCCTCCTGCCCGGGCGGCGGCGCGCATGCTCGCCGCGGAGCCGGGCGCGGGACCCGGCGCGGCCGAGGCACTGCGCGCGGCGGGTACGGGTCGCGGCACGCCGGTGGCGGTCGTGGCCGTCGCCGGGGTCGGTGTCGCGCTGGCGGTCGGGGACGTCACCTGGGCCCGGTCGGAGGACCCGACCGCCGTCCTGGCGGAGGTGGAGTCGGCGCTCGCGCCCAGGTGGGTGTGGTGGTCGGTACACGGCCCCGGATCCCCGCTCACCGCGGCGGCCGGTCCCCGGCGGCAGTCCCCCGCCGTGTGCTGGGATCTCGCCGCGGTCCACCGGTTTCTGCACGGCGGTGGCCGGGATGACCCGGGCGCCGTCTGGGCCGGTGCGCGCGGGCTGCCCGTGCCGCCGCCGCCACCGCGCCCCCGCCGCGACGGTCAGCTGGACCTGCTCGCCGGTCTCGACGACCCGTCCGGCTCCGCTGACCCGTCCGGCCCGCACGACCGGCGGCATCCGCACGTCCCGCACGACCCGCAGCGCCCGGGCGGCGGGCCGGTGGACGATCCCATCGGACCGGACGGCCACCTCCGGCCGGCCTGGGTGGAGGAGACCCTGCGCGGAGTCGCGCCGGGCGGCCCGGCCCGCCGGCTGGCGCGTGCGGCCCAGCTCGCGCGGCTCGCGCTCACCGTGCTGGCGGCGCAGGAGCGGGCGCTGCGGGCGCTGCCCGATCCCCGCGCCCGCCCGGGTGGGCTTCCGCTCGCCGTGCTGACCGCTCGGGCCGAATCGGCGGCGGAGCTGCTCGCCCACGAGTTGCGCCGGCACGGCCTGCCGGTGGACCGGCACACCGCCGAGGCCACCATCGCCGGGTTCGTCGGGCCGCGGCAGCGCGACGAGGCGGGCGCGGCGGCCGCCCGGCGGGCCCGAGACGCCCCGGTGCTGCGCCACCTCGGGCCGTCCGTCGACCTGCGCAGCCCGCTGTCCGTGCGGGCCGGGCTCGCCGCCGTCGGCATCGACGTGCCGGACACGCGGTCGTGGCGGCTGACCCGGCTACGCGGGGCGCATCCGGTGATCGAACCGCTGCTGGCGTGGCGGCGGGCCGAGCGGATAGCGACCACATACGGATACCGCTGGCTTGACGAGCACGTCGGCGCCGACGGGCGGCTGCGCGGCGAGTGGCGCGGGTGTGACGGCGGGGCCGGCCGGATGACCGCCGACGCCGGGCTGCACAACCTGCCGGCCGACCTGCGGGTGGCGGTGATCGCCGAGCCCGGGTTCCGGTTCGTCCGGGCGGATCTCGGCCAGATCGAGCCGCGGGTGCTGGCGGTTGTCTCCGGCGATCCGGAACTGATCAGGGCGACCCGCCAGGACGACCTGTACGCACCGGTCGCGGCCCGCCTCGGGGTCGACCGGCCGACGGCCAAGGTCGCGGTGCTCGCCGCGATGTACGGGCAGACCTCGGGGGCGGCGGGGCAGGCACTGCGGCAGATGCGGCAGACCTATCCGGTCGCGCTGGCCTACCTGGACGCGGCCGAGAGCGCCGGACGCGCGGCGGCCCGTGGTGGGTCACCCGCTCCGGGCTCTCCCGAGGCGCCCGGCAGGTTCCCCGATCCGGACCTGCGCACGTTCGGCGGCCGGCGGATACCGCTGCGGACCACCCCCGGCCCGACCGGCGGCCCAGGTGCCCACCGCGGCACGGCGGAACAGCGCGGCACGGCGGAACAGCGCGGCACGGCGGAACAGCGCGGCACGGCGGAGCCGGACGGTGCCGACGGCCCGGATCCCGGCCGGGCCGCCGCCTGGGGGCGGTTCGCCCGCAACGCCGTCGTCCAGGGCGCCGCCGCCGAGTTGTTCAAGGCCTGGGCGGTGACCGTGCGTCAGCTGCTCGTGCCGCTGGGCGGAGAGGTCGTGCTCTGCCTGCATGACGAACTGCTGCTGCACGTTCCCGCGGCCACGGCGGCGGAAGCCGTCGCCGTGACGCGGCGGAGCCTGGACTCGACCGCCGCCTACTGGGCGGCCGGCAGCGACGTCCGCTTCGTCGTCGACGTCGCCGTCGTCGAACGGTGGTCCGACGCGAAGGGCTGAGGCAACCGGGCGAGCCAGGCGAGGGCAGCCGCCGGATCCGCCACCACTGCCGCGCCGGCGGGCAGCGGCGGCCGGTCCACGACGACGACCGGCAGGCCCAGTTCGCGGGCGGCGGTCAGCTTCGCCGCGGTCAGGTCACCGCCGCTGTCCTTCGTCACGACGACGTCCACCCGGTGCCGGCGCAGCAGCGCCGTCTCGCCCGCCACGGTGAACGGGCCCCGGTCGAGCAGGATCTCGATCCGGGCGGGCAGCGGGGGCGGCGGCGGCTCGACGGAGCGCAGCAGGAACCAGTGCCGCTCCAGCCCGGCGAAGGCCGCGGCCCCCGAACCGCCCGTCGCCAGGAACACCCGTTCGCCGAGGCCTGCCAGCGCCCGTGCCGCGGCGGTCGGCGATGCCACCCGGCGCCACCTGTCACCCTCGGCCGCCACCCACCCCGGGCGGCGCACGACCAGCAGCGGCACTCCGGTGGCGGCGCAGCTCGCGAACGCCGACGCGGTGATCGCCGCGGCGAACGGATGGGTCGCGTCGATCACCGCCGCGATCCCGGCGGAACGCAGGTAGTCGGTCAGGCCGCCGCGGCCGCCGAACCCGCCGGACCGGACCCGGACCCGGGCGTCCGCGGGCAGCGCGGGCGCCCTCACCCGGCCCGCGAGCGAGTAGACCACCTCGGCTGCGGGCAGGTCCGACAGGCGTCCGGCGAGGCGGCGGGCCTCCGCCGTTCCGCCGAGCAGCAGCAGCCTGCGGACGCTGGAACCCACCGGATCACCCTGCCTGGTCCGGGATGGGGTTGCCGCACACGGACGGCTCCTGGACGTCGAAACCCGCACCGGCCTGGTCGACGCGCACGAAGGTGAGGCAGCGCGCCGCCTGGCCGAAGCCCTTCGTCAGGTCGACGGGCGCCGGCAGCAGGCCCGCGCCGTCGTAGTCCGGGATCGACCGCAGGGCACTGAGCAGGTTCTCCCTGGTCGGGCACGGCCCGGCGGCATCCAGCCCCCGCAGGAGGAGATCGGTGGTGATGTAGGACTCGATGGCCGCCTGCGCGTCCGGCGGGTCGAGTTCCGGAGAGTACCGGGCGAGCGCGTCGAGATAGGTGCGCTGGGCGGCGGTCTCCGCCTCGAACGGCAGGTAGGCGACGTAGAAGTAGGCGCCGCTCATCGCCGTCCCACGGCGGGCCAGCAACTCGTGGCCGTAGCCGCTGACCCCGAGCCCGACCTTGAGCGCGGCGCCCGCGGCCATCGCCCCGGAGTAGGCGTCGACGAAGTCGTCACCGGTTATCGGGGCGAACATGCCGTCCGCGCCGCTCTTCGCGATCTGGCGTCCCACGGTCGCCGGGGTGGTGGCGCCGGGTGAGTAGTCGATGTTCGCCACCACCTCGATGCCGGCGTACTGCAGGATCTTTCTGATCCGGCCCGCGCCGACCTGGGAGGCCACCGACGTGGAACTCGTGATGATCACGGCGCGTTCGACGCCCCTTGACCTGGCGAACTGCCCCATGGTGTCAAAAACGACGGTGGACGGCAGTCGGTTGAGATAGCTCACCATGTTGTCGTTGGTCGTCCAGGCCTCCTCCATCGCGAGGCCGGCGATCGGCACGCCGGCCGCGTGCAGGTATTCGGCCGACCCGGTGGCCACGCTCGTCGCGCTGAGCAGCGCGAAGACCTCGTCCTTCTCGACCAGCGCCTTCGCCGCGACCAGGTTCTGGTCCAGATTCGACGCGTCATCCCTCAGCTGGTACACGATCTGCCGGCCGCGGACCCCGCCTTTGTCGTTCTCGGCACGGATACGCGCGTCAATTCCCGCCCGGGCGCCGATGACCTGGTCCGCGGCGCCCCCGGTGTCGGACAGCAGCAGACCGAGCCGCACGGTGTCATCGGTGACTCCCGGCGCGGCCGCGCAGGCGGTGGATGACCCGGTATCCGTTGCCGCGGGCGAACATCCGACGGCGGCCGCGGCGAGCACGGCCGCGCTCACCGCGGGCGCAAGCCACCGCCCGGGCGGGCGGCGGCCCCGGCGTGGCCGTTCACGCCCAGGGTAATTGCTCGGGTCTGCAGTTGAGGTATTTTCCCGGGCCACATCCGCTCCTCAAGATTCACTCCCGCAGTCGGCCCCCGCCTGCCCGCTGAAGGACAAGGATTCGCAGCGAGGGCGCGGTACGTCAACCAGTTCGCGGAAGGATCTGGGCGAAGACCCGCAGGCGGCGTATTGATCCAGGTGGAGGGGGGCGGATCCACAGCTGCCCGGTCCCGGAGAGGCCGGCCGGCGCGACCGGAAACGTCACCGGAAGGCGTGACGCAGAGATATCGGCCGGCCGCGAACCAGAATGGCGAGCACCACCAGAGTCACCGGGTGAACACGGGAATTCCGCCTCGTCGCCCCGGACCGCGGGTGAGCCGGATGTCANGCGGTGGCGCCGGCGGCGACGAGCCCACCCCGGCGGTCAGCCCACCCGGGCGAGATAGCCGACGGCGAGCGCGACGGCCAGAATTCCCAGCAGAAGCCGGAGGGCGTGCTCGGGAACGCGGGACTGCAGGTGGGCGCCCAGGTAGCCACCTCCGAGGCCGCCCAGGCCGCTGGCCACTCCCACCGCCCAGTGGGGGCCGATGCTGCCGGGAGTCGTGAGGGCGAGCACCGCGTAGGTGGCAGCCCCGACGACGGAGGTCGCGAAGGTCGCGGCGAGCGCGGCCGGGGCGACGGTGGGTACCGGCAGGCCACGAGCCACGAGCAGCGGGCTGAGAATCGAACCACCGCCGATGCCGTAGACCCCACCCACGAGGCCCACGGCGAGGGCCAGCGTGGTGACCCGCCCCGGCCGGAGAGCAGGGGCACTTTCGGGTAGGTCCCCGGGCCCTCGCCTGGGCGGCCGGACCGTGCGCCACAGCAGCCAGCAGCCCAGCGGCAGCAGGAACAGCGCGAGGAGCAGCCGGAACAGGCGGGCGCCCGGCACCAGGTGCACGCGAATGATCGCGCCGACCACCACCCCCGGCAGCGTTCCCAGCACGAGCCGGCGGGCCAGCGGGCCGGCGAACAGCCGGCGCTGCCGGTAGCGGGCGAGCGCGCCCGGGGTGGCCACCACGTTGAACAGCAGGTTCGTCGGGGTGATCGCCGGATTCGGGGTGTGCAGGACGTCGAGCTGCACTGGAAGCAGGAACACCGCCCCGGAGACGCCGACCGGCGTGGTGATCGCGGCCAGGACGAAACCGGCGAGGCACGCGAGCAGGACCGCCGTCACAGACGACCATCCGCGAAGCGCCCGGGCACCCCGGCGCCGGCGAGCGGTCCACGAGACGATGGGGGTATGCGCAACGTTGGCGAATCGGCGCTCGGCGACCTGATCGCCGGGCGCCTCGGCGCGCGGGCCGAGCGTGCGGACCGGCCGGTGACGGTGGTGGCGGCGGGCAACTTCGCCTCCCCCCTCGTCGCGCTCGGCGCCCTCGACCGAGCGGTGGAACAGTATCGACTGTTCGTCCTGAACCCGCAGGCCGGCCTGCCGGACCGGCCGGGGGTGACGCCGGTGACACCGTTCGTCGGCCCGGGGATGCGGCGCCGGCCGACCCTGGAGTACCTGCCCAGCCGCCTCAGTCTGGTCCCGCGGCTGTTCGCCGGCGAGTACTGCCCGGATGTCGTCGTGCTGCACACCAGCCGGCCGGTCGGCGGGCTGGTGTCGATGGGGACCGAGGTCAACATCCTGCCCGCCGCCGTCGAGGCCGCCCGGGCGGCCGGCGGGCTGGTGGTGGCCCAGACCAACGCCCAGATGCCCTACACCTTCGGCGACGGCGAGCTCGACGTCGCCTCCGTGGACCTGGCCGTCGACGTCGACGTGCCGCTCGCCTCCCCCGTCCCGCGGCCACCCGGTGAGGTCCACCGCGAGATCGGCCTGCGGGTCGCGGCGCTCGTGCCCGACGGCGCCGCCCTGCAGCTGGGCATCGGCACCGTCCCCGACGCGACGCTCGCGGCGCTCACCGGCCGGCGCGGCCTGCGGCTGTGGACGGAGACCTTCGCCGACGGCGTCCTGGCCCTGGAGCTGGCCGGGACGCTCGACCGGCAGGCCCACCTGGTCAGCAGTTTCGTCTTCGGCTCAAGCGAGCTCTATACCTGGCTCGACCGCAACGAGCGGGTCCGGCTGCTGCGCACGGAGACCGTCAACGACCCGGCCGTCATCGCCCGCCAGCCGCTGATGACGTCGATCAACACCGCCCTGCAGGTCGACCTGCACGCGCAGGCCAACGCCTCCTACGTACGCGGAGCGGTCTGGTCGGGTTTCGGCGGCCAGCCCGACTTCGTCTCCGGGGCGCTGCACGCCGCCGGCGGGCGCGCGATCATCGCACTGCCGAGCTGGCACGCCAAGAGCGACCGGTCGACAGTCCTGCCCGCGCTGACCGAACCGACGACCAGCTTCCAGCACAGCCACATCGTGAGCGAGCAGGGCACGGCCACGATCTGGGGCAACAGCGCCGGGCGCCAGGCGGACGAACTCATCCGCCACGTCGCCCACCCGGCGGTCCGCGCCGAGCTGGCCGAAGCCGCTGGACGCACCGCGGCAGCGGCCGGCTGAGAGCCGACTGAGGGCCGGCTAACGGCCGGCTAACGGCCGGACAGCCGTTCGACGACCGCGGCCAGCGACTCGGGGGCGGCGCCGAGCGGTGCCGAGAAGCAGCTGATCCCGAGCTCGTCACGGACTCGCAGCAGCCGCGCGCAGACCTCGTCGAGGGTGCCGACGAGCACCATCGGCGAGTCGCGCAGCTCCTCCCGCGCCGGGACGGCCCCGCCCGCGCCGCCCCGCTGGCGGGCGAACTCCTGGTAGAAGCGCTCGAACCCGGCCTCGGCGTCGTCGGTGATGGTCACGTTCAGCAGCTGGGCACCCAGCTCGATGTACTCGAAGCGCTCCCCGGCGGCGGCCCGAACCCAGTCGATCTTCTCCAGGTAGGTCCCGGCACCGAACGGATCGACTTCGGGCGCCGCGCCGTCCCGCACGATCCGCGGCATGATCTGCACAATGTCGGCCTGCCGGCCGGCGACCGACAGCAGCCGGCGCCCGCCCCCGCCGATCATGATCGGCGGGTGTGGCCGCTGCCGCGGGCGCGGCCGGCCCCGCAGCCCGTCAAGGGTGAAGTGCCGTCCGGAGAAACTGAACGGCTCCCCCTGGAACAGGCCCTTCAGGATGATGACGACTTCCTCCAGCCGTTCGATCCGGGTCGCCGCGGCGTCGAATCGCAGCCCGGCCTGTTCGTACTCCTGGCGCATCCACCCCGCCCCGATGCCGATCTGCAGGCGCCCCTCGGACAGCACGTCCAGGGTGGCCAGTTCCTTGGCCAGTACCGCGGGATGGCGGAAGTCCTGGTTGAGGACCGTCTGGGTGATCCGCAGACTGCTGGTGGCGTCGGCCACCGCCTGCAGGGCGATCAGCGGGGCGAACGGGATCATGAAATGGTCGGCGAGCGTGAAGGCCGAGTATCCGAGCCGCTCGATCCGCCGGGCGGCCTCCCGCAGCGCGGCCAGGTCCGGCGTCCGGTCCGGGCCGGCGATGAAGCGGATGCGCCGGGCGGCCGCCGGGGCCGTCACGCCGGGCCGGGCCGGGCGCCGTCAGCCGGATCCGCGCCCACACCCGCGGCCTCGGAATGCCGCGCCAGCAGCCTGGCGCGGACCTCGTCCGGGGTGTAGGCGCGGCGGGCCCGCTCGGACCGGGCGAGGGCGGCCCCACCGGCCGCCACCCCGACCACACCCGCCAGCCCCAGCGCCTTCCACCAGCGGCCCCGGCCGGCCCAGCCGGCCCCACCCCCCCGGCCGGCACCACCCGTCAGCGGCCCGAAGGCCGTCCGCCAGCTCGTCATGGCGCACTCCAGCTCGTCATGGGGCCAAGGCTACGGAGACCGCCACCGCCTACGCTGGGCGGATGGCCGGCCGTTTCCTCACCCTCGACCAGGCGGTGGAACTCACCCGCACCGGCGACGTGTGGATCTTCCGAGGGCGCAGTGCCATGGACCGCGCCATCCAGATGACCACGAACAGCCCCGTCAACCATGTCGGGATGGCCGTCGTCCTGGATGACCTGCCGCCGCTGATGTGGCACGCGGAGCTCGGCCGGTCGCTGCGCGACGTCTGGTCCGGCAGCCATCACCGCGGGGTCCAGCTGCACGATCTGCGGGAGGCGGTCGTGGCCTGGGGCAACCGCTACGGCCAGCGGGCCTGGCTGCGTCAGCTCGACCCGACCGTCGACCGCGAGGCCGAGGACGCCGTCCTGCGCACCATCGCCCGCCTCGACGGCACCCCCTTCCCGTCGACGGCCCGCCTGGCGAGCCGTTGGCTGGCCGGACGAGTGCCCGTCCCCCGCGGATCCCGGCCGGCACCGCGGTTGCGGCCGTTCCGGCGGGCCGGGAGGGACCGGCCGCCGGGCGAGACGCGCGGGACGGCCGCGGCCGCGAGCACGGAGCGGACACCCGCCGGTCTGGAGTCCGCCTACTGCGCCGAGGTCGTCGCCGTCACCTATGAGGCGATGGGGCTGCTGCCGCCGGGACGCCGGCCGAACTGGTATGACCCGGGCCGGTTCTGGAGCGGCGACGACCTGCCGCTGACCGCCGGCCACCGGCTCGGGGCCGAGATCGCCGTCGAGATCCCCGCCGCCGGGGCGGCGGGGATCTCGACGGCGGATCATCGGTCGATCACTTGAAGGTGGTCAGGGTGGGCTCGGTCCACTTGTCGTCCTCGGGCGGCCAGCAGACGAACGGCTTGTCCTTCGTGCCACCGACCACCTGGAACTTGCCGTCCTTCACCTGGGCCAGCGCCCGGCACACCTGCTTGTAGCCGTGGGCCACCGGGTCCTCGGGGGTCGGCAGCTCGTGCTGGCGTGACCAGTCGACCGGGAAGATCAGGCCACCCGCCGTGAAGGCGGTCAGCTTGTTGGTCGCGGCGATCACGGACTCCCGGGTGGGGTTCTTCCCCGCGTCGAGCAGGCCCTGGTAGGCCAGGTTGGCGGTGATCCACCCGTACATCGACAACTCGTCGGGCTCGCCGTCCTGCTTGGCGATCCACTCCTTGTAGGTCGTCATCGCGGTGTCGCCGGCGTCGGCCTCGAAGGGGCGGAAGCCGACACTCATGTAGTCGCCTTCGAAAAGCCCGTCGGCCTCCGCGACGAACGGCTGGTTGTAGGTGTTCAGGTGGTACAGNGGCGTGTCCTCCAGGCCCTGCCGCCGTAGCTCCTGGGCCAGGGTCTTCATGCCGTTGAGGTCCAGGCAGCTGAGGATCATCTCGACCNCCGCCTTCTTCATCGCCGTGACCTCGGGGCCGATGCCGTTGGACAGGCCGAACGCCAGCGAGTCGTTCTTGTAGACGACCTCCTGGCCGGTGTCGCCCTTGTACTTGTCGACGGTGTTGGCGATCTGGCTGACGCACTGCTTGGAGTTGTCCGTGACGCCATAGCCGAGGGCGGCGAGCTTCTTGGCCCCGGCGAGCCTGGCGACGTAGGGGAACGTGCGGTCCACGCATTCCAGGCACGGCGGCGCCGAGTTGCCGAAGATCTCCTTGTGGCCCGCCATCTCCGTCGGGTGGATCGCCCAGCCGTACAGCGGGATGCCGGCCTTGGCCAGGTCGGACCACCCCGTCGCCAGCTGGGTCGCGCTGAGCGTGGCGAAGGTGTCGTTCGCGGAGATGATCTCCTTGGCCCGCTGCTGGTTCTGACCCAGCTGGTCGTCGATCTCCTTGCTCACGACCAGCTTCCGGCCGTGGACTCCGCCCTCACTGTTCCGATAGTCGAAGTACGCCTTCACCCCGCGGGCGTAGCACTCCAGCAGGCAGGTGCCGAGCGGGTTGTTGGTCTGCGTGCCGAGGATGGTGAAGCGGACCTCGGTGGCGGTGACGCCCGGCGCGCTGCCGGCACCCCCGCCCGAACCACCGCCGTCGCCGTCCTTCTCGCCGGAGGAGTTCGAACATCCCGCGGCCACGAGGGCAAGCACCACGAGCAGCACGGACAAGGCGCGCACGCGCCCGTGACGGAAGTTCATCGATAGGTATTCCTTCGCATTTCTGCGCTCGGCCCGGCGACGGCGGAGCAGACGGAGCTCGGGGGACGGACCGGCCACGGGCACGGTGGAATTTCAGGGCACGCGACGGCTCGCCAGGTTGGCACGGGACGCCCGAGAACGCCCATACCTGTCGCGATCCACCCGCCTATCAGACCCTCCACCTGCGTCGATTGTCAATGTCGACGTCAATGTAGGGAAGTTGTGCCCACGGCACCGATCATCCGGCCGCGCCGGGATCCGTCACCCGGCCGGGATCCGCTCTCCGGCCGGCAACCGCCTTCCCGGCCGGGTCGGTCTCGCCCGCGGGCGCGAGCCGGGCCCGGGCCGAAGCGAGGATGCGACGAACTGTGGGCGGTGTCACGAACAGCGCCTCGGCGATCTCTCGTTCCCCGGCCCCGGCCGCCTGCCGGGCCAGAATGTCCCGCTCCGTCGCGGTCAGCTGGCCTGGCGGCGGCCTGTCGGCCAGCGGCCGGCCCGCCGCCGCCAACCGCTCACCGGCCCGCCGGTACAGCCCGACCGCGCCGCACCGCCAGGCCAGCTCCGCCGCCTGCGCCCACCTGGGAACGGCCTCGTCCGGCGGGCTCACCTCGGCCAGCGCGTACAGTGCGCGCGCATGTTCCAGCCGGGACCGCCCCGGCGCGAGCAGGGCCTCGGCCTCCGCCAGCTCAGCGGCCCCACGGGCGGCGTCGTGATGGGCAGGTTCGCCACCCGCCTCGGCCGCCGCCCGGAGCCGGGCCTCGCCGAGCAGGCGCAACGCCCGGCCCACCGCGGGGGCCGCGCCCCACACCCGGGCCAGTTCCAGCTCGGTCTCCAGCAGCGCGATCGCCTCGCCGTGCCGCCCCAGCCCGGTCAGCGCCTCCGCGCGCAACGAGCGCCACTGACGCCATACCGGGTTACGGACCGGCGACATCACCGCCCGGACCTCGTCCAGGCTGTCGAGGGCCTCGCCGTGCCGCCCCTGGGCGCACAGCAGCCCGGCGCGCATCTCGCCGTGGATCCGGCTGCCCTCGGGTGACCGGGGCTTGTCTCGTACCTGTTCCAACAGCGCCTGGGCCTGGTCCAGGTCGCCCATGTCGACCAGCACCCCGATCGCGTAGGTGTCGCTGTAGCCCGCGCCGAACGCCACCCCCCAGGTCAGCGACTGGTCGCTGGCAAGCTGGAGGATCTGGTAGGTCTCACGCAGGTCGCCGTGCCCCCACCGGGCGTAGGCCCGCCAGAGGTTGGCGCAGAGCACGCCGAACACCGAACCGAGCTGCTGAACGTGGGAGAGGCCGTCCGCCCACAACGGGTCGGTGTCCTCGTCGGCGCAGTGCAGCACGACCCCCGCCACCGCCCACAGCAGGCCGACGTCCACCCGGGTCAGCACGCCGCCGGCGCTGGCGAACCGGGCGAGCTCCACCGCCCGGGCCCGGT
Source organism: Frankia sp. EI5c (assembly GCF_001636565.1). Classification (GTDB taxonomy): domain Bacteria; phylum Actinomycetota; class Actinomycetes; order Frankiales; family Frankiaceae; genus Parafrankia. The sequence goes on from NZ_LRTK01000007.1 coordinate 238,509, forward strand.
CCTGCCCGTCGATCAGCAGCTCCCAGGCCAGCGCGGCGGCCAGCATCCGCGCACCCGGGCCGTCGCCGCGCACCTCCGGTTCGGGCGCACGCCGCCAGGCGGCCGGGTCGATGTCGTGCATGTAGCCGCCGATGCGGGCGAGTCCGAGCAGGCCCTGCCGCTCGTCGTCCAGCTCGGCCGGCAACTCGTCGGCGACCTGGAAGCCGAACCGGGTCGCCTCGCCCGGCGTGCCCGCGAACACCAGTGCCCGGGTCAGCATCTGCGCAACCCGGGCCCGCCGCGGCCCGGCCTCCAGCGCCTCGTACGCCTCCGCCAGATGGGTGACGGCCGCCACCCCGTCGCTGAGCACCGCCACCTCGCCCAGCTCCAGCAGAACCTGGGCGCGCAGTTCCGGCCCGGGCTGTTCGCGCAGCGCCCGGACCAGGTAGGCGGCGGCCGCGTCGGGGGTGCCGCGCCCGGTGGCCCGTGCCGCCGCCTGGCGCAGCACCCCGACCACCCAGGGGTCGCCCCGGTGCGGGGCCTGGAGCAGATGGGCGGCGATCTGCTCGGGCGCCGCCCCGGACTGGTGCAGCGCCCGGGCCGCCCGGTCGTGGTGGAGCTGGCGCTCCCCCGGCGGCAGGTCACGGTAGACGGCGTCCGCGACCAGCGGGTGGACGAACCCGAGCGGATAGTCGTCCCGCAGTACCTCGGCCCGCGCCAGCGCACCGACCGCGGCGGCCGTCGCCGCGTCCGACAGCCCGGCCAGGGCCGCGACGGTGGGGAGCACCGCCCCGCTGCCCAGCACCGCGATCCAGCGGGCGACGGCGGTGCTCTCCCGCGGCATGCGGGCCAGCCGCATCAGCACGAGGCTGGAGACGGCGCGTGCCCCGATCGCCGCCACCGTGTCGGTATGCGCGCTGTCCGGCGGCACGCCCTCGGTCTGCAACGCCCGCAGCAGCTGCCGGAGGTAGAGCGGGTTTCCCGCCGTCGCCTCGTGGCAGGCCGCTACGAAGCCGTCCTCGGCGCCGGCCCCGAGCCGGCCACGGACCAGATCGGCCACCCCGCGGCGATCCAGCGGCGCCGGCCGGATCCAGACCGTCCCGGGGTCGTGGGTGAGCTCGGCCAGCAACGCCTCGTCGTCGCTGGTCTCACCGGTCCGCAGCGTCGCGACGATCAGCACGGGCATGTCCTCGGTCCGCCGACCCAGATAGGACAGGAAGCGCAGGGAGGAGCTGTCGCACCACTGCAGGTCGTCGACGGCGAGCATGATCGGGCCGTCGGCGGTCAGGCGCACCGTCAGCCAGTACAGCCCATGCAGCACCGCCAGCGACCCGTCCCCGGCCTGCGCGGCGGCCTGGTGGGCCACCGCCTGCTGCCCCGCCCCGCCGGACCCGGGAAACGGGCCGGGCCGCGAGGCCGGGCCAGGCGGGCCGTCGGCGGCCAGACCGACGTCGAACACCGTCGCGGCCTGTGCGGCGGGGCCGGCCAACACCCCCTGGCCGGGCGCGGCCGCGGCGGCCTCCGCCTCGAACAGCTGGCGAACGGCACCGAAGCCGTACTCACGTTCCAGCTGGCTCCCCCGGGCGGTGAAGACCCGGAACCCTTCCGCGCCCGCGCGCCTGCGGACCTCGGTCAGCAGCCGGCTCTTCCCGATCCCGGCCGGGCCCTCGATGATCACCAGCCGGGCCTGCCCGTCGGCGGCATCGGCAACGCACGCGGCCAGTTCGGCGACCTCCCGGTCACGGCCGACCAGGAGGTCACCGGCCGGCTGCGGCCGGGGCGCCGCCCGCTGCGCCCGGCCAGGCTGGTGTGCCAGGCCCGGCTGGTGCGATGGGACGGGCGCGGGTGACAGGCCGGGCACAGAAGACGGGGCGGGCACAGAAGACGGGGCGGGCACAGGTGACGGGGCGGGCGGCGCGGCGAGGGCCGTCGGCTCCGGCGCCGGAGCCGAGGGTGCCTGGAGGGCCGGGGACTGGCGCAGCACCTCGGCCTCCAACGCCCGCAGCGCGGGCCCCGGATCGATACCGAGTTCGGCCGCGAGAATGCCGCGGGCCCGGCGCAGCGCCGACAGTGCGTCGGCCTGCCGCTGGGAGCGGTACAGCGCCAGGACCAGCAGCCGCCAGCGTTCCTCCCGCAACGGCTGCGCCGTGACCAGCGCCTCGATCTCGGGCACGACGACCGCGGTCTCGCCGCGGCCGAGCCGCGCCTCGAGCAGCTGCTCGCGGGCGACCTCCCGCAGCTCGGTCAGCCGCGCCACCTCCGGCCGGGCCCAGGCCTCGTCCTGGTACTCGGCGAAGGCCGGCCCGCGCCACAGGCCCAGCGCCGTGGTGAGCTCGCTGACCCGCGTCCGTGGATCCACCCCGGCTGCGCGGCGCACCAGTTCCTCGAACCGCCAGGCGTCGACGGCGTCGGGCGCCACCCGCAGCGCGTAGCCGGACCCCATCCGGACGATGACCGAGCCGCGGGAGCGCGCCGCCCGTTCGGGCTCCAGGGCACGCCGCAGGTGCGACACGTACGACTGGAGCGCACCGTGCGGTCCAGCCGGCGGACTGTCCCCCCAGAGCTGGTCGATCAGCTGGTCGGCGGCGACGGTGTCGCCGCGGGCGAGGACCAGCAGGCCCAGCACGGCCCGCTGGCGGCGGCCGCCGAGGTCGAGCGCGGCGCCACGACGGGTCACCGTCAGATCACCCAGCACGTTGATCAGCGGGAGGTCGGCCTGCCCGCCCGCCGGGCCGGGCTCCTCCCCGGGCGCGGACACACTCCCGGGCGCGGACGTGCCCGCCGGCTCACCGGTGCCCGGTCCGACGCGGCCTGGACCACCCCGCACAGCTCTCCCCCCAAGGCGCCGGCGCGATCGGCGCCGGGGCGAATGTACGACACCAGGGCGGCGGTTCGCGCGGTCGTGGGCGGTATCCGCCACTTCACCCCCTTGCTCTCCGCCAAGGCCGGCCCTGGACGTCCGGTCGCGGTGAACAGCAGCTCAGGCGCGGCGGGCGAGCAGTCAGTGGTTCGCAAGTCCGCCGCAAGCGGTGAAGCCCAAGTGGTCCACAAGGTCGCGCCCGCATCGTCCTCACAGCAACCCCGTCGCCGAGCAACCCGACTCGCCGGGCAACCCGACTCCTTGAGCGACCCGATCCAGCTGGGAGAAGCACCGTGACCATCGACCAGGCCCCGATCACCAGCACGCTGCCCGTCACGTCCGCGACGCCCGCCGGGGGACTGCGCTCACCCGGCCTGCTCGTCGCGGGCGCACCGGGCTACGACGCCGCGCGCACCCCGTGGAACGTCGCCATCGACCAGCGGCCCGCGGCGGTCGCCCAGCCGGCCGACGCCGCCGAGGTCGCCGCGGTCATCCGCCTGGCCGCCGCCAGCCGGCTGCGAATCGCCCCCCAGGGCACCGGGCACGGTTCGAGCCCGCTCGGCCCGCTCGACGACGTCCTGCTGCTGCGGACGTCCAGGCTGACCGGGGTCACCATCGACGCCGAGGCACGGCGGGCCCGGGTGGGTGCCGGGGCGCTGTGGCTCGACGTGGTGGCGCCGGCGGCCGAGTACGGCCTGGCCGCGCTGCACGGCTCCTCACCCGACGTCGGTGTCGCCGGCTACTCGTTGGGCGGCGGCCTGAGCTGGTATGGCCGGGCGCTGGGCCTGCAGGCCAACAGCGTGACCGCGCTGGAGCTGGTCACCGCCGACGGCACGCTCGTCCGCGCGGACGCCGAGAACGAGCCCGACCTGTTCTGGGCGCTGCGCGGCGGGGGCGGCAACTTCGGGGTCGTGACCGCGCTGGAGTTCGACCTGTACCCGATCAGCACCGTCTACGCCGGCCTGCTGGCCTGGGACTGGCGGCACAGCGAGCGGGTGCTGGCGCGGTGGGCGGAGTGGGCCGCCACCGCCCCCGACGCCGTCACCACCTCGCTGCGCATCCTGCAGGTCCCGCCGATCCCCGAGATGCCCGAACCGGTCCGCGGCCGGCAGCTGATAATCATCGACGGCGCGGTGCTGGCCGAGAACGCCGAGGCGGAGCGGATCCTCGCGCCGCTGCGGGAGCTGGCGCCGGAGATCGACACCTTCACCCGGCTGCCCGCGTCGGCGCTGATCCGGCTACACATGGACCCGGAGGCCCCGACGCCGGTGGTGTCGCTCGGCCGCACGCTCACCGAGCTGCCGCCGGCGGCCCTCAGCACCCTCCTGGACGTCGCCGGCCCGGACTCCGGCACCTCGCTGCTCGTTGCCGCCGAGCTGCGCCAGCTCGGCGGGGCGCTGGCCCGGCCGGTCGCGGGCGGCGGGGCGGTGGGCTCGCTGGACGGCGCGTTCGCGCTGTACTCCTGCGGCATCGCGGCCACTCCGGAGGTCGCCGCACAGGGCCTCACCGATCTGCGCCGGGTCGCCTCGGCCGTGGCCCCGTACACCGGCGCCCAGCAGTACCTCAACTTCGTGGAGGACCGCATCGACCCCGCCGCCGGCTTCGACCCGGTCTCCTGGTCACGCCTGCGGGCGATCCGCGCCGCGGTCGACCCGAACGGGATGTTCGTCGCCAACCACCCGATCCCCCTCGGCGGGTAGCACCCGTGCCGGCCGGGCACACCTGCGCGGGGACGTGCCCGCGCGGAGCCGGCCGGCCGGTGCCCGCCGCGTCCGGACCGCCTCGAAGCGTGAACCTCCCTGTGCCCCGTCGACCGGCGCCCGGCAGAATCATGTCCGGAACGCCCGGATGTGGCGTGCGGAAACGTGGCGAGTACGGCTTCGGGGGTGCGACGCATGGCGGACGGCGGACAGACGCCGCTGCGCGCGACGGATCCCCGGTTCATCGGTCCGCACGCCCTTGAGCAGGTCCTCGGCAGCGGCGGGATGGGCCGGGTGTACCTGGGACGCTCGCCGGACGGCCGCCGGGTCGCCGTCAAGGTCATCCACGATCACCTCGCCCGCGACGGGCAGTACCTGGCCCGCTTCGAACGGGAGGCCCGGATCGCGCGCGGCGTCGCACCGTTCTGCACCGCGGAGGTCCTGGACTTCGGCCTCTTCGACGGGCGCCCGTACATCGTCACCGAGTTCCTGGAAGGGCCCACACTCGCCGAGGCCGTCAGCGGGCAGGGGCCGCTGGCGACGACCGACCTGCACCAGCTCGCGGTGTCGATCGCCGCGGCGCTCACCTCGATCCACAGCGCCGGCCTGGTCCATCGCGACATCAAGCCGGCGAACGTCCTGCTGTCGAAGACGGGGCCGCGGGTCATCGACTTCGGCGTCGCGATGTCCATCGAGTCCGACTCGCTGCTGACCAACGCCTCCGACACCATCGGTACGCCCGCGTTCATGGCCCCCGAGCAGGCGTCGCGGGAGATCACGAGTGCCTCCGCCGACGTCTTCGCCTGGGGCGGGGTCGTGGCGTTCGCCGGCACCGGGCGGCCGCCGTTCGGGCTCGGCGCCGCCCCGGTCGTGATGTACCGGGTGGTGCACGAGGAGCCCGATCTCGCCGGTCTGGACTCCCGCCTGCTCCCCCTCGTCCGGGCCGCGATGAGCAAGAGCCCCGCGGCCCGCCCGACCGCCGCCGAACTGCTCGCGGAGCTGACCGGCTCGACCCGGCCGGGCCTCGTCGTGGCACCCCTACCAGCGCCCGCAGCACAGACGACACCGAGCACGACCGCGGGAACGGCTGGGGCTGCGACGGCGGGGCCGGGCGGGACGGCGGGGAGCGGACCGGACGGCCGCGCACCGGAACCTCCGCCGAGCGCGTCGCCGCGACAGCCTCCCCCGCCGCACCTGTCGCAGACGGTCACCGGCTTCAGCCCGCCGGCCGGGCACTCACAGCACCCGCAACACCCGCAACACCCGCAACATTCACAGCCCGCACCGGCGGAGGCATTCCCGCCCGCGGCCTCCGCACCGACCGACGCGGCGGCAACCGCGGTGGCGGCCCCGACACCACCATCGGACCGACCGCCACCGCCGGACGGACCGTCGCCATCGACCAGCCCGTCGCCGTCAGACGGGCCGCCGCCGTCAGACGTCTGGGCCGCAGCGAAGGCGGGTACACCGGCCGACGCCGCGTCCGCGGATGTGCCGGCGGGCGCGGGGACGTCGACTGGCACGCGGCGACCGGCGGATGGGCCGGGTTCCCGCCCCGACCAACCCCCGCGCACCACCGGCACAGCGCGAGCGGGGCGATCCGGGCGCGCGGAACGATCAGAACGCAGGCGCGGGCGGCGGCGGCGGATGCTGGGAGCCATGACGGCCGCGCTGGTCGCGCTCGGAGTGGCCGGCGGGGCGCTGTTGCTCGTCGGCAACCCGCTGGACTCGGCCGGCAGGGAAACCGCCGTGGCCCGGTCGACCGGTGGCGCGGTGATCGAGGCCGCCGGCCCCGCCGACCAGACGACAGCGGCGACTCCCGGTGCCCTGACGACAGACACCTCCGCCCCCACGGGCACAGCCACGGCGACCGCTCCCGCCACGGACCCGCCGCCGGCAGGCGCGGCGGAGGCCGCCACCGCCGGCCCGGCCGGGCCGAGCGCCTCGCCGGAGCCACCCGGCGGGCAGACCGACCCGAGGTACTGGACCGAGGTGCTCCAGGCTCTCGACCGAGCCCGGGTGGCGGCCTTCGAGACCGGTGACGTCAGGTTGCTCGCCCAGGTCTACACCGCCGTCAGCAGCGCACGGGCCGCCGACGAGGACGCGATCCGCGCCATGGTCATGATCGGCGGGCACGGGCAGGGCGGCGAACAGGTCTTCGAGAACGTCGAGGTGGTGACCGGGAACGCGTCGTTCGCGGTCCTGCATTTCACCTCGCACCTGAAGCCCTTCTCCATTCTCGACGCGAACGGCCGGGTGATCAGCCGGAATCCCGCCACCGCGCCGACGCTGCGGGAGGTCAACCTCGTCAGAACGGTGGACGGGTGGCGTGCCTCGCAGGTGACCGAGGTCTGACGCCGCCGCGCGAGCCCCACCGGGCGGCGGAACGCGCGCCGCGGACGGTGACTGCGCGATGATGAGCCGGTTGATCCCCGGCGAAAGTGGACACCCACCGGAGGCGACCGCGACCGCGACGTGGCGGGCGGCGGGCGGCGCGCCGGGCACGGCAGGACCCGAAGGGGGCCCGATGAGCGACGTTTCGATGATCATCGATGGAGAGCGCCGAGCCGCACCCGCGACCTTCGGAGTGGTCAACCCGGCTACGGGCGCCGTGCATGCCGACGCACCCGACTGCTCCCGCGAGCAACTGGACTCCGCCTTCGACTCCGCGGCCAAGGCATTCACCGACTGGCGCCGCGACGAGGCCGCCCGCCGTGCCGCGCTGGCAGCCGGCGCGGAGCTCCTGCGGGCGGCCACCGACCGCATCGCGCCCGTCCTGACCGCGGAGCAGGGCAAGCCGCTCGCTGCGGCGGTCGTGGAGGTGCGCGGTGCCGCCCACTGGCTGAAGTACTTCTCCCGGCTGGAACTCCCGCGCGAGGTCATCCAGGACGACGCGCGCGCCCGCGTCGAGGTGGTGCGCCGGCCGATGGGCGTGGTCGCGGCGATCACCCCATGGAACTTCCCGGTGATGCTGGCCAGCTGGAAGATCGGTCCCGCGCTGCTCGCCGGGAACACGATGGTCCTCAAGCCCTCGCCCTACACGCCCCGCAGCACGCTGCTGATGGCCGAGGTCCTCGCCGAAGCGCTCCCGCCGGGGGTGCTGAACGCCGTCTCCGGCAGCGACGAGCTGGGCCGGTGGATGACCGCGCACCCCGTCCCGCGCAAGATCAGCTTCACCGGGTCGGTGGCGACCGGGAAGCACATCGCCGCCTCCGCGGCCCCCGACCTCAAGCGCGTCACCCTGGAGCTCGGCGGCAACGACGCCGCCATCCTGCTCGACGACGTCGACCCGGCCGCCATCACGGAGAAGATCTTCCAGGGCGCCTTCGGCAACAGCGGGCAGGTCTGCTCGGCGATCAAGCGGCTGTATGTTCCCGAGTCCCGGCACGACGAGATCGTCGACGCGCTGGCGGCCCGGGCCGCGGCCGCGCGGCTCGGCGACGGCCTGGACCCGGGCACCGAACTCGGCCCGGTACAGAACCGCCCGCAGTTCGAGCGGGTCGGCGGGCTCGTCGCCGAGGCACTGCGCGGCGGGGCGAAGGCGGTCGCCGGCGGCGGCCCGCTCGACGGGCCCGGTTTCTTCTTCCAACCGACCGTGCTCACCGGAGCCGCCGAAGGCACCCGCATCGTCGACGAGGAGCAGTTCGGCCCGGCGCTGCCGGTGCTGACCTACCGGGACGTCGACGAGGCGGTAGCCAGGGCGAACGCGACGATGTTCGGGCTGTCCGGCTCGGTGTGGTCCGCCGACCCGGACCGGGCCGAGGCCGTCGCCGACCAGCTCGACTGCGGCACCGCCTGGGTGAACGCCCACGTCGCCCTCGGCCCGAACCAGCCTTTCGGCGGGTTCAAGTGGAGCGGCATCGGTGTCGAGAACGGCCCCTGGGGGCTGGCCGGCTTCACCGAGACCCAGGTCCGCTACCGCGCGCGCTGAGCGGCGCCTTTCGTGGATCAACGCAGGGCGTTCGGGGACGATGTCGGGCTTGACCCGAGTGCCGGGTGACAGTCGGGTGGGTCAGGCCGGGCTGCGGGCGACAGGCTGGTGCGGGTGCCGGGCCGGGCCGGTGCGCGGGTGCCGGGGCCGGGCCGGGCTTCGGGTGACGCCGAGCGCTTCGAGTGACACGGCCGTCTGATCGGCGGGATATCGCGGCCGTTGGGGCGGCCGCGGGGCCTGCCGGGCGGCGGCTCCGGGCTGGTACGGGAAGCGCACTGTGCCGGCTGGTCGACGTCCACGATCCCCTCTGTGGACGCCTTGGCCGGTGACGATCCCGCCGCGGTGCGGCCCCGGGGCTGCCGGCACCCGGCGGGACACCGCGGTAACGGCGCTACCTGGCCTTTCAGCGCGCCGGCAGGCCCCGAAACAGCCGTCACCCACCCGTGCGGCGCGGGTCCGCGAAGATTCGCCGACAGCGACTGAAGGGCTTTGTGTGTCCTTCGCTCGCAGGGGTTGCGGCCCCTGCGTCGCCGTGGTCGTCAAGACGTCTCGGCAGGAGACACAAGGAGCCCTTCAGGCGCGCGATCCCCACTCCCGCGCCCGCGCCCGAAACACCGAGCACCATCGTCAGATCACCGAACGCACCCGGCGAGCACCCACCCAGAACCCGCCGAGCACCTGACGGGCCTCCGCGCGTGCCGTCCGCCCCGCACCCGCACCCGCCCGCGCCTCCGCCCCCAGGCGCCCGCCCGAATCAGCACCGCACGGGTCAAGAGTCACGGGAATCGACCCAACCGCCAACCGGCGGCCGGCGGCCGGCGGCCGGCGGCCGGCGAGCGCACCCTCCGTCGGTGGCGAGGCTGAAAGCTATCCTCACCTGCTGTGGTCGACGGATCTGATGGCGGCACCGGGGGCGGGGGCCGCGACCGGTGGCCCCGGAGAGCCCGCAGGGGCGACAGCCGCGGGGCGCGGAGAGCCGAGCGCCGGGCACGCCGGCGGGCGCGGAAGAAGCGCGACGTCACCGACGCCTGTGACGCCTGTGACGCCTGTGACAGCTGCGACGGCTGCGATCTGTTCCTCACGCTGTCATCCCTGTTCACGGCGTTGTCGGCGCTCGCGGCCGCCGGCGGCCGACTATCCCGCCCCGACCACCCGCCGCATGGCCACCCGGCACCACCACGATCTGCGGCGGGTCGGGGCGTGCTGGCGGCGATCCGCCTCTACCAGGCCGTCCTGTCCCCCCGGCGGCCCGCGCGATGCCGGTTCACCCCGACCTGCAGCAGCTTCGCCGCCACCGCGATCACGCGCCACGGGGTGGCCGCCGGCGCCGCGATGACCGCGCGCCGGCTGCGCGACTGCCGGCCCGAGGTGCCCCGCGGAACCGTCTACCCGGTGCTCTGAGCCCGCCAGCCGGCAACCCGCCGGCCGCGAAGAAGATCAGGCCGAGGAGCGCGCGTCCACGGCACGGGGACGATCGGTTCCGGGCCGCTCCCAGTCCGGGGACGGGGCGACGCCGGGCGGGGAGAACGAGCTGAAGTCGGTCGTCGCCCGGAACGCCGGCAGCTGGTAGAGATCGCGGGCGTAGGCCCACAGGTCGCCGAAGGCGGCCAGCGGCGGCGTCCCCAGCTCCGCCGGCCCACGCTGGGCGTAGCGCACCAGCGTCACCCACAGCCGGACATCCGCCTCGGTGAGCGTGTCACCGGTCAGGTAGCGGGCGGACGCCAGCCGCCGGTCGAGCTCGGCGAACGCGTCCAGCAGCGCCGCGCGCGCCGCCGCGTCGTCGCGTGCCCGCTGGATCCCCTGGTTGACCGCCGGGCCGATCCAGCCGTCGAGCAGCGCGATCTCGTCGCGCAGCGCCTCCGGATAGGTGTCCGCGCCGTTGGACCACTCACGGAACTCGGTGGCGACGTCGATCCCGAGGCCGACGTAGTTGTTGCTGACCACCCGCCCGGTCTCCCGGTCCCACAGGGTGGGCACCGAGACGTGGCCGTCGAACCCGGGCTCGGTCGCCTCGTACGCCTCGCGCAGCAGGGTGAAACCGTTCACCGGGTCCGGGCCGTGCTGTTCGCGGAAGCCCCAGCCGCGGGCGTCCCGGGTGTTGTCCACGTAGGAGACGCTGATGACGTCTTCGAGGCCGTTCAGCGCGATCTGCAGCGTCACGCGCTGCGCCCACGGGCAGAACCAGCCGGCGTAGACGTGGTAACGCCCCGGCTCGGCCCGGTAGCCACTCGACCCGTCCGCGGTGATCCGGCCCGTGAAGCGGTAGAGCGGGCGTGGGTCGTCGGGCGCCTGGTTGATCCGATACGGGCCGTAGGCGGCCACGTCGGTCGGGCTGGCGTAGGCGGGGCGGCCGGCCGGGACCGCGGCGGTGGCGGCGGTGGCAGCGGCGGCGGCGGCAGCGGCGGCGGCAGCGGTGGCGGTGGCGGTGGCGGTGGCGGGGTTCGACATGGGCGACCTCCTCGGTTCCTCCGTTCAAGGCCGGGCGGCTTCTCCACTATTCCGGCCGGAGGAGTCAGGAAGCTGCCACCGAGGCCCGTGCCCCGGGTTCCGGTTCCCCTCCGTCTTCCCCCCTGCCCGCGGGCCGGGCGTGGGGGCGCACGCACCAGGGCGTACTCACCAGCCGGAGCTGTCCGAACCGCCGGAGGACGAGGAGTCGGAGCCGCCGCTCGACCACGAGCTGTCGGAACCGCCGGAGGACGAGGAGTCGGAGCCGCCGCTCGACCACGAGCTGTCGGAACCGCCGGAGGACGAGGAGTCGGAGCCGCCGCTCGACCATGAACTGTCGGAACCGCAGTTCGAGTAGCTGTCCGATCCGTGGTGGTCACGGTAACCGTGGCTGGGACCGCCGCCCCACGGATCCGAACCCGAATGCCCGCTGTGGCCACCGCACCAGGACGGGTTTCCGTGCTCGCCGCCGTACGGAGACCAGCCATAGTCCCCGCGCCACGGCTCGTGCGCGTCACCGAAGCGCCCGCGGGCCGCGGACGGCCCCCACGCGCCCCTGGAGCCCGCGAAGACGTCGGACGGAAAGCCGCCTCCCGGCCTCCCCCGCCGGCCTCCGGCGGACACCGGCGGCCAGGCACCTCGCCAGCCGGGCCGCCCCGCTCCGGGCCCGAACATCTCGCTCATCCGCCGCTGGAGCAGCCGGGGCAACAGCGCGATCGTCGTGACCATGGTGATCATCATCGCCACGGCGATCATCGGGCCCAGCAGGTACAGCCGGTCGTTCGGAAGCATGAACGCGACCGTGAGCATTCCACCCACGAGCACCACCGGCACCGCGGCCATCCTGACCATCACACGTGACATGTCCAGCGTTCTAGCGCAGGCCACGGGCCGTCCGGACGCGAACGACGCCGAGGCGACAGCTTCCCGCGGTTGTGGTGGCCCGCGTGGTCAGGCGTCCATCCAGATCCGCCGGTCGCGCGCCGCCGCGTAGATACGCTCCACGTCCTCGGCCCGCCACTGGCCCGTGACGCCGTCGAAGGCGTGGCGCAGGTCGTCGTGACACACCGCGAGGACATCCCGCAGCGACGGCACGACCGTGAGGCTCTCCGCCTCGACGAAGGCCAGCACGCCGGCGACGCCGACGCCGAAACCGCAGGCCCGGCTCAGCACCTCGGAGGCGCGCCGGGCCTCGGCCCGGGCCTTGCGCACGTAGTGGTGGGTCCAGCCGTCCACCTTCACCGCCTCGTCGCCCACCCAGATCCGGCGGCCGCGATGGTATTTGGTGTTGACCGTGAACACCCCGCCCGGACCGATCAGGAGATGGTCGATATCGACGTCCCGAGGTAACGGGATCGAGTGCAGCACCCGCCAGCCGGCAGCTGCCAGCGGCGCCAGCTCCGCCGCCACCAGGCGCTCCCCGGCCAGCCCGGTACGCCAGCCCGCCGTCTCCGGCCGGCCGCGCCGTAGCAGCCGGTCCGCCAGCGATCGCCAGAATCCGGGCCGCAGCTCGCGAAGCTTCGCGTGGATCGCCTCGCCGGGGCGATGGGCCGCGAGGTCGGGCGAAGGTTCCGGCGCGACATCCGGACGCCGCGCCGGCCACCCGCCCGCGCTCTCCGGCCGCCCGCCCGCGCTCACCGGCGGCTCCGGCACACCGGACGGCACCGGAGCGCCCGACGACCCGGGCGGAACAACCGCGCCGGCCGGCACTGTTGAAACCAGAATGCCGGACGTGTGCGGTGCGAGTGCCGCCAGCACAGCGTCGCGGCCCACCTCGTCGAGAAGCAGGGTGAGATGGCCGGTCGCGCAGTCGAGCCAGGCGGCGTTGCGGCCGTCCGGGAGGTTCACATACAGCCGCTGCCGCCCGTATCTGTTCCAGTGCCTGACCCGCAGCTCGCCCACGTTTCCCCCTTCGACAAGGACAGCACGACCGGCACGGCAGCACGAAAAGCGCGGCGGCAGCCGCACGAGAACGCCACCGCGCGAGAGCTCCACGGCGCGACAATCACGAAACCCGGCGCAGAGTTCGCGCCGGCCTCCGGGCCTCCGGCCCGGAAAAGTGCAGCGGCTTCACGCTAGCCGGATGCGGCGGCCCTTTCCACCGATATACGACCGCGACCGGGCGGCGCGCCGGCCGCGGACTCCTCCGCCGGCCACGGATCCCGAAAGGACGAACTCCCATGCTGCTGAACGGCGTGAACCACGTGGCGATTCTGACTAACGACGCCCGACGGCTGCACGCGTTCTACCACGAGGTCTTCGGGGCCACGGTGGAACACGAGGTCAGAATGCCGGGAGGAACGCTGTCCCTGGTCGCCATCGGCCCGGCCACCGAACTCAATGTGTTCGAACTCGACGACAACACCGAGGCGCTTCGCCAGACACCGATGTTCGGCCGCGGCCGCATCGATCACCTCGGCCTGCAGGCCGCTTCGACGGACGCGTTCGACCTCATCCGCGATCGGCTCATGGCCCGCGGCGCCACCGACGGGTTCGTCACCGATTTCGGCCCCGTCCTGAGCCTGTTCTTCCGTGACCCGGACGGGCTTGAGGCGGAGGTGTGCGTGCCCAACCCGGCGGCGAAGCCGGGGGTCTACAACCCGCCGGGCACACCCGCCCCCGGCTACCAGGCGCGCGCCGCGGAGCCCACCCCGACCACCGACGACGATCAGGAGACCCCGCGTGTGCGATGACGACTCGGCGACCGACCTGGTGGGTGCCCTGGCCAGCGCGCCCCGGCCCGCGCCCGGCCCGGCCGTCGACCCGATCTCACTGGCCCCGGTGGACGAGGTCGTCATCACCACCCTCATGGACAACACCTTCGACGCGTTGCTGACCGGCGACGAGCGGGTCGCCCGGGCGCCGCGCGGGGCCGGCCTGGTCGAGGCACCGCAGTTCGAGAACGGGCTGACGACCATGGGTCTGCGAGCCGAGCACGGCTTCTCGGCGCTCGTCCGCGTCCGCCGCGGTGACACGGTGACCAGCCTGCTGTTCGACACCGGGGTGTCGCCGGACGGCATGGTCAGCAACGCCGACCGGCTCGGGATCGACCTCGGCGAGGTCCAGGGCGTCGTCCTCAGCCACGGCCACTTCGACCACGCCGGCGGTCTCGCCGGGCTGGCCGGCCGCCGCGGAGTCCGCGGCCTGCCGATGACCGTGCACCCGCTGGTCTGGACCCGCCGCCGGCTGGCGCCGCCCGGGCTCGACCCGTCCGAGCTGCCGACGCTGAGCAGGCGGGCGCTGGAGTCGGAGGGCTTTGCGGTCCTCGAGCGCCGTGATCCGTCGCTGCTGGTCGACGGGAGCGTGCTGATCACCGGCGAGGTCGACCGGACCACCGCGTTCGAACGCGGGATGCCGCCACCGCATCAGGCCTGGGACGGCGCCGGCTGGCAGCCCGACCCACTGGTGCTGGACGACCAGGCGCTCGTCGTCCACGTCCGGGACCGGGGCCTGGTGGTCCTGACCGGGTGCGGGCACGCCGGCGCGGTCAACATCGTCCGGCACGCGCTGCGGCTGACCGGGGTGCCTCGGCTGCATGCGCTGGTGGGCGGGCTGCACCTGGGCGGCGCCGCCTTCGAGCCGGTCATCCCCCCGACGGTCGGCGCGTTCACCGAGCTGGCGCCCGAGCTCCTCGCACCCGCGCACTGCACCGGCTGGCGCGCCCAGCAGGCCTTCGCACAGGCCTTCCCCGATGCCTGGGTGCCGAGCAGCTCGGGCACCTCGTTCCGCCTGGCCGCATGAGCGGCGAGACGCGGATCCCGCTCGTGCCCGGCAGCCGCCCGCCGTGAGGTGCTCGGCTCGGCCACGCGCAGGATCACGGCGCCGGCCTGGATCACGTCCGGAGGCGACGTTCCGCTTTCGGTTTCACCTCGCCACCGATGTGTCTAGGCTTGGCGCCGGGAAACCCGGCGGCTGGAGCAGGCCGGCCGGCCACAGCACCGGCCGTGAAGGTGAGCGATCCCCCCGTGAGCTCCAGCCAGTCCGTCATCGCCCCTGCCGCGGGCCCGCCCGTCGCCGCGAGGTCCACACGGGCGGTCGTGACGACGCTCGCCGGGGCCGGCGTCATCGTCACGATCATGGGCACTGTCATCGTGCCGCTGATCCCGTCGCTGCCGACGCTGCTGCACACCTCCACCGCGGACGCCTCCTGGGCGATCACCGCGACGCTGCTGGCCGGGGCGGTGGCCATGCCGGTGGCGGGCCGGCTCGGCGATCTCCACGGCAAGCGGCGGGTCCTCGTCGCGAGCACCTGGATCATGGTCGCCGGCTCGGTGCTGTGCGCGCTGACCAGCTCGCTGGCGCCGGTGGCCGCCGGGCGGGCGCTCCAGGGTGTCGGTATGGCGGCGGTCCCCCTCGGGATCAGCATCATGCGCGACGTGCTGCCACCGGCCCGGCTGGGGGCGGCGATCGCGGTGATGAGCTCGTCCTTCGGGGTCGGCGGCGCGCTCGGCCTGCCCGTCTCCGCGCTGATCGCGCAGAGTATGAGCTGGCACGCCCTGTTCTGGATGTGCGCCGGCGCCGGGGCGGTCTTCGCGATCCTGGTGCGGATCGTCGTGCCGGAGTCACCGGTGCGCGCGGGCGGCCGGTTCGACGTCCTCGGTGCGGTGGGCCTCAGCGGCGGGCTGCTCGCGCTGCTGCTGGCGATCACCAAGGGCAGCGCCTGGGGCTGGGGAAGCGCGCCGACGCTGTCCCTGCTCGCGGCCGCCGTCATCGTCCTCGGGCTCTGGGGCCTCTTCGAGACCCGCCTTGACGCCCCCCTCGTCGACCTGCGGGCGACCGCCCGCCGGCAGGTGCTGCTGACCAACCTGGCCGGCCTCGTCGTCGGCTTCTCGATGTACGCCATCGCCATCGTCACCCCGCAGGTGCTGCAGCTGCCGGCCGCGACCGGCTACGGCCTCGACCAGTCGATGCTGGCCGCCGGCCTGTGGATGGCACCGGGTGGGCTGGCGATGATGGCCATCGCGCCGTTCACGGCCCGGCTCACCGCCGCGCGCGGGCCGAAGGCGACGCTGCTCGTCGGCACCGGGGTGATCGCCCTCGCCTACGTCGCGGGACTCGGGCTGATCGGCTCCCCCGCCGGCGTCATGCTGTTCGCCCTGCTGAACAACTGCGGCGTCGCGTTCGCCTACGCCTCGATGCCCGCGCTCATCATGAGCGCCGTCCCGCTCTCCCAGGGCGCCTCGGCCAACGCGCTCAACAGCCTGTCGCGCTCGATCGGCATGTCCACGGCGAGCGCCGTCGTGGCGGTCGTCCTGGCGCATTTCACGGTCCCGCTCGGAGCCGCCGCCGTGCCGTCGCTGACCGGCATCCGGGTCTGCCTGATCCTGGGGGCCGTCGTGGCGGGGGTCGCCGGCCTCGTCGCCCTCGCGCTCCCCGGCCGCCCGCGGGTTGCCGGCCCGGCCTCCGCCGCACCCCTCGCGGGCGTCGGTGAGCCGGCGCCGTCCACGCCTTCGACCACCGCCACCGCCTGACCGGGGCGGCACCCGGCCACCCGCGTTCCTCCTTTTCAGAATCCCCCGCTGACCGCGGGACGCCGGCCGAATTCCGCCGCCTGAAATCGGGAAGGTGCCCCGGCTTCGGGGTTGACCGCCCCGGCCGATGCCCTGGAGCCCGGGGCTTCCGGGTATCTGGACAGCCGGATAGCCGATCGGCTATCCTCCTGCCCCATGACGCGGATCACCGGCGAACGGATCCTTTTATGGACGCTGCCCGGAACTGCGGCGATCTGGCTCGCGGCGTTTTTTCTCTTCCCCGGATTCCTCCCGCCGATGTCGCCGAGCGCGACACCGGCCGAGATCGCGGACTTCTACCGCGAGAACACCGCCCGCATCCGCTACAGCATGATCGTTTTTAATTGGTTCTGTGTGGCGTTGATTCCGGTTCTGATGCTCGTCGTGGAACGGATGCGGGGCATGGCGCATCGCACGCCGGTGCTGCGCTACTGCATGATCGGCTGCGCCGGTGCCGCTCCCATCGCATTCCTCACCGCGAGTATCTTCTGGCTCCTCGCCGCTTTCCGGCCGGACCGCGCCCCCGAACTCACCCAGCTCTACAACGACCTGGCGTGGATCACGTTCACCTGCGGCGTTCCCTTCCTCGTCGCCCAGAGCCTCTTCCTCGCGGTCGCCATCCACCTCGACCAGCAGGAGAAACCGGTGTTCCGGCGGTGGGTCGCGGTCTTCAACCTCCTCATCGCGATCGCTCTGCTGCCGGCGGGGTTCGCGGGGCTGGCGCACAGCGGAGTTTTCGCCTGGGACGGATTCCTTTCGTTCTGGGTCAGGAACGCCGCCATCGCGCTCTGGATCATCGTGATGGGCGTCGTCCTGGGGCGGACCCTCCCCCGCGGCCACACCCCCGAGGCCACCGCGTGAGGCGCCCCGCCTGGTACGACAACCCGAAGCGCGAGTTATGGCTCATGTGGTGCGCGACGCTGGCGTTCTACCAGCTGTACACCGTCGTCTTCTTCGTGATCACGCGCACGCAGCCGCCCGGCCGGCCGTGGTACAGCCCCGACCAGGTCGCCGGCTGGTTCAGCGACCATCATGACGGCCTGCTCATCGGCCTGGCACTGATCTTCGTTCTCGGCGGCTTCTCGGCGACGTCGATCGCACTGATCACCTACTCGATCCGGCGGATGTCGGTCAGCCGGGCGTTCGCCTACTCCTACCTGATTCTGTACGCGGTCAGCGCGGTGCCCGGTTTCCTGTTCATCTGTGTGGCGATGACGGCCGGCGCCCTGCGACCGGAACGCGACCCCGAGCTACAGCGGTGGCTTTACGACCTGGGTTTCCTGTCGTTCTCCGGCACCATGGGCGTCTTCCTCGTCGGCTCACTGGTCTGGATGACCGCGATTCTCCTCGACCGGAACCGTGTCTTTCCGCGGTGGTTCGGCTACCTGAACCTCTGCAACGCCCTCACCGAGGTCGTGGTCGCACCGTCCTNGATGTTCCAACGCGGCGTGTTCGCCTGGAACGGCCTGGTCGCATGGTGGATCAACGTGGTCGTGTTCGGCATCTACACCGGCGTCTTCATCAGCCTGCTGCGTAACGTGATCCGCCGCGAGGACTTCGGTACCGGGCCGCTGCCCGGCCTCCCGCCGAGGAAGTCACCTGCCCGCGCGGCCGCGGAGGTGGCACCGTGACGACCACCGGGCAGTCGGGCGGGCCGCCGGAGGCGGGCACGACCGCGATCTCTACCGCGACCACCAGGAGCGCGGGGCGGGTCCCCGGCCAGCCGGACATGTGGGTCCTCGTCCTCTTCGAGTCCCTCGTGTTCACCGCGTACTTCGGTGTGTACCTCTACCAGCGGACCCAGCACGAGGCCGCGTTCCTGCGGGCTCAGTCGCACCTCGACCTGGGCCTCGGGATCCTGGACACCATCATCCTGCTGACGAGTTCGTGGTCGATAGCCCGCTGCGTCCAGGCCACCCGCGCCGGGCGCCACGGGGCCGCGCTGCGGGACGCGTTCCTCACCGCCGGCTTCGGCGCCGCCTTTCTCGCGCTCAAGGTCGTCGAATGGACCGGGCACATCAATGCGGGCAACACGTTCACCAGCGGCGACTTCTTCCAGCACTACTTCTTCCTCACCGCGATCCACGCCGTCCACCTGCTGATCGGCTTCGTCGTACTCGGCGTGCTCGGGTACCAGCTCGCCAGCCCGCACCGGCGTTCCCAGGAAGTGGTCGAAACCTGTGCCACCTACTGGCACACGGTCGACTTCCTCTGGGTCCTGATCTTCGCTCTGCTCTATGTCGTGAGGTGATCCGTGCTGACCGCCCTCAACAAGAGGCTCCTCGCCGGCTGGCTCGTCCTGTCGGTCATCACGGTGATCTACCTGTGGATCGACCACTCGGCTGACGACCACGGCGCCCCGACGGCGAGCACCGCGGTCACCGTGAGCGCGATCATCCTGGCCCTGGTGAAGGTCCGCATCATCATCCGGGAGTTCATGGAGGTGCGGCACGCCCCCCGGCTGCTGCGCGGCCTCACCGATCTCTGGGTCGTGCTCATGACGGCGGTGCTGCTCGGGACGTACTTCGTGGGAAAGGCCGTCGCCGGCTGACCCGAGGTTGCGGCGGCAGGGGCTGGCCCGAGGTCGGGGTGACAGTGCTGTCTGATCGGAGGAACGGCCACCGGCCCGCCGCACCCGACCGAACCCGCTACAACGCCGTCACCAGGGCTTTCAGCGGGCGCACGGGCACCGCGACCGCCCTCGTCCACCCCCGCGCCGCGGGTCCGCGGGTGTTCGCCGACAGCGGCTGAAGGGCCCGTTGTGTCTCCGCTCCCGCTGGGATTGCAATTCATCCACCACCGGGGTTGTCAAGCCTTGCCNGAGGGGACACGCAGAGCTCTTCAGCCGCCGCGTCGCCACACCCGCGCCCCCACCCGAAGCGCTGACCACCCCCGTCAGATCACCCAACGCACCCAGAGGTCCCGCACACCGTCCTTGACGCATGCCGTTATGGGAATGCGATGACGCCCATGGCACGAGCGGCAACGACGTCGGATGTCTTCAACGCGATCGCCGAGCCACAGCACCGGGAGGTCGGGCTGGTGCGGGACCGCAGGGCGGGCAAACAGCGCCTGTACGGCCTCGACGCCCGCGGGCTGCGACCGGTCCACGAGTGGGCCGGCGGGTTCGAGCGGTTCTGGAACGAGAGCTTCGACCGCCTGGACGCATACGTGCGGGACCTGAAGCAGACAAGGCAGGAGGACTAGGTGATGAGCGAGACGAGACGAGGAGCGCCGGCGCCGTCCGGGCCGGCTGACCGCGAGATCGTGATCTCCCGCGTCATCGACGCCCCCCGGGAGCTGGTGTTCGAGGCGTTCACCGAGGTGCGGCACCTGTCGCGATGGCCTTCGAGTCGGTCCTCACGTTCGCGCCCGACGGCGCGGCGACCCGGATCGAGATGCGCACGGTGTTCCCCACCAGGGGCGCGCGACGAGGCGGTCGAGAAGTACCACGCGATCGAGGGCGGCCAGCAGACCCTGGGCAACCTGGCCGCCTACGTCACCGAGATCGAGCGGACGAAAGTGGCGGGCTGATCGCCGCGAAGGTGCCCCGCGGCGTGCCGATGTCGTTGGACGTCAGACTGGTTCCGACGGACGCGCCGCTTCCGGCAGACCCGGTGCCGGGTCCGCCACCTGCGGCACCGGCACCGGGTCTGCCGGCGCGGCCGGGTCGCCGGAGTGGCCGCGCATCCCGGCGGCCTGGACACCCGCGACGGCGATCAGGGTCGCGACCCCGCCGAACCACATCGCCGCCCGCGCGTCGGTCCGCTCGGCCAGCGCGCCGACCAGCAGCGAGCCCAGCGGGGTCGACCCGATCATGATGGTCGAGTAGATGGCCATCACCCGCCCGCGGAAGAGCGGGTCACTGCCGAGCTGGATGCGGTGGTTCGCGGCCTGCGCGAAGTAGAGCACCCCGAAGCCGGTGACGAACAGGCCGGCCGCGGCGGTCTCGAAGGTCGGGGCCCAGCCGGTCAGCGTCATCGCCACGCCGAGGCCGACCGCGGCGGCGTTCACCAGACCCGCCGACGGCCGGCTGCGGCGGCCGGTCGTGACCAGCGCCGCCGCCAGTGACCCGCCGGCGAAGGCGGTGGTGAGCAGGCCGAACGCCGCGGCGTCGGTGTGAAAGACCGTCCTGGCCAGCAGTGGCAGGGTGAGCTGGAAGTTCATGGCGCACAACCCGACCACGGCGAGCAGGGCCAGTGGCAGTGCCAGGTCCCGGCGGGAGGCGACGTAGCGCAGCCCGTCCACGACCCGCGCGGCAGTCGCCGGGCGGGCCCCGCGCTGTAGCTCCTCCGTGCGCATGAGCCGCAGCCCCGCCACCGTCGCGAGATAGCTCACCGCGTTGATGACCATGACCGGGCCGGGGCCGATCGCCGCGATCAGCGCACCGGCGAGCGCCGGGCCGGCAACCNGGGCAACGTTGAAGTAGGCGGCACTCAGGGCCGAGGCGTTCGGCAGCAGTTCGGGGCCGACCAGCTCGCTGATGAACGACAGCCGGGCCGGGATCTCGACGGCGCTGGCCATCCCCAGCGCCAGCGCGAACAGCTGGATCTGCCACAGCGCCACCCCGCCGGTGAGCACCAGCACCGCGAACGCCACCGCGACCGCCGCGGAGACGAGGTTGGCGCAGGTGAGCAGCAACCGCTTGTCGTACCGGTCGGCGAGGCGGCCGCCGAGCAGCGTGAACAGCAGTGACGGCGTGAACTGCAGCGCGGTGACGGTTGCGAGCGCCCCCGGTGAGTCGTCGGTGATGTCGAGCACGAGCCAGTCCTGGGCGACCACCATCATCCAGGTACCGGCGACCGACAGGATCTGCCCGATCACGAAGAGCCGGAAGTTGCGCACGCGCAGGGAACGGAACGGGTTCACGGTCCTCCTCACTATGGGTGCCCACCGGGATCACGGTGGCCACCACGGTCCGGTCCACCCGCCGGCGGAACCGGCCACGACCCGCCCACCGCATGCGTATGAGAAGCCACGCAGGGTATCTACCGCGGCATCGGGGACGCGGGTGCTCGCACCGGGCTGACCTGCCCGTGACCGTTACGGACGCACCGGCCCGCACCCCCCGGGGGGATTACTCCGCATCTTCCAGGGAGGCACTTGCGCCATGGCGATTCTGTGTCGTCCGACCGTCCTGGTGCCGGAACATGTGATCTCCATGGAACAGACGCTGGAACTGGCCCGCCGGCTGCACCCGGACCATCCGCGGCTCGACCTGGTGCTGCGGCTCGTCGAGAACACCGGGGTCCGCGAGCGGCACCTGATCCGCCCGATCGAGGAGACTCTGCGCCATCCGGGCTTCGAGGCGCGCAACGCCGTGTACGGGCAGGAGGCCCGGCGCCGGGTACCCGCCGCGGTGCGGGCCGCCCTGGACAGCGGTGGCCTCGACGCGCGGGAGATCGACGCGATCATCTTCGTCTCCTGCACCGGGTTCCTCATGCCGTCGCTGACCGCCTGGATGATCAACAACCTGGGCTTCCGCAACGACACCCGCCAGATCCCGATCGCCCAGCTCGGCTGCGCCGCCGGCGGCGCCGCCATCAACCGGGCCGGCGACTTCTGCGCCGCCTATCCGGACGCGAACGTGCTCATCGTGGCCTGCGAGTTCTGTTCCCTGTGCTACCAACCGACGGACCACGAAGTGGGCACGCTGCTGTCCAACGGACTGTTCGGGGACGCGGTCGCCGCGGCGGTCGTCCGGGGCCGCGGCGGTACCGGCATCAGGCTGGAACGCAACGGCTCCTACCTGGTGCCGGACACCGAGGACTGGATCTCCTACGCGGTCAAGGCCACCGGCTTCCACTTCCAGCTCGACAAGCGGGTCCCCACCACGATGGCGCTGCTGGCGCCGGCGCTGCACGGGCTCGCGCACCGCCACGGCTGGGACGCGTCCGAGCTCGACTTCTACATCATCCACGCCGGGGGCCCACGCATCCTCGACGATCTGCGCGACATCCTCGACGTGGAGGCGTCGTCCTTCCGCTACAGCCGGGCGACGCTCACCGAGTACGGGAACATCGCCAGCGCGGTGGTGCTCGACTCGCTGCGCCGGATGTTCGACGACGACGCCCTCGAACCCGGCGCGCGGGGCGTGATCGCCGGGTTCGGCCCCGGCATCACCGCGGAGACCTGCGTGGGAACGTGGGTCCGTGCCCCGGACGTGCCGGCCGACCTCACTCCTCGACGTCCACGCCGGCGAGCTGTACCCGCCGGAACGCGGCGAGGCGTTCGGCCTCGGCGGTGATCGACCCGCGCAGGGCCGCGGTCAGCGGCCGCCACATCGTCACCCGCACCCGCAGCCGGCCGCCGGACTGACGCGGGCGCCACAGGCCGCCGATCTCCCCGTCGACGAGCACGGCGCCGGGCCGCCCGAGCACCGGCCACAGCGACTTCGCCCGCGCCGGGTCGGGCACCAGCAGCGCTCTGTCCCGCGCCTGCAGGAACAGGTCGTACGGCCCGAGCAGCCGGGTCGCGCGCGCCGGTGGGGCGGCGAGCAGCCGCCCGCGGTCCTCGGCGAGCAGCCACCGCCGCTCCCCGTCGACGGTCACCTCCACGGCATCGGACGGCCAGCGGGCGCGGATGTCCTTCACCGGCGCGTCGAGGAACTCGGCCACCTGCTTCGGCGTCGCCGGGCCGAACAGCCGCAGGTAGCAGCGGACGACGTCGAATCGCTCCGGCACCGACGCCGCGCGGGCGAACCCGGGCATCGGCTCCAGCACGGGCGGCGAGGTCCCGGCCCTGAGCTCCAGGCCCGCCGGTAGCGCCGCGAGCCGGAACGGCTGCTCGTACAGATGCGTGGCCTGGCACGGCCGGCAGGCACGCAGGTAGGGCGGGGGCATCAGCTCCGTCAGCCGGCGGGACACCTCACCCTTCACCATCGGGGCGGTGACCACCCCGCGCAGCGCCTCGGCGACCGCGCCGAGCGCGGTGAGCGAGCTGATGCCGGCCGCCCGCAGCGATCTGCCCGCCTCGAAGATCCGTTTCGTGGCGTCCGCCTCCGAGAACGGTGCGGTGGCCGCGGCGACGGCGGGCAGATCACCGCGCCGGTACAGGTGCGGGGCGCCGCGCAGCGTCCACACCGTCGCCAGCTGATCGCCGCCCGGAACCGCCACGCCCACCCCGCGGACCGCGAGCGCCCACAGCCCGCCGTCGGGACCGGTGTCCTGGACGCCGAAGTCCAGCACGGCGGTGCCCGCCAGCGTGGCGGCGGCACCGTCCAGCCCCTGGGCGCTGGTCCGGAAGGCGAGAACACCCGCCCGCGTCACCTTGTCGACCATGCGGCCACCGTAACCGGCACCTGCGACAGTCCGGTGGTGGCCGGACGGCCGGGAACTGTCGCACC
This sequence comes from Frankia sp. EI5c, assembly GCF_001636565.1. Taxonomy (GTDB): domain Bacteria; phylum Actinomycetota; class Actinomycetes; order Frankiales; family Frankiaceae; genus Parafrankia. The sequence continues at coordinate 262,279 of NZ_LRTK01000007.1, forward strand.
ATCGGGCTACGGTCCGCTCCTACCGGCCCCTTCGAACGACACCGGCCCGCGGGCCGGCTCCCGGGAGTCCCGATGACGCCACCAGCCCGGCCAGCCGCCGTCGTGTTCGACTGCGACGGAACCCTGGTCGACAGCGAGATCTGCTGGCACCGCGCCTACACCACGCTGTTCGGCCACCACGACCGCGTGTTCACCGTCGAGCACCACCACACGCTCGTCGGCCAGCCGCTGCACGTCGTCGGCCAGGTCCTCACCACCGTGCTCGGCTTCGCCAGCCACCACGGCACCCGGCTCGTCGGCGACATCCTCGACCTCGTCACCGTCGAGCTCGCGGCCGGCGCGCCCGCCCGGCCGGGTGCCGTCGGCCTGGTGCGCGAGCTCGCCAGCCGAGGCTACCCCCTCGCCGTCGCCTCCAGCGCCCCGCGGGAGCTGGTGCGCGGCCACCTGGCCGCCATCGGCGTCGCCGACGCCTTCCCGGTCGTCCTCGGCGGCGAGGACACCGATCGGCCGAAGCCGCATCCCGACATCTACCTGCGCGCCTGCGCCGCCCTCGGGGCCGCTCCCGGGCACAGCGTCGCGATCGAGGACTCGCCGCCGGGGGTCCTCGCCGCCCGCGACGCCGGCCTGTATGTGATCGGTGTCCCGATGCGCCCGAGTTTCACGCTGGCCGCCCACCTGACCGCCGGCGACCTCGGCGCCCCCGGGGTCCGGGGCGCGCTGGGGCTGCCGCCGCTGGCCGGCCCGGCCGGTGATCCACCGCGGCGGGCCGCCGCCGACGCGGGGTGACCACGCGGCTGCCCCGCGGCGCCACCCATAGGGTGGGGGCATGGAGAAGCCCGACATCGACTTCGTCGACCCGACCCCGCCGACCGACCTGGTCGTCCAGGACATCACCGAGGGCAGTGGACCCGAGGCCACCGCCGGCCGGACGGTCTCGGTGCACTACGTCGGCGTCGCGCACAGTTCGGGCGAGGAGTTCGACGCCTCGTACAACCGCGGCCAGCCGTTCAGCTTCCACCTCGGCGCCGGGCAGGTCATCCCCGGCTGGGACCAGGGTGTGCAGGGCATGAAGGTCGGCGGCCGGCGCCAGCTGGTCATCCCCCCGCACCTCGCCTACGGCTCCCGCGGCGCCGGCGGCGTCGTCAAGCCCAACGAGACCCTCGTCTTCGTCGTCGACCTGCTCGGAGTGCGCTGACCTCGGAGTGCGCTGACCCACCGCCCGGAGAGCACCGTGGGCCGGCTCCTCGCCGGTCCGCGGGCACCCGGCCGGGCCGGCCACGTCCCGCCGGCTCGCCTCAGAGTGATCCGGGGAGCCGGGCGGTAGCCAGCGTCGCCAGTCTGTCCGCGCCGGCGTCGGCGATGTCCACGTCGGCGAAAGCGCCGTGCAGCCGGGCCGTGGCACGGGCCGGCCCGGTCGAGATCTGCCGCAGGTAGCGGACGTTCAGCGAGCTCAGCGCGACCGGCTCGGCGAGCAGCGACAGCACCGCCTCCTCGGCGGCGAAGGCGACTATTCCGCCCTGGATCGCTCCGGAGGCGTTCAGCCCGTCCGGCCGGCGTGGCACCTCGACCTCCCCCGGCTTCGTGATCGTGCGGCCGACCCGCTCCGCGAGCGGCACGGTCAGCCGCGGGCCCGTCGGCAGCACCTTCGGGAAGCCGTCCGGGAAGACATGCAGCGGATTCGGCGAGACCACGAAGGACGCGTGGGACAACGCGGTCAGCTCCCCGGTGCGCCCGTCCAGGAAGCGCGTCTCGCAGACGGTCACCGTCCGGCCGATCTTGATCGCGGTCGCCACGATCTCCACCCGCTCGCCGACCCGCGGCGCGCGGCGCACCTGAACCTCCAGCTCGAGCGTGACCGTGACCCGCGGCCGCTTCGCCTGCCCCGCCACCGTGCCGGCCAGGACGTCGGCCCAGGTCGCGAGCACGGAGGTCCGCAGCAGCGAGGTACCGGGCAGGCAGAGCTCCGGTATGACGTCGGCCTCGCCGCGCCGTGTCGTCCCCTCGCCCTCGGAGCGCAGGCCGAGTTCGGCGACGATGCGCCGCAGCGGCGGCATCTCCTGACCCGGGTCACCGGGGCGCGCGGGCACTGTCGACGTCATGGACCAATCCCCCGGGAAACCATTGGATATCTGGCGATTTCTCTCACCGTCGCACCACCCCATGCTCACCCGCAAGCAACCGCCCCGCCACCGCACGCTTCCGCGGGTCCGCTGCACAGAGCGGGCTGCGCGGTCAGATCGGCGCGGTCAGATAGGCGTAGTGAAGCCGCCAGGCGGCGAACAGGTCACGGAAGAAGGGGAATCCGGCCGCCAGCGGAATGATCGACTCGACGGTCTCCGCGTAGTACGCGCGCTGTTTCGCCGGGCGGGGGTNGGTGTGCAGGCGCTGGGTGCTGCTGTACCGGTCGGCGAGTTTGACCGCGATCGCGTCGGGCGGCGCGACGGCCAGCCGGTCGAGATAGGCCTGGCGTGCCTGCTGTCTGCTCTGCCNGGTCGCGGGCTCCGGTTTGGTCAGGTGCTCCACCAGTTCGGCGACGGCCGGTCCGAATTCCTCGGCGACCTCGCCCGGGGAACACGGGGTGTCCTCGACGACGTCGTGCAGCAGCGCGGTGGCGAGGGGCCCGAGCCGGCGTTCGCCGGTGCCGACAAGCAGCACTTCCAGTGCTTCGAGCAGATGTGTGCGGTAGGGCTGACCGGCCGGTCGGCGTTGTTCGCCGTGCCGGAGTTCGGCGAACCGGTAGGCCCGGCGCAGTACCGAGGTGTCGTGCGGGCCGAGGGCGGCGGAGACGGTGGGTTCGGCGTCGGCCCAGGTCCTCCAGGATGCGAAGATCCGAATTCCGCCGGCCGGTTGATGCTGAGTCATCGGCGCTCCCCGACGCGAGATACCCGCATCCGTCCCGGTATGCGGCCTGGTCTGTGTGGGCCGTCAGCTGACGTCGCGCACCTTCGATCTTCATTGTCGCCCGTCGTCCGCCCTCGGCGCATCCGCCCTGTCCGCCCCGGGCCGATGTCCGTGCGCCCCGGGCCGCACTCCAGATCTGCGGCTCCGCGATCCGGTGTGTGCAACTGTGGGACGCCCGTCCCCGGGCTTTGTGGCCGGCCGGCAGAATCGCGAGGAGCGAATGGCAGAGACAACAGAGCCAGCAGAGACAGCAGAGACAACGGAACGGTTCGAGGTCACCCGCCAGGTCGCCGCGTCCCCCGCGGATGTCTTCGCCCTGCTGTGTGACCCGCGTGGCCATGTCGCCATCGACAGTTCGGGCATGCTGCAGTCGGCGGAAGGCGAACCGGTGGCGGGCGCCGGTGACCGCTTCGTCGTCCACATGGACCGCGAATCCCTCAACGACTACCCGCTCGGGAAGTACGACGTCACGGTGGCGATCACCCGGTTCGAGCGGGACGCCCTCATCGAGTGGACGATCGAGGGGATCCTCGACCCGCCGCTGCGCCACCTGTACGGCTACCGGCTGGCGCCCAGCGAGATCGGGACGGCGGTGACCTCCTACTACGACTGGAGCGAGATCGACGAGGCGTACCGGGGGGCGGGCATCTTCCCCGTCATCCCGGAGGCCGCGCTGCGGGCGACGCTCGGAATCCTGGCCCGCACGCTGGAGAACCGCTCGGGCTGAGACGCGACCGAGCCCGCCCGCGGGCCGAGGGCGCCCGCGCCCACGGGCTCAGGTCGGGTGAGCCCGTGGGCGCGGGCGCCCCCTCCCCACCGGGATCTCGCCGGCGGGGAGGAGGCGTTCCGCCGGTCAGCGCTGCCGAGGCAGAGCCGGTCCGGCCGGCGGGGAGGACCGCGACGGGCGGCGCAGCAGGACGACGGCGGGCAGGATGCCGGCGAGCGCGAGACCGGCCGTCACCCACCACGCCTGGCGGAAGACGTGCAGCGAGACGTCGGCGCCGACCGAACCGTCACCGAGGACGGCGACGACGACGGCGACCCCGAGCACGAAGCCGATCTGGCGGATCATGTTGATGACCGCGGACCCGGTCGCGAACGACTGGGCCGGCAGCGACGACGCGGCCGCCGCCATCAGCGTCGGCAGCGTCAGGCCGACTCCGGCGCCGGTGAGGAGCATGCCGCCGAGCACCCCCGTGACGTAGTTCGGCTGCTCGCCCACCGACAGCGCCCACCAGGCCACACCCCCGCCGAACAGCGCGCTGCCGGCGGCCATGACGGCGCCCGGGCCGAAGCGGGCGATCAGCGCCGCCGCGGCCCCGAAGGAGATCAGCGGGACCATCAGCGGCCCCGGCGCGATCGCCAGGCCGGCCCGCAGCGCCGACCAGCCCCAGTGCCCCTGCACCCACAGCACCAGCGACAGCAGCATCGCGGCGAACGAGGCCGAGAACAGCACCGCCACCAGCGACGCGCCGGTGAACGCCCGGCTGGTGAACAGGTCGGGGTGGACCAGCGGGTTCCGGCTGGTCACGCAGTGCGCGGCGAACAGCCCCAGCAGCACGGCGGCACCGACGAGGGTCGCGAGCGCGGTCGCGGACGACCAGCCCCAGTCACCGCCGCGCACCAGACCGACGGTCAGCAGGCCGACTCCCCCGGTGGCGAGCACCACCCCGACCGGGTCGGGACGCTCGACCGGCTGCCCGGCCAGGTGCGGCAGCCGCCGCCAACCGACCACGAGAGCCGCCACCCCGACGGGGATGTTGATCAGGAATACCCAACGCCAGCTCGCGGTCACCAGCAGGCCGCCGATCACCGGGCCGACCGCCGCCGCCATTCCACCCACCGCCGTCCAGGCCCGCACGGCGCCCTGGCGGCGCTCGGCGCTGTGCGCCGCCAGCACCAGGCCCAGCGACGTGGGGGTGACCAGGGCGGCGCCGGCGGCCTGCGCCAGCCGGAAGCCGATCAGCATCTCGACGTTGGTGGCCGCGGCGCAGGCCGCCGACGCGAGCGTGAAGATCCCGACGCCGAGCAGGAAACCGAGGTCGCGGCGGTACCGGTCGGCGAGCCGTCCGAAGAACACCAGCAGCGCGGCGTAGACCACCGCGTAGCCGTTCAGGACCCACGACAGGGTGCCCAGGTTCTTCTCACCGAGATCGTGGGCGATCTGCGGCAGCGCGACGTTGACGACGAACAGGTCGAGGTTCACCAGGACCACACCGGCGCACACGATCAGCAGCACTCCGCGCCCGGACGCGGTCCGGCGCCCGGACCCGGTCTGGGAACCGTCCCGACCCGGTGGCGCCGCGGCCCCCGGACTCTGCCCGGGCGTCGCGTTCCCAGCCCGTCCAGCCCGTCCCGCAATGAGTTCTGTCATAGAACTGACCATAGGGGCTTGCCGTTCTATGACGCAACCCACTAGCGTGAGGCCATGGAGCGCAAGAGCTTCGCGGACATGCACTGCTCGGTCGCCCAGTGCCTCGAGGTCGTCGGCGAATGGTGGACGATGCTGATCGTCCGGGACGTCTTCCTCGGCGTGACCCGCTTCGACGACTTCCAGCGGCGGCTCGGGATCTCCCGCAACATCCTCAACGCCCGCCTCACCCGGCTGGTCGAGGCGGGTGTGCTGACCAGGCAGCCCTACCAGGACAATCCCGCCCGCTACGACTACCGGCTCACCGACAAGGGCCGCGACCTGTGGCCCGTGCTCACCGCCATGCGGGAGTGGGGCGACCGGTACGCCGCGCCCGACGGCCCCCCGCTGGTCCTGCGGCATACCGGTTGCGGGGAGACCTTCCACACCGCCCTCACCTGCTCGCACTGCGGGGAGCCGGTCGGCCTGCGCGACGTGCGCGCCCACGCCGGCCCCGGCGACCTCGACGGCACCGTCCACTCGACCCGCCGGGAGACCACCGGCGTCGGCGGCGTCACCGCCGTCACCGGCGGGCGGGAGGGGTAGGCGTGCGCCCGACGGACCTGCTGCTGGTACGGCACGGCGAGGCGCACTGCAACCTCGCCTGGATCGCCGGTGGCGACCTGGGCTGCACCGGCCTGACCGACCGCGGCCGGGTCCAGGCCGCCGACCTCGCCCGCGGGCTGCGCGCCCTGCACGACGACCGGCCGGTCGACGCCGTCTACGTGGCCCCCCGGCTGCGGGTGCGGCAGACCGCGGAGATCATCCACGGGGAGCTCGGGTTACCAGCGGCGACAGCCCCCTGCCGTTCGGTTTCTCCGTCGCGCACGCGTCGCTGACCTGGTGGTCGCACCGCTGGTCCTCGGCGGGCAGCACCCGGTGGTCGCTCGTGCTGCACGGCGGCGTCGACGGCTTCGACCGGATCCGCCCCCACCGGGAGAACCGCAGCTGACCGCGGCTCCCGACTCAGCTGCGGTTCGCGGTCACCGGGTACCGCGGGCCGTCGCCGCGGGCGAAGCCGGTGAGGTTGGCCATCGTCACCTCGGCGATGCGGGTCAGCGCGTCCACCGTGAAAAAGCCCTGGTGACCGGTCACCAGCACATTCGGGAACGTCAGCAGCCGGGCGAACAGGTCGTCGTCGAACGCGCCGTGCTCGGAGCGGTCCTCGAAGAACAGCGCGCTTTCCTCCTCGTAGACGTCGATCCCCAGCGCGCCGATCCGGCCCGACTTGANGGCGGCGATGACCGCCCGGGTGTCCAGCAGGCCGCCGCGGCTGGTGTTGATCAGCATGACGCCCGGTTTCACCCGGGTGAGCGCGTCGGCGCCCAGGAGATGGTGGGTGGCCGGGGTCAGCGGGCAGTGCAGGGAGACGATGTCGGACTCGGCGAGCAGGCGCCGCAGGTCGACGTACTCGACACCGAGCGCCTCGCAGGCCGGGTTCGTCCGCACGTCGTGCGCGAGCACCCGGCAGCCGAAGCCGGTCATGATCCGCGCGAACACCGTCCCGATCTCGCCGGTGCCGACCGCGCCGACGGTCCGGCCGTGCAGGTCGAAGCCGAGCAGGCCGGACAGCGCGAAGTTGTACTCGCGTACCCGGTTGTAGGCCCGGCACAGATGCCGGTTCAGCGCCAGGATGAGGGCGACGGCGTGCTCGGCGACCGCGTACGGGCTGTAGGCGGGCACCCGCGCGACCGTCACGCCGAGGCTTTCGGCGTGGGCGACGTCCACGTTGTCGAAACCCGCCGAGCGCAGCGCCACCAGCCGGACGCCGCCGGCGGCCAGCACGTCGAGCACCGGTGCCGAGACGTCATCCTCGACGAACGCGCAGACCGCGGTGCTGCCCGCGGCCAGGCCGGCCGTGCGAACGGTCAGCCGGTGTTCGAGAAAGTCCAGGTCGACGCCCTCGGGACGGGCCGCGCCGAGGAAACGACGGTCGTAGTCCTTGGCCGAGAAGACCGCAACCCGCACCTGCGCCCACCTGTTTCCCCCCGGGCCGAGGTCGCGCGGCACCGCCCGCCGCACGACCATGACTGCCATGACGGACCCTATTCGTTCCGGCTCGGATCCCCGGAAGGCCCCGGCCGCGCGCCGCGCCGTCGAGGTGTTCACCCGGGCCTACGGGATGCCGCCGCGCTTCGTGGTCCGGTCGCCGGGCCGGGTCAACCTGATCGGCGAGCACACCGACTACAACGACGGTCTCTGCCTGCCGGTGGCGGTCGATCTGGAACTGTGCCTCGCCGTCGCGCCCTGGCCGCCGGCACCGGGCTCAGCGGAACCAGGCCCCGCGGAACCGGGCTCGGTGAGTCCGGCGGGTCGTGGCCTGCGGGACAGGCGGGTCGAGGTCGTGTCCGAGCATCGCGGGGAGCCCGCGGTCGTTCGGTTGCCACCGCCGGTTCCGCCCCCGCCCGGGCCGCCGCGCCGGGCGCCCGGGGCCCAGCAGGGCTGGGCCGGCTACGTCGAGGGGGCCGTGGTGATGACGGCCGCCGCGGCGGCGGCCCAGACCGGCGACGCCGCCCAGACCGGCGACGCCGCGGGCCGGGGCGGTGCGGCCGACCTGTGCGGATGGCGCGGGGCGGTGGCCAGCGACCTGCCGCTCGGTGCCGGGCTGTCGTCGTCGGCGGCGCTGGAGCTCGCCGTCGCGCGGGCCTGCGCCGAGGTCTGGGAGCTCGGCTGGGAGCCGGTGGAGGCGGCCCGGCTGGCCCAGCGGGCCGAGAACGCCTGGGTGGGGGCGCCGACGGGCCTGCTGGACCAGCTCGCCTGTGCCGCCGCCGCCGCCGGCCACGCACTGCTCATCGACTTCCGTGACCTCACCACGTCACCGGTGCCGATGCCGGACGGGGTCGTGGTCGCGATCGTCGACACCGGCACCCGCCGCGAGCTGGTCACCAGCGCGTACGGCGAACGGCGGGCCGACTGCGAACGGGCCGCGGCCGGCCTGGGCGTGCGGAGCCTGCGCGACCTCGACGACGCCCTGCCCGCCGACGCGGCCGGGCGGCTCGATCCGGTCGCGCTGCGGCGGGCGCGGCATGTCGTGACCGAGAACGGGCGGGTCGAGGCGCTTGCCGACGCCCTGCGCCGGGGCGACCTGCCGGCCGCCGGCGCCGTCCTGCTCGCCGGCCACGAGTCGATCCGGGACGACTTCGACGTCTCCGGCCCGGAGCTGGACGCCGCGGTCGACGCCTGCCGCTCCGCCCCCGGCTGCCACGGCGCGCGGATGACCGGCGGCGGGTTCGCCGGCTGCGTCGTCGCGCTGGTCGACGCCCGGCACGGGGAGCGGTTCACCGGCGCCGTGCTGCGCGACTACCGGTCGCGGACGGGCCGACCGGGAGCCGTCCACCTGTGCGCGCCGGTGGCGGGAACCTCGCTGCTGCGCCTGTGAACCGCTGCGGCCCTGACGCCCGGCCGTCAGTAGATGAACTGCTTGCCGCCCTTCATCACGAACGGCACCCGGCGCAGGACGTTGATGTCCTCCAGCGGGTTGCCGGTGACGCCGATGATGTCGGCGAGCAGGCCCTCGGCCAGCCGGCCCCGGTCGGTGACGTCGATCAGGTCCGCGCCCACGATCGTCGCGGCCTGGATCGCCTGCAGCGGGGTCATCCCCCGGTCGACCAGGGCGACGAGTTCGAGCGCGTTCTTCCCGTGCGGGATCGCCGGCGCGTCGCTGCCGACCGCGATCTTCACGCCGGCCTCGATCGCGTTGCGGATCGAGGCCTTGGCCTTCGGGAAGATCATGGCGGCCTTCGCCTGGATCTGCGGCTCGGAGCTGCGCAGCACCGGCATGTCGTCGATCAGCGCCTGGGTCGCGACGACCCAGGTGCCCTCCTTGACCAGCAGGTTGATCGTGTCGTCGTCGATCATGAAGGCGTGTTCGATGCAGTCGACGCCGCACTCGACCATCTGCCGCACCGCCACCGAGCCGTGGGTGTGCGCGGCGACCCGCAGGCCGCGGCGGTGCGCCTCGTCCGTGATCGCGCGCACCTCCTCGTCGGAGTAGTGCCGCGCGCCGGAGGGCCCGCTGTGCGACATCGCCCCACCGGACCCGCACATCTTGATGACCTGGGCACCGTGCTTGATCTGGTGCCGGACGGCCTTGCGGACCTCGTCGACCCCGTTGGCCAGACCCTCCTCGACGGTCAGCCCAAGCACGTGCGGGGCGAACTTGCCGAACATCGTCGGGTCGAGGTGCCCACCGGTCGGTGAGATGGCGTGGCCGGCGGGCACGATCCGCGGGCCGTCGATCCACCCGGCGTCGATCGCGTTCGCCAACGCGACGTCCAGCAGGTAGCCGCCGGTCTTGCAGAACAGGCCGAGGTTACGCACCGTGGTGAAGCCGGCCCGCAGGGTGCGGCGGGCGTTCTGGGTCGCGCGCATCATCCGGGTCGGCGGGTCGTCCCGCACCTGCCCGGTCAGGNGGTGCTCGCCGGGCCCGCCCATCAGCAGGTTGAGCTCCATGTCCATCAGACCGGGCAGCAGGGTGAGGTCACCGAGGTCGATGACCTCACCCTCGGGCTTGCCGCCGAGGCCGACGATCCGCTCCCCCTCGATCTTCACGATCCCGGGACGGATGATCTCCCCGGTATCGACATCGAGCAGGCCTGCAGCCTTGAGCGTCAACATCGCGCGTCCTCCTCGTCGCCAGTGCCCTCGTCGCCTGTGCCCGCGGCGTCGGTGCCGCGGCGTCGGTGCCGCTGCCTCAGTACCGCTACCTCAGTACCGCTACCTCAGTGCCCGCCGCGACCGGCCGCGGATCGACCTCCGCAGCCAGCGCAAACCACGTTCTCAGCGCAGAGCATCAGGTTTTCACACCTGGACGCGAGACGAAAGGCCGACCCCGCCGGAATGACGGGTCAGCCGCTCTGGGGCTTGGTAAAATCCATGCGCAGCCGGGTCAGCTTCTGCCGGCTGATCCGCCAGGCGCCGCCGACCTTCGCGTAGGTCTCGTGGTAGTGACCGAACCCGAGCAGCTCCGTCCCGTCCGGGAACCGGACCCGGTCCTCCATCGCCCAGATCCCGGTCGCCGACGACGGCGAGGTCAGCGTGATCTCNGGGGTGTGGCAGTGGTGGACGGTGACGCTGCCCTCGAGCGCCGGTCGCAGGAACTCCAGAAAGGCGTCACCACCGGTGATGACGGTGCCACCGGAGTCGGCGACGTCCAGCACCACGTCGTCGGTGAACAGCTGACGGAAGTCATCCCAGCTCTTCGTGTCCAGTAACCGGCAGTAGCGGGCCTTGAGCTGCCTGATCTCCTCGAGGTCGTCCATCCGCGCCGCTCCCTCTCCTTGGGCCTGGCTCCGCCGGTCTCGCGACCGACCCGGAACCCCGCTCCGCCCTGACGGCAATGCCAGGGCATCCGGTGCAGAATCCCGCATCGGCGACTCCGGTGCACGACCGCCGGACGCACGACCGCCCGATTCGACGGCGGGNGCGACGACCACCTCACTCGCGGGCCGCCGGCAGGCCGGTGACGAGGACGACGTGGAGGGTCCGCGGGCCGTGGACTCCCTCGACCCGGTTGAGCTCGATGTCGCTGGTGGCGCTCGGTCCGCTGATCCAGGTCTGCGGGCGGAGCGGGTCGAGCCGGTCGACGGCGTCCGGCACGTCGGCCACGACCTGGTCGGCGCGGACCACGCAGACATGCCTGTCCGGGACGAGGGTGAGCGCGCGGCGGCCCTCGCCGGGGCCGTGGGTGAGCACGATCGTCCCGGTCTCTGCGACGGCCACCGAGGCGGTGGTCACCACGGCGTCGAGCAGGTCCAGCTCGCCCGGCGACTGGCCGACGTCCGCGACCGCGCCCGGCACCGGCCACGGGAACCCGGCGGGCACGAGCACCGCGGACGTGCCGGCGAGGGCTGCCGCGAGCGCGGCGGGGACGTCGCCGGGGCCGGCGCAGCGGGTGACCAGCGCCCGGTAGTCCCGCACGCGGCCGACGAAACGCTCCAGGAGATCCGCGTCCGCGGGGCGGCCGGGGACGCGCTCCCGCCAGGCCGGCACGCGCGGCGCCCCCGCCACGGCGCGGCGCACCCGGGCGAGGATCTCGTCACGCGCACCGGTCACGTCTGATCTCCGTCCACCCGGTCACCGGCCACCTGATCTCCGGCCACCCGGCCGCCGTTCGTGCGCCGCCACCACCCGCGGAACGGCTCGGGAGCGGGCGCCGGCAGGTCCCGGGCGGCACTCCAGGCGCGGCCCGGCCCGGGCACCCGGGTGATCGCAGGGCGTCCCTGGGCGGTGGTCCGGCCGCGCCGGGTGAGCAGCCGGCCGGCGGCGCCGGCGAGCCTCTCGACGGCATGCAGGCGGCCGGCTCGGCCGAGGACCCAGGCCGCCCCCTTCATCGCGACCGCCTCACCGGCATGTCCCGACCGCCCCAGCCGCGACCGACCCAGCCCCGACCGACCCGGGGTCCGCCGGGAAGGACCTCCCCGGCGCGCGTCGACGACCTGGGCACGCAGATCGACGAGGATCTCCGGGATGTCGATGCGCACCGGGCAGACGTCGAGGCACGCACCGCACAGCGTGGAGGCGTACGGCAGCGAGTCGACCTGCTCGTCCACGCCGACGCCGCGCAGCAGCGGGTTGAGGATCGCGCCGATGGGGCCCGGGTAGACCGAGCCGTAGGCGTGGCCCCCGGTGCGCTCGTACACCGGGCAGACGTTGAGGCAGGCCGAGCAGCGGATGCAGCGCAGCGCCTGGCGGCCGACCTCGTCGGCCAGCGCCCGCGTGCGCCCGTTGTCCAGCAGCACGACATGGACCTCCCGCGGCCCGTCACCGGGCGTCACCCCGGCCCAGGTCGACGTGTAGGGGTTCATCCGCTCCCCCGTCGCCGACCTGGGCAGCAGCCGCAGGAAGACGTCCAGGTCGGACCAGGTCGGGACGACCTTCTCGATGCCGACGACCGACACGAGGACCTCGGGCAGGGTGAGGCACATCCGCCCGTTGCCCTCCGACTCGACGACGACCAGCGTGCCGGTGTCGGCGACCGCGAAGTTGGCCCCGGAGACGGCCATCCGCGCCGAGAGGAACTTCTCCCGCAGGTGCAGCCGGGCGGCCTCGGCCAGCCGGGCCGGGTCGTCGGTCAGGCCGTCGGGGGCCGGGCGGCCGACGGCGGCCATCTCCCGCGTGAAGATGTCGCGGATCTCGGTGCGGTTGCGGTGGATGGCCGGCACCAGGATGTGCGAGGGCAGGTCGTGCCCGAGCTGCACGATCAGCTCGGCCAGGTCGGTCTCCCAGGCACTGACGCCGTGGGCGGCCAGCGCCTCGTTGAGACCGATCTCCTGGGTGGCCATCGACTTGACCTTGACCACCTCGTCGACGGCGTGCCTTTTCGCGATGTCCACGACGATCGCGCAGGCCTCGGCCGCGTCGCGGGCCCAGTGCACGACCGCGCCGCGGGCCAGCAGGGACGCCTCCAGCCGCAGCAGATGCTCGTCGAGGTGCCGCAGCGTGTGGTCCTTGATCGCGGCGCCGGCGTGCCGCAGCCGCTCCCAGTCGTCGACCTCGGCGACGACCGAGGCCCGCCGGCGCCGGATCGTGCCGGTGGCGAAGGCGAGGTTGCGCCGCAGCTGGTCGTCGGCCAGCGCCGTCCGCGCCGCCGCGGGGAACACCGGCGTCCCCAGAAAGGTTCGGGTCATCGGCCGCCCTCCGCCGCCACCGGCGCGTCGGCCTCCGTGGCGGCGAGCACCTCGGCGAGGTGCAGCACCCGCACCGCGGAGCCGGCCCGCGAGAGCAGCCCGCCGATGTGCATCAGGCACGAGGAGTCACCGGCGACCAGCACCTCGGCGCCGCTGGCCTCGACGGCCCGAGCCTTGTCCCGGCCCATGGCCACCGACACGGCCGGGTTCTTGACCGCGAAGGTGCCGCCGAAACCACAGCACGACTCGGCGTCCGCCAGTTCGACGAGGGTCAGGCCGCGCACCTCCCGCAGCAGCCGGGCCGGCCGGTCGCCCACCCGCAGCAGCCGCAGCGAGTGACAGGTCGGGTGGAGCGTCACCGTGTGCCGGAAGGTCGCGCCGACATCGGTCACCCCGAGGACGTCGACGAGGAACTCGGAGAGCTCCAGGATCCGTGGCGACGTGGCGGCGACGGCGCGCCGCAGCCCGGGGTCGCCCGAGCGCCGCGCCACGAGCGCGTGCTGGTGGCGCACCGACCCGACGCACGAACCCGACGGGGCCACGATGTGGTCGTAACCTCCGAAGGCCGAGACGAAGGTGCGCACCACGGGCACGGCCTCCCGGAGGTAGCCGCTGTTGGTCATCGGCTGGCCGCAGCAGGTCTGGGCCGCGGGGAACTCGACCTCCACGCCCAGCCGCCGCAGCACCGTCACGACGGCTCGCCCGGCGTCGGGGAACAGTCCGTCGTTGAGGCAGGTCACCATCACGGCCACCCTCATCGGCCCGCGCCTCCTTCCCGTCCGGCCCGCGCATCCCTGTCCGGCCCGCACATCTTCCCGCCCGGACCTCCCACCCGGCCCGTCCCGAAGTCGACCCGCCCCAAAGTCCACCTGCCGGGTGGGGATTGCGCAAGGTCGCCTACTCGCGAATGCTTACCTCACATGGACTACCGCGTACTCGGCCGCACCGGCGTGCGGGTCTCCCCGCTCTGCCTGGGTGCGATGATGTTCGGGGCCTGGGGCAACCAGGACCACGACGACTCCGTAAAGATCATTCACCGGGCGTTGGACGCCGGCATCAACTTCATCGACACCGCGGACATCTACGCCAACGGGGAGTCGGAGGAGATCGTCGGCAAGGCGCTCGCCGGCCGCCGCGACGACGTCGTGCTCGCGACCAAGCTGTTCATGCCGATGGGGCCGGACACCAACCAGCGGGGCCTGTCGCGGCGCTGGATCGTCGCCGAGGTGGAGAACAGCCTGCGGCGCCTGGGCACCGACTGGATCGACCTCTACCAGGTGCACCGGCCCGACCCGTCGACCGACATCGACGAGACGCTCGGCGCGCTCACCGACCTCGTCCGGGCCGGCAAGATCCGCTACTTCGGCAGCTCGACGTTCCCGGCGCACGAGGTGGTCGAGGCCCAGTGGGTGGCCGAGCGGCGGGGCCGCGAGCGGTTCGTCACCGAGCAGCCGCCGTACTCGCTGCTGGTGCGCGGCATCGAGGCGGACCTGCTGCCGGTGGCGCAGAAGTACGGGCTCGGCGTGCTGCCGTGGAGCCCACTCGCCGGCGGCTTCCTCTCCGGCCGCTACACCCGCGGCGGCGGCGAGGTCACCAGCACCCGGATGGCGCGGGTACCGGACCGGTTCGACCTGTCCATCCCGGCCAACCAGCGCAAGGTGGACGCCGCGATCGCGTTCGGCGACCTCGCGGCCGAACTGGGCATCACGCTGATCGAGCTGGCGCTGGCGTTCGTGCTGCGCCACCCGGCGGTCACATCGGCCATCATCGGCCCGCGCACCATGGAGCATCTGGAAAGCCAGCTCACGGCACCGGACGTCGTCCTGGACACCGCGACGCTGGACCGCATCGACGAGATCGTCCCACCGGGCGTGGACGTCAATCCGCAGGACGCCGGCTACGTGCCGCCGTCCCTCGCGGATCCCGCCCTCCGCCGCCGCTGATCCGCCGCCACTGATCCGCCGCCGGCCCCGCGGCACGAGGCGCGGGGCCGGCGCGGGGCGACGCGGGGCGGGTGATTGCGCCGCCGCGCATTCCCGGTGCGGCGCTGGGTTGACGGCGGGCTTCGCCCCGCCCGAAACTGGCGAAGTCGAGGTCGAAGTCGAAGTCAGTTTCTGACGGCGCATCGGCGCGCGCCGGCCGCGACGCAACCGTGCGGGGAAGGCGGACCGGTGACCGACACCAACGCGGACGACCTCTACTACGACCCGTTCGACTTCGAGATCGACAACGACCCGTACCCCCTCTGGCGCCGGCTGCGCGACGAGCGGCCCCTCTATTACAACGAGCGCTACGAGTTCTACGCGCTGAGCCGTTACGAGGACGTCGCGCCCGCCCTCACCGACTGGCATACCTACCGGTCGGGGAAGGGCTCGGTCCTGGAGGTCATCCGGGCCGGCCTCGAGATCCCGCCGGGTGTGATCCTCTTCGAGGATCCGCCGCTGCACGACATTCATCGCGGCCTGCTCGCCCGGGTGTTCACCCCGAAGCGGATGAACGCCCTGGAACCGAAGATCCGGGAGTTCACGGTGCGCTGCCTCGACCCGCTGGTCGGAGCGGAGACGTTCGACTTCGTCCGCCAGCTNGGTGCCCAGATGCCGATGCGCACCATCGGCTTCCTCCTCGGCATCCCGGAGGCTGAGCAGGAGGCAATCCGGGACACCCTGGACCGGAACATGAACCTGGAGGAGACCGACTCCGAGGACATGTACCAGGACGGTTTCCTCGACGGTTCGATGTTCGCCGACTACATCGACTGGCGGGCGGAACACCCGTCCGACGACCTGATGACCGAACTGCTCAACGCCCGGTTCGAGGACGAGACGGGAACGTCCCGGCAGCTGACCCGCACCGAGATCCTCACCTACGTGATGCTGCTCGCCGGCGCCGGGAACGAGACCACCACCCGGCTGATCGGGTGGACCGGCAGGTTACTGGCGGAACACCCGGACCAGCGCCGGCAGATCGCCCAGGACAGGTCGCTGGTCCCGAACGCGATCGAGGAGATCCTGCGGTTCGAGGCGCCGTCACCGATCCAGGCCCGTTACGTGGCACGCGACGTCACGCACCACGGCCAGACCATTCCAGAAGGCAGCATCATGACGCTGCTCAACGGGTCCGCGAACCGCGACGACCGGCACTTCCCCGACGCGGACCGCTTCGACATCCACCGCCGGATCGACCGCCATCTGTCCTTCGGCTACGGCATCCACTTCTGCCTCGGCGCCTCCCTCGCCCGGCTGGAGGGACGGGTCGCGCTGGACGAGATCCTGAACCGCTGGACCGACTGGGACGTCGACTGGGCGGACGCCAAGCTCGCCCACACGTCCACCACCCGCGGCTGGGAACGCCTGCCGGTCTCGATCGGCTGAGCCCTCACTCGGCGGCGCGACCCGGCTGGCGGCCGCGAGCGGCGAGCGGCGAGCGGCGGCTCCTCTTGACGCGAGCCCCACCGGCGGAATATCAAAGTCGACACCGGTATCGAGATTCTCCGATTCCCGCTCCCTCGACGGCCGGCGAGACACAGGAGTTGACGCCGTTCTGACCGCCGCCTTCGCCACCGACGACATCATCGCGCTCCGCGACGCGCTGCGCGGGACGCTCGGGACCGGCTGGCAGGAGCTCCCGTCCACGGTCGAGACCACCTGGCACGCCCGGTGGCCCGCGCTGGCCGAGCTCGGCCTGCCCGGCTTCTGCGTGCCGGAGGAACAGGGCGGCTTCGGCCTGCGGGCCGATGTCGCCGCCGCCGCCGCGATGGAGCTCGGCGCCGCGCTGCACCCCAGCCCGTTCGCCGGCCTCACCGCCAGCGCCTACGCCCTCGCCCACACCGCCGGCGGCCCCGACACCGGCCACGCGGGCACCAGCGACGCGGCCGCCGGTGAGCTGCTGGCCGACCTCCTGGCCGGCAGCCGGATCTGCGCGTTCGGGCGGCTGCGGCCCGACGGGCGGGTCGCGTATCTGGTCGACGGCGCGCCGGAAGCCGAGGCCCTGCTGCTCCTGGACACCACGCGCGACGAGCTGCTCCTGCTCACCGACCCGCGGGACTGGGCGGCCGACCCGTCCCGCCACCGCTTCGACATCTCCCGGTCCTGCGCCGACATCACCGTGCGGCCGGGCCGGGGGCACCGGCTCCCGGCCCCCGCCCACACCGCCGCGCTGTACGAGCTACTGCTCGCCGCCGACGCCGTCGGTGGCACCCGGCGCGTCCTCGACCGCACGGTGGCGTACGCCGGCCAGCGCCAGGCGTTCGGCCGGCCCATCGGCGGTTTCCAGGCGGTGCAGCACCGGCTCGCCGAGCATGCCGTGCGGGTGCGGGGCCTGACCCTCGTCGTCGCCGAGGCCGCCCGCGGCTTCGGGACGGATCCGCGCGAGACCGCGCGGTCAGTCGCGCTGGCCTCCCTGAGCGTGAGCTCGGGTGCGTCGAGCATTCTGCACGACCTGCTGCAGCTGACCGGTGCCATCGGCTTCACCTGGGAGTACGGGCTGCACCTGTTCCAGCGCCGGGTGCACCAGGACGCCCGGCTGGCCGCGAACCCACGGGCCGCCGCCCGCTCGCTCGCCGACACCGAGGGGTGGACCGATGCCCGCTGACGTCGAGGAGTACCGCGCCCGCGTCCGTGCCTTCATCGCCGAGCACGGCGTGCCGATGCGGGGCGAGGGCGTTCGGGTCCCCGCCGACACCGCCGAGGAGCGGGCGATCCGCGGCTGGCTGCGGGCCCTGTACGACGCCGGCTTCCTCGGGGCCGGCTGGCCGGTCGAGCGGGGTGGCAGCGCGGACCATCACCCCCTGCACGACCTGGTGCTGATGGAGGAGCTGATCCGCGGGGACGCCTACCGCCCGCTCGACCAGGTGATGCTCTCCAGCCACGCCATCCTCGAGTTCGGCTCCGACGAGCAGAAGGACCGGTTGCTGCCACGCATCCGCGCGGGCGAGCACATCTGGTGCCAGCTGTTCAGCGAGCCGGACGCCGGCAGCGACCTCGCCTCGCTGCGCACCCGCGCCGTGCCGGACACAGGCGCGGGCGGCGGTTTCACCGTCACCGGCCAGAAGATCTGGAGCACCGACGCCCAGTGGGCCGACATGGGCATGCTGCTCGCCCGCACCGACCCCACCGTCAACCGCCACGCCGGCCTGACCGCGTTCGTCGTCCCCATGGACCTCCCCGGCATCGAGATCCGCCCGGTCCGGGAGATGACCGGCTACGCCGAGTTCTGCGAGGTGTTCCTGGACGGCGTGCGCCTCGGCCCCGAGCACGTGCTCGGTGAGGTGAACGGCGGCTGGCAGGTCGTGACCTCGGGGCTGGCGTCCGAGCGGGCCTTCGTCGGCGCCAACGCCGTCCAGCTGGAGCGGATGTTCGACGACCTGGTCGCGCTGGCCCGCGCCGCGCGGCACCCCGACGGCACCGCCGCCATCGGGCACGAGGACGTCCAGGCCACGCTCGCCGAGGCGCTCGCCCGCATCGAGGAGGTGAAGCTCATCGTCCGGGACACCGTCGAGCGGATCCTGGTGGACGACGAGCATCCCAGCGACGGCCCGGTCGCCAAGCTGGCCTACGCCGAGACGAACGTGGCCCTGACCGAGACGGCGATGCGGATCATCACCTCCGCGGTGTCCGTCGATCCCGAGGGTGTCGAGGTCGCCGACCGCTGGTACCACAACTTCCTCTGGGGACGGGCCCTGACGATCTCCGGCGGCGCCTCGGAGATCATGCGCGGGCTGATCGGCCGCCAGCTCCTCGGCCTCCCCCGCGCCTGAGCGCCCGGAGCGCCCAGGCCCAGGCCCAGGCCCGGGTCCGCGGTGCCGCGGGTCAGCGCAGGGACGCGATGACGGTGTCGCCGAACGCGGCCAGAGTCGCCGGCTGCGCGAAGTCGCAGAACCAGGCGTAGACCCGCTCGACGCCGCGCTCGGCGAGCCCGCCGAAGTAGTCCACGAGCTGTGGGCCGTCGCCGACGACCACGCCGGTGGTGCCGAACCGTCGTGCCGCGAGTTGCGCCACCGCGTCGCGCTGGTCCTCCGACGGGACGAACGCCACCCGCACCTGCATCGACACCTGGGCCCGGCCGGCATACGCCCGCATCTCGTCGAGTTTGTCGAGGATGCCGATGTGCACGTTCCACCAGTCGGCATGCGCGGCGACCAGTTCCATCGTCTTCGGCCCGGCACCGCCGAGCTGGATCGGGATGTGCCCCAGCGGCACCGGCGCCTGCCGCGCGCCGCGCAGCTGGAAGAACTCGCCGTCGTAGTCGACGGCCTCGCCCGTCCACAGCGCCCGCAGGATCTCCAGGGTCTCGCCCAGCCGCCGCACCCGCAGCCGGCCGGCGGGCAGCGCCGCCCCGTAGGAGACGATCTCGCTGGCCCGCGAGCCCGTGCCGAGCCCGAGCTCGTAGCGGCCGCCGGAGAGATGGTCGAGGGAGACCGACTCCTGGGCGAGGACGGCCGGGTGGCGGAAGACATCGCAGAGCACGAGCGAGCCGACGGTCAGGCGGGAGGTGTGCGCCGCCAGCCAGGTGTTGGTGACCGACGCGGCGAACATCGGCTGGTCCTCGGCGAGCGGCGGCGCCAGGTGGTCCATACCGGCGACGCCGTCGAAGCCGGCGGCCTCGGCGGCCCGGGCCCGCTCGACGAGCTGCCCGGGGCTCAGCCTCATCTGCGGCAGGTAGAGATGGAACTGCACGGAACACCGATCCCTTCATGACGCCGCGCACCACGCCCACCACGGCCCCCGCCCGCAGGCTGCGGGCTGCGGGCTGCGGGCTGCGGGCTCAGCTGGCGTATCGCGCCGCGGTCCGCCGCCTGATCTCCGCTTTGATGATCTTGCCGGTGGAGGTACGGGGGAAATCGTCGACGGTTTCGACGTACTCGGGCAACTTCTGCCGGCCCAGCCCAGCCGCGGCCAGCAGCTCGCGCACCGCCCCGACCCCGGGGGCGGGCGTTCCCGGCGCCAGCCGCAGCAGGGCGCAGGGCTGTTCGCCGAGCCGGGTGTCGGGCACCGCCACCACCGCCACCTCCAGGACCTCGGGCATCACCCTGAGCAGGAGCTCCTCGACCTCGGCGGCGCTGATGTTCTCCCCGCCGCGGATGATGACGTCCTTCTTCCGGTCGGTGATCGTCAGGCGGCCGTCGCGGTCGAGGACCCCGATGTCCTCGGTGCGGTACCAGCCGTCGGCGTCGAAGGCCGCCCGGGTGAGCTCGGGATCGGTGTAGCCGACGCAGCAGTCCGGCCCTCGGGTCCAGATCTCCCCGGGCTGCCCCGGGGCTACGGGCCGACCGTCGTCGTCCAGCAGCCGTAGTTCGACGCCGTCGAGCGGGCGGCCGTCGGTGCGCAGCCGTTGCCGCTCGTCATCCTCGTGGCGCGAGCCGGTGACGGACGGATGCTCCGTGGAGCCGTACATGCGCACCACCGACACTCCCGCGGCCTTCGCCTTCGCGGTGACGGCCGTGGGCACGGTGGCGCCGCCCAGCCCGGCGAAGCGCAGGTACCGCAGGTGCTCGTCGGTCAGGTCCGGATGGTCGAGCAGGCTGGTGAGGAAGTAGGTCGCCCCGGAACCGGCCGTCAGGTGGTGGCTGAGCATGGTCGCGAGCACCCGGGCGGGGTCCCAGACGTCGATGAGGTTGACGGGGGCACCCCGCAGCACCGGGATGAGCAGCGAGCCGATCATGCCCATGAAATGGCCGACCGGCGTGCCGACCAGCGACGGCAGCCCGCCGTTGGCCTCCGTTCCGCCGAGCTGGCGCACCTCCGCGCCCAGGGTCTCGTGCGAGTGGATGACGCCCTTGGGGTCGGCGGTCGTCCCGGAGGTGTAGGCGATGAGCACCGGCGAGTCGGGGCTGGGGACGGCGGGGCGGGCCAACGACGGGCCGCGTTCGAGCTCCTCGAACGGCACCGCGCCCGCGGGCAGCGGGCCCCCGCCCGCCCCGACCCCGACCACGGCGACGACCGCCAGCGAGGGGGCCCGCGCGCAGACACTTTCGAGATCATCCAGGTAGTCCCGCCGGCCGAAGCGCGCGGCCGTGACGAAGGCGGCGACCTCGGTGCGCCGCAGGATGTAGGAGACCTCCTTCGGGCCGTAGAAGTGCACGATCGGCACGACCACGGCGCCGAGGAAGGTGCTGGCGTAGAAGGCGACGGCGGCCTCCGCCCAGTTGGGGAGCTGGAAGGCGACCGCGTCGCCCTCCCGCACGCCGCGCGCCGACAGCCCGCCGGCCAGTGCCAGCGCCCGCGTGCGCAGCTCGCCGAACGTCCCCTCCCACGGCCTCTCCAGCGAGTGGATTCGCAGGATCTGCTCGGCGTGCTCGACGAGCGCCTCGTTGATCCGCTCGCCCATCGTGGTGCCGTCCCACCGGCCCAGGCGCCGCCACTGTTCCGCCAGCTGGTCCGGAATCTTTCTGCTCTCCCAGCGGGGCACGGGATCTCCTTCTCGGCTCGGCCTTATCTCCCTCTCGGCTCGGCCTCGACCTCAGCGCGGGGGCCGGTCCGCCAGGCCGTCCGGGGTGATGAACCGGCACCGGCAGCCGCTGATCCGCCAGCCGTCGGACGTCCGGACGAGCTCGTCGGTGTACACGGCGCTGCGGGGGACGCCGTCCGCACGGTCGATGAAGAGCAGGTTGCGCGTGGTGCGAGCGGTGTCGGGGCCGCGCATCTCGATCACCGGCGGGCCGCCCAGGTGCAGGCCGCCGGGCGCGGCGCTCATCATCGCGCGCAGGCCGTCGTGCCCGTCGAAGGAGCGCCCGTACACCTGGTAGCTGGCGTCCTCGGTGAACAGGCTAACCCAGCCATCCACGTCGTCGAGGTCGAGGGTGAGGCAGTAGCGGGCCAGCAGATCCGCGATCGCCACCTGGTCCACCGGGGACGGCAGGGCCGGCGGAGACGACGGGGCCGGCGGAGACGACGGGGCCGGCGGGGNGGCTGGCGCGGGGNGGGGAACCGCTGGAGTGGACGACATCGGAGCTCCTCCTGCCGGGGGCGTCACGCCGGGCTCGCCGCCGTGCCGGGTGGGTCCAGGGTCAGCGCGTCGCGCCGGGCGATCCGCCAGTGGCCGTCGACCCGGCGCAGCTCGTCGTGGTAGCGGCCGGCGAGATCCAGCACCGGGCCGGCGGCGCCGGGGCGCAGGAAGACGAAGTCCGAGACGCACCGGGCCGTGTCACCCGCCGGGGAGACGTCCAGGTTGAANGTCAGGTGCTTGCCCCGCAGCTCGGAGCGGCCCTGGGTGCGCTGGAAGAACGTGCGCAGTTCCTCGGTGCCGCGGGCTACCAGCCGGCCGAAGGTGAACACGGCGTCCGGTGTGAACAGCGCGAGCAGCCCGGTGAGGTCGCCGTCGTCGCAGCGGTGGCAGTAGCGGGCCAGCGTCGCCTGCACGGCCAGGGTGTCGGCGACGGCGCTGCCGGCGGAAGGCCCGCCCGTCTGCGGCCCGCCCATGTCAGGCCATCGTGTAGCGGACGGGCAGCCGCTTGGGCCCACCGACGAACATCGCCTCCATGTACTCGGGCGTCCCGGCCAGCTCGATCGAGCGGACCCGGGAGATCAGCTCGGCGTAGAGCGCCTGGCCCTCCAGCCGGGCCAGGTGGGTGCCCAGGCAGTAGTGCGCGCCGAACCCGAAGGCGACGTGCCGGTTCGGGGACCGCCCGACGTCGAAGGAGTTCGGGTTGTCGAAGACGTCCTCGTCGCGGTTGGCCGACGGGTAGGACAGCAGCACCGACTCGCCGGCGGCGATCCGCACCCCGCGTACCTCGGTGTCCTCGGTGGCGGTGCGCATGAACTGCTTCACCGGGGAGACCCAGCGGATCATCTCGTCGAACGCGGTCGGCACCAGGGACGGGTCGTCGACCAGGCGCTGCCACTGCCCCGGGCTCTCCACCAGGGCGTGCAGACCACCGGCGAGCGCGGCGCTGGTGGTGTCGTGCCCCGCCGTCGCGATCAGGGTGTAGTACCCGGCCGCCTCCAGCTCGTTGATCCGCTCGCCGCGGATCGTCGCGTTGGCGATCACGGAGCCCAGGTCGTCGGTGGGGTTGGCCCGGCGCTCGGCGATCAGCGCCTGGAAGTAGTTGAAGAAGTCGATCAGGGCGGCCATCTGCGCGCTCTTGTCGCCGCCGCGGGCCAGTTCCTCGTCGTCCGCGCCGAACAGCTCCTGGGTGAGCCGCAGCATCAGCGGGAAATCCTCCTCGGGCAGCCCGAGCAGGGAGAGGATCACATACAGCGGGTAGTGCGCGGCGACATCCCGGAAGAAGTCGCACTCGCCGCCGAGGTCGGCCATGTGGTCCACATAGCGCTTCGCCAGCTCCGCGATGCGGTCCCGCAGCCGGCGTACCCCGGCCGGTTTGAACCAGTCGGCGCTCACGTGCCGGTAGACCGGGTGGTCCGGCGCGTCCATCTGCACCAGCGAGCGGATGGGGATCTTCTCCCGGTCGGCGTCCTTGGCCTTGGGGCCGAGTGCCGGCCGGGGCGCGTTCAGCCAGATGTCGGAGGCGCGGGAGATGGCCATGACATCCTCGTGCCTGGTGATCGCGTAGAACGGGTTGAACCGCTCGTGCTCGACGAGGTGCACCGGCGACTCGCGGCGCAGCAGCGCGGTCGCGGCGCGGAAACGCGCGTCGTCCGCGTAAGCCCGCGGATCGGTGAAGACGCTGGCTGCCGCCGCGATATCCATGCTTGTCTCCTCGACATCCACCGGCCGCGGCGCAGAGCGCCCGAACCGCGCCCGAACCGCCCGCCGTCGCCCGACATTAACATCGATGTCGAGTTTGACAACAGGGGTGCGCCAGCACGGTCGGGAACGGCGCGGGCGCCCTCGGGGTCAGGAGCGGGCGTTCGCCGCGCCGCCGGACGACGGCCCCGTCCGCACCTGGCGGTACGGCACGTTGCGGTCCAGCGCCTGCTCCCGCGGCATCCCCAGCACCCGTTCGCTGATCACGTTGCGGGCCACCTCCGTCGTGCCGCCACCGATCGAGGCGATCTGGCGCAGCAGGTAGCTCGTGCCCAGACCGCCGAGGGAGTCCTCGCCCTCCTCGGCCGCCACCGCGGCGGGGCCGGCCAGCTCGAACCCGATGGTCGCCAGCCGCCCCATGGTGACGCCGTGCATGAGCCGGCCGACCGCCGCCAGCTGCTCTGTCGCCTTCCCCTCGCTGATGACGGCGTGCAGCCGCTGGTCGAGCGCGTGCATCGCCGTCCGCAGCAGGTGCGCCTCGCCCACCAGCTCCCGCGCCGACGGGTCGGCCAGCCGCCCGGCCCGCTCGGCGAGCTGGAGCAGCCCGCCGCCCGGATCGCCGTACGTCTCCACGTCACCGGCGGGCCGGAGGGCGAACGGGGACGAGCTGAACGAACGCTCGTGGAACAGCCAGCGGGTGGCGACCGTCCAGCCGTCGTCGACCTCGCCGATGCGGGCGCTGTCCGGCACCCGCACGTCGGTCAGGAACTCCTGGCAGAACTCCTTGTTGCCGTCGAGCATCTCGATCCGGGAGACCTCGATCCCCGGCTGGTGGATCGGCAGCATGAACACGGTGAGCCCGCGGTGCTTGGGCACATCCCAGTTCGTGCGGGCCAGGCACAGCCCCCAGTCGGACCACCAGGCACCCGTCGTCCAGATCTTCGAGCCGTTGAGCACCCACTCGTCGCCCTCGCGCACCGCGCTCGTCTTCGCGCCCGCGACGTCCGACCCCGACCCCGGCTCGGACAGGAACTGCATCCACAGCTCCTCCCCCCGCAGGATCGCCGGGAGGTGGGCGGCCTTCTGCTCGTGCGTACCGAACTCCAGGATGACCGCGGCGCACGGCGTCATCGTCGGAACCTGCAGGCGCGACGGGTACCGGTAGCCGGCGAGCTCCTCGTTGAACGCCTCGGCGTGCTCCCGGGTCAGCCCCTGGCCGCCGTACTCCTTCGGGAAGCAGAGGCCGGCGAACCCGGCGTCGAACAGCAACCGTTGCAGCCGGCGGTCCTGCGCGACCTCGGCCAGCTCCTCCTCGTCCGGCCGGACGACGAGCCGCCCCGTGGCGCCCGGCGCCGACCGCGGCATGTTCTCCCGCAGCCAGCCGCGGGCCCGCAGCCGGAACTCCTCGACCGACTCGATGCCGCCGCCCGCCACGGCTGCGCCGCCCGTCTCGGCTGCGCCGCCCGTCTCGGCTGCGCCGCCCGTCTCGGCTGCGCTACCTGCCTCCGCTCCCCCAACGCTCACGCCGCGGCCCTCCGTGCGATGTCCCTGGCTTCGAGAATGCTGGTGATCCGGAGGCGGTGTTCGCGAGGCGTGCCCAGAAGCGCGCTGCCGACGACCGTCCGGCGCAGGTAGAGGTGCAGGTCGTGCTCGAAGGTCACGCCGATGCCGCCGTGCAGCTGGACGCAGTCCTGGCACAGCTCGGGGCCGTGGTGCCCGATGTAGGCCTTCGCCGAGCTGACCAGCTCGGCGGCATCCTCGGCGTCGCCCTGCACGGCGGCCGCGGCCGCGTCGGCGAGGGCGTGGCTCACCTCCAGCCACATCTTGAGATCGGCGAACCGGTGCTTCAGCGCCTGGTAGGAGGCCAGCGGCCGGCCGAAGGAGTAGCGGTCGGCCGCCCAGGCGACCGTCAGCTCGAACGCCCGGTCCATCGCCCCGACCATCTCGGCGGTCTGGATGACCAGGGCGATCGCCAGCTGCCGCTCCAGCGCGGCGGACGCCCCGCCGGGCACGCCCACGACCGCCGCCGCGGGCAGCCGGACGTCGCGGAAGTCCACCCGGGCGAAGCGGCGGGTCAGGTCGAGTGTGCGCAGCGGCGTCACCGTGACGCCGTCGGCGCCGGCGGGCACGAGCAGCTGCGTCAGGCCGTCCCCGGTCCGGGCGGTGACCAGGAAGTAGTCGGCCTGGGCGCCGTGCTCCACCGGGGCCTTCACGCCCGAAAGCACCCACTCCGCCCCCGCGGCCGCGGCGGTCGCGGTGACCTCGCCCAGCCCGTCGTGCGGCGCGGGCTCACTCACGCACCAGGCCGCGACGGCCTCGCCCGCACAGATCCGTTCCAGCGCCGCGCCGCCGGCGGGGTCGGCCCCCGTCGCCCCGGAGCCGGACGCGGACAGCGCTGCGGACAGCGCGGCGGCGACGACGTTGCCGCCCAGCAGCGGGCCGGGCGCGGCGTGGCGGCCGAACTCGTACGCGACGAGCGCCAGGTCGCGCAGGCCCTCGCCGCTGACGCTCCCGCCGCCGTGCTCCTCGGCCACCAGCAGCGACGCCCACCCCAGCTCGGCCCCGGTCCGCCAGTAGCCCGGCGCGT
Organism: Frankia sp. EI5c; assembly: GCF_001636565.1. Lineage (GTDB taxonomy): Bacteria > Actinomycetota > Actinomycetes > Frankiales > Frankiaceae > Parafrankia. Next base: position 288,446 of record NZ_LRTK01000007.1, read on the forward strand.
ACCCCCGCGGGTCGTGCCGCAGCTCGCGCAGCACCTCGCCGGGCACGCTCGCCTGCAGGAACTTCCGGGTCGTGCCGACCAGAAGTTCCTGGTCGGCGGTGAGTCCCACTTTCATGCATTCCTCCGGTCGTTCATCCGCGCCGCGTCCGCGGCGGCTCAGGCGAGCGAGATGCGCAGGACGTCGAGGGCGTTGTCGCGGGCCACGCGCCGGACGTCCTTCTCGGGCAGTCCGGCCAGCGAATCGGTCAGGAAGTCGACGGGTTCGCGGGTGCCCTCGGCGTGCGGCCAGTCGGACCCGAGCAGCAGGCGGTCGACCCGGACATCCGCGATGAGCTCGTCGATGTGGTCCTCCCAGAAGGGCGTGATCCACACGTGCTCGCCGAAGGTGTCGCGCGGGTGCTCCCGGAAGTAGCCCGGATTGCGGTTGGCGGCGTCGTCCAGCCGGTGCAGCAGCTCGGGGACCCAGGAGGCGCCGTTCTCCACGCTGGCGAACCGCAGGGCGGGAAAGCGGTCGAAGACCCCGTGGCAGACCGCGGCGGCGTAGAAGTCGCTGACCGCCCGGCCCTTCGTGACGATGCCGCGCAGCGGGGAGCGGAACAGCGAGGTCTCCTCGCCGCCCGGCTCCCACATCTGCACCAGGGCGTCGTAGCCGTCGAGGCCGGCGTGGGTCGCCACGGCGATGCCGGCCTCGGCGGCCAGGCCCCAGAACGGGTCGTACCCCGGGTCGAACGGCGATCGGTAGCCCCCGGCCACCGGCACCGGCGCGTTGCGGACGTTGACGGCGACGGCTCCGGCGTCGATCAGCCGCCGCAGCTCCTCGACGGCGAACGCGGGGTCGAGCAGCGGGACGTAGGGCACCGCGAACAGGCGGCCCTCGTACCGGTAGCCCCAGTCGTCGTCCAGCCACCGGTTGAACGCGCGGAACACCTTGCCGGCGGCGTCGGGGTCACGCCGGAGCGCGTCCTCGAGCCCGACTCCGAGGGTCGGGAACAGCAGCATGCCGGCGAGGCCCTGTTCGCCCATCACCCGCAGCCGGCTCGCCCGGTCGCGGTACTCGGGGCGCAGCGGCTCCAGCTCGCCGAAGGCGTCCTTGATCATCTGCTGGCGCGGGTTGCCGCGGTACCAGTCGAACAGCGCGCCGGGCTTCGCCACGGGGTCGAACGTGGGGTTGGCGATGTAGGAGTTGAGCGTGCCCCCCACGAGCAGGCGGCGCCGGCCGTTGACCTCGGCCCAGCGGACACCGCGGTTGCGCAGCGTCGGGTCCTGGTACCTGGTGAAGGCGTCCTCGGCCTCGTAGTAGTGGTTGTCGAAGTCGAAGATCCACGGTTCGGCCGCCGGACTGGTCACGATCCACCTCGCATCCCGATCACTGTGCACGCGCTCCGAAAAGAGTATCGAGGTCGACGTCGATGTCGACAACAACGGACGAGGTCGGCGGCCGGAGAGGGCGGGCGGAGGCGCGGCGCGATCTAGTCAGTCTGCCCCGTGACGAGCGCGGCCTGCAGGCCCGAATCGACCGGGACGTTCACGCCGTTGAGGTACCCGGACGCGTCCGAGCCGAGGAAGGCCAGGACCTGCGCGACCTCCGTCGGCGTGGCCGGCCGCCCGTTGCCCTGCCGGACCGACCAGTCGATGATCTCGTCGGTCATGGTGCGGCGGAAGTCGGGCAGCAGCGGGGTGCTCACCGGGCCGGGGCAGGCACTGTTGATCCGCGTCCTCGCCCAGCTGGCCGCCCTGGCCGCGTACATCGTGTAGAGCTGGGTGCACTGCTTGGAAAGCGCGTACGCGTCGGCCGCGTGCTCGGGATGGGTGTCCAGCCAGCCGAGGGCCTCGTCCCAGTCGTCGATCGCCAGCAGCCCGAGCAGCTCGTCCTTGTGCGCCGGCCAGCCGATGCCCGCCATCGACGAGGTGATGACGACGGCGCCGCCGGTGGGCATCCGCCCGGCCAGCCCCTGGGTCAGCCGCCGCACCGCCAGGTAGTTCACGCTGAAGACCACCGGCGCCGGCTGCGTACCGGCGACCCCGGCGTTGTTGAACAGGACCTGGACCGGCCCCTCGATCTCCGCGAGCGCGGCGTCGACGCCCGCCGGTGAGGACAGGTCGGCCCGGATGAAGCGATCGACCTTGCCGTCCGGCGGCTGCCGGTCGACCACGGTGACGTCCGCGACGTCGAGCTCGGCGAGCACGTCCAACAGGGCCGCGCCGATACCGGAGGCACCGCCGGTGACGACGACCCGCTTCCCCTGGTAGCTGAAGGGATGTGCCACGGGACCTCCATCGTGGAAATCGGTTGGGCGCCGACCGGACGACGCGGTGCCGGTGCTGGTGCTGGTGCCGGCCGCGGGCCGCGGGCCGCGGGCCGCGGGCGCGTCAGGACGCGAGCAGGTCGAGGACTCCCAGATCCTGGATCGCGGCGCAGGCGTTCGCGGCCATGGACAGGAACATGCGGTCGGAGCTCTCGGTCGGCGCGGCACTCGCGTACACACACCCGATCATCGTGATCAACGGCCCCTGCAGCATCCCGCGCCGGTAGTCCTCGAAACAGTCGTCCACGGTGTAGCCGGGAACTCCGTGTTCGACGAGCCGCTGGTGGTAGGCGGCGACCAGCGCGGCTTCGTGGGTACGCCGGTCGGCCGGCGCGAGGGCGGTGGAGACGAAGTAGGCGAGATCGCGCCCGGGGAACCCGGCCTCGACCGTCTGCCAGTCGACGGCCAGGACATCGGCGCCGCTGTCGCCGGAGCCACCACTGCCACGGCTGTCACCGGCGAACAGCAGGTTGTCGAGCCGGTAGTCGCCGTGCAGCAGCGTGTGGCGGGTGGCGGTGTGCCGTCCCCAGCCGGCGACGAGCCGCGCCGCCCGCAGCAGGGTCTCGGTATCCCGCGGCCCGAGCTGTTCCCGGTAGCGCCCGGTGAAGCCGTCCGCGGCGGCGGTCGCCACCTTCCCGAGGTAGGCCAGCCCGCTGTCGCCGGGACGTGCCAGCCACTCCGCGTCGTCCCGCAGGTGCTCGTCGTTCCAGAACGGCGCGTGCAGACCGGCGAGGTTCTGGACGGCGAGAGTCGCCTGCGCCGGGGTGCAGCCCGCGAGCTGACTGCCGGCCCGGGCCGGGTAAGCGTCCTGGAGCACGAGGGTGAAGCGCAGCGAGTCGCCACTGAGCGCGGCGCTCCAGCACCGCGGCATCCGGATCAGCGCGCGGTGGGCGAAGTGGCTGTAGAAGCCGACCTCGTTCCGGAAGCCGTTGCGTAACCGCCGGCGGACGTCGGGCGCACCGGCGGCCATCTTCACCACCACACTCGCCGGACCCGCACTCGCCGGACCCACGCCCGCCGGAGCCACGCCCGCCGGCCCGGCGGTGTCACCGGGGTCGCCGGCGTAGTCGAGGTGGAAGCGGTAGCTGACGGCGGTCTGGCCGGTGCCGACCGGCTCGAAACGCACGCCGGTGACCTCGGCGTCGCTGCCACCCGCCCGCAGGACGCCGGTCATCAAGGCCGCGGTGATCTCGGCGGGATCGTCGACGATCTCCGCCGCGCCGACGGCGAACCCCGGCTGGGCGCCGACCAGGTCGTGCGTACCGCCGGTCATACCGCCCACCCGGGGTTCGCCGGCAGGCCGCGCACATTCCGCGGACGGATCCCGCGGTAGGCCTCGACCACCGGCGCCAGTTCCGCCGGGGTCGCGCCGTGCATGATCACACCCGTCACGCCCAGGTCGAACTGACGGGCCACGGCCTCGGCGCACTGCCGCGCGGTGCCGGTGGCGCTGGTCGCCAGCCACTCCGGGGGGATGAGTGTCGCGAGGTGCGCAAGCTCCGCCGGGGTCGCCTTGGCGTCGAAGGCACCCCGGAAGCCGCGGACGAACGTGTCGGCCCGGAAGCGCTCCAGCACCGCCGGGTCCCAGTCGTTGACCCGGACCAGCAGATCGCCGTACCCCTGCAGGTACGAGGCGAGCCGGCCGACCGTCTTCAGCAGCCGGCGGTCCGCGGGGATCTCGTCACTGACGGTGGCGAGCACCGACCACACCCGCACGCTCGCCGGATCACGCCCCGCCGACTTCGCCCCCCGGGCGACAGCGGCCAGCGCCTCGGTGACGGCGGCGTCCGAGTAGAAGGTGTGCAGGACGACCGCGTCCAGGCACCGGCCGGCGAGCTCCAGGGTGCGGGTACCGAGCGCGGCGATCAGAATCGGGATGTTCTCGTCGAAGTCCCGGTCCTGGTGCAGGTAGGGGTAGCTGCCCGCCGGGCCGTCGTGCCCGAGCACCAGCTCGCCCCGCCACAGCCGGCGCATCAGCCCGGCGAAGTCCGCCAGCTGCGCGCTGGTGACCGGGGGCAGCCCCAGGGCCTTGAACAGGCCGTCGAAACCGCGGCCGAGCCCGAGCGCGAACCGCCCGCCGGTGAGCCGGTGCATCGTGGTCGCCATCGTCGCGGTCACGATCGGGTGGCGGGTGTTGTGGTTCGTCGCCGCGGTCGCGATGCCGATCGTCTCGCTGGCCGCGCCCGCGGCGCCGGCGAGCACCGCCGCGTCCTTCGTGCTGAACCGCTCCGAGACGAACGCGGAGCCGATTCCCAGCCGCTCGGCCCGGCGCACCTCGTCGACGAGGTCACGCGGGCTGCCGCTGTGCCCGGCGAGCGTGTAGAAACCCAGCTCGGTCAGCGTGTCCTGGGTTGATGTCGTCATCTCACACTCCCGGTACGGCGGCGCCGGCGGGCAGGCTGACGGTCTGGTACTCCAGGTAGGCCGCCAGCGCCTCCGGCCCCAGCTCGCGGCCGAGCCCGGAGTCCTTGACCCCGCCGAACGGCGCGGTGTTGTCCAGCATGAACATGTTGACGCCGAGCACGCCCACCTCGATCCGGTCGGCCAGGGCGTACCCGGCGGCGACGTCGGACGTCCAGATCGTCCCGCCCAGCCCGTACCGGGTGCCGTTGGCGATCGCGACCGCGTCGTCCACCGTGTCGTAGGGGATGACGGTCAGCACCGGGCCGAAGATCTCCTCCTGGGCGATGCGCATCCCGGGGTCGACATCGGTGAAGACGCACGGGTCGAGGTAGAAGCCGCCGCCCGGCAGCCCGGCGGGCCGGCCGCCGCCGAAAGCCAGCCGGGCACCCTCGTCCCGGCCGATCCGGATGTACTCCTCGACCCGCTCCCGCTGCCGTGCGCCGGCCAGCGGCCCGAGCTGGGTCGCCTCGTCCAGCGGATCGCCGACCCTGAGGGCGGCGACCCGAGCGAGCAGGGCCTCGACCAGCTCCGCGTACCGCTCACGGGGCGCCAGGATCCGGGTCTGCGCCACGCAGGCCTGCCCGTTCAGCATGAACCCGTACTGCAGGACGCCGGGCAGGGCGGCGTCCAGGTCGACGTCCGGCAGCACGAGTGCCGCGCCCTTGCCGCCGAGCTCAAGGCTGACCCGGCGCAGCCGCTCGCCGCACAGCGCCGCGATGCGCCGCCCGGCGGCCGTGCTCCCGGTGAACGAGATCTTGTCGACGCCGGGGTGTGTCACCAGGTACTCGCTGACCTCCCGCTCGGCCGGGACGACGTTGAGCACCCCGGGCGGCAGTTCGGCCTCGGCCGCGGCCTCGGCGAGCAACTGCAGCGACAGCGGCGCGTCCGGTGCCGGTTTGAGCACGACGGTGCAGCCGGCGAGCAGCGCCGGTCCCAGCTTGAGCACGCTGAGGTAGAGCGGCACGTTCCAGGCGACGATCGCGCCCACCACCCCGACCGGCCGCCGGCGCACGACCGCCGGCCCGAGCATGCCCGCCCTGGTCTCGGTGAGGGTGAGGTCGGACCCGAGCCCGGCGTAGTAGTCCAGCGTCATCGTCGACATCAGCACCTGCGCCAGCCGGCCGATCCCGATCGGGGTGCCGTTCTCCTGGCTGATCGTGACGGCGAGCTCCTCGGAGCGCGCCTGCAGCGCTTTCGACAGGCGGCCGATCGCCGCGCCGCGCTCGGCCGGGTCCAGCCGCGGCCAGGGGCCGGTGTCGAAGGCGGCGCGGGCCGCCGCGACCGCGCGGTCGATGTCCGCGCGCTGGCCCACGGGCACGGTGCCGATGCGCTCCCCCGTGCCGGCGGAGATCACCTCGAACAGCTCCGGGCTGGCGGGCGTGGTCCAGGCCCCGTCGATGTAGAGCTCGTCGTGCGCGCTCACCGCGCTCCTCCTGACCTGTCCGCCGCCGGTGGCTGCCCGGCCGCCAGGCGGTCGAGGTACTGCTGGCGGAGCGGGACCTTGTAGAGCTTGCCGGTCGGCAGCCGCGGGAGCCGGTCGGCGAAGTCGACGATCCGGGGCACCTTCGGCCCCGCGAGATGCCGCCGGACGTACGCCCGCAGCTGTTCACCCAGCTCCGGTGTCGGCGTGACGCCTTCGGCCGGCTGCACGACGGCGTGCACGTACTCCCCCATCTCCGGGTCGGGCAGGCCGAACACGGCCACGTCGGCGACGTCCGGATGGACCGCGAGGCAGCCCTCGATCTCGGCGGGGTAGATGTTCACCCCGCCCGAGATGATCGTGAAGGCGCTGCGGTCGGTCAGGTAGAGATAGCCGTCGCCGTCGACATAGCCCATGTCACCGAAGGACAGCCAGTTCGGGTGCACGGGGTGCCGGGCCGACCGGGTCTTCGCCGGATCGTTGTGGTACTCGAAGACGGTGTCCTCCCGCTCGAAGTAGATCGAGCCGGTCTCCCCGGCGGGCAGCTGCGCACCGTCCGGGCCGCAGATGCGGATGGTGCCCAGGGCCGACCTGCCGACGGAGCCGGGGCGCTCCAGCCATTCGGCGGAGGAGATCACCGTCATGCCGGCGCCCTCGGTGCCCGAGTAGTACTCGGTCACGATCGGGCCGAGCCATTCGATGATCTCCCGCTTCACCGGGACGGGGCAGGGAGCGCCCGCGTGCAGGACCCGCCGCAGGCTCGACAGGTCGTAGCTCCCGCGGACCTCCGCCGGCAGCCGCAGCAGCCGGACGAACATCGTCGGGACCGCCTGGAGGTGGGTGACCCGTTCGCGCTCGACGAGCGCCAGCAGCTCCCGCGCGTCGAACTTCTCCATGATCACGACCTTGGCGCCGAGCTCGTGCGCGCCGCGGACCCAGCCCAGCGGGGCGGCGTGGTACAGCGGCGCCGGGCACAGGTACACCGACCGCTCGCTCATGCCGCCGAGCGTCCGGCACATCCGCGCGCCCTTCGCCACGATGACCTTCGCGTCGGCGGGGTCCTGCAGCGGGCGCCGGATCCCCTTGGGGCGCCCGGTCGTGCCCGAGGAGTAGAGCATCAGCTCGCCCCACGGGCGGCCCGCCGGGACCTCCGCCGGCACCGCGGCGATCGCCGCCTCGTAGGAGTCGAACCCCTCGGCGGAGTCGAACCCCTCGGCGGAGGCGAGGCTCTCGGCCGGGGTGGGACTCTCGGCCGGGGTGGGGTGCTCCGTGACGTCGTCGATCAGCAGCCGGGTGGCGCAGCCCGGGGCGTCCCGCACGGCGGCGCCGGCCACAGCGGCCAGCTTCGCGGTGGTGACCAGTGCGGACGCCGCCGAGTCGCGGAGGATGTAGGCGATCTCCTCAGCCGTGCCGTACCGGTTGATCGCCGTCAGGTACAGACCTGAGCGCACCGCCGCCCACAGCACCTCCAGGAAACGCGGGTGGTTCTCCGCCAGCAGGGCCACGGTGTCACCGGCCGCCAGCCCCCGGTCGGCCAGCAGCCGCGCCAGCCGGGCGGACCGCTCCGCCAGCTCGCCGTAGGTGATGATCTCCCCACCGCGGCCCATGACGACGGCGGGCCGGTCCGGATCGGAGGCCGCGTAGGTGCTGGGAAACATGTGCCCTCCAGCCTCGTCGGGCGGTGCGCGGGGGCCCCTCCGGCCGTGATGGACGTGGACGGTCCGGGATGGGATGTTCGGTTTCCGAGCGTAACGCACCTCGATATCGATGTCGACATCGAGACTGGCTGGCGGCTATCGTGAGCGCGGCTCCGATCCAGCCATGCCACGGGAAGGTGTCAAAGGTGGCTCCCGCGCTCCCGCCCCCCGACGCGACCGACCACACCGGGCCCTTCGGCATCGGCGTGATCGACACGATGGTCGGGCTCCCCCAGGACCCCGCCGCGCTCTACCGGCAGATCCGCGCCTCGCTGCGGGACCGGGAGTCGCGGGAGGACTTCGTCATGCCGGCGTCCTACATGTTTCACGACGTTCCCGCGAGCCATGCCGACGGCGAAGCCGACCCGGTCGCCGTGGTGCTCGGCGAGCTGGACCGGCACGGTGTCGACGTCGCGCTGATCAGCCTGAGCGCCAACACCGAGGCCGCGCGGCGGGCGCTCACCGACCACCCGGAGCGGTTCGTCGGCTCCTGGACCTGCGACCCCAACCGCGGCATGGACGGCATCCGTGAGCTCGTCCGCGTCCACGAGCAGTGGGGCGTCCGCGCCGTCTCGCTGTTCCCGCACGGGGTCTCGCCGCAGGTGGCCATCGACGCGCCGCAGATGTACCCGATCTACGCCAAATGCGTCGAACTCGGCCTGCCAGTCTTCGTGACGGTCGGCGTCGCCGGGCCGCGGGTGCCGTCGATGGTGCAGCATGTCGAGCGCGTCGACCAGGTGATGTACGACTTCCCCGAGCTCGTCTTCGTGATGCGCCACGGCGCGGAGCCCTGGACCGACCTCGCGGTGAAGCTGATGCTCAAATGGCCGAACCTCTATTACTCCACCAGCGCCTTCTCGCCGCGCTACTACCCGGCGAACATCATCGAGTACGCGAACACCCGCGGCGCGGACCGGGTCCTCTACGGCGGCTACTTCCCGATGGGGCTGTCCCTGGACCGCATCATGACGGAGCTTCCCGGAGTCCCCCTGAAAGCGGAGGTGTGGCCGAAGTTCCTGCGGGAGAACGCCGCCCGCGTCCTCGGCCTCACCGACGCGAGCTGAGAGGAACACGCGTGGACCTCGCTTTCTCCGCGGAGCAGAACGAACTGCGGCGGACGGTGCGCGACTTCCTCGACCGGACCTCACCGGAGTCCGAGGTGCGGCGTCTCATGGAGACGTCCGACGGCTACGACCCGGGCGTCTGGCGCCGGTTCGCCGGTGAGCTGGGAATCGCCGGCCTGGCCGTGCCGGAGCAGTACGGCGGTGCCGGCTGCGGCTTCGTCGAGCTGGGCATCGTCCTGGAGGAGGCGGGGCGTTCGCTGCTGTGCGCCCCGCTGCTGTCGACCGTCGTGCTCGCCGTCTCGGCCCTGCTCGGAGTGGACGACGAGGCCGCCCGCGCCGATCTGCTGCCCGGCCTCGCCGCCGGTGAGATGACGGCGACCCTCGCGCTCACCGATGCCTCGGGCCGCTGGGACGATCCCGACGCCATCACCTGCACGGCCACCCGCACCGCGGGCGGCTGGGCGCTCTCCGGCGAGAAAGCATTCGTGCTGGACGGGCAAACCGCGTCGCTGCTGCTCGTCGCGGCCCGCACCGAGGCCGGTCTCAGCCTCTTCGCCGTGGCCGCCGGCCCCGGTGCGCCCGGGCTGATCCGTGCGCCGCGGGCCACTCTCGACCAGACCCGCCGCCTCGCCGACCTCACCTTCGACGCCACCCCCGCCCGGCTGCTCGGCGAGGACGGCGCGGCCTGGCCCGCGCTGGCGCGGGTGGGCGACCTGGCGGCGGTCGCCGTCGCCGCGGAGCAGGCCGGCGGCGCCGCGCGGGTGCTCGACCAAGCGGTCGACTACGCGAAGACCAGAGTCCAGTTCGGCCGGCCGATCGGCGCCTTCCAGGCGGTCAAGCACAAGCTCGCCGACCTGCACCTGGGCGTCGAGTCCGCGCGTTCCGCCGCCTACCACGCCCTGTGGGCCGCCGACGGCGACCCGGCCGGACTGCCCGCGGCGGCAAGCCTGGCCAAGGCCTGCTGCGGTGACGTCTACGTCCACGCGGCCACCGAGAACATCCAGGTCCACGGGGGCATCGGCTTCACCTGGGAGCACCCGGCGCACCTGTACCTGAAGCGGGCGCACAGCTCCCGGCAGCTTTTCGGCCACGCGGCGCACCACCGACAGCGGCTCGCCCAGCTGCTGATCACCGAGCAGGTCGCCGCCCGGACCGGGTGAGGCGGACGGTGCGCGAAGCCNGGCGCGATGCCCGGTGCGACGCCCGGCGCGACGCCCGGCGCGAGGCGGCGGGCGAAGCCGTCCCGAACACGACTGGAGGCGAGAACCCGATGCCGAATCCGTCCGCACCGGCCGCCGGCGGCCCCGAGGAGGGGCGGGCGGAGTTCCAGGCCCGGGTCCACGAGTGGTTCGCGGCCAACGCGCCGCGCCGGGGATCACCCGAGGACTTCTCCGCGGTGCACATCGTCAGCGCCCGCACGGCGCGGGAGTACCACGAATCCGAACAGCACGCGATCAGCGTCACCCGCGCCTGGCAGCGCAGGCTCTTCGACGCCGGTCTGGCCGGCCGGTCCTGGCGGCCGGAGTACGGCGGTCACGGCGCCCCGGCCTGGCAGGACGAGGTCGTCGTCGAGGAGCAGTCCCGGTGGGGCGTGTCGACGAAGATGTTCGCCGTCGGCCTGGAGATGGTGCCCGCCGTGCTGTTCCGGCACGGCACCCACGAGCAGCGCGTCACGTTCCTGCCGCCGATCCTGCGCGGTGAGCACAGCTGGTGCCAGTTGCTGTCCGAGCCGGGCGCCGGCTCCGACCTGGCCGGTGTGCAGACGAGAGCGACACCGGTGGACGGCGGCTGGTCCGTCACCGGGCAGAAGGTGTGGACGTCCAACGCGGGCTGCAGCGAGTACGCGCTGCTCATCGCGCGGACCGGCACCCGGGAGGAGGGGCGCGCGGGGCTCTCCTGCTTCGTGCTGGCGATGACGCAGCCGGGCGTCGAGATCCGTCCACTGCGGCAGATGTCCGGGGCGTACCACTTCAACGAGGTGTTCCTCGACAACGCCTTCGTTCCCGAGCTCGGTCTGATCGGCGGTCGGGGCGACGGGTGGGCCGTCCTGCGGACGATGCTCGCCAGCGAACGCGCCGCGATCGGCGGCGGCACCAGCGCACGCTCCGCCGCCCAGCTCGTCGGGCTGGCCCTGCGGCTCGGCTGCGCCGACGACCCGGGCGTGCGCGACCTGCTGGCCCAGGCCGCCATCCGGGAACGCACCCTGGACCTGCTGCGGGCACGGATCGCCGCCGGTCACACCGTCGCCGCGGCCGGGCCGACGACGAAGCTGCTCTACTCCGAACACGCCCGGCTCAGCGCGGACGCGGCGACCACGATTCTCGGCCTGGCCGCGACGGTCGTCGACGACCCGGTGTCGGCCCCCTGGCTCGAACGGCTGCTGTTCGCCCCGGGCCTGCGCCTGGGCGGGGGCACGGACGAGATCCAGCGCAACGCGATCGCCGAACGGGGCCTCGGCCTCCCCCGCTGAGGCTGGGAACGATCTGACACGTCTGACAGAGCTGGCGGGCCCGACCGGTGTAGCGGGCTACCCGGTCAGCCGGGGGTGCCCGCCGCCCGCGCGGGTGGGAAGACCGGCTTCGCGGTGGGCTTCGTCCTGCGCCCGAGAGCCGCGTCCACGGCGGCGAGGAGACGCCGCGCGGCCTCGTCCTCGGGCAGGTCGAACAGGTCGACGGAGACCACGGTTGCCAGCAGTTCGGGCGGGGGGCAGTCCTCGACCCGCAACGGGATCACCTGGCGTTTGAATCCCTCGGGGTCGCGGCGCAGCGCAGCCTGCCATTCGGCCCTTCCCCACACGGAGCCCAGGTAGGCGTGGGAGAGCACCGGGATCGTGCGCCTGGCATGCTGGATTCCCCGCGTCATCATGTTCATCCAGTTCGAGCCGGGAACGAAGTCCCACTCCTGGATGTAGACCGAGTAATGCGCGTCCTCCAGGCACCAGGCGATCCATTCCGCCCACTGCCGGTCCACACCGGTGTACGAGACGAAGAAATCCCACCCGTCGCCGGCTGACGGTTGTTCACTCACCACGGGCGCTCCCCCCAACGGCCTACCGCCTCCCAGGCGGCCAGGCGCCGCAGCCGCCGGAAGCCGTGGCGGCCGCCGGAAGCTCGTCCACCCACCACCGACTGATCGCCCTGAGTGCCTTCGGCGACCAGGGCGCCCGCCTGGCGGTGCCTGCCAGCAGGCACCTTGACGATCATACCGAGGCCGCGGGCGGCGACCAGCTCTCTCAGCACGGGGGGCCGGCGACCCACCGGCGCCGCTGTCGTACACCCCGGCCGCCCGCAGCCGCCCGGGGATCGGGGAGTGCGCGTCGTTGAACGCGATCCGCCGCCAGACCCGGGCCGGCGCGCAGTTGAACGCGCCCCGCCTCGGATCTTGGTGATTCACCGCGCGCGGCGGCTCTCGGTCTCGGAGAGGCAGAGGGGGCCATCGAGGGCTCCGTTCACGGAACGATGATGATCTTTCCGCGGGTGTGGTTCGACTCGGCGTCGCGGTGCACCGCAGCGAGGTCGGCGAGGGGGCGGGTGGCGGCGACGTCGANGCGGACCGTGCCGGCGTCGACGAGTTTGACGAGGGCGGCGAGCTGGCTGGTGTCGTTGCGCGCCACGAAGTGCATGGCCCTCACGGGGACACCGGCGGGCGGGGAGACCGGGAGGGNGATGGAGACGAGAACGCCGCCGGGGCGAACCAGCCCGACCATGGCCGCGGCGTGCTGTGGGCTGATCGCGGCGAGGTTGAGGACGGTGTCGACCGGCCCGTCCAGACCGTCGCCGATGGGCGAGGCGGTGTAGTCGATGATCTGGTCGGCGCCGAGGTGGCGGACCGCCGCGATGCTGCGGGGGCTGGCTGTGGCGATGACGTGTACCCCAACTTGACGACATTGCTTCCCGACCTCTTGGAACACTGCCCCCGCAGAGATCAGAATGGTCGCGTCGGATCGCTGCTACGCTGCCCGGGTGTCTGCGGACTGTGAGGCTGTTCTCGCTTCTGGCAAGATCTGTGGCGTGGTTGCGGCCGGACGCTGTTCTGGCCCGTGCGAACGAGCCTTCTGCGTGTCTCACACATCGAGGGACAGCGCTGCGACAGGTGCGACGCCCCGCCGCGGGCACCCTGGAGCGATCGATTCACACCCGTCGAGTACGCCGACGAGTCGCTGCGCGATCACGAGGACGACGTGGTTCGGGTTCTCGTGCGGGTCGCCGGTTCGACACACGCGACGATTCTGGAGGTGTGCCGGGCTCTCCGTATTGGACCTGGACCCGCGAGTTCCNTCGATGAGGGCGACCCTCGGGAGACCTCGGAACGCAGCAAGGACACGTACGCCTGGGCCGCCATCCGGGAGCTGATCCAGATCGGCGTGTTCACCACACACGACGACGTGACCGATGAGCAACTCTGGCGCAGCGAACTTGGTTCCTCCTGGCAGCGCGACTACGAGGGCAAATACAAGATCCAAGTCAGGCGGGGGGAGCTGATCGAACGCTGGGCTGGCCCACCGGCATACGACTCCGCCTTCTGGACCGAGTTACGTGACGCTTTACTGGCCCGGCGGCCGACCCGGCAGATGGTTGAGGCGTTCGCCGCCTTTCATGATCACGAACGCCGGGTGGATGACGCGCTCGCCGCTCTGTCGGCGGCCGGGCAGGCTGACCTGGTCCGGTATCTGCGCAGCGGGGCTCAGGAGCACCCAGACGCCTGGTCGCTGACCAACGAAGCGCGTTTGGGCGCGGTCTCCTGGGAGTTCTTGGCCGCCGCCCTAGCCGAGGCTGGTGTGCCGCAGAGGAACTTTCCGGTCGGCACGGTTCGGAACTTCTGAGCTTTAAATTTCGGGGTCAGGGCGGTTTTCTGTAGCTGTCTACCAGCGGGTTTGGGGCGGGTAGACCGGTTGTATGAGGTACGCGACGGGTGGCGGGTTGACGTCCGCCGATCAGGTGGAACGTGAACGGGTCCGGTTGGCCGCGGTCAGCCGGTTCGCGGCGGGGGCGAGCCAGGCCGAGGTCGCCCGGGAGTTCCGGGTGACTCCGAAGACCGCGAGCCGCTGGCACCACGCTTGGGAGACCGGGGGTGAGGCCGGGTTGCGGTCGGCCGGGTCGGGGTCGCGGTGCCGGTTGGATGATCGGGACCTGGCCCGGTTGGAGGCGGTCCTGCGCCGCGGTCCCGGACCGTACGGCTGGGATGATCAGCGGTGGACGTTGGCCCGGATCGCCCAGGTGATCGAGCGGGAGTTCGGGGTGTCCTACACGCTGGCCGGGGTGTGGCTGCTGTTGGACCGGCACGGCTGGTCGTGTCAGCTTCCCGCCCGCCGGGCGGTCGAACGCGATGACACCGCGGTCCAGACGTGGACGGAGCAGGAGTGGCCGGCGGTAAAAGACCGCGGCGACCCAGGATGCCTGGGTCTGTCTCCTCGACGAGACAGGGCAGAGCCTGAGGCCGCCACGGGCACGGACCTGGAGTCGACGTGGGCGGACACCGGTGGTGCGGGTACCCGGGCGGGGCGGGTCCGGGCGGGTGAGTGTGGTCGCCGATGGTCTGCTACCGGCCCGGGTGGCGGCCACGGCTGCTCTACCGGGCCCGGATCTGGCGTGGGCGTCCCGGGGAGCGCAAGGGCATCGGCTGGGAGGACTGCCGGGATCTGCTGGCCGCCGCGCACGCGCAGCTTCCCGGGGGCCGGCTGATCCTGGTCTGGGACGGGGTGAACATCCACCGCCAAGCGGAGATGGCCGCGTTTCTACAGGAACACGCAGACTGGGTGAGCGTGGTGGCGTTGCCTGCTTATGCCCCCGAGCTGAACCCGGCGGAGNGGGTGTGGTCACAGATCAAGCGGACCGCGCTGGTGCACCTGGCCGCCCGCACCCTCGACGACGTCCACCGGGCGGTCAAGCACGGGCTGAAACGGCTGCAGTACCGGCCCGGGGTGCTCCTGGGTTTCCTCNCCGAAACCGGCCTGGCCTGGGAAGAGCTGTGGTCAACATGACTCTCCGCACTAAAGCTCAGTTGCTGGGCCGCGAGAAGACCAAGATGGACGCCGGCTGGGTGGTGGCAAGCGAGCGGCGGGAGCAGTGGAACGGGACGTTCGACATTCCCACCGAGTTTCTCACCAGCCAGGGCGTTCTTCTCGGTGAGACGGATCGCACCCGGGTGACCGGCCCGCCGTTGAGCCCTTTGCCGTCGCCAGGGAAATGCCCGCCCAGACGGTTCCGTGCCATCGCACGCAGACACTGGTCGGCGTAGCGCCCGGCCATCGGTTTCCTGCCGCCGGCTGGAGACCACCCGGATCTACACCCGGCCCACCGACGCCGACCGCGTCGCCGCCCTCGGCCTGCTGCTCACCGACCGCTGACGATCCCNGCGGGCTTACTAAGAGAAAACTAAGGGGCCGGATTGATATAAGTTAGCCGTCTGGCTGGGTGATCGTGTAGTTCCAGTCTCCGTGAAAGTCATGCCTGGCGATCGGGATGTTCTTCTTTTCTTGTTCGGCGATCTTGACCTTGGTGGGATAGTCGCCGGGATCGAGCTCGCAGCGGACGGTGAGGCCGGTCGTGGTCGTCGTGCTGGCGATGAGGCTGACGATGGTCTGGAAGGTGGTCAGTGGCCGGCCGCGCCAGTTCGCAGTGATCCGGGAGAACAGCCGGTGCTCGATCTTGTTCCATTTCGAGGTGCCCGGCGGGTAGTGACAGACGGTGATCTGAAGGCCGGTATCAGCGGCCAGTTTCGCGAGTTCATGTTTCCAGAGCCAGGGGCGGTTCCCGTTGGAACCTCCACAGTCCGCGGTGATGAGCAGCCGGCGTGCGTTCGGGTACTTGTCCCGACCCATGTCCTGCCACCATTTCCTGATGGTGGCGACCGCGAACGCGGAGGTGTCGTGGTCGATACCGACCGACACCCAGGCAGAGTTGTCCGCGAGGTCGTAGACGCCGTAGGGAACGGCCTTCCCGTCGGCGAGCTGGGGGAAGTCGTGGGTGTTGACCTGTTCCGGCTCTCCCGCCCGGTGCCACTCCCGGCCTGCCTGGCCGAAGCGTCCGACCAGCTCCTTCTTCTTCGTGTCGACGCTGATCACCGGGTCGCCGGCGGCGAGGAACTCGGTGGCGGTGGCGTTGAGGTAGCGGAACTGGGCATCACGGTCCGGCTGCTGCGTGCCCTCCAACGTCTTACGCGTCGACTGCAGGCTGTAACCCTGGGTGCGCAGCATCGTGGCGACCGCGGAATGACTGATCGTGTGTCCCCGCCGGGTCAGCTCACGGGCCAGCTGCCGGGTCGACTTCGTCGTCCACCGCAGAGGCGATTCCGGATCTCCCCGGGTTTCGGGCTCGACCAGGCTGTCGAGTGCCTCGGCCAGACCGGGGTTGGCGATCTCCGCCCGCTTCCGGCCGCCACCGGTGGCCCGCACCCGCGTCGGTTCCGCAGGGTCGGTGTCTACCTCCGCGCGACCTCGGGCGACCGTCCCTTTCGCGACGCCAGTCGCCCGCGCGACCGCGGCAATGCCCCCATACCCCCAGGAACGCGCCTCCGCCCCCAACGCCAGCCGCCGGTCCCGCTCGTTCAACCGAGGCAACAGCACCTCAAGCCGTGCGGCCATCGCCGCGAACTCTGCCGACCGGTCAACTGCCACAGCCCGGACTCTATCCAGGCAATCACACAAGCCGATCACCAGCCGAACAAGAAAATTAAGTTATTTCATTACGGCTCATTAAACGTCCCACTGACGATGCGATGAAACTGGCTCATTGGGAATCCGTCGATTCAAGACCATTGAGATGCCCTTCCGCAAGGGCGGCCTCCTCAATACCAATTTTTCCATCACTGGCACTACGAACAAGCGACTTTCTCATAGCGGCGTAGTTGACGCCAGGCTGCACATCGATTGCCCACATGATTCCCGTCCCATCAATCTCCCAAGAGCAGTCAAAGCTTCGAAGTAGTGCTTCAAGAGAGCCTCTCACGGTAGGATCCTTGATAATTATACGAACCGTTGAATGGCCAGACTTGGAAACGAAGTCCTCGAACACGAACTCCCTACGTTCATGATCGGCTCGAACGCGCACGATATCCCCAAAGGCGACTCCTTTCTGGTAAAAGGGGGTGTTCCGAACTTGAACCTCCATCTTCACGGAAGTTTTCGCGGTCCATAGCCGCTCCGTCGACACGTGCGCCCAGCCGGCGGTATCGCCAGGAAGGTCGAATGCTACCCTGTACAGCCTCTCACTCCGACCTTCCGGCATGAAAGCACCGCCGCTAAGGCCCGAGAAATTCTCTGAGCTCATCATCCCAGCTTTCCAAAGACTTCGTTGACTTATCCCTGTTGCATCGACGACAAGCGACCGCACCATTGTGTGCGCCACCATGTCCACCACTAACTCTCGGCACTATGTGATCAATCTGAGCATCGTCCGGGAGTCCCCGTACACCCCGTGTCGAAGGCCGACGCACCACGCCCTGCCCACAGTAATCACATTTCAGAACGCCGCCGTTTCGCCCCAGTTACACCGAAAACTTGGCTCTGTGCCACATTCGGTGGTGACGGATTGTTAGCCGAGCAGGATGCGATGGCGGAGCAGGGTGAACCCGGCCCTGCCGTGCATCTGGCGCATGATCCGTTTGGTTTTGGTGTTCACGCCTTCGGTGCCGCCGTTGTGGTGGGGCAGGGTGAGCGCGGTGTCGACGGCCGCGCGGTCGAGGTCGAGACCGCGGGTGAAGGAATGCAGGTGGGGCAGGTCGGCGCCACGAGCGAGGGTGATCCACTCGTCGAGCCGGTCGGCGTTGCTGTCAGCGGGGTGGAGGAGGCCGGCGAAGCCGCGGACGAGTCCCGCGAGAGCGATCATTTCTGGGCAGGCGGTGGCGATGTCGTCGAGCCGGTCGCGTTGGCTGTCGGTGAGGCTGTCGGGTCGGGTGAGCAGGAGCCGGGCGACCCGCCGGGGCGAGATCGCGGGCCGGTCGGAGTCGACGCGGCCCTGGTTGATGTAGCGGACGAACAGGTTGTAGCTGCCCGTGTAACCCTGCTGTTTGATCTCATGGAACAGGCGCAGCACGGGCACGGCGGGCTGTTCGGCGCGGCGGCGTTTCAGATAGCCGCGGTAGGGATCGACCAGGGTGGGCCGGTAGAGCGGAGCACGGACGAGCCGTTCTGGTTCTGCGGCCCGTGCGTAGCGCTTGACCGTGTTCAGGCTGAGGTTGAGCCGTCGGGCGCAGTCGAGCAGGCCGACCCCCTGGCCGAGCAGGTCGTGGACCTGCCCCCAGCGTTCCCGCGTCGTCTGAGCGCGGGGACCGTCGTTCGGCGGCGGGCCGGCTTTCGCCCAGCAGCCGCTGTGCGCGGCGACCTCTTTGAGTGTCACCTGGGCGAGGCCGTGCCACAGATGCCACCGGTCGCTGGCTTGGACCGCCTCAGGCAGGGCGCGGCGGACCGCTTCGGCGTAGGTTCCGGAGCCGTCCCGGCAGACCACCTGGACGCCGGGGTGGGCGCGTAGCCAGGCCTCCAACGCGTCGGCGCCGCGGTCGGGCAGCACGTCCACCCGCCGGCGGGTCTGCGCGTCGATGAGGATCGTGGCGTAGCGGTGCCTGCGGCGCAGCGCGAAATCGTCCACGCCAAGCACCTGCGGCGCCGTGACCGGCGGGAGTGGCAGGCGCAGCAGGCAGCGCAGCGCGGTCTGTACCGACAGGCACACCGTCAACGCGGACAGCACCCGCACACTGCCGCGACCGGCTAACTCCCGCACGACCATGCCGATCTGCGCGGCCAGCCTCGGGGTCCGCCGCTGGTAACGTTCCAGCACTCCGGGTAGCTGCTCGCGGAACGTCTGCCGGCACCCGCGCGTGGGACACACCAACCGGCGGACCCGCACCCCCAGAAGCACACGGCGCGCGTCGAGCGCCACGTCGGCCACCGTCCGCTCGGCGTAGCCGTGCACCCGCGACGTGCGCACCCCGCAACCCGGACAGGCGACCGCCACCTCCGGTGTCCGTGCCCGCACCCGGACCAGCCCGTCCTCATCCGACACACCCTCGATGACCAGCGGCGACAGCCCCGAAAACACCAACTTGATCAGACGATCCGCGTCACACATGACACATCGTGTCGACCCGCAGCCAGCCAACCACGGACCTTCAAGGTCAAGACCAAACAGAGACCACGTTCCGTCACCACCGAATGTGGCACAGAGCCGAAAACTTTACAGACCCCCACCCGCCGCGGCGCCACCTCCGGCGTCACCGGCACCGCGCCCTCGACCGGCGCCACCCGCGCCGCCAGCTCCGCCGCCTCCGGCACGGCGTCCCGCGACGTCGCCTCCGCCGGCACCAGATGCTCCCGGCCCGCGGCGCTGCCATCGGACGACTCCGGCAGCTTCGCGTCCCGGAACGGGTTCCGTTCCGAGATCGGCACCAGCTTCGGATCCGTCACCCGATCCAGCACGACCCACATGACCCCGGACATGACCAGCGCCGGCACCAGCAGCAGCGCCACCCGGCGCAGCCGCCGGCGCCGCCGCCACAACCGACGGCCAAACGACGAAGAAGGACGCGGGGAGGAGTGCCGGGCGGTCATCACAGCTCCGAAAACTCGCGGGGAACAGGCACGAGCCACGTAGAACACGACCCCAGGCACACAGCCCGACGGCCGCGCACATCCCGGACCAGGCCACCGCGTTCCTCCCTGATGAGAAGGAGGGCACGGCAGACCCGCCGACATGCGCGAACCAACAAGGAAACGAGAGCAGGGAACGGCCAGGCCGCCCCGGCCACACGGACTCAGGGGATACAGCAGAACCCGCCGTCAAGGGCGGGCGGTGAAACGCCGGCGCCGGTGCCGGTGACCTGCCCAGTCACACCAGCTAATGGACGGCTGGCGATATGCGGGCAGCACAGATCGACAGTGATGGGACGAGAAAGGCAACAACACGCCGGCGCAGCGCTGTACACAGCGAAACCCCACCAGCGGCCAGGACGAACCCAGAGCAGCCGGCAGGGCAACGAGCAGGAAAACAAGCCGCCAAAGCAGTCTGAGGTGGCGCCGTGAAGCATGGCACATCCAATTACTACGCGCAAGGAACTACCCAAAGTCCCCACATACGATCAAAGTAACGCTCCGTATACCTCGGGCCATCTTTCAAGGAAGATGCGCGCGGATACCACCACCGCGGATCGGCGTCTGCCAGATGCAAAAAGCTGCCGGAGAACTGCGAGCTAACGGTGTCCCGCCGCGCGGGCAGGCACCACCCACGGACGCCAGGTCGCAGGCACCACCCACCGACTCGGCACCAGCTCACAGGCGGCACACAGGATTTCCAGCAAACCGCCAGCGCGGCCGGCCGCGGTCTGCCATAGTGACTCACCGTCCCCGGACGACCCCGCGCCAGTTCCTACACACGGACCCCGACCTGGCCCGAGCCCAGACCGCCGAGCGGCGGGCACAGGCCACCCCACCCCGCCCGGAAGAAACCGGAGCTACTCGCGACCAGACCCAACGAAATACGGATCTGGACATCACGAAACTCGCCGGAACCGTCCGCGGCGTGTACTTCGACCTGTACGTCATCCTCGACATCTTCTCCCACAAGGCCATTCACTTCGAGTTCCATCCCACCGGGAACGGGAACTCGCGAGGGCCTTCATCGAACACGCCGTCGCCGCGAACGGCGGGGTCCGACCGAACACTGTCTCCCCCGGCCAACCCGGCAGCTGCGTCACCCCAGCAGTAGGTCGAGTTCCGCGCGGTCGGTGTCGTCGAGCCAGCGGAGGGTCGCGCCCTTCGCCGGCCGCCAGACGACGCGGTCGGCCCGCCATGCCTCCCGCCGCAGCCGCATCTTGTCGATCTTCATGCTGGCCAGTTTCGGCAGCTCCTCGGTGACCCGGACGAACGCCGGGACCCACTTGGGGCCGAGGTCCGGCTGGTCGGCGAGGAAACGGTCGAAGGCAACCGGGTCGAACTCGGCGCCACCGTCGAGTTCGAGCGCGACCATCACCCTGTCCCCCACCGGATCGTCGGGCACGGCGTAGACGGCGACGGAGCGGGCGGCCGGATGCCGGGCGACGATCGCCTCGACCGGGGCGGCCGCGAAGTTCTCGCCGTCGACCCGCAGCCACTCGTTCGACCGGCCGGCGAAGTAGAGCCACCCGTCGGCGTCGCGGTAGGCCAGGTCACCGGACCAGTACCAGCNGCCTCGGAACCGCGACCGGGTGGCCTCCTCGTTGCGGTAGTAGCCCTCGAACCCACCGGCCGGCGCGGTCTGGACGATCTCGCCGACAGCCACGTCCAGGTTGGTGGGCCGTCCGTCCGCACCGAAGGCCACCGGCGGACACTCCTGCCCGGTGGCCGGGTCGAGCACCCGCACCGTCGGATCGGCGGTGCCCAGCGCGCCCGCGGGCATCGACGGGTCGCGGCGGATGATGATGACGCCCTCGGTGGAGCCGTAACTGTCCCGCACGCCACAGCCGAACCGGCGGGCGAACCCACGGATGTCCCGCTCCGACGCCTCGTTGCCGATCGCGATGCGCAACGGGTTGTCGGCGTCGTCGGGACGCTCCGGCGTGGCGAGAATGTAGTTCAGCACCTTGCCGGTGTAGGTGATCATCGTCGCGCCGAAGCGGCGGACGTCCGCCAGGGTGTTGGAGGCGGAGAACCTCGGCCGGGTCGCGATCGGGATGCCGGCGTTCAGCGCGGAGGACCATCCCGTGAACAGCGAGCTGGAATGGAAGAACGGCAGCGGGGAGTAGACCGCGTCGCCCGCGCCGAGGCCCGCGATCCGGGCGACATGGGCGCCGGTGCGCGCGTACCTGCCCTGGGTGCAGCGCACCGCCTTCGGCAGGCCGGTCGAACCCGACGTGAAGATCAACAGAAGCAGGTCCTCGGGCCGCCCCGGGTACTCCGGGAGCCGAGCGGGCTGCCGCGCCACCTCGGCGGCGTAGCCGGGGCCGTCGACGACGAGCACCCGTCCCNCGGGGATGCCGGTGTCCACGCCGGCGAGCAGCGGCTCCTGGGTGGCCGACGTGATCAGGAGCTGGCAGTCGGTGTGCCGGATCAGCTGGCCCAGCTGATCCCCGCGGTAGGTGGAGTTGACGCCGACGACAACCGCCCCGGACAGTGCCGCCGCGGCCAGCCAGAACAGGTAGTCGGGCACGTTGTCCAGCAGGACGCCGATGTGCGGCGGGCGCTCGGGGTCGCGGACCTGTTCGAACAGCGCGGCCCGGCGCGACGCCTCCGCGACCAGTTCCCGGTAGGTCCACTGCTGGTCACCGGTCAGCAGCGCGGGCCCGTCACACTCGGCCAGCGCCCGCAGAACCGCGGCTGCCGTCGTGCCTGCCGTCGTGCCTGGCGCGCCTGGCACACCTGGCACGCCTTCGGTATCGACACCCGCAGACGCCGCACCGCCAGGCGCTGCGCCCCCGGACTCCGCACCGCTCGCCGGCTTCACCGCGGGGCCTGTCGCGTCACGGACTCGGCAGACCGGTCCGCGGGAGCTGTCGGACCTGCCGACCTCGGCGCGTGTACTCGCGCCCACCTGCCCGTACGGAGCATGGTTTCTCCTTCGGCTGTGGCACCGTCAACCGCGGGCCGGCCGTCACCAGAGGCTGGCGATCGGCTCCAGCATGCTCAGATCGGCCGGCTCGACGATCATCGTCGTGACCGGCCCGTCTCGCCACGCGGCGAGCTGCTCGGCGATCCGGTCGAGGGGACCCACGAGAGTCAGGTCGTCGACCAGCTCGTCGGGAACCGCGGCACAGGCCGCCGCGCGGTCGCCGCCGAGGTACAGATCCTGGATGCGGCTCGCCTCGGCGGCATACCCGTACCGGGCGACCNGCGAGGCGTAGAAGTTCGTCTTCCGCGAGCCCATGCCGCCGATGTGCAGCGCGATCCGCGGGCGCACCCGGTCCCGGCACGCGGCGAGGTCGTCCNCGACGCAGGCGAGCACGGTGGGAGCCACCTGAAAGCCCGCCGGGGCCTTCGCGAGCGCCTCCCCCCAGGCATCCTTCCAGCGCGTCGGGCTCCACAGATACGGCAGCAGGCCGTCGGCCTCGGCCACGGTCATCGCCACGTTCTTCGGCCCCATCGCGGCCACGAGGATCGGCGTCTGCGCGGCGCCGGGCATCGTGGAACGCAGCGGCCGCCCCTGGCCGGTGGCGTCCGGCCCCGTGTACGGGATCGTGAAGTAGGAGCCGGTGAACTCCAGCCGTTCCTTCGCGGCGAGCGCCCTGCGCAGCACGGCCAGGTACTCGCGGGTCATCGCCACCGGCGGACGGAACGGCACACCATGCCACCCCTCGACGACCTGCGGCCCCGACGCACCGAGCCCGAGCACGAAGCGGCCCTGGGAGAGCTGCTGGAGGGTGAGCGCCGTCATCGCCGTGGTCGCGGGCGTCCGCGCCGGCATCTGGGCGATGGCCGTGCCGAGGCGTAGGCGGGTGGTGGCGGCAGCCATGCAGGCCAGCGGCGTGAAGGCGTCGTTACCCCAGGCCTCACTGGTCCACACCGAGTCGTATCCCGACTGCTCGGCCCGCCACGCCACGGCGTTGAGTGCGGCGGCGTCCCCGCGAATGCCGGCGAGACTGAGCCCGAGCGCAACCTTTGACACCGCCACGCCGGCACCATAACGTTTTCGCAACTTCGATGTCAATGTCGAGGTTCATGCTCCGGGATTGATGCTCCGGGGTTGATGCTCCGGGGTTGATGCTCCGGAGGTCGTGGGGCCGGCGGAACCCGCAGGAGGACGCAGTGGAGCCAGCAGGGCGTTCGGCGATCGTCACCGGGGGCGCGGGCGGGCTGGGTGCCGCGTGCGTCCGGCACCTCACCGGCTTCGGCCTGAAAACCGTGGTCTTCGACCTGCACGCCGACCGCGCCAAGGAACTCGCGGAAAGCATCGGGCCGGCCGCGGCGGCGGTGAGCGGCGACGTGAACGACGACGACGCGGTCCAGGCCGCGATCAGCGCCGCGCAGGCGCTGGGCACCCTGTCGGTCGTGGTGAACGTCGCCGGCGGCGGCATCGCCGGGCGCACCGTCGCCCGCGACGGCACCCCGCACGACAAGGACGCCTTCGTGAAGGTCATGCACATGAACGCGATCGGCACGTTCAACGTGACCCGGCTCGCGGCGGCGGCGATGTCCCGCAACGAGCCGAACGAGGAGGGCGAACGCGGGGTGGTCGTCAACACCGCGTCCATCGCCGGCATCGAAGGGCAGGCAGGGCAGCTCGCGTACGGCGCGGCCAAGGCGGCCATCCTCGGCATGACCCTGCCGATGGCACGTGACCTCGCGCCGGCCGGCATCCGCGTCTGCGCCATCGCCCCGGGAACCATGGGCACGCCGGTCATGCTCGGAGCACCGGAGGCGATGAAGGCGCGCCTGGTCGAGACCATCCAGTTCCCCAGGCGGATGGGCCGGCCGGAGGAGTTCGCACTGCTGGTGGAGTCGATCGTGCGCAACCCCTACCTCAACGGCGAGAACATCCGCCTCGACGGCGCCCTGCGCTTCCCACCCAAGTAGATCCACCGATCCACGGGTCCACGGCTCCACAAGCCCCGGGGTCCACGGCGCACACCTTCACCCACGGCACCTGCCTTCACCCGGCCCTTTCAGGAGGTCCCCGTGACCGAAGCAGTCATCGTCTCGACGGCGCGTACCGCGATCGGGAGAGCCCGCAAGGGTTCACTCGTCGGCCTGGACGCGTTCGAGCTCGCCGAGGCGGTCGTGCCGGGCGTGCTGGAACGCAGCGGTGTACCCGCGGCGGATGTCGACGACCTCGTCCTCGCCGAGTCGTACCAGGGCGGCGGGGTGATCGCCCGCAACATCGCCGTCCGCCTCGGTCTGCTCGGCGCCTCCGGGCTGGCGACGAACCGGCACTGCGCCGGGGGACTGTCCGCCGTCACGATCGCCGCCGGCAGCATCCGCGCCGGCATGGACAAGGTCGTCATCGCCGGGGGCACCGAGAGCCTCACCAACGCCGCTCGCAGCACGAAGCGCGACGCCGCCGGCCAGTACCAGCCCTGGATGGCACCCTCACACCCGAACACCCCGGAGGCGCCCGCCTTCGACATGTCCATCACCGTCGGCGAGAACACCGCGCGGGAGATGAGCCTCACCCGCCGCGACGTGGACGAGTGGACCGTCTACACCCAGGAGCGTGCACTCGCCTCCATCGACTCCGGGGCGTTCGTCGACGAGATCATCCCGCTGGACGTCACCCGCCCCGACGGGACCACGATCCGTTTCGACACCGACGAGCATCCGCGCCGCGGCACCACCCTGGAACGCCTTGCCGCTCTGCCACTGCTGCACCCCGAACTCCCCAACGCGACCGTCACGGCCGCGAATGCCGCCGGCCTCAACGACGCCGCCGCGGCTGTGACCCTGACCAGCGACGACTATGCCTCGGTTCATGGCCTCACCCCGCTCGCCCGGATCCGCTCCTGGGCCACCGCGGGCCTGGAGCCCGCGCTGACCGGCCTCGCACCGACCCTCGCGATCCCCCGGGCACTGGACCGCGCCGGGCTCACCCTGGCCGACATCGACCTGTTCGAGATCAACGAGGCGTTCTGCGCGGTTCCGGTGGCCGCCATCCGCAAGCTCGGCATCAGGCCGGAGATCGTCAACGTCAACGGCAGTGGTGCCAGCCTCGGCCACCCGATCGCTGCCACCGGCGCCCGGATGGTTGTCACCATGGTAGGTGAGCTGCGCCGTCGCGGAGCCGCGCTCGGCTGTGTCTCGATGTGCGCCGGTGGCGGCATGGGCGCTGCCATGATCATTGAATTGATCTAATTTTTCGGCAGGCGCTCCCGGCACCACCGCTTGTCAGCTCGACGCCGATCGTGGGCGTTGGCGCGCGACCAGGACGCGGACCTGGCGCTGCTCGTGTCGCGGACGCCGTTCGACGCGGTGCCCTGCGGGCGGCACGGTGCCCGCGGCCGCGTGGAAGCACCCGCCGAGCAGCTCAGCCGTTCGGTCGAGGGTCACTGCCGCCCGGCCCGACCCCGCCCTTCCGGTCCAGTTCCTGATCCGCCTACTCGCGGTTGGCCGACGATCGACGGAACTGACCGACGCGGGAGCCGCGGCCCGCCTGCGGAACCCCGTGTGGTCTCGTTCGGGCGGGACGAACCAGCCGTCCCCCCACCCATCTAATATCGAACGTGCGTTCGACTTCAGGTCGAGCGCGTCCAGTCCGAGACGGTGGACGATGGCGAGGTATCCCATGCCTGCACGTGGACGTTCAACCAGGCCGCAACCACGCACCGGCGCCGAGCGCGGCGCCCGCTCGCGCCTGACCGCGCTCCCTGCGGCTCGCGGCTCACGGCTTCACAACGAACAGCCCCGCATGGACCTTGCCGGGCAGGGCGGCATCGCCACCCCACCCGACGGGTTCGTCCGTAGCCGTGACCTGTCAGCCCGCGGCAGCTGCGGCGCGCTGGTGGTAGAGCTCCGCCCACTCCTTACGGGGGCGGACGGCGGTGTCGACGTCCGCGGCCCTGGCGCGCAGCGCGCCCACCGTGACCTGCTCCCGGGGAAGCCCGCGGAACGGGTCCCAGCCGAAGAAACGGCAGGAGTTCTGCCAGGTGATCTTGTCAATGTCCTCGTCGGAGGCTCCGGCACCGACCATTTCACTCATGACCTGCTCGGGCGCGTCCGGCCAGATCGAGTCGGAATGCGGGTAGTCGCATTCCCAGGCGATGATGTCGATGCCGATGTCATGGCGCACCTTCAGCGCCACCGGGTCGGTGACATAGCAGGCCAGCGAGTGATCCCGGAACNCCTCACTGGGCAGCTTGCCGCCGAAGTCCCGCCGCAGCCACTTCTGGTTGGTGTAGTGCCGGTCGCAGCGGCTGAGGTAGAAGGGGATCCACCCGATCCCGGCCTCCGACCAGGCAATCTTCAGGCTCGGGTAGTTCCGCATCGCGGGACCCCACAGAAGGTCCTGGGCGGCCAGCGTGGAGACCTGGGTTGCCAGGATGATGAAGTTGTCGATCGGGGCGTCCTGCGCTTGCTTCAGCGCACCGAAGCCCTGCCCGATGTGCAGGCACATCACCGTGCCGGTCTCGGCCAGCGCCGCGAACACCGGGCCCCAGTGGTCGAGGTCGTGGTAGCTGGGCAGGCCCTCGATATGCGGCAGCTCGGGCATCGAGACCGCCGGGCATCCCTTGGCGGAGATCCGCCGGATCTCGGCGACCATCAGCTGTGTGTCCCAGGTGGGCAGCAGTGCCAGCGGGATGAACCGCCCCGGGTAGGCCGCCGCCCACTCGTCGATGTGCCAGTCGTTGTACGCCTGGACCATCACGTAGGCCGTCTCGTTGCGGCCCCGGTTCAGGTTGCCGGCGCTGAATCCCGGGAAGGTCGGGAAGCACATCGACCNGAAGATCCCGTTGCGGTCCATGTCACGGACCCGTTCGTGGATGTCGTAGGCACCCGGTCGCATCTCCGGGTAGCCGGCCGGGTCCAGGCCCCACTCCTCCGGCGGCCAGGAGACGACCGCGTTGAGCGACAACGTGCCCGTCCGGTTGCCGTTGAACTCCCAGGACTGGAAACCCTCGTCGCTCGTGACGACCCTGGGTGCCTGGTCGGCCCACTTCGCCGGCACATGGCGGGCGAACATGTCAGGCGGCTCGACCACGTGGTCGTCGATGCTCACCAGCACCATGTCCTCGATCTTCATCGGAAACTACGCTCCCCTCGCGCCCGTGGATGTGCGGTCCGCCGCATCGTGCAGCAGCTGGTGGGCGATGACGAGCTGCTGGATCTGCCTGGTTCCCTCGTAGGTACAGCGGGTCCTCGGCAAGCGCTCCTCGCACCGAGGGAGAAGCCCACGCCGACAACCGTCAGGCCGGGATCAGCCGGGCCAGGTTGCCGCCCATTATCAGGGCCTTCTCCTCCTCGCCCAGCTCTTTCAACTCGCTGGAGTAGGCCGCCGGCTCGGCCAGGCCCTCCGGGTGCGGATAGTCCGAGCCGAACAGGACCCGTTCCACCCCCAGGAGACCGGCGAGCTCGGCCATGTCCTCCTCCCAGAAGGGGCTGACGTGGATGTTGCGCCGCAGCACCGACACCGGCTCCTCCAGGAACATCTGCGGAGCCTTCTTGTGGACGCTTCTCAGCGACTTGATCAACGGCGCGACCCAGGATGCTCCGTTCTCGACGACGGCCACCTTCAGCTCCGGGAACCGGGACAGGGTGCCGTGGCAGATGAGCGCGGTCACGGTGTCCTCGATCGGCCGCCACTGGCTGACCATCCGGAACAGTTCGGGCTGGAACGGCAGGTACTCCCGCGCCGTGCCCTCCCAGTCCTGGGTGTAGCGGTTGTAGCCACTGTCAGCGGAGTGGAACGCCACCAGCACACCGGCTTCGACGACCCGCCTCCAGAACGGGTCGAACTCGGGCAGACCGAAGGAGCGGGAGCCGCCGTGGCCCGGCACCGGGGCCGGCCGGACGAGGATCGCGCGGGCTCCGCGCTCCACCACCCACTCCAGCTCCTCGATCGCCCTTTCGACGATCGGCAGTGTGATGACGGGCGTGGCGAAGATGCGGTTCTCGTAGTCGAACCGCCAGGTGTCGTACATCCACTCGTTGAGGGCGTGGACGACCGCATGCGCCAGTTCCGAGTCGTCCCGCATCCGCTCCTCAAGGAGACTCGCCAGCGTGGGGAACATCAACGTGCGCTCGATGCCCTGCTCGTCCATCAGGGCGAGCCGGGGTGCCGGCTCACGGAACGCCGGAACGGACCGCATCGGCCTGCCGAGGATCTCGCGGAACGACTTCCCCTCCGGATTACCGACCCGGAAGTAGTCCTCCTGGGCGCCCGGGCGGGCGACGACCTCGAAGGTCGGGTTGGGGATGTACTCGCTGATCCGGCCTCTGATCGCAATCTTGGTACGGCCGTCGACCTGCACGTAGCGGATCGCGCCCCGGTAGCGCTCCGGCAGGAACCTGGTGAACGCCTCCTCGCTCTCGTACAGGTGGTTGTCCGCATCGAAGATCGGATACGGCGACACACTTGACGGCATGGACGTCCTTCCCTGTCAGAGGGCGTTCGGATCGACAGGCCCAGCCCCAGAACCAGACAGACCCAGAACCAGCCCCACCCCCAGACCTAGGTCGAGGTCGAGGTCGGAACCTGGTGGACCGGGACGGGTCGCCGGCCCTCGACCTGGAACCAGCACCCGAGCACCGAGCACCCGAAGGAATCACTCATCGTCACGAAAGACGGCGTTGATCGATGCCGATAGTCATATGCAACGTTGACGTCAATATAGGAACCTGCGAACCTCGAGGCAACATCGAGGTTCGCCGAGAGCGCCGAAGTTCGTGACCCCAGGGAGTGACGTGGCCGAACGCGAGGACCCGAACAGCCCGGTGATCATCGAGACTCGCGGTGCCGTCCGCATCGTGACGCTGAACCGTCCCGATGCGTTCAACGCCGCCGACGAGACCCTGCACCGCGCGCTTGCGGAGCTCTGGCCGGCCCTCGCCGCGGACCACGGCGTCCGCGCCGTCGTCGTCACCGGAGCTGGCGAGGCGTTCTCCGCCGGGGGCGACCTCGGCCTGCTCGACCGCATGACCCGCGATCCACAGCTGCGGGTCGAGGTGATGCGGGAGGCCCACGACATCGTCCGGGGTATGACGTCCGTCCGGGTACCCATCGTCAGCGCCGTCAACGGTCCGGCGGTGGGGCTCGGATGCAGTCTGGCCTCGATGAGCGATCTCGTCGTCATCGAGGAGCAGGCGTACCTGGCCGACCCGCACGTCCTGCTGGGCCTGGTCGCCGCGGACGGCGGCGCGTTGATGTGGCCGCTGCTCACCAGCCTGCTGCGCGCGAAGGAGTTCGTCCTGCTCGGTGACCGGATCCCGGCGCAGGAGGCCCTGCGGCTTGGGCTGGCCAACCGGGTCGTTCCGACAGGTACCGCCCTGACCACAGCTTTGGAGCTTGCGGACCGACTGGCCGCGCTGCCGCCGCAGGCGGTGGCCGAGAGCAAGGCGCTACTGAACAGCGGCGTCCGGCTGGCCGTCGATTCCCTGCTGAGTGCCGGTCTCGACAGCGAGACGGCGTCCTTCAAGGAGCCGGCGTTCCAGCGGAACCTGGCGACGATGCTGAGCCGCAGCGGATCGGCCTGACTGATGTTCGCGGAGCCGGAACAGGAGCCGGAGCAGCGGCAGCCGGCCTGCCCGACCGGCGCGGCGGCAGCCGACAGTTCGCCCCTCGGGGGCATGCCTGGGCGCGTGTCGCCCGAGCGGGCGGCGCGCTACCGGGCGGAGGGCTTCTGGAACAACCGCGGCCTCGCTGACGGTGTCGAGTCGGGGGCAGCCCGACGGCCGGGCGCGGTGGCACTCGTGGACGGCGAGCGGCGGCTCACCCACGCGGATCTGTCCTCCGCCGTGGCCACCGGGGTGGGGCTGCTGACGGCGCGGGGCGTGCGGGCCGGCGACGGCGCCGTTCTCATCAGCGGTAACACCCGCCACGGCGTGATCGCGTACCACGCGCTGCTTCGGGCGGGAACCACGGTGGTGCTGCTCGACCGACGCTGCGGAGCGGCGGATGTGCACCATGCCCTGGCAGCTCTGCGCACCGGGGCGGTTGTCGTCATGCCCGCCGCGGAGCGCGACCGCCTCGGCGACACGCTGGCCGCCACCGAGGCCGTGCCGCTGGAGCTGGAGTTGTTCGACGCCAGGACAGCTGGTTCGGCCGGGGTGGCGGCCCGCTGGGTCGAGCCCGATCGCGACCGGCCCGCGGCAGTCCTTTTCAGCTCGGGCACCACCGGCCGGCCGAAGGGTGTCGTTCACTCGTTGAACACGCTGACCGCCGGCGCCGCCAACCTGGCCCGCATCACCTCCGCCGACGAGGCGACCGTGCTCTTCCTCGTCAGCCCGTTGACCAGCATCACCGGGCTGACGCAACTTCAGCTGGCGGCGGACCAGCACGCAACACTCGTCCTGGAGGACCGCTTCTCTCCGGAGCAGAGCCTGCGGCGGCTGAACACCGCCGGGGCGACCCTGCTGGGCGGCGCTCCGGTCATCGCCGAACGTCTGCTCGCCGCCGCGACGGCCGCGGGGCCGGGCACCCGCATCAGCCTGCGGACGCTCGCGCTGGGCGGCGCGATGCTGCCGCGCCCGCTGCTGGAGCAGGCCACGAACGTGTTCGGCATCGAGATCGTGCGGGTCTACGGCTCGTCCGAGGCACCCATGTTCTCGGGAAGTCTCCCGTCGGACGGGCGGGAGCGACGGCTGTCCGACGACGGCGCTCTCATGCCTGGCGGCGAGGTGCGCAGCGGATCGGCGAACCATCCGCGGGAAGGACTGTTGCGGGGGCCGAGCGTTTTCCTGGGCTATCTGGATCCGGCCGACGACGACGAGGCGTTCGACGGCGACTGGTACCTCAGCGGGGACCAGATCGAGGAGCACCACGGTCGGCTCACGGTCGTCGGGCGGCTCCGGGAGGTCGTGAACCGCAACGGGCTGAAGATCTCTCTCGGCGAGGTCGACGCGGCTTTGCAGGGGCTGCCCGGGGTGACGGAATACGCGTCGTTCGGCGTGCCCGATCCCTCCACCGGCGAGCGGCTGGCAGTCGCCGTCGTCGAGGACGACACCTGCGACGCGGACGACACCTTCACCGTCGACGCGGCGGGCGGTGGGAACAGCGGCAAGATCACGCTGGACGACGTCGTGGCGTACCTTCTCGCTCGGGGGACGGCCCGGCGCAAGCTGCCCGAGCAGCTCGTGCGCTGGGACGGGCCGCTCCCCCGGACCGCCTCCGGGAAGATCGTCCGTTCCCGGCTCGCCCGCGACGCCCCGGCGTACCCCGGTGACCTGGCGGCGCGGTTGCATGAGCGCTGACCGCGGGAGTGCACCTCCTGGTCACAGCCCCTTCACGGCAACAGATATGATCTTCGCCGCCTTTCGCCGTACCGACGCCACACCTACAATATCGACGTCGAACTAGCAGTAGGTCGATACCGGATGCCCCAGGAACCAGGAGACTCAGGAGCACCGAGCCCGTCAGGGAACCGGCGCACGCCGGCCTGGCCCACAGGACTTCCGACCCGTAACTGGTCACCAGGTTCCGGCACCAGCCGACCGAGCCGGTTGAACAAGCGCCCGAGAGGATCTACCGTGCCGGAACGTACGCAACGCGGGACAGCCGTACCGATCGCCCCCCGCGCCGCGCGCGATGACCAGGAGATCGGCAAGCGCCGGGGCACGGGGCGCACCCGCCGCGGCCGGCAGACGCGCAGCCAGCTCGTCGACGCCGCCCGTGCCGTCTTCGAACGGGACGGCTTCCTGCACGCCCGGGTGGCCGACATCTGCGACCTCGCGGGTTTCTCGCACGGCTCCTTTTACACCTACTTCGTCTCGAAGGAAGAGATCTTCCGCGAGGTGGTCGACTCCGTGGAGCTCGACCTCCTCACCCCGGACCCGTCTGTCTCGACCACCGATCCCGTCGAGCGGATCCGGGCGGCAAACCGTCACTACCTCGAGACGTACGCGGCGAACTCGAAGATCATGCACGTGATCCAGCAGGTGGCCACGTTCGACGACGACGTACTCAAGATCCGTCTTCAGCGGCACGAGGTCTTCGCCCGCTCCATCGAGCGCCGGGTGCGGGCGTTGCAGGAGGCGGGGATCGCCGACACCGGTGTCGATGCCGCCTACGCGGCGCAGGCGCTCGGCGGGATGGTCGCCTACTTCGCGGACCTGCTGTTCAACACCGAGAACGGCGCCGGCTTCGACCTCGACACCGCCGTCGACCAGCTCACCGTCCTGTGGGCGAACGCGCTGGGCGTGCGGTCGACCGGCTGACGGCATCGCGACCACCGCGCCCCCGGCCGGAGCGGCTCCCGCCCGAGCACGGCGTCGGCGCGACGCCTGACACTTCGTGGCACGTTGTGCACGTTCACTGGGCAGTCCGCCGAGNGGGAAGAAACCGTGACAATCGCGCAGCACCCCGAGATCTACTATGACCCGTACGAGCCGGAACTTCAGATCGACCCGTTCCCGATCTTTCGGCGCATGCGGGAAGAACAGCCGCTGTACTACAACGAGAAGCACGACTTCTACGCGATCAGCCGGTTCGACGACGTGGACAGGGCCTTCGTGGACGTCACCACGTTCAGTTCCGCCCGCGGGAACATCCTTGAGTTAATCAAAGCGAACATGGAACTCCCGCCGGGGGTGTTCATCTTCGAGGACCCGCCGATGCATCCTGTGCATCGCGGCGTTCTCGCCGGGATCTTCACGCCGCGGAAGATGGCCGCCCTCGAGGACCGGATCCGCGACTTCTGCGCCCAGGTTCTCGACCCGCTGGTGGGTACCCGACAGCTTGACTTCGTCGCCGACCTCGGCGCCAAGATGCCGATGCGGGTGATCGGGATGCTGTTGGGCATCCCCGAGCAGGATCAGGAGGAAATCCGGGTTCACCAGGACGAGAAGCTGCGGCGGGTGGAAGGGGAACCCGGCGAGTTCAACGACGACCAGTTCGCCGACGGCACCTTCTTCGCGCAGTACATCGACTGGCGGGCGAAGAACCCGTCCGACGACCTGATGACGGCGTTGATCAACGCCGAGTTCGAAGACGAGACGGGCACCGTCCGGCGCCTCACCCGCGACGAACTTCTGATCTTCATCAACGTGCTCGCCACGGCCGGCAACGAGACCACGAACCGGACCATCGGCTGGTCCGGCAAGATCCTCGGCGATGCACCTGATCAGCGACGAGAGCTCGTCGCGAACCCGGCGCTCATTCCCAACGCCGTGGAAGAGATCCTGCGCCTGCAACCGGCCGCGCTGCAGGCCTGCCGGTACGTCACCCGGGACGTCGAGATCCACGGCCACACGGTGCCCGAGGGCAGCGTTCTGATGCTGCTCATGGGTTCGGCCAACCGCGACCATCGGGCTTTTCCGCCGGATGGCGACAGTTTCGACATCCACCGCAAGATCGGTCGGCACCTGACGTTCGGCCGCGGCAACCACTTCTGCCTCGGCGCTGCCCTCGCCCGCCTCGAGGCACGCATCGCCGTCGAGGAGGTCCTCAAACGCTTCCCCGACTGGGAGCCGGACATGGAGCAGGCGAAACTCGACTCGTCCCAGGTCCGCGGCTGGGCGACGCTGCCGGTACACATTCCGGCCGCGTGACCGCGGCTTCACGGAAGGCGCGTTACCGGAGGCCGACGATACGTAGCGCGAACTGGCTGTATTCCCAGACCACGGCATCCTCCGTCAGCTCGCCGTCCTCGCGGTACCAGACGGCTACGCCCATTCCGAGATCGAGGATGGCGTAAGAGGCGAGTCTCGCGGAGGTGACCTCGAACCGACCGGCCCGCACCCCGGCTTCGACCAGGTCCCGGAAGCACCGCTCGTACTCCGCGCGCAGGCCGAGGACCCGCTCCAGGTGCGGCTGGACGAGGCTGCGCAGCTCGCGGTTGCCGACGAACGCCTCCAGGCGGTGCCGGGCGTGGTAGCGCACATGCGCCTCGGTGGCGCGCCGCAGCCGCTCGACCGGGTCGGTCGTGGTACTCACAGCTGCCCGGTGCAGCGCCAGCAGGCTCTCCATGGTCCCGGTCATGATCTGCACCAGCACGTCCTGCTTCGAGGCGACGTGCTTGTACAGGCTGGGCCCGCGCATGCCGACGGCGGTACCGAGGTCGGCCATCGTGGTGGCCTCGTACCCGAAGCGGGTGAACAGATCGAGTGCGGCGGCGCGGATCTGGTCAGGGCGCGCCGAGCTGGTCCGGACCACGGCTCCCTCCCTGATCCGCAACGGATCGCGTGCCGATCATCAACGAGCTGACCCGCGGACGGCCACCGGACCGGCCAAGCGACCGACCAGCGGCCGGCCAGTGGCCGCCCAGTGGCCGCCCAGCCGATGGACCAGTGCCGACCGGCCCACGAATGCTAACGAGCGCTAGCACCGGCCGCTCGCGGCCTCGCCGCATCATATCGGCAATCACTTGCGGTTACGACAAGATCGTCGCTAGCATCTTGGCTAATAACCGTTAGCTCAGACAGGCGCCGCGCGGGCGGCCGGCTGGCCGACAGGCCGCGGCCCCGCACCAGGAGGACCGATGGCTGTTGATCTTGCCCACTCGCCGGCCGTCGCCGATCTGGCCCGGCGGGCCGGGGCCTTCACCCGCGAGGTGGTGCTCCCGGTCGAGGAGCGGCTCCGCGGCGCCGCCCCCACCGAGGCGGTGCGCCGCGAGCTGCAGGACGCGGCGCGCGCCGCGGGCCTGTTCGCCCCGCACGTCAGCGCCGAGTACGGCGGCCACGGGCTGGACATGCGGGGCCGCGCGGCCGTGTTCGAGGAGGCCGGCTACTGCCTGCTGGGCCCGCTGGCGCTGAACATCGCCGCCCCCGACGAGGGCAACATGCACCTGCTGGAGGCGGTGGCGACCGAGGAACAGAAGGAGCGTTACCTGCGCCCGCTCGCGGCCGGCGAGATCCGGTCCTGCTTCGCGATGACCGAGCCGGCCCCCGGTGCCGGCTCCGACCCCCGCGCGCTGAGCACCCGCGCGGAACGGATCGACGGCGGCTGGCGCATCAACGGGCACAAGTGGTTCATCACCGGGGCGGACGGCGCCGGTTTCGCGATCTGCATGGCCCGCACCTCGGGCCACGCCGGTGACGCCGGGGGCGCGACCATGTTCCTGGTGGACGCGGACAACCCGGGCCTGAAGACGGTGCGCCACATCGAGACCCTCGACGAGAGCCTGTTCGGTGGGCACATCGAGCTGCTCTTCGACAACTGCGAGGTGCCCGACGACGCCGTCCTCGGCGGGGTCGACGAGGGCTTCCGCTACGCCCAGGTACGACTCGGGCCAGCCCGGATGACGCACTGCATGCGCTGGCTCGGCATCGCGCGGCATGCCCAGGACATCGCCGTCCGGCGCGCCGCCGAGCGCGAGCTGTTCGGCTCCCGCCTCGGCGAGCTGGGGATGGTCCAGCAGATGATCGCCGACAACGAGATCGACATCGCCGCCTCCCGCGGCCTCATCCTGCAGGCCTGCTGGGAGCTCGACGCCGGCCGGTCGGGCGCGCAGTCCACCGCGGTGGCCAAGACGTTCTGCGCCGAGGCGGTGTGGCGGGTGGTCGACCGCTCGCTCCAGATCTGCGGCTCGCTCGGGGTTTCCGGGGACATTCCGCTGAGCCGGTTCCTGCGCGAGGTGCGCCCCTTCCGGATCTATGACGGCCCGTCGGAGACGCATCGCTGGGCGATCGCGAAAAGAGTGCTCCGGCAGGCCTCCGGCGCCGCCACCACCACCGCTGCCCCCACCACGACCACCGCCCCCGCCCCCGCTCCCGCGACTCCGGCCCGATGACCACCGCCGTCGAAGGGCTGGACCTGCCCGCACTGGAACGCTTCTTCGCCGCCCAGGTGCCGGGCTTCCAGGGCGGGCTGGCCGCGACACTGCTGTCCGGGGGCCGTTCGAACCTCACCTACCTGCTCACCGACGGACGGACGCGCTGGGTGCTGCGTCGTCCACCGCTTGGCGGGCTCACCCCGTCGGCGCATGACGTGCTGCGCGAGCACACCGTGGTCTCCGCACTGGCGGGCAGCGGCGTGCCGGTGCCCCGCGCGGTCGCCCACAGCGACGGCGACCTGCTGGGGGTGCCCTTCTCCGTGGTCGAGCACGTCGCCGGCCCGGTGATCCGTACCGTGGAGGAGCTGCACGCGCTGCCGCGGGCCGACATCGAGCGCTGCGCGTTCGCCCTGGTGGACGTCCTGGCCCGGCTGCACGCCGTCGCGCCGGACGGCGTCGGGCTGGGCTCGTTCGGCCGCCCGCAGGGTTATGTGGGCCGCCAGATCCGGCGGTGGTACGACCAGTGGCAGCGGGTCGCCACCCGCGAGCTGCCCGACATAGACGCCCTGCACGCCGGGCTCGCCCGCGCGCAGCCGGCCGAGGGCGGCGCGTCGATCGTGCACGGCGACTTCCGCATCGACAACGTCATCCTGGCGCCGGACGACCCGGCGACGGTGCGGGCCGTCATCGACTGGGAGATGGCCACGCTGGGTGACCCACTTGCGGACCTGGGCGTGCACATCGTCTATTCCGACCCGGCGTTCTCCTCCGTACTGGCCGGNTCGGCCGCGTCGACGAGCCCCCGCCTGCCGGGTGCCGGCGAGCTGGTCGGCCGCTACGCCACCGCCACCNGGCGCGACGTGGGCGACTTCCCGTTCTACCTCGCGCTCGGCTACTTCAAGGTCGCGGTGATCGCCGAGGGCATCCACGCACGGTTCCTGCAGGGTGTGACCCGCGGCGACGGCTTCGAGGGCGCCGGTGAGGCGACGGCCCCGCTCGCCGCCGCCGGCCTGCGGGCGCTGAGTGGAGATCTGGAGACACGTTGACCACCGTTCTTGACCTGTTCCGGCTGGATGGCCGGGTGGCCGTGGTCACCGGGGCGAGCTCGGGCCTGGGCGCGGGGTTCGCCCTGGCGCTGGGCCAGGCCGGCGCGGACGTCGTACTCGCCGCCCGCCGCACCGACCGCCTGGCCGAGGTGGCGGCCGCGGTACGACACACCGGCCGGCGCGCGCTCGCCGTCGCCACCGACGTGAGCGACCCCGAGCAGTGCGAGGCGATGGCGCAGGCGGCCGTCGCCGAGTTCGGCCGGATCGACATCCTGGTCAACAATGCCGGGCTCGGTACCGCGGTGCCGGCCCTGCGGGAACGACCGGAGGAGTTCCGCCGCGTCCTCGACATCAATCTGAGCGGCGCCTACTGGGCGGCGCAGGCGTGCGCCCGGGTCATGGAGCCCGGGTCGAGCATCGTCAACGTCTCGAGCGCGCTGGCCCTGGTCAAGTCGTTCGCTCCACAGGCCGCCTACTCGGCGAGCAAGGCGGGGCTGATCGGGCTCACCCGCGACCTGTCCCAGCAGTGGTCCGGGCGCCGCGGGATCCGGGTCAACGCCGTGGCCCCGGGCTACTTCGCCAGCGAGATGACGGACGAGATCCCACGGGAGAAGCTGATGGCGTTCATCGCGGACACCACTCCCCTGGGCCGCCTCGGTGAGCAGCGCGAGCTGGACGCGGCGGTGGTGTTCCTGGCCGGGCCGGGAGCCTCCTACATCACCGGCGCGACGCTCGCCGTCGACGGCGGGATGTCCGGGCACTGACGCCGCTCCCGCACGGGGCCGGCTTCGGGATCGGCCACCGGCGCGGGCGCGGGTTTCGGGCGCGGGGTCTCGGGCCCCGGGACGGGCGGGGCGGCGCGGGGCAGGGCAGGGCACGGGCACGGGCACGCGGGTAGCCGACGGGTTGACCTGTCACCGCGGGTGCCCTAGTTTTTCCCGGTAGGGAAAAACGGTTGCTGGGCAGCCGACGATACCGCCGGTCGACATCCCCGTGCTTGAGAGGCCGAAGAATGAGCGCACTGCTCGATGTCGAGGACCTCATCGTCGAGTATCCGGCCGGGGACCCGCGGGGGCGTCCGGTGGCGGCGCTGCGGGGGGTCTCGCTCGATGTCCGGGCCGGCGAGTGCCTGGGAGTCGTGGGCGGTCGCGGATCCGGTACCGCCACGCTGAGCGACGCGGTGCTGGGACTCGCGCCGGTCGCGTCCGGCGCCATCCGCTTCAAGGGGCAGGACATCGCCCGGCTTTCCCAGGGCCGGCGCCGCCGGCTGGACGAGAAGATCCAGGCCGTCTCCCGGGACCCGTACAGCTCGCTCAATCCGTTGCTCACGGTCGAGGCATCCCTCGCCGAGCCGTTACGGGCCGAGCGCGTCCCGGCCGGCGCCGCCGCCCGGCGGGTCCGGGAGCTGCTGAACCAGGTCGGCCTGCCGGCGGGAGCTGGCGCCCGGTTACCCGGTGAGCTCTCCGACGACCAGCGCCGGCGGGTCGCGTTCGCCCGCGCGCTCACCCTCTCCCCCGAGCTGGTCATCTGCGACGACCCCGTCTCCGCACTCGCCCCGACCGCGCGATCGGAGTTCCTGGAGCTGCTCATCACCCTGCAGGAGACCACCGGCACCGCCTACGTGTTCATCTCCGACGACCTCGCCCTGGTCCGCCAGATCTCGCACCACGTCGCCGTCATGGACCGCGGTGCGATCGCCGAGCGCGGCACGGGTTACCGGGAGACCGCGGTCCCGCCGCTCGCCTACGCACGGCGGGCGCCCGCGGTGGCGCCCGCTCCGAACCGGACAGCCGCGAACCCGGCCGCCGCCGACCCGGCCGCCGCCGACCCGGTCGGTCCGATCTGGCATGACCCACACCGGCAGCGGATGTTCCGGCGGCCGGTCGGCCGGACGCAGCGCCAGGCGCGGTGCGGCTGCGGTCGCGGCGACGCCGGCGGGCTCCCCCGGGGGCCGCGGCACCGCCCCGGTGATGTGCCGGCGGGCTTCCGCGGCGGCCGGCTCCCGCGGTCGAGCACCGCCCGGGCCAGGCCGGCCCGGGGGGGCCGGCCGCGTGACCACCGCCGCCGGCGGAGGCAGTGACCTCGGGCGGCGAGCTGGCCGGGCCGGCAACCGGTAGAAACGTCGAGGTGGAGACTGCCAGCAGCGGGCCGCGGGATGTCACCGGGACCGTCGTGCCCACCAGCCCCCGCCGCCGGCCCGGCCGGCCGGCCCGCATCAACCGGCAGATGGTCGTGGAGGCAGCCGCCGCCCTCGACCCCGACGGCGTCACCATCCAGGCTGTCGCCGACCGGCTCGGCGTCGACCGCAAGGCTGTCAGCTACCACGTGTCCAGCCGTGAGGAACTGCTGGAGCTCGTCACCGCGCAGACCCTGGCAGCCGAGCTGGAACACCTGGCCCTTCCCGAGGATGACTGGCGGGAGGCCGTCCGGGTCTACGCCCGCGGGGTGCGCCAGGTGCTGCTGCACGAGGCCTCGCTGTCGCTGCTGATCACCCGGCTCCCGGGCGTCGGCGTCCTGGTGCCGGCGGACGCACTCGTCGCCAGGCTGTTCGACGCCGGCTTCGACGAGACCAGCGCCGGGATCGCCCTCAACCTCATCACCCGGGTGGTGTTCACCAACGCCAAGGATCTCCTGCTCGCCAAGCGCTACCGGCGCCACCCGACGCTCAGCGAGGTCCGCAGCGTCCTGGCCGGCCTCCCCCCCGACCAGCTGCCCCACCTGCGCCGGATCCTCACCAACGGCGTGCAGGAGCCGTTCGAGGTCGAGCTGGAGTTCCTCGTGGCCGGTCTGGAGCATCTCCTCGCCCGCGGCACCGGGCTCGACGGGCGGGTCGACGGGTGACGTCCTGACCGGCGCGGCGGCGGACAAGCCTATGATTTCGGAACGTGTCCGGTGACGGCCAACCACTTCGGGTCGGGGCCGTCGCGACGCGGCTGGTAATCGCCCGGTGGCGCCTTCACGCCGCGCCCCCGGGTCGGTGCGCTCGTATGGAGGAGTTTTCGTGAGCAACAAGGTCGAGACATTGGAGTTCCAGGCGGAGGCCCGCCAGCTTCTGGAGCTGATGATTCACTCGATCTACTCCGACAAGGACGTCTTTCTCCGGGAACTGATTTCCAACGCCTCCGACGCTCTGGACAAGGCCCGCCTCGAGTCGCTGGTCGACTCCGACCGCCGGATCGACACCACTGACCTGCATATTGCCATCGAGGTCGATCGGGAACAGCGCACGCTGACCGTGCGGGACAACGGCATCGGGATGTCCCGGGACGAGGTCGTGAACCTCATCGGCACGATCGCCAAGTCCGGCACGGCGGAGCTGCTGGGCAGGCTGCGGGAGTCGGCGGACGCGGCGGCGCCCGATCTCATCGGGCAGTTCGGGGTCGGTTTCTACGCCACCTTCATGGTGGCCGACACCGTCACGCTGACCACCCGTCGGGCCGGCGAGAGCGGCGGGACCCGCTGGGAGTCGGCCGGCGCGGGCACCTACGTCATCGAAGCCCTCGACGACGCGCCGCAGGGCACCGCCGTCACCGTGCACCTCAAGCCGGAGGACAGCGAGAACCACCTCTTCGACTACACGGACGAGCGCCGGATCCGCGAGATCGTGAAGCGCTACTCCGACTTCATCGCCTGGCCGATCAGGATGGCCGTCGAGCGCACGGGCGCCGGCACCGCCGCCGGTGTCGCCGGTGCCGGCGACGGCGAGGGCCAGGCCGACGGTGCGAAGACCACCGAGATCCAGACGCTCAACTCGATGAAGGCGCTCTGGGCCCGGCCGCGCGGCGAGGTCGACCAGTCCGAGTACCACGAGCTCTACCGGCACATCAGCCATGACTGGACCGACCCACTGGAGATCATCCACATGAAGGGAGAGGGGACCTTCGAGTACGAGGCCCTGCTCTTCCTGCCGGCCCGCGCGCCGTTCGACCTATTCGCCCAGGGTGGCCAGCAGGGCATTCAGCTCTATGTCCGGCGTGTGTTCATCATGGACGACTGCAAGGCGCTGATGCCGAACTACCTGCGCTTTGTCAAGGGTGTCGTGGACGCGCACGACCTCTCCCTGAACATC
The DNA here is from genome assembly GCF_001636565.1 of Frankia sp. EI5c. GTDB lineage: Bacteria > Actinomycetota > Actinomycetes > Frankiales > Frankiaceae > Parafrankia. The sequence continues at coordinate 329,706 of NZ_LRTK01000007.1, forward strand.
TCGCGGGAGATCCTCCAGCAGGACCGCCAGATCCAGCTGGTGCGCCGCCGCCTGGTCAAGAAGGTGCTCACCACGCTGCGTGGCCTCCAGGAGAACGACGCCGAGCGTTACCGGGCCTTCTGGAAGGAGTTCGGCCCGGTGGTGAAGGAAGGGCTGATCGACGACGTCGACAACCAGGAGACACTGCTGGATGTCGTCTCCCTCGCCTCCACCCACGACCCCGACGAGCTGACGACCCTGCGCCAGTACGCCGACCGCATGAAGGACGGCCAGACCGACATCTACTACATGACCGGCGAGTCGCGGGCGCTGGTCGAGAACTCGCCGCACATGGAGGCATTCAGGGACCGGGGCTACGAGGTGCTGATCCTCACCGACCCGGTCGACGAGGTCTGGGTCGAGCGGGTGGCCCGTTACGACGGCCGACCGCTGCGCTCCATCGCCAAGGGCCAGGTCGACCTGGGCGGGCAGGACGACGCGGAGAAGGACTCCGACACCGGGCGGCAGCAGCGCGAGGAGGAGTTCGGCGCGCTGCTCGCCTGGCTCGGCGAGGCGCTGCGCGACGACGTCCGAGAGGTGCGCCTCTCCAGCCGGCTCACGTCCTCACCCGCCTGCATCGTCGGCGACACGCACGACATGACGCCGGCGCTGGAGCGGATGTACCGCGCGAGCGGCCAGCAAGTGCCGCGCCAGAAGCGCATTCTGGAGCTCAACCCGACCCATCCGCTGGTCACCGGCCTGCGGGCCGCGCACGAGAAGGACGCCACTGCCTCCACCCTCGCCGGGGCGGCGGAGCTGCTGCACGGGATGGCGGTGCTCGCCGAGGGCGGCGAGCTGCGGGACCCGTCCCGGTTCGCCAGGCTGCTCGCCGACCGGCTGACCACCACCCTCTGACCCTGGCCCTGGCCCTGGCCCGTCCGGTTGGGCTGCGCAGCTTCTCGTGGATCTGGGTCGGACGAAAATCGCGTAGATCATGATCTCGCGCCGGGCGGGCGGGGGCGGGCGGTGCTTGCGTACGCGGGGGCGGTTGGCACCCGCGTAGGCGGGGGATGGGTGGGTGCGTCCGGTGATCTGACGGTGGCGGTCAGCGTTTCGGGTGGCGGCGCGGNTGTGTCGTTGTGGCGACTGAAGACCTCGTGGTGTCTCTTCGGTGCAGGTGTTGACAACCCCGGTGGTGGTGGGGGCGCAACCCCGGGGGGAGTGGAGACACGACGAGGTCTTCAGTCGCTGTCGGCGAACATTCGCGGACGGGTGGCGCGGGGGTGGGTGAGGGTGGTTTCGGGGCC
>NZ_LRTK01000008.1 GCF_001636565.1 Frankia sp. EI5c
GGCGGCACGATGAACTGCACCGCCCAATACACCACCACCCAAGCAGACGTCACAGCCCGCGGCATCACCAACACCGCCACCGCCACCGGAACACCACCCACCGGACCACCCGTGACCTCGACAGCCGAAGCCCGAGCCATCTTCACGGGGGGCGGCAGACCACCAGCTCGGACAGTGGTTCTTCCGGTACTCATCCTCGGCCCGATCCCACTGCCAATCCGCATTGGTGATCAGGATGACCGCAGGGTCGCATCGATCATCATCGTTGCGGGTGTCGCGTACACGGTCACCTGCGCTCCCCGTTGCTCGACCGCGGGCGTATTGCCGTGGGTCGCCGCAGCTCCCGGCCCGACGCTGCGACCGGGGGACCGTTTCAAGGTCGGCATCCTCGGCCCGACACGCCGGGCCCAGATCCTGCTGTAGGGACCCGGCGGGTCGCTACATCGGGCGATATGGCCCGCGCGAAAAGATCGGGGCCCGGGCGAAACGGACGGTGCACCTCGGGCCTGTGGGGACGTCGGCGCTCAGGTGTAGTCGTTGAAGAGGATCGAGATCCGGTGCTCTGATGACGGGAATGCCGGCACGGCGATGACGTCCCGGTGGCCGTTGGTGCCGCGTTGCACGGATTCCAGGGTGATCGCCGTGTCGTCGGCGGGAAGGAAGACGTCCATACCGGTCATGAAGACCACCGAGAAGAAGGCCGGTATCGGCGCGGTGAGATCTGTCCCGCGGTCCGTTCCGACGTCGGTGAGAAAGATGCCGATGGGCCGCTTCTCCCGGGGTGTGTTCGCCGCGTTCAGCAGGTTCGTCCCGTCGACGAGCAGCTGGTCGCTGTCGGCTCCCTGGTCGCCCCACCACTCTCGGTATCGGCTGATGGTGATGTTTGTGTGGGCCGGTGACGTCTCCATCCGCGTGCCGAGGCCTTCGCCGGGGCGGCTGGTGAGCAGTCGGATCAGCCTGTCGCTGCGTCGGAACGGCTGGTAGTAGAAGTGGTGGGTGGCCCCGCCCGGGCGCAGGATGGCGAACTCGTAGGAAGCGCCGGCGCGGCCGGCGATCGGTCCGAAGGCGCCATCGTCGGCGAGTGCGGTGGTGACCACCGGACTTCCGGGCCGGCGCTTCCCGGTCGTGCTCTCGACCTCGTAGACCTCCAGCCGTCCCTCGCTCACCCCGACGTTGGTTGGGAAGAGCACCGCCCGGCCCGACAGCTCGACCTTGCCGTCGGCGGTCGGCCGAATCTCGGTGGTGGCCGGCTTCCGGCCGGTGAAGAACTCGAACTCGGCCTCGAAAGTGCGCGGCGAGGTCACCGACTCGGTGTGCCCGAGATCCGCGAACTGGACGTTGGTGGCGCCGACGATCCGGCGGGCCGGATCTCCCTCGGCCCAGACCGCCAGTGTCGGCACGCCGCCGGGCGGTGCCTGGGCCGTGCGCCCGTCCAGGTTGACGTAGTGCGCGACGCGCGCGGCTCGCTCCGGCCGGCTGGTCAGGTAGTCCTGGCTGATCATAGTGCCCATCGAGTGCCCGACGAGCTCCACTCGCGCCGCGCCGGTCGCATTGAGCAGGGCGTCGATGCGCGCGTCGATCCGGGCATGTATCTGCTCGGCTGTCTCCACCGTGAGAGTCGAATCCCAGTCGATCGCGTCGATATGGCTGACGGGATATCCGTTCGCGGCGAACCGGCGCGCCGGTGTCTCGAACTGCGCTCCCGAGCCCGCCCCACCGTGCACGAACAGGATCGGCAGGTGAGAGGGATCGACCGGCGGTTCCGCCGGGGTGGTGGTCGGGACCGGAGTCGGCGGCGCGGAGGAGTCCGAACACCCGAACGTTGCGGCACCTGCCACCACCGCGGCCAGGAATGCGCCGCATAATGCAACGTACGGCCTTCGAGCGCTGGACATCGATTCTCCTCCACTGCTGGACGGGAGGGCACTTCGACGCCGAGCCGGCCCACCCACACGGACGCGCGCGGCCGAAACCTACAGCGCCGGGTTTCCGGCGAGCAACCACAACGACCCGGTCGGGCATATCGGGACACTCATCGCGGCAATGCCGGCGCCAACCGCCGCCGACTCGCCGGCGAAGGGTGTTCAGCACGTGGAGAATCCGGTGACCGGCAAGCAGCAGGGTGCCGCTGCCGAGCGGGTTGACCGTCGTTTCGAAGCCTTCCCGAGGGCATCTTGACGCCGTTTCGGTTACGACGGCGGGTCGGGGCTGTCGGCTCCCGCGATGAGGGAGAACGCGCGCTCCCGGCGTCGTCCCCAGCGCATGTCCCGTTCCTCGGCCCGCGCCAGCTTCCGTCCGTCGTAACGGCGCCGCGCCCACGGGCTGCGCGGCGCGGCGAGCCGGGTGGCACCCCAGATCCCGAGAACGGTCACGAAGACGCTGAACATCGCCACCCAGGGCTTCCCTTTGACGGCGGTCAGCACGGTGAGCGAGAGGTTGAACAGCACGAGGCCCACGAGCGCCCAGCGGGTCGAGCGTTCGTCCGCGCTGATGTCGTTCAGACCGAAGGGCACGGCGCGAACGAGGAGCAGCCCGGTCAGGGCCGTGGCGACGATGACGGCGTCGATGGAGGACCGCCCCTCGCTGGTCCAGTAGACATCCTTCAGGTGCAGCAGGAGCGCGAACTCGTCGAGAACGAGACCNGCACCGATCCCGAAGGCCAGCGCGAGGATGTCACGCCATGGGTGGATGGTGGTCGTACCGAAGCTGATCGTGCCGGCGGCGAGCATCGTGAGAACGCCGAAGAACTCATGGTGTATGTGCACTCCGCCGGCCGAGACGTTTCCCGGCCACCATCGGACATTCGCCCGGATGAGACGGGCGGATGTCCGGATGAACAGGAATCCGCCGACCAGGCCCACGAGCAGGAGCAGCAGAGGCTGCCGGTCGGTCCGAACGATCTGATCATGATATGAGCCGGCGACCCAGGACCACTCCATACCCGGAGTCTGTCAGCGGTACGTTCGCCGGCCGGCCAGCGAGCCGTAGGCGGTCCATCGGTCGCCNGCCGGCCCGTGCCGGGTGCGGCCACCGGCTGCGCGGAGGTTCCGGGGCATTCGCAGGTCGCTGCTTCCTCAATACCGTGAATCTGGCGGGGCGTCGTGGGTTTGGATGGTGGCATGGGCGAGGCGCTGCACACGGTCGAGCGGATGCTCGCCGCCTTCGAGGACGGTGACCGGGAGACAGTGCTCGGACTGCTCGCCGAGAACGTGGTGATGGAAGCGCCNGGCGGGGCGCGCCTCGTCGGCCGCGAAGCGGCGCTCAACCACAGCGACGCGTTCCTGTCCGCCTTCGGTGACGTCAGGGTCGACACGGATCTCCTCGTGGAGCAAGGTCCGCTGGTCGTCGAGGAGTACACGCTGACGGCCCGGCACACCGGCCCGTTCCCGGTCGCCGGCGGCGGGTCTATCACGGCGAGCGGCAACCTCGTGACCCTGCGGATCGTGGAGGTGTACCGGGTCGACGACTGCCTGATCACCGAGAACCGCATCTACTTCGACGAGACCCGCCTGCTGCGCCAGCTCCGCGCCGAGTGACCACCCGCCCGCCGCGGGTTCCCACGGGCCGAGGTGCCCGCATCGCCCGCGCAACCGGTTCGCCCGCGCAACCGGTGCGCCGGTGATCTATGGTGATCACGGTCGTGCTTGGGGTGATCTGACGATGGCGGTCACTGTTTCGGACGCGGGTTCGAGTGCTGCGCTTCCGGAACTACAGGGCTGTCCGTGTCTCTCGCTGAGAAGTCTTGACAGCCACCGCCACGGATGGGCCGCAACCCCGCGGGAGCGAAGGACACAAGAAGCTCTTTATGCGCTGACGCCGCACAGCCGCCGGGGCCTGCGAGAGGGGTGGGCAACCTGTGTTCCGGAGCCGGTTCGCGTCCTGAAGGCACTGGTCGAGGCCCTGGGGCCGGTGCCCGCCGGGCGTCCGGGCCCGGCCTCCGATCTCGGGGCACACGTCCGGCCAGCCCCCAGATCGCCCGCCGGGCAGATCGAGGTCCGGACGGGTCGGTGAGCGGGAAGCCGTCCCGACACCGGGCCGGGCCGTCCGCCGTCCGGCGGCCCGCCGGACGCGGAGATCTCCCCCACGATCAGACGCCACTGTCACCCCAGCCCGGGCAGCGACGATTTCTTTCTGCGACGACCCGGCTGGCAACCGCTGGGAGCTGCGCTACTGATCCGAGGTGCCGCGACCACGGTGGATCAGGCGGCGAGGGGGGCGTGTGCGCCTTCCTCGAGGAGGCGCACACGCACCAGGTAGCGGCCGAGATCGGTCAGGTCGACAACCAGCCCCGGTGGTCCTTCCACGGCCCAGGGCGCCGTACCGAGAACGGCGGCGGCGGCGGCCCGCCTGGGGTCGATGTTCTCGGGGACTCCGGTGACGGTGACGGCGCCGTGGCTGGCGAGGTCGGCGAGGGCGGTGCGGACCGCGGCGGCGGCCAGTCCGGCGAACAGGTCGGGTTGGGCGGGCGGAAGCCGGTCGTTGTGCGCGTCGAGCAGCTGGTCGGTGAGGTCGTCGAGGTCGGCGGGCGCACCGGCGGCGGTGGCCCCGTAGAGCAGGCCGAGGAACCAGGGTGCCCACGGCCGCAGCCAGTCACGCAGGTTCGCGGTGTCCTTCGCCCCGTTCCGCGGGTCCGACGGGTGGATGAGGGCGTCGGCGATGTCGGTCCACAGACCGAGCACCTGTTCGGATTCACCGGTGCCCGCCAACGCGTCGGTGATGATCTTCGCCCCGGAGCCGGGGACGACGCGGGTCCGGCGGAGCTGGATGACGTCCAGCTCGATCGCCAGCCTCCACAGGCGGTCAAGGACCGCATCGTCACCCCGAAGCCCGGACGGGCCCGATGGACCGGACGGCGCGGGTAGGCCGAGTGCGGCGATCACGGCTGGCCGATCGCCCTTACGCAGGCTGGCGGGATGAAGTCGGTCGGTGGCGTCGAGGAAACGCAGGTAGTCGCGAACGGTGTCCGGGCCACGCTCGGCGAGTTCCCACGCGTCGACCTGCCGTTGCGCCACCTGCGTGATGAGCAGTTCGTGGACGTCACCGCTGCGCCAGCGGGTCGGATCAGGGATTCCAGGTGCTCCGCGCGGGCCTGCAGCAGGATCGCGATCCGCCCGCGCCATTTCCGCCCGGCATCCCCACCCGGAACCATGCCCTCCGCGGAGGCCCAGCTGGCGAACTCGTCGATGACGGCCTGCCGCATGCGAAACACCGCCCGACCGTACCGGGAACGCCCGGACCGAGGGCCCGCGGGACCGCCGCCGACCCGCTCACGACGACTGTGCTGGTGCCGGAAACGCCACGCGGGTTGCCCGGTTCCTGACGGGGGTCAGAAACCGGGCAACCCGCGGTTGCCTTCCGCTCAGGAAGCGGCGCCTACCTCAGGAAGCAGCGCTTCCCGAGGTCGCGGCCGCGGCCGCAACCTCGGCCTCGGCCGTGCCGAGGTAGGCGCTTTCCAGGCGCTCGGGGCTGGCGGCCAGCTCCTTGGCATCGCCTCGCAGCACGATGCGGCCGCGGTTGAGGACAGCCGCGGCGTCGGCGACCTCGAGGGCCAGGTTGACGTGCTGCTCGACCAGGATGACCGCGCACTGATGGTCGGCGGCGATCGCGCTGACGGTGTTGAACAGGTCCTCGACGATCAAGGGTGCCAGTCCCATGCTGAGCTCGTCGATCAGCAGGACCCGCGGCTGCTGGATCAGGGCTCGCGCCATGACCAGCATCTGCTGCTCGCCGCCGGAGAGCGCCCCCGCGGGCAGGGTCCACCGCTTCTCGAGCGCCGGGAAGGTCTCGAGCAGGCTCTTCGGCTTCGGGCCGTTGCGCCGGGACGCCACGCGGATGTTCTCTTCGACGGTGAGTGTCGTGAACAGCGCGCGGTTGTCGGGGACGAGAACGATGCCGGCGGCGTTCGCCGCCGCGGGCCGGCCGCCTCGCAGCCGGGCGCCGTCGACGGCGATGGTGCCGCCCTGAGGTGCCAGCAGGCCGGAAAGAGTCAGCAGCAGCGTGGTCTTGCCGGCTCCGTTCGGCCCGAGCAGGGCGAGCACGGATCCCGCCTCGACCGTGAGGTCGACGTTCCGGAAGGCGGTCGCGCTGCCTCTGCCACCGCTGAGGTCGGTGCATTCCAGTCGAGTCGTCACTTGGTCACCGCCGTGGAGGTTGTCGCTGCTGAGGAGGTGGCAGTCGTGGACGACGCGGCTGCCGCCGAGGAGGTGGCCAGCGGCTCGGCGGTCTCCGCAACCGCCGACGCCGCCGACTCCGCATCCGCAGGCTTCGCGAGCGCAGGCGCCGCGTCCACCGGCGCCGCGTCCACCGGCGCCACGTCCACCGGCGCCGCGGCCGGCGTGTCCGTCACCTCCGCCGGGTCCGTCTCCTCCTCGGCGTCGCTGAGAGCGTCGTGCACGGAGCCGAGGTAGGCGTCGGCCACGGCCCGGTTCGCGCGGATCGCGGCCGGGTCTCCCTCTGCGATGACCTTGCCGAAGTCGAGGACGTAGATGTAGTCGCAGACGGACAGCACGAGGGAGACGTCGTGGTCGACGAGGATCACGCCCACTCCGGTGGCGCTGATGGAGCGGATGCGCTCACCGAGCCAGACGCTCTCGGTGGTGTCCAGGCCGGCGGCGGGCTCGTCGAGGAGCAGTGCCTTCGGCTTGGTGGCGCAGGCCCGGGCGATGGACACCAGCTGCCGTTCGCCCTGGCTCAGCTCACCGGCGTGCCGGTCGGCCCGGTCGGCGAGGCCGACCAGATCGAGCGCCGCGGCGAGCGCGCGGTGCCGCTCGTCGCCGCTCGCGCCGAACAGCGCCGCGCGGACGTTCTCCTCGACCGTGAGGTCGTCGTAGAGCTCCAGGGACTGGAACGTGCGGGCCAGGCCGCGGCGTACCCGGGCGTGTGTCGGCAGGCCCTCGACGGCGTCATCACCGAGCCTGACGGTGCCCGAGGCCCGGGTGAAGCCGGTCGTCGCGTCGATCACGCTCGTCTTGCCCGCGCCGTTCGGCCCGATGAGGCCGACGATCTGGCCGGCGCTGACCCGGAGCGTGACCTCGGAGACCGCCGTGACACCGCCGTAACGGACGGTGAGTCCGTCGACCGCGAGTACTGTGCCCGCCGGTCCCGCCTGCGCCGGGATCTTCGCCCCGTCCGCATCGGTGGGCGTGGGGGCCTCGTCCGCGCTCGCGGGTGCGGTGCCTGCCTGGACGGGCTTGGTCAGCTCGGCCGAGGCCGGTGTCTCGGCCTGCGCCGGGCGCCGGCCGAAGCGTCGGTGGCGTATTCGGTCCAGCCGGTCGGCGAAGGCGTGGCCGCCGCTGGCGAGGCCTTCCGGGTGTCCGATGAGAGCGACGAGCAGCAGGACACCGGTGATGACGGGGAACCAGTCACCGAGATCGATCCAGCGGTCCATCATGATGAACGTGATGCCGGAGGAGGCCATCACGCCGGCGAGGATGCCGCCGTAGACGGACGTCACGCCGGCGAGGTAGGCGGTGGAGAGCAGCGCGAGCCCGCCGAGCGCGGTGAACGAGTCGAAGGTGACGACGCCGCGCCGGTAGGCGAGCAGGCTGCCGCCCAGGCCGGCGATGAACGACGCGATCGCGAAGCTGGCGACCTTGACCGCCACGACGTTGATCCCGATGCCGGCGGCNGACTGCTCGTTCGCGCGGACGGCGAGCATGGCCGAACCGAGCGAGCTCGTCCGCAGTTTGGCGACCCCGATGGCCACGGCCACCAGGACGGCCAGGCACAGCAGACCGAAGGGGATCCGCGGGAAGGCGTGGCCGGTGCCGATGCTGAGGTCGAGGCCGAACAGTTCCGGCTGGGTCACCTTGGCGCCGCGGCTGCTGACGATCTGCGTGTTCCGGAACCACACGGCTTCGATCGTGTAGGCCAACGCGAGGGTGACGATGCCCAGGGTCAGGCCTTTCACCCGTAGGGCGGGTAGCCCGATCACCACGCCGAGCACGGTGGCCACGAGGGCGGCGAGCAGCGGCGCGATGGGGAACGGCACGTGCCAGCTCTGGGTCAGGCCGCTCAGCGTGAACGCGGCGCTGCCGGCGAGGGCGAGCTGGGCCAGGGACACCTGGCCGGCGTAGCCGGTGACGACCACGAGCGACAGACCGATGATCGCGGCGATGAAGGTGCCGATGACCGCGCTTCGCCAGGTCCCGCTGGTGACCAGCAGACCGACCACACCGACGGTGGTGCCGAGAAGCGTGGGCAGCGTCAGCGAGCGCGGCCGGGGTGCCCGGCCCAGTGGCTGGCGGACCAGGCCGCCGCGGACCGCCAGGCCCCGCCCGGTGATCAGCAGGGCAACCAGGATGACGATCAGCGGAATGAGCTCCTGCGAGCCGGTCCGCGGCAGCCAGGAGGCGCCGTCGGTGGCCAGCGACTGGGCCTCGGCCTGGAGCATGCCGATCGCGATACCGGCCGCGACTGTCGGGATGAGGTTCTTGAAGCCGCCGACCACCGCGGCGGCCAGCGCCGGCACGACGAACAGCGTGTAGGTGGTCGGGGAGAGCGGGGTCAGCGGGGCGATGAGGATGCCGGCGGAACCGGCGGTCACGCCGCTGATCATCCAGTTGAACAGAGCGATCCGGTCCGGGGACACACCGCTGACGTAGGCGCCGGTCTGGGACTCCGCAACCGCCCTGGTCAGCAGGCCGAAGCGGGTGAAACGGTAGACCGCGGTCAGCACCAGGGTCAGCGCCACCACGGCGACGACCAGGTAGAAGCGGTCGGACAGGACCTTCGCGCCGTTGAACTCCCACCGTTCCGCCGGGAAGATCGCCCGGACGCTCACGGGAGAGGTACCGAGCCGGATCGCCATCACCGACTGGATGATCACTAGGACGCCGAGCGAGGCCACCGCCCGCGCGAGCGGGGGTGCCTCACGCAGCGGTCGGAAGACTGCCAGGTACAACAGCGCGCCCAGCAGCGCCCCGAACAGCAGGGAGACCACGATGGCCGGGGCCAGCGGCCAGGTTCCGCCGATATCGACCGACGCGGGCAGGCCGGGGATCAGGACGAGTAGCCGGCCGTCACGTAAGAAGGCGTAGGAGTAGGCGACGTAGAGCGCGACCGCTCCGGTCGCGAAGTTGATGACTCCCGAGCTTCGATAGGTGAGGACGAGGGCCAGGCCCAACGCCGCGAAAACCCCGCCGTTTCCCAGGCCGAGAAGCAGCGAACCTATATGTTCCATCACGATCTCCCGGCATCTTCCGGATCAGTACTGCGAGCCATCGGGCTGCTTCGGCCTCTCCGGCGTGGCGGGCGCGCCGGAAGGGGCGAAGCGGCCGCCGAGGGATCTCCTCGGCGGCCGTTTCGTTTCTGGAGCGTCAGTCCCCGATCGAGGAGCTCCCGAGCACCTTGAACGCTGTCGGCTGACCCTTGCCGTCGAGCGTGGTGGTCAGCCCACCCCGCACGCAGACGGCCACTGTCTCCGGGTATGCCTTGCCGTTGCACCGGAACTTGAGCCCACCGGCACCCGGCAGTTCCTTCTCCGGCGCCGCCTTGATCGCCGCGTTGACCGTCGCCGGGGTGATCTCCCNGGAGATGTCCTCGAGCGACGCCGCGAGACCGGCGAACGTGACGAACATGCCCCGGCCCGCCGACGAGTCGCGCTCGATGCCCTTCCCGTAGGTCTCGACGACCGAGTTGTAGAGCAGGCTGGACGGGTCGTCCCCACCGACGGGGACGGAGGCCGCGATGGTCATGCCCTCCAGCGCGTCGCCCGGCACCGCCTTGCGGGTGGCGTCGGTGATGCACTGCGAGATGGCGCTGACCTTGCCGTCATAGCCGACGGAGCGCAGGCCGTTGATCGCGCTGATGCAGAAGGAGTCGTTGCCGATGATGAACACCAGCCCGGAGTCGTTACTCACGACGCTCTGCATCTGCGGCGTCATGTCGGCCGTGCCCGGAGCGATGCGGATCAGCTGGTAGTCGAGGCCAGCCTTCTCCATGAGACCGGGCGCGACCTCCTCCGCGCTGTGCAGCGCGGCCGGCACGTCGATGACCACCGTGGTCACCTTCTTGATGCCCTCGTCCTTCGCCAGGCTGATGGGGAGGTTCAGCACGGCGAAGTTCGGGTCGCCCACGGTGAAGCTCGTGGGATCGGCCAGGATCGCCGGGCTGCCCGCNCCGAAGAACATCGTCGGAATGTCCGCGTCAGCCAGCGGCTGCCAGACACCCTCGGCGACGGCGGACTCGCCGACCGCGACCGCGACGACGTTCTTCTCGATCATCTGGTTACCGCAGTCGGTGCCCTTCGCCGGGTCCGCCTGCGTCTCGCAGGTCACCACTTCGACCGGCCGGCCGCCGATGCCTCCGCGGTGCTCGTTCAGGTACTTGACGGTGGCGTCCGCGACCGCGAACTGCACCGAGTTGTCGATGCCGGCGGACTTGCCGTCCGAGATGATTCCGATCTTGACGGGCTCGCCGGTGGCCTTCTTGATCGGCCCGAGCGCGTTGGCGGCCGCGGTGGCGTCCGCCGGGGAGGGCGGGGTCTCGTCGTCCGAACTACACGCGGTGACGAAGAGGAACAACGCCAGGGGGGCAGCTAGGGACGCCCTCACTAATCGCCGCGCCGCCCGCCTCGGCGTCGGCTGATCACGTGAGATCACCGTGTGCTGCATATATCTCTCCTCGAAGTCGTCACTACCGCGGCGCCGTCAGGCACCGTAAAACATCCCTGCCGGGACGGCGGGTCGCACAAGGCTGCACTTGATTGACCGCCCATTGTCCAGTGTGAGGGTGGGCACATGCTCCCAACTTTCGACGTGAGCGTCAACGTCTACGCCGGCGTCGACAAAACCCCTGGTACCGGCACTCGCCACGGGTGCCTTCGCAGGCGGCTCGGGCCCCGCGACCCCATCCCGTCAGCACCGCTCCAACGGTCCGGCCGCACCCCCGCACCCCACGGAGCCGAGGTCCCGACCGGGGGCGCCCACCCGGGCCGCCGGGTGTGCATCGGGACTTCACCGAGACCGGAACTCCTTGATTTCAAACGGATTCAGGGCGTACGCAAGCCGGGCCCTCCCGATTCAGGAGTACTTTATTTTTCTGTCCACGCGGCTTTTTTGCGTACGCACAACCCCTTGGCGCTCGCGCACACTTCGACACCCTCTTGCCACTCGGTGTGACCGGGTCGCCGACCTGCCGGTCCTCGGCGTCGGGTCTCAGAGGGTGACTATGACGCTCCGCATCGCTTCGAGCTGTTCCAGGTAGTGCGCCAGCGAACGGTGGACGAACCGCAGGGAGACGCCGGTGGCGCCGGCGTCGAGCAACGCGCGCACGACCAGGCGCGCTTCGTCCGGTTCACCCAGGGGGTCGATCGGGCGCGCCGGGCCGAGGATGACGTCGAGCGGCCGCCGGCGCCGCTGCCATTCATCCGTCCTGGCCGCCGCGGCCAGCCACTCCGCCGCGGTCCCGGGTGAGACGGCGAAGGGGTACCAGCCGTCACCCAACGCCACGGCGCGGCGCAGCGAGCGCGGCGTGCGTCCGCCGATCCACATCGGGATGTCGGTCTGCGCACCGCAAGGTTCGACGATCACCTCGTCGAACCGGTAATGGGGGCCGTCGTAGGACGGCTCGGGTCGACCGAAGGAGGCGCGCAGCGCCCGGATGGCATCGTCGGCCCGGGCCCCGCGGCCCTCGAACGGCACGCCCAGCAGGCGGAACTCGGGCTCCAGGTAGCCGACGCCGAGGCCGAGATTGAGCCGCCCGCCGCAGATGCGGTCCAGGGTTCCGTACCGCTTCGCGATGTCGAGCGGGTGGTGGTACCCGAGCACCAGCACCGACGTCGTGAACCGGATGCGGGTCGTGTGGGCGGCCAGATAGCCGAATGTCGCGAGGGGGTCCCAGTAGCAGGGCCCGGGCAGGCCCGCCCCCCTGGTCGGGATGGCGACGTGCTCGCTGCAGGTCAGGTAGTCGTAGCCGAGGCCGTCGGCCGCCTCGGCGATCCTGCGCACGTCGTCGATCCCGCCGTCGCGCTCCCACTCCGCGTGCGAGCCCGGCACGAGGGACAGGACGGGAGTCAGCAGCCCGAACATTGTCATGAGGCTGCAACTTACTGCGCATCCACCCCAGAATAAATGAGTACATACTTACTTAGAGGCATCTCCAGGACGGCGAATACCGGCCAGCGCAGTGCTGCTTGCCACCTTTGCCCACGCCGCGGCGGTCTCCCCCGTAGCGTCGCCTGGAGCGCCTCAGCACAGGGGGCGATCAGCTTCAGCGACGAAGGGCGTATGACGATGGCGGACGTATCGGTGCGGTTGCAGGCGGATGCCGGCACCGAGATCGTTCTGAATCTGTCCGTCCAGCAGGCGCTCCGGCTGGTGGAGGCCATCGCGGGCAGGGCCGCGGATCTGATGCCCGCGGCCGGGCGGGCACCGGCCGACTCGCGTTGGCAGGCGCCGCAGACCGGCCCGCAGACGTCGGCGGTGTCACCGACCCGGCCGGGTCAGTGACTGACCCGGCCGGGTCGGTGAGACCGCCCGTCTGAGGTGAAGTCGCAGTCCAGGCGTTTGACACCGTTGACGAAGCTGCTGGCCAGCCATTCGGGCTCACCGACGGCGTGGATATCGGGGGTGCGGGTGAGCAGCTCGCGCCAGATCACCGAGATCTCGCGGCGGGCCAGGTGGGCGCCGAGGCAGAAGTGCGGGCCGTGGCCACCGAACCCCTGGTGTGGGTTGGGGTCGCGGCGGACGTCGAAGCGGCCCGGGTCGGTGAACACGGACTCGTCGCGGTTCGCCGACGAGTAGAACAGCAGCACCTTGTCACCGGCCACCAGTCGCTGGCCGGCGACCTCCACCTCGCGGGTGACGGTGCGGCGCATCCAGCGCACCGGGCTCGCCCAGCGCACGATCTCCTCGACCGCCGACCCGCTCGTCCCGGCGACGTCCCGCTGCCNGATCGCCCGCTGGTCGGGGAACGCGGTCAGCGCGAGCAACGCGTGGCTGATCGCGGTGCGGGTTGTCTCGTTGCCCGCGACCAGCAGCAGGATGAAGAACGAGGCGATCTCCCCGTTGTCGAGCCGTTCCCCGTCGACCTCGGCGAGGGCGAGCGCGGTGGTCAGGTCGTCCGTCGGGTTCACCCGCCGCGCCGCCGCCGTCTCCCGCATCAGCTCGGCGAGCTCCGCGCCCGCGCCGAGCAGGGCGGCCACGACGTCGCTGCCCGGCGGGACGTAGTCCGCGTCGGTGGAGCCGAGGATGACGTTCGTGCAGCGGAAGGTGTCGGCGTAACGCTCCCGCGGCAGGCCCATCATCCGGCAGATGACCTCCAGCGGGAACCGGCCGGCGACCCGCTCGACGAAGTCACCGGGCCCCGTCTCGATCAGGTCGTCGACGACGGTGCGGGCGAGCGCGGCGATGTCGGCCTCGGTCCGCGCGATGATGCGCGGGGTGAACGCCCGGGAGACGATGCGGCGCAGCCGGTGGTGCCGGGGCGCGTCGAGATTGATCATCCCTCCGAAGAACTCCAGGAACTCCGCGGGCAGGTCGGGAATGCTCGTGGCGCCCCGCGCCGACGAGAAGACCTCCGGTTCGGCGCTGATCCGCGCGATGTCGGCGTGCCGGGTGACGGCGTAGTAGCCGGGCCCCGAGGGAATCGCGCCGCCGGCGAAGACCGGTTCCGCGTAGAAGGGCAGCGGGCGCTCCGCCCGCAGCAGGGCGAACCCCGCGTCGATCTCGGCCCGCGGCCGGACCCAGAAGGACGGGTCGGACAGGTCGACCTCGTCGACCGTGCGAATCGGTGTGGAGCCGGCGGCGACTGCCATCGCGGTGCGTTCCTTCCGTGTCGGACGAGACGTCGTCCCGGACCGGGTGAGATCGTCGGGCCGGGGCCGGTCAGTGGTCGCTGTACTGGTCGACGAGCAGGCGCTTGTAGAGCTTGCCGGTGGGGTGGCGGGGCAGCTCGGCGACGATGTCGATGTCCTTCGGCCGTTTCGGGCCGACGAGACGCTCTCGGCAGTAGCGCATCAGCTCGGCCACCAGCTCGGCCCGCGCCGCGCCCGGGGTCCGCGTGGTCCGGCCGTCCTCACCCATGACGGCTCCGGTCTGGGTGACGGCTCCGGTCTCGGTGACGGCTTCGGCGACCGCGGGCACGGGCTGCACGACGGCCTGCACCCGCTGGCCGAGATCCGGATCGGGAACGCCGAACACGGCGGCGTCGAGGACGTCCGGATGGCCGATGAGCAGATCCTCGATCTCCTGCGGATAGACGTTCACCCCGCCGGTGATGATCGTGTACGACCTGCGGTCGGTGAGATAGAGGAATCCCTCGTCATCCAGGTAGCCGATGTCGCCGAGGGTCGACCAGCCGCGGGCGTCGTGCGACTCGGCCGTCTTCTCCGGATCATTGTGGTAGGTGAAGTCGGGGCCCCCCGAGAACCAGACCGTCCCGATCTGGCCCGGGCCGAGCTCGGTGCCGTCGTCGCCGGCGATGTGCGGGACGCCGAGCAGCGCCCGGCCGACCGAGCCGGGGTGCGTCAGCCACTCCTGCGGTGAGCAGGCGACATAGCAGTTGCCCTCGGAACCGGCGTAGTACTCGTGAACGATCGGGCCGAGCCAGTCGAGGACGGCCCGTTTGACGTGCAGCGGGCACGGGGCGGCCGCGTGGATCACGCACCGCAGGCTGGAGGTGTCGTAGGAGAGGCGCTGCGCCGCGGGCATCTTCAGTAGCCGCACGAACATCGTCGGCACCGCCTGGGTGTGCGTCGCCCGATACTCGCTCACCGCGCCGAGGAAGAGCGCGGGCTCGAAGCGCTCCAGCACGACCACGGTGGCTCCGAGCCGGGTCGCGGTGACGCAGTAGCGCAGCGGGGCCGCGTGGTAGAGCGGTGCGGGCGACAGGTAGACCGTGTCCGGACCGAACCCGTAGAGCAGTTGCAGGAGCCCGGGCAGCGGCCCGCCGTCACCGATCGGCCGCGGCACGGCGAGCGATGAGCGGATGCCCTTCGGACGCCCCGTCGTCCCCGAGCTGTAGAGCAGGTCCGAGCCCTCCGACTCGTGCTCGAGCGGGTGCGCGGGGGCTCCGGCGACGACGTCCTCGTAACGCTCGTGGCCGGGCAGGTCGGCTCCGACCGCCAGCCGGATGCGTACCGACGGCGAGCGCTCGAGCAGCGCGCGCGCCGACGGCGCGGTGGCGGCCGAGACCACGAGCGCCGCGGCACCGCTGTCGTTCACCAGGTAGGCCAGCTCGTCAGGGGTCAGCCGGTAGTTGGCCGTGGTGTACAACAGGCCGGAACGCTGCGCCGCCCAGATCACCTCAAGGTAGCGGGCGTTGTTCTCCATGCACACGGCCACCACGTCGCCGGGGCGCAGACCGCGGTTCCACCAGAGCTGGGCGAGCCGGTTGGAACGTTCGTCCAGCTGCCGGTAGGTGACCGACTCCCGCACTTGCCCGGATCCATCGAGGACCAGGTAGGCGATCTTGTCTGGTGTCTCACGGGCGATCGAGCCGATGTACACGGGCCGCTCCTCGGGTCGGTGCGCAACCCCGAGTCTTGGCAGATGTGACCTGGATCGCA
Organism: Frankia sp. EI5c; assembly: GCF_001636565.1. Lineage (GTDB taxonomy): Bacteria > Actinomycetota > Actinomycetes > Frankiales > Frankiaceae > Parafrankia. Next base: position 15,509 of record NZ_LRTK01000008.1, read on the forward strand.
GTGCACGCTGATCCGAAACGGCGTATAGGTTCCCTGTGAAATCTCACAAGAGCGGTGGCTGAGGCCGGTCCATGGCGCCGGCCGAGGCGGGGCCGCCGCGTTCGATCTGCGACCGGTTGGACCGCTCGCTCGGCGTGATCGCCGGCCGGACGGTATCCGCCGTGCTCGCGGAACTGCCACCCGCGCGGATCGTGCCGGAGCTCGGGCACGGCGAGCTCTCCGGGCTGGCGTTCGCCGGGGTGGAGCTGTTCGCCCGCTGCCTGCGCGCGGGCCGGCTGCCGACTCCCGCCGAGCTCGCGCCGCTGCAACCCTCGGTGGCGCTGTCCGCGGCGGAGGGGGTGGCGTCCGAGGCGATGCTGCGGGCGCACCACATCGCCGCGCGGATCACCCTCGAGGAGGTCGCCCGGCTGGCCGGCCCCGGCGAGGAGGACGACGTGATCGCCGCCGCCGTGTTCCTGCAGCGCTTCCTGCCGATGCTCATCCCCGGGGTGGGCACGCTGGCCACGGCGAACGCCGAGCACCTCGCCCAGCGCGCGCTGCTGCGGGAGCTCGCGGCGGCGCTGCTCGCCGGCGAGCCCGCGAGAAGCCTCGCCGACCGCGCGGGAGTGGTGCTCAGCCCCGGCTACGTCGTGGCCGTGATCCGCCGCCGCGAGCCCGGCACCACGGACTCCGGCACCACGGACTCCGGTGGCATCGCCTCCGGTGGCATCGCCTCCGGTGGCATCGCCTCCGGCGCCGGGGCCTCCGGCAAGGCGGACCGGTTCGCCCGGCGGCTTCACGAGGCGTTCGGCAGCTGCTCCGAGGTGGCCGTGCCGGCCGTCGTCGACGACGACGGCCGGGGTGCGACGGCGCTGTTCCCGCTCGCTGATGGCGACACCGCCGCCGTGATGGACCGGATGCCGCCCCTGGTCGAGGCGTTGACGGCGGCGCTCGGCGGCCCGGTGGACGTGGCGGCCGCGGTCGCGGACACCCGGCCGCGGTTACCCGGGGCGCATGAGCAGGCCGCGGAACTGCTGCGGCTGGCCCGGGCACTCGGCCGCGGGCCCGGGCTGTTCCGCCTCCCCGACCTGCTGCTGGAATACCAGCTCACCCGGCCCAGCAGCGCGTTACCCGCGCTCGCGCGCCTGCTCGACGGCCTCGACAACCGACCCGACCTCCACCGCACACTGCGGATCTACCTGGCACTGGATTTCCGCCGCCAGGACGCGGCGCTGCACATCCACCCGAACACCCTCGACTATCGCCTGCGCCGGATCGCCGAGCTGACCGGCGTCGACCCGACGACCAGCCACGGACTGCACCTGCTCGCGGCCTCCCTGATCGTCCGCCTGGCCGGTTCTTCTCCCGCCTGAACTGGCCGCAGGCACCCGGACGCCCATCCGGGCCGACACATTCCAGGGTGCCAGGAAAAGCGGAATAAGGGAGTGTCGGACAAATCGGCGAGTCTCGGGAAACGACTGCGACCAGGGTTTCCGGAATGCTAGCGTGCCGTGATCGCCGCGCCGCGTGGCAGGTCAGGCGGCCGTCACGTGATAGTCGGCAAGCAAGATTCATGTGCAACTCATTGCGCTTTGGAATACATGGCTGGCGGTACGTCCACCGAAGGGCGGTATCCCATGAGCAAGCTCGACCCCGCACTGCTCGGGATCGTCGCACGCCGTCAGAAGCACCAGCGGCGAGCCCGGCCGGCTTTCACCGCCTCCGCCGAACCGGCGGCCGCGGTCGTGCAGATCATGGTCAAGTTCACCGGGGACGTGGACGACCTGCGCTCGGCGGGGTTCCAGCCGCGCAGCCAACGGAGCCATCCGAGCGAGGGCTGGACCATCGCCAGCGGATCGATCCCGGTGGATCGGGTCACCGAGCTGGACGGGATCGACCACGTCGTCAAGGTCGAGGGCTCCCGCGCGCCGCGCGCCGAGCTGGACCGCAGCGTCCGCGAGATCCGGGCCAGCCAGCTCCACAACGCGCCGATGCCCTACCGGGGCGCCGGAGTCGTCATCGGCGTGATCGACTTCGGTATCGACTGGCGGCACGGAACCTTCCGCCGGCCGGACGGCACCAGCCGCATCGTCGGCATCTGGGACCAGACCCTCGAGGCCGAGGCCGGCGAGCGCCCTCCGTTCGCCTTCCCCAACCTGGGCGTCGAGTACACCGCCGACCGGATCAACCTCGCCCTCACCCACCAGCCGGAGGAACCGGCAGAGCACGACGATGACGAGGAGGACCCCGCCCCCGTCGTCCTCGTCCGGACCAGGGACGACGCGGAGGACGACGGCGGCCATGGCACCCATGTGGCGGGCATCGCCGCCGGTGACGGCTCGCAGGCCGACCGCTGCTCGGGCGCGTTCACGTTCGTCGGCGTCGCCCCCGAGGCCGAGATCATCGTCGTGGTCCTCGACTCGGAACACGACCGGGTCGGTGAGTCCGCCAATCTGGTCGACGCGCTCGAGTTCATCTGGAACCACCCGCGGGTGCTCAACGAGCCCGGCGGCCCGCGGCGGCCCGTCGTCATCAACATGAGCCTCGGCGACAATCTCGGACCGCACGACGGCACCTCACTCGTCGAGGAGTGGATCGACCTCGACCTCATGGTCACCACCGGCCACGTCGTGATCAAGTCCGCGGGCAACGAGGGCAACAGACGCCACCATGCCGTGGTCAGACTCGATCCCGACGAGTCCCGGGAGCTCCCGGTGCGGGTGTTGGCCGGGGACGAGGAAACCCGGTACGCCGAGATGTGGTACCCGGGCGGTCACTCGGTGCGCGTCGCCGTGGTCGCGCCGAAACCGGTGGACGCCGTCGCGCCGGAAAGCCCGGACGTCGACCCCGGCGAAAGCGAGGAATGGACGGTTGACGAAACGCTCCCCACCGACGAACAGACCGACGTGCGCATCGACTCCCGTGTCGACGACCCCGGAAACGGCGACAACTCGATCCACATCGAACTCTCCCCCGGGCTGGACGCTCCCCTGCCCGCCGGTAGATGGAAGCTGCGGCTGACGAACACCGGCGACGTCGCCACAACCATCGACATCTGGCTCGAGCGGGGTACCGGTTCCCCGCGGTTCACCGAGGACGACGCCGAGCCGCAGAGCACGATCAGCATTCCCGGTACCGCCTACCGGGTCATCACCGTCGGTTCGTACGCCCAGGGCGGCTTCCTGTTCTTCGACTCGACGGGCAAGGTCGCCGACTCCTCCAGCCGCGGGCCGACGCGCGACGGGCGGACGAAGCCGGAGATCAGCGCTCCAGGCGTCGCCATCAAGTCCGCGAAGGCGCACCCCCGCCCGCGGTGCTGTGACTGCTGCGGGCGGTACTACGTCAACAAGAGCGGCACGAGCATGGCCGCCCCGCACGTCACCGGGGTCGCGGCCCTCATGCTGCAGAAGAATCCCGGGCTGACCGCGGAGCAGGTCCGCACCCACCTCATGGCCACCGCGCGCGTCCCGGAGGGCGTCGACCCGGACGACCTGCCGAACGGCGACTACGGCGCGGGCAGGATCGACGCGGCGGCCGCGGTCGCCGCGGTCCCGCCACCGACCCCGCCGAACCCGCTGCGCGCCGCCGAGGGGGCCGGCACCGCCGCCCCGAGCGGCCGCGACGCAGCCGAAGCCGGGTCAGGCGACACCGAGCGAGACGGGTCCGGGGGACAGCCGGGCGGGGCCGACGCGTTCGGCGGCGGCCGGAGGGGCGGCGCACCGGCCGCCGCCTGGCGGCGTGACACCCAGGAAGCGGCCCCGCTGCTGGCGGCCCTGCACACGGTGATCCTCGCGCATCCGGCCGGCGAGCTGTGGGCCGCCGACGTCAGCCGGCATTTCAGCGAGGTGCGCGGGCTGGTGAACCACAATCTGCGGGTCGCGCTGGCCTGGCACCGGATGCAGGGCCCGGCCCTCGTCGCGCACCTGGCCCACCACGTCGCCGGCAGGCCGACCGGCGTCATCCTGCCCACCCTCCCGCCCACGCTGTCCGAGCGGATCGCGGCGTTCCTCGACGCACTGGTCCGGTACGGCTCCCCGCCGCTGGCCGCGACCGTTCGGCGACGGCGCGCCGAGATCCTCGATCTGGATCTCGCCGCGGTCCTCCCCGTGCTGGCCCGGGCGGCCGCCCGGCCCGCGGCGTAGGACGGCGGGGAGATGGCCACCCCGGCCGGAACCCTCGAACTGGTCGCCCGCGAGCTCGCCGTCGCGCTCGGCGTGCTGGCGAACCGGCTCGGCGGGGGCCGGGCCACCGCGTTCTTCGCCGAACTCGGCCTGCTGGCCCCCAGCGGGCTCAGCGACGCCGCCGAGCTTGCCACCGCCCTGGGTGCCGCCGCCACGTCGGCCGCCGAACTCGCCCCGCTCGTCGTCGACCTGACCGCCGCCATCGAGGACGAGGACGTCGCGGGGATCGCCACCGCCGGCGCCGAGCTGCTCGTCCAGATCGGTCACACGCTCACCGCGGTCGACGCGGTCGCGGCGGCCGTCTCGGCCGCCACCGCCGCGCTCGGCGGGCTGACGCCGCAGCAGCGCGCCGAGGTCGAGGCGTTCGCCGCGGCGCTCCCCCGCCGGATCTTCGACCACGTCGTCGTCGAGTACGCGGCGCGGCGCGCCCCGGCCGTACTCGGCGCGCTCGACGCCCTCGGCCTGGTGGTACACGCCCCCGTTCCACCACCCGCCGCCGGCGGGGACGGCGGGGACGCGCTGCGGCCCGGGTATGAGCGCCGGGAGCTGCACCCGGAACGTCTGCCGGTGCTGCTGCGGGACCCGGCGGCGTACCTGCGTGCGGTGTACGGCTGGGGCGAGCCGACCTTCGACGGGGTGCTCCTGTTCGAGACGCTCGCCCGCTGCCTCCAGCGGGACCTGGGCATGCCCGCGGTACTGCTGCGGCCGGCCGGGCAGCCCGCCCTGCTGGAGATCTACCTGTTCGGGCTGCGGGTCGACCCGACGACCAGCCCGCCCGGCCTGGTCGTCGACGCCCGGTTCGGTGCCGGCGAGGGGTTCACCCAGAGTTTTCCGCTCAAGGAGCCGTGGCGGGTCCAGATCGAGGCGAGCGCCGAGTTCGCCGCCGATGCCAGCGCCGCGATCACGCCGCCGCTGCTCGTCGAGCTGACCCCGCCGGCCGGCGGCAGCGGCAGCGCAGGCATCGTGGATGTCGACCTGTCCGCCGGTCTCATCGCCGAACCCGCGACAGGTACCGGGCCCGGCGGCGGTGGTGGCGATAGCGGGGGCAGCGGCGGATCCCGGCGGATGCTGCTCGTCGGCTCCGCCGACGGTACCCGGGTGGAGGCGGCCCGGGTCGCCCTCACCTTCGGCTTCGCCGCCACCTGGGACGCTGCCGCCGGCCACGCCGCCGCCACCCCGCGGGTCAGCGCCAGCATCGACGCGGGCCGGGTCATCCTCGCGATCGGCGGCGGCGGCGACGGGTTCCTGTCCGCGGTACTGCCGGGCACGATGGAGATCGAGGTCGACCTCGACGCCGCCTGGAGCCCTGACGAGGGGCTGACCGCGTCCGGCGGCGCCGGCCTCGAGGTCGTCGTCCCGCTCGCGCTCGACCTCGGACCGGCGCGCGTCGACCGGCTCGCGCTGCGCCTCGGCGTCTCCGACGACGGCCTGGTGCTGGAGGCCCGGGCCGGCGCCGGGATCACGCTCGGCCCGTTCACCGCCGCCGTCGACGGGTTCGGTGCCGGGGTGACACTCGCCGTCCGCTCCGGGAACGGCGGCGACACCGGCAACCTCGGGCCGGTCGACCTCGGTCTGCGGTTCCTGCCGCCCACCGGGCTCGGTCTCGCGCTCAACGCGGGGCCGGTCACCGGCGGTGGGTTCATCCGCTACGACGAGCCGGCCGGCCGCTACGCCGGCCTGCTGGAGCTGAAGCTGGGCGGCACCGTCGGCGTGCAGGCGGTCGGCCTGCTCGACACCCGCCTCCCCGGCGGGGCGAGCGGCTATGCGCTGCTGGTGCTGCTGCGCGCCTCGTTCCCGCCGATCCAGCTCGGCTTCGGTCTGGCACTCACATCGGTCGGCGGGCTGCTCGCGCTGAACCGCCGGGTCGACGTGGACGTGCTGCGGGCCCGGCTGGCCGCGGGGACCGCCGGGCGGATCCTGGCCCCGGAGGATCCGGTCCGCGACGCGCCGGTGCTGTTCGCCGACCTCTCGGCGGCGTTCCCGCCCGCGCCGGGGGTCGTGGTCGTCGGGCCTACGCTGCGGCTGACCTGGGCCGGGATCGTCCGGTTCGACGTGGGCGTGTTCCTGGAACTACCCGGGCCGCGCCGGGTGGTGCTGCTCGGCTCGGCGCGGGCGGCGATCGAGAACCCGGCCGGCGGCCGGCCGTATCTACAGATCCGGGTCGACATCCTCGGGGTCGTCGACCTGGCCGCGCGCACGCTGGCGTTCGACGCCGTCCTCGTCGACAGTCACCTGCTGGAGATCTTCGAGCTGTCCGGCGGCGCGGCGCTGCGGATGTCGTGGGGCGCCGACCCGTACCTCGTGTTCACCCTCGGCGGCTTCCACCCCGCCTACTCCCCGGCGCCGCTGCTGCCCCCGCCNGGCCTCAGCCGGATCGCGATGGTGCGGGGCACCCCGGAGGACTTCCTCTACCTGCGCCTTGAGGGCTACCTCGCGATCACCACGAACACCCTGCAGTTCGGTGCCGCGGCCGAGCTCGTCATCAGCCTCGGACCGTTCAACATCCGCGGTTTCCTCGGCTTCGACGCGCTGCTCCAACGCCGTCCGCTGCGCTTCGCGCTGGGGATCGCCGCGTCGGTGAAGGTCCGCTACAAGAAGCACAACCTCGGTGGGCTGGAGCTGCGGGGGGCACTGACCGGGCCGGGGCCGGTGGTGTTCCGGGGCCGGGTCTGCTTCGAGATCCTCTGGTTCGACATCTGTTTCGAGGAGACCTTCACCCTCGGCTCCGCCACGCCCCCGGCGGTCGCGCCGATCGCGTCCGCCGTGGCCGAGCTCGCCGGCGAGCTGTCCGACCCGGTGAACATCCGCGCGCAGGGCGGTGCCGACCCGCGGGTCACCGTCGAGCCGGCCGCGGATGCCGACCTGCCTGTCGTCTCGCCGCTCGGGCAGGCCGTCTGGAGCCAGCGGCGCGCTCCCCTCGATCTGCTGCTGCAACGGTTCGAGGGCGCGCCACTGCGCCGGCCGGAGACGGTGGCGGCGACCGGAGCACTGGTGACCGGCCGGGACACCGACTGGTTCGCGCCCGGCTCGTTCGCCGACCTCGACGACGCCGACGCCCTGAACCGACGGGCGTTCGAACGACTCAACGGTGGTGTGCGGCTCGCCTCGCCCGGCACGGTGAACGGCCCGTCCGCGCAGCTCACGGTCACCGTCCGGCAGATCCGCGTGCCGGCCGCGCCGGCGCCCGCCCCGCCGCCGGAGCTGCCCGCGGCCGCGCTGCCCGACTGGCTGCAGCGGGGCGTCGCCGGGCGGGCCGGCGCGGTCGAGCGGGAACCGGTGACCCCGACGCTACGGATCCGGGACGAGACGTGGAACGTGCACGGTCGCGCGGGTGCCGGGGTGGTCGCCGCCGGGGTCTCCCAGGCGCAGGCGCACCAGCTGGCCAGGGTGGCCGCCGCCGGCACAGCGGTCGCCGCACCCGACCTGATCACCGCCGCGGCGTTCTAGCCGAGCCCGGGAGGAATGATGACGGACCAGCAGCTGACGTTCCGTGCCTGGGTCCGAGAACGGATCGCGCAGGCGGCGACCGGAGTCCAGGACGGCCGGCCGCTGGTGTCGACCACGGTCACGCTGGCCGGCACCGACGCGCGAGGCGCCGCCACCACGGCCGCCACCCGCCCGGTGCGGTTCCTGCTCGCCGGGCCCGCTGACGTGGTCGGCCTGACCCCCGCCGCGATCGGCCGCCGCTACCCCGCCCCGGGTACGACCGACCACGAGTCCGACCGCTGCCCGCTCGTCGAGTTCACCGACCCGGCCCTGCCCTGGCGTTACAGCCCCGCCCCGGGCGCCACCCCGGGAAGCGGCACCACCCACCCGTGGCTCGTGCTCGTGGTCGGGGTGGAGGGCGAGGAGCTGACCCTCGCCGGCGACCAGGTGGCACTCTCCCCCGCGGTGCAGGCGGCGCATCCGCTGGGTGCGGCCGCGGCACCGTACCCGTGGGCGCACGTGCAGGACGACGCCACGGGCCGCCGGATCGCCCGGGTGCTCTCCGGCCGGCCGCTACAGCCGGGCACCGACTACCTGGCAGCCCTCGTACCCGCGTTCGACGCCGCCGGGCAGCGGAGTTGGGCCGGCACCGGCCCGGTCATCGTCCCCTGCCACGACCACTGGCGGTTCCGCACCGCGACGCCGGCCGGCAGCTTCGAGGATCTGGCCGCCCGCCTGCACCCCGGCGGCGCCGATCCGGGGCTCGGCCAGGCTCCCCTGGACTATCCACGTGTCCCGGAGGCCGGCGGCCTGGCGGTCCGCGGCGCGCTCGGACCGCTCGCGCCGCCCGGCGAGCCGGGAGGTGATCCGCCGCTGCCCGGCGCGGTACGCGCCGACCTCACGGGCCTGCGCACACCGGCGACCGACCCGAAGGGCCGCCCGATCGTCGGGCTCCCCCGCTACGGCGAGGCGTGGCGCACCGGCGCGCCCGAGACAGCCGCCTGGGCAGAGTCGCTCAACAACGACCCCCGTCACCGCGGGGCCGCCGGGCTCGGCCTCGAACTCGGGATCCGCCTCCAGGAGGAGCTGGTCAGCGAGGTGTCGGCGAGTCTCGGCGCGCTGGCCGAGGCCCGCCAGCGGATCGCCGACCTCGTGCTCGGACGGCAGGCCGCGGGCGCGGTGTGGGAGCGCCGGATGCCGGCCGAACCGCTGGAGCGGCTGTGGCTGCTGGGGCCGGCGCTGAACCGGGTCGTCACCCCGGGCGGGACGCTCGGCGAGCTGGCGACCGCCGCCGACCGGCCGCTGCCACCGGGCATCTTCTCCACCGCCGCCCGCCGCGTCCTGCGCACCGGGCCGGCCCGCACCGCCCGTTCCAGCGCCGGGCGGGTACGCCCGGGTGACGTGCTGGCCGCCGCGAACCAGTGCCGGCCGGCCCCGCCCCGCGCCGACGACGGCGTCCCCCTCGGGGAGCTCGGCATCGACCTGGACGAGTTGGAGGAACGCCGCCGGCACGCCGCCGAGACGGGGACCGTCGATCTGGACACGGCCGTGGAGGTGGCGAAGGCGCTGGCGGAACGGGCCGACAGCCGGCTGCGCGACCTGGCCCACCAGATCGCGGACCGGCTGGCGGAGGCGGCGGCCGCGGGCACCCCGGCTCCGTGGGCGCGGGCGTTGGAGCTGCTGGTGGCCGCCGCGGCCGTGCCCGCCGCCGACGACGCCGCGGTGCGCGAGCTGATCACCGTGATGCAGCGGTTCCTGGAGCTGTTCCCCGCCCCGGCCGAGGAGGGCGACCTCGACGACGTGCTGGACGGCCTGGAGGAACCGGAACCGGTCGAACCGCCGTGCCGTCCGGTGGACCTCGACGTGCTGACCGACGTGGTCGTCACCGCGTTCGACCCGACAGGCCCGCAGGCACCGGCGGTGGTGCGGGTCCTGGAGACGATCGACGGCCTCGACCCGGCGCAGCCGCTGGCCCCGCCGGAGCCCTGTGTCGAGCTGGACCGCCCGGTGTGGGCGGACCTGCGGGCGGCGTTCGCCGAATGGCTGTTGCCCGGGGTCGGGAGCCTGCCGGACGACTCGGTGATCGCCCTGGCCACCAATCCGCGGTTCGTCGACGCGCTGCTGACCGGGCTGAACACCCAGCTGCTGGCCGAGCTGCGCTGGCGCGGTGTTCCCGTGGCCACCGGCTGCACCCCGCTGCGGGTGTTCTGGGACCGTTCGCAGGCGGCGACCGGTGCCCGCGTCGCCGACATCACCGGCCTCCAGCACTGGCCGGACGACAGCGATCTGGGCTCGGCGGCCCACCGACCGGCGGGCGCGGCCGGGCAGGACCTGGTCGTCGTCGTCCGCGGCCGACTGTTCTCCCGCTACCCGGCGACCGTCGTCTACCTGATCTCCGCCGAGCATGGAGCGGGCGGCGGCGGGACGGCCGACTTCACCGTCGATCCGGATCCGGCGGCCCCGCGGATCTACCCCGGCTTCCAGGGACGGATCGGCCCCGACGTCGTCTTCTTCGGGTTCCAGGGGGTCGAGCCGGCCGACGTCGCCCGGTACTGGCTGGTCCTGGAGGAACCCCCCGCCGGCTACCGCTTCGCCAACGACGCCTCCACCGCGACCGCCCCGCACAGCTGGGCCACCGAGGCGTTCGCCCACCCGGTTCGGGTGCTCATCGCCGGCGACCGACTCGACGACCCGGCCCCCACCCCCACCCCCGGCTCCGGGCTCCGCCCCGCCGACCCGCAGGGAGCACCGTCCCGATGACCCGACCCAGCGAGCCCGGAGCGCACCCGCGGACGACATCACCTCAGCAGACGGTGTCACCTCAGCAGACGGTGATCGGCGTGCTGCTGCCGGTGCGGATCGAGACCCGGTTCTCCCCGGGCCGGCTGCGGGTGCGGATCATCCCGGACGAGCCGTGGTTCAACCGGCACGACCCGCGCGCCTCCGCCGGCGAGCTGGACGCGCTTCGGCGTTACCTCGACGCGCGCGCCGCCGACCCCACCGACCCGGCGCGGGAGGTGGCCTGGCGGGAGCTGGTCGCGCAGGTCGGCGGCGCGCGCGCCGTCTACCTGGCGCGGGTCTTCGTGGTCACCGGCCCGGGCGGTGAGCCCGTCGTGCGTGCCGCCGGCCCCGACGAGATCCGCACGGAGCCCGCATTCCCACGCATCGACGGGTTCCCCGGGCAGCTCGACGTCTGGCTCGCCCGCGGCGGCGGCAGCCCGGAGTCGGTGCTCACGTTGACCGTCGACCGGGACCGGCTGCTCGCCGACTTCCCCGACCCCGACGAGCCGGCCGACCGCCGCTGGTGGGAGGACTGGGACGAGGCGCGCGCGGCCGGGCTCGCCGGTGAGATCGAGCTCGACGGCGATCCGGGCGACCTCGACGCCCTGTTCGTCACCGGACTCGGTGACGGCGACCCGGCGCGGCTGTTCGGCGCGCACGGCGACGCCGGCCGCCTCGCCACAATCGCCCCGGGGACGGCGACCAACACGGTGGACGGGGCCCCGGCCGCACCCCTCGGCAACGACCCCGACACCTGGTGGGACGTCCTGCACAGCCCGGCGAGCGACACCGAGCGGCTGGTGTCGGCGTCCCTGACCGGTGACCCGGGCCTGCTGGGTCGGCTGCCCGGCCCGGCCGAGGCGCACCGGGAGCCGGCCGCGGCGATCGTCTCCGCGCTGTGGCCGGCGCTGTGGGGCTTCGCGGGCGCGGACGTGTGGGCGAGCCCCGGCAGCTCCGCTCCCGGCGGTGGCGGTGGCGGTGGCGGCGCGAGCGCGCTGGCGCTCGGCACGTACGAGGCGTCGCACTGGGCGCCGCACGCACTGTTCCCCGAGGGCCCGTTCCCCACGCTGCGGATCGGGCCGCAGCCCTACGGCCTGCTGCCGGCGACCGTGCTCGCCGACTGGGTCGCCACCACCGAGGACCCGCCGGTGGAGGCGGCGCTGCGCCGCTCGCTGCTGGAGCTGCGCGAGGCCTACCGGGCGGCGGCCGAGGCGCGCGGCACCGCCGTCGACGCGACCACCGAACAGCTGCTCGACCTGATCGGCCAGGTGCCGACCTCACCGCTGTACCGGCACCGCCGCGCCTGGCCGCTTGAACTGTGGTGGCTGGTGCTGCCGCTGCTCGGCTACGGCGTGCCGTGGCCGGATCTGGACGCCGCCTGGCACGACCGGTACGGGCTGGCCGAGCGCCTCGGGCTGGTGCCCCCCGCCCCCGCCCGCCGCTACGGCACCGTGGGGGCGCCGCGCCGGCTCGGCATCCCGCTCGTCGTCCCCGAGTCGCTGCCGGCGGACACCACCGTCGCGAAGCTGCTGGGCGAGCTGGTGCGCCTCGCCGTCGAGAGCCCGCACCTGTTCGCCGACCCGGTGGGGCTGGAACGGGAGTTCCTCCGGTGCGCGCCGGACAGCCTGCTGCTGCGCCTGGCGATCCGCTCGCTGCAGGTGGCAATCGGTGACGTCGGCCGGCTGCTGATCTCACCGCCGGAGCCGGCGCCGCACCCGGGGAATCTCGTCAGGCCGGCCGGGACGCCGGCCCGGCTGGAGGTGTGGATCCGGTCGACGACATCGAACGCGCTGAACACCGCGACTCCCGCGGCCGCCCGGTTCCGCCGCGTCGCCGACGGCCTGCTCGCCCTCGCCGACGTCCTGCGGGCGGCCGAGGGCGAACCGGAGCGGCTCGACCGCTTCGAACGGCTGCTGCGCGCCACCGTCGACACCGCCACGGTGCGCGTCGACCCGTGGCTGGTCGGGCCGCCGACCCGCCGGCTGGGCGACCTCGTCGACGGCGGCGCCGCGACGTTCCGGCTCGGCGCCTACGGCTGGGTGGACCAGCCGCGACCAGGCACCCCCGGCCCCACCCCGGCCGGCCTGCTGCACGCACCGTCCCCCGGCCAGGCACTCACCGCCACCGTGCTGCGCGACCGGGCGGTCAGTGACCCGGCGGACGGCCGCTGGGATCTCGACGTGACGTCACGGACGGTGCGGGACGCCGACCGGCTCGCCGAACACGTGCGGGTCGGCGCGCACCTCTCCGAAGCGGTCGGCCGCGAGGTCGAACGTGTCGTCGCCGACCCGGCGGACGTGACCCGGCTGCGCCGGGACTTCCCGATCCGCACCGAACACGACGGCCGGCGCATCTGCGACGGGCTGGCGGTCCTCACGGCGCTGGCCGCCGCGCCCGGCTCGCTCGGCCTCGACCCGGACCGGCTCGCCGAACTGGAACGGCTGCGCGCCGGGCTGGACAGCTACGGCGACCTGCTCGTCGCCGAAGCCGTCCAGCACGTCGTGGAAGGCCGCGCCGAGATCGCCGGCGCCGTCCTGGACGCCGCCGCCGGGCTCGCCCGCCCACCACACCTCGGTCTGCTGCGCACCCCACGCCAGGGACGGGCCGTCACCACGTCGGTGCTGATCGTTCTGCCGGACGCGGCCGCGCCGGTACCGGCGCCCCCGGGAGACGAACTGGCCGCCGCGGAACTGCGCCCCGCCGCGCTGGCGGACCCGGCCGCGGCGGCGTTCGTCACCGGACAGGCAGGCGCCGCCGCGACCTGGCGGTTCGACGTCGCCACGACCGGCACCGGGGACGACGACGCCGGGAACGGCGGCGGGAGCGAGGGAGGCCAGGAGGCTGGCGAGGGATCATCCGCGACGGTGCCGGTCACCCTCGGCGCGCTCGGCCTCGAACCGGCGGATGCGCTCGCCCTGCCGTGGACCGACCTCGCGCGGCTGGCGGCGGCCGAAGGCGCCCGGATCCTGGGGGCCGAGCCGGATCAGGTCGCGGTCGTGGGCGGCGACGGGCGGGAACGCTACGAGCGGGCCGCCCGGCTGGTGACGCTGCTCGGCCGCTACCCCGCCGGGCCGGACGCCGGCACCGAACAGCCCGACGCCGTCGTCGATCCGGCGCCGGTCGACCTCGACCTGCTCGACCGCTACGCCCAGGTCCGTGGCACCGCGACCGCCCTGGTGGGTCTGCTCGGCGACCAGCTCGCGCTGACCACGCCGGACGGCGGGCTCGGCACGGCGGACGAGGAGACGCTGACCCGCCTCATCGTGGCGGCACGTTCCTGGGGCGTCGCGCCGCAGATCGCACCATCGACCCCGGGCGACCCGGCGCCGGCCGACCCGGCCGACCCGGCCGACCCGGTGGCGCGGCGGCTTGTCGCGACCGCGGCCCGGGCGTCCGCGTTGCTGGGCGCGCGGCTCGCCGCCGCGCCCGCCACCGAGCCGCCCGCTCCCGGTGAGGCGGCGCCGGCGGCCCGCCTGGCCCGCGCGGATCTCGTCGAGGCGCTCACCGCGCTGGTCTCACCGACCGGCCAGCTCGCCGTCACCGGCCGGCTGACCCGAGCCGCGCTGCCCACCGCCATCCAGCCCGACGCCGCCGTGGATGAGGACTGGCTGCCCACGGTGGCCGCCGTCCGCGAACCACTTGCTCTGATCGAGGTGCACCAACTCCTCGCGGGCCTTCCCCCTGACGACGGCGGCGCGGGTGGTGGCGGCGCGGGTGGTGGTGGCGCGCTCGTCGGATGGTCGAACAAGCCCGGCGACCCCTGGCAGCAGACCGCCGACAACCGGCGGCTGGTCGTCGTCTACGCCGCCGAGGGGCTGGACCTGGCGACGGTCGCGGCCGACGACCGCGTGGCGGTGGCCGCCGTCGACCGGTTCGCCGAGGTCGTCCCCGTCGCGGAGCAGACGACCGGCGCGGCGTTCGGCTTCGACGCCCCGGCCGCGCGTGCCCCCCAGGCGATCCTGCTGGCGGTCCCGCCCGACCTGGACGCGCCGATCGACGACCGGACGCTGGTCGCCATCGTCGCCGAGACCCGGCTGCTGGCCAGGGCCCGGATGGCCCGGCCCGTCGACCTCGACCCGGGAACCCGCGGTCTGCTCCCGGCCGCCCTGCTCCCCGCCGCCGGGAAGCTCGCCGTGCCGCTGGAGCCAACGGCCACCTAGAGCCAACAGCCACCCGGAGCCAACAGCCACCCGGAGCCAACAGCCGCCCAGGTCTCACGGAAGGAAGTCAGGACGTGGCGCTCATCGTCGACGCGGTGCACCGGCTGGAAGCCGACCCCTTCCAGACCGACCTGGCCCGCGGGTTCCGCGCGGAGGTCGCCGACCCGGCGTGGCTGCTGGGCCGGCAGTGGCAGCTCGGCGAGCACGCCGGCGAGGACGCCTCGTCACCGGTGCGGCTGCGGTACCAGGCCCGGCTCACCCCGATAGAGCCGGTGGACGGCCAGCCGAACCTCGACCCGCGGACCACCCCGGCCGAGGCGGTCGTCGAGGCCGAGCCCGGCGACTCGTGGACGCCGGGACGGCGGGTGGCCGCCGGGCGGGCGGTCGCGACCCGGGCGGCCGCCGCCGGGATCGCACTCGATCACCCGCAGCTCCTGCTCGCCGAGCTGCCCGCTCCCTACGACCTGCTCAACGGCACCGGCCTGGACGGGCGGACGCTGTGGCGGCAGCGCACGGAGCTCGGCCTGGACGAAGGCTGGTTCGGCGCGCTGCGCCCGCCGGAACCGGAGCCGGCGGACCTGTGGGACCCGGCCGAGCTGAGCTATCACGCCAGGTTCCGGGCCGACGGGGTGTACCTGACGTTGGAGCGGCACGACGGCGGCGACCTCGACTGGTACTCGGTCGACGCGGACGCGCCGCTGCCGCCGGACTCGGGCGGGCCGGTGCTGGCGGCGGAGCTGTTCCCCGGCCGGCTGCGTTTCCCCGGCGCGCCGGTGCCNCGCTGGTGGCAGATCGAGGACGGCAAGGTCGACATCGGCGGCTACCCGCCCGATCGCGCCCACCTGTCGACGCTGCTGCTCATCGACCTGATCGTCAACCGCTCGGACGACTGGTTCGCCTTTCCCGTCGACGCGGTCGCCGGGCATGTCCTCACCCTGGACAAGGTCGTGGTCGTCGACTCGTTCGGCGACGAGTGGCCGCTCGAACCGGCCAAGGACTGGAGCCTCTTCCGCACCCACGGACTCGACCACGGTTCCCTCGTCGTCTGGGCGAGCGCGGCGACGCCCCTGGCCGGACCGGTGCTCGACGAGGTCACGATCGGCACCGACGAGGACGCGAACCTGGTGTGGGCCGTCGAACGGCGGCTGCGCGGGCGGGACGTCCCGGCCGACGCCGACCCGCCGCCCACGCCGCCGGCGCGGATCGACACCACCGGCCGGCCCGGCTTCGCCTACCGCCCGATGACCCGCATCCCGCCCCGCTGGCACCCGTATGTCATCGAGGAGGTGGCCGGGCGGCGCCGGTTCGTCCAGGGCCGCGCCGCCGACCTCTCCGGCCCGGCCGCCGCGCTTCTGCCCGAGGCGGAGAGCGACCTGCTCATCGACCCCGCCTCCGGCGGTGTCCACCCCACCCACCAGCTCGAGCCGGCGGCGGTCGGGTCGGCGGGTGTGCGGGTCGAGCGCCGCGCGATGCTCGCCCGCGCCACCGACGGCTCCCCCGTCCTGTGGACCCAGCGCCGGCGGCTTCCGCTGCTCGCGCCACCCGGCCTGCGCCTGCGTTTCGACACCCTCGACCTGGTGCCGCCCGTCCCGTGAGACGGAGGTGCCGACAGCGCCGGTTCTGTCCTGCTGTCCGAGGCCCGACGAACCGCGCTACCTGCCCATCCGGGGCCATACGGTGAGCGACATGGAGGTCAGGTACAAGGTCGTGGCAAGCCTGCTCGCCGCTGTGGTCGGTGGCGGTCTGCTGGCGGGATGCGGCGCCCTGGAGTCGACGGTCGCCGAGGACGGCACCGTCACCGCCGCGGGCCCGCCGGCGCCGGCCGGGGGCTGCGGCGGTCCGGTCAAGACGGTCCAGGACGTCGAGGCGGTCATCTCCGAGCCGGCGGGCTGCCCCGGCGCGGTGAACACCTACTGGGCCAAGGAGCTGGGCGACCTTTGGACGACGCCGCGCTACGTCTCCTACCGCGACGGCGAGATTCCGCCCATCGCCTGTTCGGAGGGCGAGACCGACCCGGCCGCCTTCGCCGGTAACGCCCTTTACTGCACGCTCGACGACACCATCGCCTACAGCGTCGACTTCATGACCGAGCTGCACAACCTCGGCGGCCCTTCCTACCCCATGTTCGTGGTCATGCACGAGCTGGCGCATCGGGCCGCCACCCTTTCCGACCGGGAGGGGGTCGTGTCCCGCGCGGAGGAGAACCAGGCCGACTGCCTGGCCGGTGAGCAGGCTCGGGCCGCCGCGAACGCCGACCGGCTCGACCTCGGCGACGCCCTGTCCGGCGCCCAGCTGTTCTTCTCCCTCGGCGACACCCGCGACCGCGGCTGGTTCGACAACGAGACGGCCACCGCGGACGGCGCGCACGGCACCCCCCGCCAGCGCCTCCAGGCGTTCGGCTTCGGCTATCTGCGCGACAGTTCCACCTGCTATCGCCTCGGCGAGTCACCCACCGGCAGCGTGCTCTTCTGATGCTTCCGGAGCATCCGCCAGCTGGGCGGTCGCGATAGCGCTCAGCCGGCCGGCTCCGGCATCGGTCAGGTGCACGAGGCAGGTGTCGCCATGGCGCTCCGCCGTGGCGCGGGCCGGTCCGACCGCGAAGGGCCGCAGATAGCGGAGGTTCAGGAAGCGCAGGAGTGCCGGTTCGTCGGCCAGCGAGGCCGCGGCCTCCTCGGCGACCAGGGCGACCAGCCCGCCCTGGATTCCGCCGGCGGAGTTCAGCCCGTCGTTCCGCCTGGGCACCTCCGCCGTCCCGGGGGTACCGACCGCGCACTGCGCGCGCTCGGCGAGTGGGGCCGACAACCGTCCGACGTTCAGCCGCAAGGGCGGTCGGAAGTCCGGCGGAAAGACGTGACTCGGATCCGGCGAGGCGATGAACGACGTCACGGCGAACGCGGCCGGTGTCCGGGACCCGCCGACATAGGCGCGCGCCTCGGACACGAGGACCGTCCGGCCCTGTTTGACGATGTCGGCCTCGATCGTCACCGTGTCTCCCGCCGCGGGCGGGTTGAGCACCTGAACCTCGAGATCGAGCGTGACCGGTATACGAGGGGCCATCGCCCGGATGCACAGGGTCCCAGTCAGCACGTCGACCCACGTCGCCAGGACGGAGGTCCGCACCGCGACACTCCCCGGGACGCACATCTCGGGTACGACCGTGGCGCGCCCCACCAGCTTGGGGCCGTCGAGCGCGATGGCGAGGCCGAGTTCGGAGACGATGTGACTTACCGCTGGCACGACAACGTCCTGCTCTCTGTGCGCGCACCCGGTCGGGCGACCGCCGCGCGCGATAGATCTGGATTTTCGACGGGCAGGTGACAGGCCGGTCGTTCAAGTCTCCCGAGCCGGGCCGTACCGGGCGCCGGCCGCCCGGCGGTGGGCGGCACCCGGCTCGCCCCACACCCGTGCCCAGCCCCGCGCCCGCCGGTAGTGCAACTGCGCGTCGAACTCGAGCGTGAACCCGTTGCCTCCGTGGAAGTGGACGCCGTCGTAGGTCACCTGCCGGGCGGTCTCCGCGGCGAACGCGAAGGCCATCGCGACCAGCTCACGACCGCGCGGGCCGCCGCGCCCGAGCTCCGCCGCCGCCCTGGCCACCAGCAGTCTCGCCCCGTCCAGCGCGGTGACGCCGTCCGCGAGCGGATGGGCCACGGCCTGATAGGCGCCGATCGGCAGATCCCAGGCCCGGCGCTCCTTCGCGTAGCCGACGGTGAGGCGGTGCGCGGCCGCCCCCAGGCCGGTCAGCGCCGCGGCGGTCAGCACCAGCCACTCGTCGAGGGCGGCCTCGAAACGGCCCGCCGCACCCGGCCCGGCGGCGAGATCGACCGCGTCACCGCCGATCGTGACGTCGGCGAGCGGCGCGGAGGCGAGGTTGTTCACGAAGGTGCGCGTCCCGTCGGTCAACGGCACCAGCAGCAGACGGTCACCGGCGAGCACGATGGCCTCGTCCGCGACCGCCGCGCCCGGAACGAGCGTGGCGGCACCCGTGGCACCCGTGGCAGCCGAACCGACCGGCCCGCCGCGCTCGGCTGGCCGCACCGCGAAGGTCACCAACCGCTCACCGGCCAGAGCACCCGCGAGCGCGGCCCGCGCCGCGGGCGTGTCCAGCGCGGCCAGCAGGCGAGCGGCCACCTGCGCCTCGATGGCGGGCGCCGGAGCGGAGGCCGCGCCGAGCTGCTCAGCGACGAGAGCGAGATCGAGGAGCTGGGCGCCCCAGCCACCGTGTTCCTCGGGGACGGCCATCTCGACCACGCCGACGTCCAGCAACGCCTTCCACAGCCCGCCGTCGAAGCCCAGCGGCTCGGCGGCTCGGACGCGTTCCGGGGTCGAGTGCTCGGCCAGCAGGTCGGCGAACGACGCGACCAGCGCTTCCTGTTCTTCGGTAGGTGCGAGATTCATCGGTTGCCCACCCAGCGCTGTTCGGACGATGTCGTCGATCGGGACGGAGCCGCGGCGCCGCGCGAGAGCGTCCCAGCTCGACACCCGGCCCCGACACAACAGCCGACTCTACCAATACATGTATATGTTTTCCAGCGCTTCCCGCCCGCCAGCCCCTCCGGCCGCGCGGACCGCCGATCGACGCTCCCGTCAGCCCCGGGACGGGCGCATCGGGACCGACGAATAGCCGCGCACCGTGCTGGTCTGGACCGGGACGAGCGCCGATTCGTCGATCTCCCACCGCGGGAATCTGGCGAGGGTGCCGGCGAGCGCCAGCTGGCCCTCCAGCCGGGCCAGCGCCGCCCCCAGGCAGAAGTGGGCACCGAAACCGAACGTGATGTGCCGCTGGATGGGCCGCCGGACCTCGAAGGCCTCCGGGTCGGCGAATTCCCGCGGGTCTCGGTTGGCGCTGCCGTTCAGCAGCAGCACCTTGGACCCCGCCGGGATATCCACGCCGTGCAGCGAGACGTCGCGCAGGGTCCAGCGGCCGTTGACCGGAGACGGCGCCTCGTAGCGAAGTATCTCCTCGACCGCGCCCGGGATGAGCGACGGGTCGTCGACCAGCAGCTGACGCTGGTCCGGGTGCCGGGCGAGCGTCACCGCCGTCCAGCTCAGCAGCCGGGCGACCGTCTCCACACCGGCGCCGGCGAGCAGGACGACGAACAGCGCCACCTCGTGGTCGGTCAGCCGGCGCGGGCCGCCCTCCTCCTCGATCTCCGCGCCGATGAGCGTGCTGATCATGTCCTCGCCCGGGCGTCGCCGGCGCTCGTCGATCAGCTCGGTCACGTAACCGTGCACCCTGATCGAGGCATTCAGCGAGGTCGGGTTCGTCGGTTCGGTCTGCCCTTCCTCACGGTGCAGCATCTCGTCGAACCAGTGGCGGAGAAGGTCCCGCTCGTCCTCGGGAATTCCCAGCATGTGCCCGATGACCATCGGCGGAAGAATCGCGCCGAACNGGCCGATGTAGTCGAATTCCGCGGAGCCGGTCAACGGCTCGAGATAACGGTCGACCAGACCTTCGATGTACGACCTGAGATCGGCGATTCGACGCGGCGTGAACGCCCTGCCGACCAGCTTGCGCAGCACGTCGTGCTCGGGCGGGTCCATGAAGATGACGGCCGGGAAAGTCGTCACCGAATCAAGCGTCTCAAGCTGGACGCCGTGCGTGGAGCTGAAGGTGGCCGTGTCGTGGTAGGCGTCCCAGACATCCTGGAAACGGCTTAACGCGAAGAACCCGAACCGGTCGTTCCAGTAGACCGGCCGCTCCTCCCGCATCCGCCGCCAGGTGTCGTGCACCGTGCGGTCGATCTCGACGTCGAACGGGTCGTAGTAGATCGGCGACACCGTCTCGGCACTCATTGCTGGCTCTCTCCCGTCATCACGTTCTCCGCGGGTGCGCGGCGTCCGCGGCGTGCGCCCGATCGAGGTTCGTTCCGCCCAGCTCGGCCAGGTGGCGCCGAGGAGGTCGCCAGCAGGATACATATAAAGATTTGGCGGGCGCCACAGAAGGTCCGCAACTGGATGCCTCGTCGCACCCTCACACCCGCGTGGGACCGGTGCGGGACCGCGCTGGCGCCAGCCTCCGTCAGCGACAGCCCCTACCCGAGGCGACCAAAACATGCATAGATTTAGCCTGCCGATGGAGACCGGGCGCGACGCATGGAGAGGGAGGCGAGGTCGCATGCAGCCTGAACTGATCAGCACCCAGCGGCGGGGGCGGCGGATCGCCCTGAGCGCCGAGGAGGTCGACACGCTGCTCACCGAGCAGCGGACCTGCCGGGTCGCGACCCTGACCGCCAGCGGCGGGCCGCATGTGAGCCCGCTCTGGTATGCCTGGGACGGCACCGCGCTGTGGCTTTACTCCATCGTCCGCAGCCAGCGCTGGGCCGATCTGCTGCGCGACCCACGTGCTGCCGTTGTCGTGGACGCCGGCGACGACTTCGGGGAGCTGCGTGGCGTGGAGCTGCGCGGCCGGTTCGAGCCGGTCGGCCCCGTTCCGCGCACGGGCCAGGAGGAGCAGCCCGAGCTGGCGGCGCCCGAGCGGCTGTTCGCCGCCCGGTACGGCGGCGGCCCGGGTGGGTCGATGTACCACGACGGTCGCCATGCCTGGCTGCGCCTGGTCCCCGACAAGGTGGCCTCATGGGACCACCGGAAGCTCACCTTCTAGCGATTCGCGGAACGAGCACCGCCGCGCGGAACGTCCCGGTCCCCGTCCTCACACCGCAAGCCCGACGAGCCCCGCGAGCCGGGCCCGGTGGGCGCCCGGTGAGCCGAAGGCGATCTGGTCGGCCTTGGCCCGCTTGAGGTACAGATGCGCCGGATACTCCCAGGTCATGCCAATACCGCCGTGCAGCTGCACCGCCTCCTCGGCGGCGGTGACCGCGAGGTCGCCGCAGTAGGCCTGTGCCACCGCGGTCGCCACGGGCGTGTCCGGGTCGCCGGCCGCGAGGGCGGCGGCGGCGTGGCGGGCGGCGGCGTTCATCGACTCGACGCCGGTGTAGAGGTCGGCGAGACGGTGCTTGAGGGCCTGGAAACCGCCGAGCACCCGGCCGAACTGCCGGCGTTCCTTGAGGAAGGCCACCGTGGTGTCGAGGCACCAGCGGGCGACACCGAGCTGCTCGGAGCTCAGCAGGGCGGCCCCGGTCTCCAGCGCACGGCGGATCGCGGGCTCGCCGTCACCGACCACGAGCTCGCCCGCCACGCCGCCGAGGGTGACGTCCGCGAGCTGGCGGGTCATGTCCAGCGAGACCACCGGTGTCACCCCGGCGGCGGTGGCGTCGACGGCATACACCGCGGTGCCGCCGGCTGCCCGGGCCGGCACCAGCAGTACGTCCGCCTCCAGTGCCCCGGCCACGCTGGTGACGGTGCCGGTGAGCCGGCCCGCGGCGTCGACGTCCACGGGCGGAAGTTCTCCGTCGGGAGCGGTCGAGAGGGGCACGACGAGCGCGGCGGTCCGCTTCCCCACGGCCAGCAGGGGCAGGAGATCGGTCTCCGCCCCCAGCAGGACGGTGGTCGCGACGACGGAGCTGGTGAGGAACGGCACCGGCGCCGCCGCCCGGCCGAGCTCCTCCAGCACGACGGCGGCCTCGCGCGCCGACGCCCCCGCCCCGCCCTGGTGCTCCGGCACCAGCAGGCCGGCGAGGCCGAGATCCACGGCCAGTGCCTTCCACAGACCACCGACGAGGGAGCGGTCACCGTCGTAGACCGCGGTCACCGCGGCCGGGTCGCAGTGGTCGGCGAGCAGATCACGCACGGAGCCGCGCAGGTCGCCCTCGACATCGGTGTAAAGGAGGTCGAGTTCGCTCACCGGGGCAGATCCTTCCAGGGGATGTCCTTGTCGACGCGCCGCTCGACGGGAAGGCCGAGGACCCGTTCGGCGATGATGTTGCGCAGGATCTCCGAGGTGCCGCCCTCGATGGAGTTGCCCTTGGCGCGCAGGTAGCGGTAGCCGGCGTCGCGGCCGGTCATGTCGACCTTGCCCGGCCGGGTCAGCGCCCAGTCGGAGTAGCGCAGGCCGTCCTCGCCCAGCAGCTCCACCTCCAGCCCGCTGAGCTGTTGGGTGAGGCGGGCGAAGGTGAGCTTCATCGCCGCGCCCTCCGGGCCCGGCTGGCCGAGGGCGAGCTTCTGCCGCAGCCGCTGGCCGGTGAGCCGGGCGACCTCCGCGTCGACCCACAGCCGCAGCAGCCGGTCCTGGAGCTGCGGGGTGCGGCACCGCGGGTGCGACCGCCAGGTGTCGGCGACCACCCCGATCATGCCGTCCTCCCGGGGCGCGGCCCTGCCGCCGATCGCCACCCGCTCGTTGTTCAACGTGGCGTTGGCGACCTTCCAGCCCTCCCCCTCGGCCCCGAGGCGCTGGCTGTCGGGGATCGACACGTCGGTGAGGAAGACCTCGTTGAACTCCGCCTCGCCGGTGATCTGGCGCAGCGGCCGGACGTCCACGCCCGGGTCGGTCATGTCGCACAGGAAGTAGGTCAGCCCGCCGTGCTTCGGCACGTCGGGATTCGTGCGGGCGAGCAGGATCCCGAACCGGGCCTTGTGCGCGCCCGAGGTCCAGACCTTCTGGCCGTTGACCACCCAGCGGTCGCCGTCGCGAACCGCGCGGGTGGTGACCCCGGCGAGGTCGGAGCCGGCGCCGGGCTCGCTGAAGAGCTGGCACCAGATCTCCTCACCGGTCCACAGCGGCCGCAGGAAGCGCAGCTTCTGCTCGTCGGTGCCGAACCTGAGGATCGTCGGCGCGGCCATGCCGAGGCCGATGCCGTTGGCCTGCCGGTTGTTGTCCGGCGCCCCGGCCTCGTTGAAGAGACGGTCCACCTCGGCCTGCAGCGCCNGCGGCAGACCCAGCCCGCCCAGGCCNTCGGGGAAGGAGACCCAGGCCAGCCCGGCGTCGAACCGCGCCCGCAGCCAGGTCAGGCGTTCCGTGGCCGCCGGGTCGTGCTCGGCGAGGAACCCCTCCACCCGGCGGTGCAGCTCCTCGTACAGGTCGCGGCTCATCGGGCCTGCTTTCTCGCCTGGGCCTGGCGGCGGATCTCGTCGCGCGCCAGGGCGTTCTTGTGCACCTCGTCGGGGCCGTCGGCGAACCGCAGGGTGCGGATCCGGGCCTGGTTGGCGGCCAGCGGCAGATCCTGGCTGAGGCCGGCGGCACCGTGCACCTGGATGGCCTTGTCGAGGATCNACTCGACGGCGGCGGGGGTGGCGATCTTGATGGCCTGGATCTCGGTGTGAGCGCCCTTGTTGCCGACGGTGTCCATCAGCCAGGCGGTCTTGAGCACCAGCAGCCGCAGCTGCTCGACCCGGACCCGGGACTCGGCGATCCAGTCCCGGACCACGCCCTGCTCGGCGAGCGGCTTCCCGAACGCGACCCGGCCGCCGGCCCGCTCGCACATGAGCTCGATGGCCCGCTCGGCCGTGCCGATCGCGCGCATGCAGTGGTGGATCCGGCCGGGGCCGAGCCGGGCCTGCGCGATAGCGAAGCCCTGGCCCTCCGCGCCGATCAGGTTGCTCACCGGCACCCGGACGTCGGTGAACACGATCTCCGCGTGGCCGCCGTGCTCGTGGTCGTCGTACCCGAACACCTCCATGCCGCGCCTGATCTCGACGCCGGGGGTGTCCCGCGGGACGAGGATCATCGACTGCTGGCGGTGCCGGTCGGCGGTAGGGTCGGTCTTGCCCATCACGATGAAGATCCGGGCGTTGGGGTTCATCGCGCCGGTGATCCACCACTTGCGGCCGTTGATGACGTACTCGTCACCCGCCCGCACGATCGAGGTGGTGATATTGGTGGCGTCCGAGGAGGCCACATCGGGTTCGGTCATCGCGAACGAGGAGCGGATCTGGCCGTCGAGGAGCGGCTCCAGCCATTCCTTCTTCTGCTCGTCGGTGCCGAAGAGCGAGAGCACCTCCATGTTCCCGGTGTCGGGGGCCGAGCAGTTGAGCGTGGTCGGCCCCAGGTGCGGGTTGCGGCCGGTGATCTCGGCGAGCGGGGCGTACTGGAGATTCGTGAGCCCCCCGCCCTGCTCGCCCGGGAGAAAGAGGTTCCAGAGGCCGCGGCGACGGGCCTCCGCCCGCAGCTCGGCGAGCACGGGTACGGAGTCCCACGCCCATCTGTTCGACAGTTGGCCGAGCTGTTCGTGGAAGACCGGCTCGGCCGGGTTCACCCGGGTTTCCAGAAGGTCGAGGAGGCTTGCGCGCAGTTCCTCGGTCCTGCCGTCGAGGGCGAAGTCCATCAGGGGTGCTCCTTGAGTGCGGTCAGGCCGGCGTCGAGCAGGGGATGGATGGCCGCGCCGATGTGCTCGAAACCCGGGCCGACGTTCTGACCACGGAGGCCGCGATAGTGGATGCCCTCGAGAATCGCGGCCAGTTTGAAGGACGCGAGCCCGAGATAGAACCCGAAACGGGACAGGTCGCGGGCGCTGTGGGCGGTGTAGCGGGCGAGGATCTCGGCTTCGGTGAGAAACCCCGGCGCGGATGAGGCGTCGGCGAAGCTGCCACCGAGCATCGTGCCCAACCGCTGGTAAAGCACCAGCAGCGCCAGGTCCGTCAGCGTGTCGCCGAGCGTGGCCATCTCCCAGTCGATGACCGCGGCCAGCCGGCCGGAACCGTCGATGAGGACGTTGTCGAGCCGGTAGTCGCCGTGCACGATGCCCGGCGCCGCGTCCGGNGGGACGTCCGCCGCGAGCCGGGCGTGCAGCTCGTCGGCGGCCGGCAGGTCGCGGCTGTGCGAGGCGTCGAGCTGCTTCTTCCACCGGTCCACCTGGCGGGCGAGGAACCCCCCGGGACGGCCGAAGTCGGCGAGCCCGACCGCCGCCGGGTCGACCTCGTGCAGCGCGGCAAGGGTGTCCACCAGCCGGCCCGAGATCAGCCGGGTGCCCTCCGGGCCGAACTCCGCCAGCTCGGCGGCCCGGCGGAACGGCGTGCCCACCACCCGCTCCATGACGTAGAAGGGCGCGCCCAGCACCGAATCGTCGCCGCACAGCGCGTAGGTCCTCGGCACCGGTACCTCGGTGTCCCACAGCGCCGACATCAGCCGGAACTCCCGCCCCATGTCGTGGGCGGTCGCGAGCACATGCCCGAGCGGCGGACGGCGGACGATCCAGGCGCTCTTCCCGTCGGTCACCTCGTAGGTGAGGTTGGATTTTCCGCCCACGATCAGTCGGGCGGTCAGCTCACCCTCCACTCCGGGGACCGCGGTGGTGAACCAGCCGGNGAGGCGAGCCAGGTCGAGGCCGGGCAGGGTCATGTGGCCGCTCCCGGCGGGTTCTCCAGTCGTTGCTGCAGTTTGTTCATCCCGGCCAGCCAGCGGTGCGGGTCCGTGGCCCGGGCGACGAAGTAGTCGCTCACCCTGGGGTGCGGCAGTATCAGGAACCGGCCGTCCCGCAGGCCCTCCCACACCGCCTCGGCGACGTCCTCCGGGGTGAGCACGGCGTCATGGCTGAGGAGACCCTGCAGCGGGCCGGCCTCGTCGTACATCCGGGTCTTGACGCCCTGGGGGCAGACCGCCTGGACGACCACGCCCCGGTGCCGGTAGGTAGCGGACAGCCACTCGGCGAAGGCCACCGCGGCATGCTTGCTGACGGCGTAGGTCGGGCTGCCGAGCATGGTGAGCAGCCCGGCCGCGGACGCGGTGACCACGAACCGGCCCGCCCCGCGCTCCACCCAGCCCGGGACGAGCAGCCGCGCGGCGCGCACGTGCGCGAGCACGTTGACCTCCAGGCTGGCCGCCCAGTCCGCCTCGGTGGCGGCGAGGCCCCTGGCCTTGCCGCGGTCGATGCCGGCGTTGGCGAACCAGATGTCGATCTCGCCGAGCTCCGCGCGGGCGGAGGCGACCAGCGCCGCGACGCCGTCCTCGGCCGCGGCGTCCCCCGGAAGGGCGTGTGCGCCGATCTCGGCGGCGACCCTCTCGGCCGCCTCCGCGTCGAGATCGTTGACGACGACCCTGGCGCCCTCGGCGGCCAGCCGGGCGGCGAGGGCCCGGCCGATGCCGTGCCCGGCACCGGTGACCACGACCCCCTGGTCGCGCACCGGCATGTCAGAAACCCCTGGCGGCGGAGACGACCACGGCTTCCGGCATCGGCAGTTCCTTTCCGCGGACCAGGCTCCTGCGGGCCGGGCGCCGTTCAGTTGGACGTGCGCTGCTCCGCAGCGGAACCCGGACGGCTCGCCGTCACCCGAGGTGAGGCATCCGAGGTACATACCGCCCGGTCGGTATTGAGGATGCCGGGAGCGGTCGGGACTGTCAACGGATACCGCGGATGACGCCGGGGGCCTGGCCGGCCATGGTCAACTCGCGGTCAGCGTGCGCTCAGCGCTCGGCTGGCGCGGGCTCGGCGCTCGGCTGGCGCGAGGTCAGGCCGGCCGGCGCACGGTCAGGCTGGACAGGAGGAGGTCGGCGAAGGACCGGCCGATCTCCTCCTCGGAAAGCCGGCCCCGGGGCTTCCACCACATCGGCAGGTGGTGCACCGAACCGAAGAAGTAGTCGACGATGAGATCGGCCTCGATGTCGTCCCGGAAGACGCCGGAGGCCTGCCCCTCCTCGATCATGGCCCGGAAGGTCTGGTGGTACCGCCGGCGTTCGCGGCGCACCTCCTTCCGCTTCTCCTCGCTCAGCTGGTGCAGCGAACGGAAGAAGATCGTGGTGCTTTCGAGGTTCTCCATCGTCGTGACCACCACGTCGGCGGCCGCCGCGTGCACACGTTCGGCGATCGGGCCCTCGCGGGCGGCGGCCTCCTCCAACCGGTCCGTCTGCATGCGCAGCACCCGCCCGTAGATCTCGTAGAGAAGCTCGTCCTTGGAGCCGAAGTAGTGGTACAGCGCGCCCTTGGTCACCCCGGCCGCCGCCACCACGTCCTGGACCGAGGTTCCCTCGAAGCCCTTCTCGGCGAACAGCTTGCGCGCAACGCCGAGCAGCCGCTCGGGCACCGTCCGCCCATCCACTGTGGACGGCGGGCGCCCTGCGCGGCGCACAGGCTGGTCTGCCATCCGACCACTCCTCCTGGAGGCGACAGCCTCAGAATATGTCGTCGACCTGATCCTTCGGGCCCGGCGCCGGGCCCACCGCGCCGAGACGATCACGGCCGCGCTCGCCACCGGCGCCCAGCGCAGGCCAGCGGCGCACCTGAACACGCACCCACTCAACGCCGATACGGACCGGGTGGAGACCGGCCGGGCTGGTCGGGGTGACAGAGCTGTCTGATCGGACGGGAAACCCCGAGCGCCGAGCCGGGCCGCGACGCCCGACGAGCGACCACCCCGGGCCGGCCCCGGGAGACCACACCCCACCCCCACCGCGTCAAGCACCCCGCCCGCGGGCACCTCGACCCGCGGCCATCCGGCCAAGGCCCCACCAGCGGGCCACCGCACCCGACCGGAACCCGCCACAACACCGCCACCAGGTCTTTCAGCGCCCACACAGGCCCCGAAACACCCCCACCCACCCCCACGCCGCCCGTCCGCGAATGTTCGCCGACAGCGACTGAAGACCTCGTTGTGTCTCCGCTCCCCCTGGGCTTGCAACCTCTCCACCACCGGGGATGTCAACACCCATCCCGAAGAGACACCCAGAGCTCTTCAGTCGCCGCATCACCACACCCACGCCCGCACCCGAAACGCTGACCACTACCGTCAGATCACCCAGCCGCCACGCAGGTGGCGACTTCCTTCGCCGCTTCAGGCGCTGACCAGGTCAGCACCGATGCCGGCGCGGCCTTCGGTCACGCCGCCAAGGTTTGACGCCCCGCCAAGATTTGATGCACCGCCGACGTTCGATCCCCCGGCGAGGTCGTCCCGCAGTCGGGCAAGGGTGCGCGCCATCGCTTTCGGAGTGCTGCTGGTGCGGCCGCTCACCCGCTCGAACACCATGATGGGCGCCGCGCCGGAGAGCTCGAAGGTCTGGCGGAGTCGGGTGCCGCCAGCGGCCGGCGTCAGCTCGAAGCGCCACAGGGTGCTGTCCGGTAGGGCGCGGGTGGGCACCGTGCGGTAGGCGAAGGCCACCCCGGGCTCGGCGGTGACGATCTCGCACTCCCGGCTCCACCTGGCGCCCCGGAAGCGGTTCCAGCCCCGGAAGCGGGCACCCAGCAGCGGCGCGGCCGCACCGTCGAGCCACGCGCAGCGATGGCACTCCGGGCTGTGGCGCGCCATCCGGATGACGTCGGCGACCGCGTCGTACACCTGCTCCGGAGTCGCCTCGATGACGATTTCGGCCTCGCCCCGCAGCGTGACCGGCCCGGGGCTCACCGCGGTGACGCCGTAGGCGGCGCGGACGCGACGCTGGTAGCCACGCCGGGTCAGCGCGAGCAGGACCGGGAGCACCGGCCCGAGCTTGGCAGCGGTCTCGGCCATTCCGGCCGGGTCGGCGGCGGCGAGCCACGGCAGCGCGAACCCGAGCCGGATCCCGCTCCGGCGCTGCATCCGCTTCTCGAGGGCGACCAGTTCCTCGTCCGGTACCCGCTCACGCATGATCGGCAGGACGATGTCCTCCTCGACGGCCAGGTGCTCGTCCATGAGGGCGAGCAGGGCGGCGGCCGCGGCCGCGAAGTCGGCCACGGCGTCGGTGCCGGTGCCGGTGCCGACCTTGGTGCCGGCGCCGGCCGAGGCGGCGCTCGCGGTGCCGGCCGAGGCGGGTGCGGCGAGCCGGGTGAGGGCGGTGCGGACTCGTCCCATCAGCGGGTCCAGCACCTCGTGGTCACCGGCCAGGCCCTCCAGGGGGTCGACACCGTCCACACGATCGACGGGGCCGGCGAACCGCCGCAGCAGCGGCCACAGGTCCTCGTCCTCGCTGATGTGGTGGTGATGGATCACGTTGGCGACCTCGTCGAGGTGCGTCCGCAGCGCGGCGAGCTGGGCCGGTCCGGCGTGGCGACGACCGGCCGCCAGATCCGCGGCGAAGTCGGCCAGGCGACGCGTCTCCACGCGGATGGCCTGGTGCATGAGCAGATAGGCGGTGGTGCTGGCCATCGGAGGTGCTCCCTTCCCTATGATCGATGCAGCGCGACAGTATTGGACCCAGTGACGTTGGAGTGAAATTGGTCGGCAAGGCGACTCGCGCCTACCACTCGCCGCTACGGGCGGCGCAGGCCGAGGCCACCCGCGCGGCGATCCTCGGGGCCGCGGTCGTGGTCTTCAGCGAGCGCGGCTACACCGGGACCACGATGCGCGCCGTCGCGGCGGAGGCCGGCGTCGCGGTCGAGTCGGTCTACGCGCTGGCCAGCAAGGCGCGGCTGCTGGAGCTGGCGTTCGAACGCGCGGTGACCGGCGACGAGCACACCGGCCGGGCCGACCTGCCCTTCGCCGAGCAGGTCGACTTCCAGGCCGCGCTACACGCGCCCGACCAACGTGAGCAGCTGCGCCTGTTCGGCCTGATGAGCATCGGCCCGGCCCGCCGGGTGGCGGCCATCAGCCGAGCGTTCATGCAGGCCAGCGTTGTCGACGAGGATCTCGGAAAACGCTGGCGCGAGCAGGAGGAACGTCGCTATGCCGACATGCGGACGTTCGTGGCCGCGGTGGCGGCCAACGGGCCGCTACGGCCCGGGCTGACGGTCGACGCCGCGGCCCGCGACGTCTGGTCGACCCTCAACTGGTACACGATCTGGCTCCTGCTGCGGGAGCGGCACCCCGACGGCGGCGTCTTCGACGACCAGGCCTTCGCCGGCTGGGTCGAGCGCACCGTCGCGGCGCTCCTGCTGCCGGACTGACGCGGACGCCGACCTCGCCGCGGCGCTCTCCCGCCACCGCGGCGGTTTCGATGACCTGGGCTTCCTGGTACCGGCCCGACGCGATGGGCAGGAAACCTGGTGACCAGAGCATCACCGCGTGTGCCTCCGAATCGAGGTCTCGACATGAAACTTCTCGAGCGGCACCGGATCACCCACCACCCCCCGGCCAACGCAGCAGGCCCACCCACCTCAGCGCCCCCGGCCGCCGGACCGACCGCGGCCCCAGCCCCAGCCCGGACCGCAGCGCCGACCCCGACTCGGGCTCCGACCCCGACCCCGACTCGGGCTCCGGCTCCGGCTCCGGCTCCGGCTCCGGCTCCGGCTCCGGCTCCGGCTCCGGCTCCGGCTCCGGCTCCGGCTCCGGCGGAAGCATCTCGCCCCGCCAGGCGGCCCCGGGCCGTTTCCGCCGGTGACTTCGGGTTGCTGATCCTGCGGATGACCTTCGGCCTGCTGCTCGCCGGGCACGGCGCGCAGAAGCTCTTCGGCCTGTTCGGCGGCGAGGGCCTCACCGCGACCGGCAGAGGGTTCGCCGAGCTGGGCTACCAGCCCGGCACCTTCTTCGCCGGGCTGGCCGGCACAGGCGAGCTCCTCGGCGGGCTCGGCCTGGCCGCCGGACTGCTGACGCCGCTGGCCGCCGCGGCCGTTGTCGGCGTCATGATCAACGCGATGATCGTGACCGTGCCGCGGGGCCTGTGGGCGACCGACGGCGGCATGGAGTATCCGCTGTGCATCGCGGTGGTCGCGATCGCGGTGGCCGCGCTCGGCGCCGGCCGGCTCGCCCTCGACCGGTTCCTCCGGCGACGCGACGGCGGGCTGCCCGAGATGGCGTGCGCCGTCGGGCTCGGCGGCCTCGGCGCCGCCATCGTCCTGGCAGTCAGCTGAGCGGTCCTCGCTACACGGCCACCTCGGGTTCTGGAGCGGCGGCCCGGGAGCGGCGGGCGCCGCCGGCCGAGGTGGACGGCGAGCGCTTGGACGCCGCCTTGGGCGCGGCATCCGCGGGGGGCTCGGCCGCCGCGTTGTTCTCCTCCACCGCCGTCCAGGTCGTGTCGATCCGGCCCGACCTGGGCGCTTCGACGACCTGCCCGTAGCCCGCGTACTCCCCGAGGACGGCGGCCATCTCGTCCCGGCACTCGTCGCACAGGTCGAGGCGGACGAGCTTGCCGTCGTACGCCAGCGCCACCGACCTCTTCGCCGCCACCTGGTCCTTGTCGTGCCGGCCGGTGTTGTCACACCAGACGTTGATGATCGAGATCACCTCGCGCACCATCAGGGCCTCCCTTCCCATCGTCGCTTCCCGCCCCGCCGTGGGCCCCGCCGGGCACGCGCCCCCGCCGTGCCAGACCGCCCGCTGCCGACCCCCTGCCGCAAGGTGGCGGCGGGTAGCCAGGACGCCGTCCGCCTCGCCCACGGAAGGCGGTGATCATGATGGGCCGAACAATACTCCCCGGCTGTGACAAGTCGGCGGGCGAGCGGGCCGCCCTCGGACGGGCGACCGAGGTGCTCGAGGGGCCTCCGCCGGGCGGCCGATGAGCCCCGGCATCGACGGGCTCACCCGGCCCCGGCGACCTCCCGTCGGCCGCAGACCAGACCACACGCGGCGCGAGGTCGCCGCCCGAGGCGGCCGGGGCGGCCGGGGCACTGATTGGCTCGTTGTCAAGGGCGGCATCACGAAAACCCCGGGAAACTACCTCGCCAATTCATTTCCGGAAAACATCCGCAGCGCACGGCTGTCCCTCGGACGACATCTTCCGCATTGGCACCAGGCCGCTTTTCTCCGGCATCGTGTGAACCGTTGAGAGCAACGGCTGCCGCGTTCTCGTGACGGCCTGGGTGAACACAGCGGAGGTAGGCGGTGGGCGGCATGCGGAAAGGCCGGAGGGTACGCCGGGCGGTGTGCGGAGGGGTCGTCGCCTCGACGCTGGCGCTCATGGTCACGGGATGCCAGGAAGGCGTCATCCCGATCGACCCCGCGGCGCAGCCGTCGGCGACGGCGGTGCCCGGGGCACCCGGGGCGCCCGGCCCGGCGGACCCGTCCGCACCGGCCAGCCACCAGTCCAGGCCGGCAACCGCCGCGACCGCCAGGGAGCTGCACGCCGGGGACTACGTGCTCACGGCGGCGGAGGAGACGGCGAGCTTCGAGAACTCGGGCGGCACCGACGACGAGAACAGCGACAGCGCCGCGGTCCGCGCCCAGGTCGCGGCCTGCGTCGGAGTCCCCGACTACAACCCGTCCCCGCCCCTGGACGAGACGAGCGGCGACACGTTCACCAGCCTGGAGGAATCGGGTTTCCAGGCGACCAGCCGGGCGAGGATTCTTCCCGCGCGCCAGATCAGCGAGGACGCGCAGATAGTGACCAGCCCCGATTTCGGCGACTGCTATCGCCTGGCGATGGAAGAGCAGCTGGCGGGTGCGGACGAGAACGGCTACACCTACGAGATCGTCGCCGTCGAGACACCGCCCACGCCGCGGGGCGCCACCGCACTGGTCCGCACCTCGATGGGCGTCTCGGACGGCTACGGAACCTACGGTTACGTCTTCGACACGATCTACTTCTACGTCGGCCAGGTTGCCGTCGAGCTCGATGTCATGAACATCCAGGACGTCCCGCCGCGGGACGTCGAGCAGGGCCTCATCGACCAGATCGCCGGCAAGCTGACCAACCAGTAGTCGTTCCGAGGGCGGTGTGGGCGGTCGGGCGACGCTGCGCGGCGAGCGCGCGCGGCGGCTCACCGGCATACCGGACGACCTCGCGGGTGAGGTGGCTCTGGTCGGCGTGACCGTGCCGGGCGGCGACGTCCGCGAGCGGGTAGGCAGCGCCCCGTCCGACCAGCCGTGTTGGCCGACCCGTCGTGTTGGCCGACCCGCCGTGTTGGCCGACCAGCCGTGTTGGCCGTCGGAGCGGTGGCGCGGCCGCTCACGGCTGGGAGTGCTCGACCACCCGCAGTGCTCGCTCGGGGCAGGCCGCGGCGGCCCGGCGAGCGCGGGCCGCCTGGTCGGCGGCCGGGAGCTCCGGGTCCGTGACGTCGACATAGCCCAGGTCGTCGATCGGGAAGAGATCTGGTTCCAGGGCGTGGCAGCGGGCGTGCCCGACGCACAGTGCCCTGTCCACGACGATCCGCATCCCCCTCCCCCTCCCCCTCCCCCTCACTGCGGCCCGAAACCGGTCAGGGGCAGCGCGAACATCCCGTGCACGGTGCCCCAGTACGCCAGCGGGCCGTCGTGCGCGCCGAGGGAGTACTGCGGGATGACAGCGTGCCAGGCGGCCAGCGCGATCTCCATCTCGAGGCGGGCGAGGTGGGAGCCCAGGCAGCGGTGCGGCCCGCCACCGAAGGCGAGATGCGGCACCGACCGCCGGCCGCGGGCGAGGTCGACGCGACCGGCGTCGGGGACGAGGGCGTCGTCGCGGTTGCCGGCGACGAGCGGGAACAACACCAGGTCGCCCGCCTTCATCAGCTGGCCGCCGACCTCGATGTCCTGCGTGACCCTGCGGCCGATCTCGGGCACGGCGTAGAAGCGCAGCATCTCCTCGACGACGTCGTCCATCGGCTCGCCGGCCGCCGCGAGCGCGGCGACCCGCGCGCGGTCGTCGTGGTGGGTGGCCAGGTGGTACATCGCGTAGGACAGGCTCATCGCGACCGTGTCCAGACCGGCCAGGAACAACAGCAGGCAGCAGTTGAGCAGGTCGTCGTCGCTCACGGCCTGGCCGTCGAGCTCCCAGTCGACCATCGCCGAGAGCAGCTCGCCCTCGCGGCGCTCGCCGCTCTCCCGGCGCCGGGTGATCTCGGTCTGGAAGTAGGCGACGGCCGCGAGCATCCCGGCGATCATGCGCTCGTTGTCGTGCCCGCCGGACTCGTCGGCCGGGCCGAGCATCATGGCCTCCCACTCCAGGAAGCGCGGAAGCTCGTCGACCGGCAGGCCCATCATCTCCAGGAACACGACCGTCGGGAACTTCAGGGCGAATTCCTCGACGTAGTCGCACTCCCCCTTCGCCCTGATCTCGGCCGCCAGCTCGCCGGCCCGTCGGATGAGCTCCGGGCGCAGCCTCTCGATCTGTTTCGGCGCGAAATAGGACGCCATCAGCCGCCGCCAGCCCGCATGCTCCGGCGGGTCGAGCTGGATCGGGATCATCTTGTACGGGGAGTCGGCGTTGAGCGGCGAGATCACCGAGCTGGAGAAGACCGCGGGATTCTGCAGGCACTGCCGCATCAGCTCGTAGTCGAGCACCATCCAGTACTCGGCCTCCGGTTCGGTGACCCGGACGACGGGATGTGCCGCCCGCAGCGCGTCGAACCGGTCGCACACCACCTCCACCGCGCTGGATCCGGCGATGTGATGGTCGGTCAGCGTCGTTGTTCCAGTCATTTCGACCCTCCCGAGCCTCGATTGCGGCCGGCCGGTTCAGCGCACCGAGAAACCGGCGTCCAGCGGCCAGGCGATTCCGGTGATGAACTTCGCCTCGTCGGAGACGAGGAAGGCGACCGCGTTCGCGATGTCCGTCGGCTGCAGGATCGGGATCGGCAGCGCGTTCTGCATCGAGGAGATGTTGCTGTCGGCGTTGGCCATCGCCGCGGCCATCGCCTCGTTCATCGTCATGCCGCTGACGACCCCGGTCGGGTGGATCGTGTTCACCCGGATCCATTCCGCGGCGTACTGGTTGGCCAGCACCTGCATGTAGCCGACCAGGCCGCGTTTCGCGGTGGTGTAGGCCTGGGCACTCGGTTCCTCGCTCGCGGTGCCCTTCAGGCCGGCGCTGGAGCTGGTGAAGACGATCGAGCCGCCCCGCCCGCCGGCCCGCAGCGCCGGCAGCGCGACCTGCACCGTGTTGAAGGTTCCGGTGAGCAGAATGTCGATCGTGTCCTGCCACTCGGCGACCGGGTCGCGGCTGTCGCCGAGCCGCAGGATGCCCGCGTTGGCGATGATGATGTCGAGCCGGCCGAACGTCTCGTGGCCCTGGTCGAAGACCGCCCGCAGCGCGGGCTGGTCGCGGACGTCGGCCCGGCCGACGACGGCACGGCGCCCCTCCTTCTCGACGAGCGCGGCGGTCTCCTGCAGTTCCTCCCAGGTGCCGCAGGGATAGTTCATCGTCGGGATATCGGCGCAGATGTCGACGCCGATGATGTCGACGCCCTCGCGCGCGAGCCGCACAGCGTGCGCGCGGCCCTGGCCGCGGGCGGCGCCGGTGATGAAGGCGACCCGGCCCTCAAGCTTTCCCGCCATGGCGGTTCTCTCCCGGATGTCGGTGGACGGGTTTCAATACGTGCAGCCGCGAGCCGTCAGCCGTCAGCCGTCAGCCGTCAGCCGTGAGCCGTGAGCCGTGAGCCGTCAGAGTTTGATGCCGACCGCGCGGATGCGCAGGAATTCGTAGATGCCCTCGCGGCCGCCCTCCTTGCCCAGACCGGACTGGCCGAAGCCGCCGAAGGGACGGGAGGGCTCCAGATTGGTCGCGCCGTTGACGATGACCTGGCCGTCGCCCAGCTCGGCCGCCACCCGCAACGCCCGGTTGAGGTCCTTGGTCTGGATGTAGGAGCACAGCCCGTAGCGGGTGTTGTTCGCGAGCGCGACGGCTTCGTCCTCGGTCGAGAATCTGAAGACGCACAGCACCGGGCCGAAAACCTCGGTCTGGGCGATCTCGCTCTCCGGGTCGACGTCGACCAGCACGGTCGGCTCGATGAAGTAGCCGGGCCGGTCGATGCGCCGGCCGCCGGTGAGGACGGTGGCCCCCTGTTCCCGGGCCCGCTCGACCATGCCGAGGATCCGGTCGACCGCGGCCTGGTTGACGACCGGCCCCGACGCGGTGCCCTGGTCGAACGGGTCGCCGATCGGGATGTTCTCGGCGACCAGTTTCACCCGCGCGACCATCTCGTCGTAGACGGCGTCCTGGACCAGCATCCGGGTGGCGAACGCGCAGCCCTGGCCGGACAGCGCGATCAGCGAGTAGGCCGTGCCGTGCAGGCAGGCGGCGTCCAGGTCGGCGTCGTCGAAGACGAGGTGCGGGCCCTTGCCGCCGAGCTCCAGCACGGCCGGTTTCATGTCGGGTGCACAGGCCCGCAGGATGCTCGTGGCCGTCGACGGCCCGCCGGTGAAGCTGACCTTCCTGACCAGCGGGTGGCTGACCAGCTGCGCCCCCGCCTCGGCCGTGCCCGGCAGGATGTTGATGACCCCCGGCGGGAAGCCGGCCTGCTCGACGAGGTCCATGAACAGTTCGCCGGAGAACGGGGTGAGCTCGGAGGGCTTCACCACCACGGTGTTGCCGGCCGCGACCGCGGGCGGGATCTTCATCGCCAGCGAGATGAGTGGGCCGTTCCAGGTGATGATGATGCCGACCACGCCGTACGGCTGCGCAAGCGTGTAGCCGAGCTCGCCCAGGTCGTCCGGCCGGCCGGTGAGGTCACCCGTGATCTTGTCGGCCCAGCCCGCGTAGTAGCGGGTCCACTCGGTGGACAGTGCCGGGAAGGCCGCCCCGACGGCGAGCGGCGTGCCGTTGTCGAGCGCTCCCAGGCGGGCGAACTCGGCGGCGTTGACCTCGATCAGGTCGGCGAGCTTCAGCAGCAGTTGGCGGCGTAGGCCCGGGTTCGTCCGTTTCCACGCCTGGAACGCCTCGTGTGCCCTGGTGACNGCGAGCTCGACCTCCTGCTTGTCGGCCAGCGGGATCCGGGCGTCGACCTCGCCGGTCGCCGGACTGATGTGGTCGTAGGTCCCTCCGGAGGCCGTCTCGAGCTTCTCCCCGTTGATCCTCAGGTGGACCTTGGGCGGGGTGCGGTCGACGTCAGACATGGCGCGCCTTCCGGCTAAATGAGTTAACCGATTGAGATCATTACAGTGTGACTGGGGACACGTGTCAAGAATCCGGTCCGAGCTGTCCGATTTCTGGCCCCACCTCCGGTGGAGGACGGCGGCGGTGTCAGCGGTCAGCGGGGTCAGCGGTCAGCGGGGTCAGCGGGGTCAGCGGGGTCAGCGGTGTCGGCGGCGCCGGGCCGGCCGGTTCAGCGGGGCTCGCGGGGCATGCGCAGAGCGCGTTCGGCGATGACGTTCTTGAGGACCTCGGTGGCGCCGCCGGCGATCGTGTAGGCACGGGCGTAGAGGAAGGCGTCCTGCCACCAGCCGTCGGCGGTGGCCTCGGGGTCGCCTTCGGCGGCGAGCCCGCCGGGCCCCTGCAGCGCCAGGCCGGCTTCGGCCAGAGCCAGGTTGGTCTCACTGAAGAAGATCTTCACGGCCGCGGCGTCGGCGGCGTCCTCGGTGCCGGCGAGGATGTGCGACTGGACGGCCTTGCTCATCGCGTCGCTGACCAGCACGGCGGTGGCGATCCGGCCGGTGGTCGCCGGGTCGGTGGGCCCGAGGGCGAGCAGGTCGTCGAGGTGGCGGACGAGTTCCACCGAGCCGGCCGCGACTCCGCTGCGCTCGTGGAGCAGGCTGGAGTTCGCGACCCGCCAGCCGTCATGGAGCCGGCCGATGAGGTTGGCGGCCGGAATGTGGACGTCGTCGAGGAAGACCTCGTTGAAGTCGCTGGTTCCGGTGATCTCGCGCAGCGGGCGCACGTCGACGCCCGGCGTCGACATGTCGAGGATGAACGCGCTGATGCCGGCATGCTTCGGCGCGTCGGGGTCGGTGCGGGCCAGCAGGTAGCCGACGTCGGCGTGGTGGCCGTTGGTCGTCCACACCTTCTGCCCGCTGACCCGCCAGTGATCGCCGTCGCGCACCGCCCTGGTGGACAGGCCGGCCAGGTCGCTGCCGGCGCCCGGTTCACTGAACAACTGGCACCAGATGTGTTCCGCCGACCGGATCCGCGGCAGGTAGTGGGCCCGCTGCTCGGGAGTGCCGAAGGTGATCAGCGCTGGGGCCGCGAGCGGCGGGCCGGCGCCGATCGGGCCCCAGGTGCCGGCCCGGGCGATCTCCTCGGCGACGACGAACGCCTCCCGCGGGTCGTGACCGGCCCGGCCGCCGTACCGCTCCGGCCAGTCGGCCCCCAGGTAGCCGGCGTCGAACAGCGCCCGGGTGAACCCGCGGATCGGCTCGACGAGCTCGGGCTCCGGCGCGCGGACACCGGTGTGGCGCTTGGGCCCCGGGTTGTACTCGGCGATGAACGCCCGCACCTCGGCCCGGAAGCGGTCCAGTCGCTCGGCCGTGTCGATCCGCATCCGTTGCCTCCCAGACGGGCTCGCGCCGCCACCCCACGCCGGCGGCCAACCCCACAAAGCAGTTAACTAATTTGAGCAGTTAACTAATTTGACTGTTAATTGATAACATATCTGGATCGCCTCGTCGGCTCGATCCGGTTGTTCCGGCCGGGCCGCCAGCGCGATCAGGCAGACGGGCGCAGCCGGGCCTCGACGAGCTCAAGCAGCTCGATCCGGCTGACCTTGTAGGACGGGGTGCGCGGCAGTTCGTCCAGGACGATGACGTGCACGGGCACCTCGTAGGGCAGGAGCACATCGCGGCAGAACCGGCGCAGCTCCGCCCCGTCGACCTCGGCGCCCGGCTCGATCTCGACGGCCGCCACCGGAACGAACCCGAGCCGCTCGTCGGGCAGGGGGGCCACCGCCGCCTCGCGCACGGCGGGGTGCCGTTCCAGCGCCTCCCGGACGGTCTCCGGCTGCACCTTGAAGCCGCCGCGGACGATCGCGTCGTCGGCCCGGCCGTGGATCCACAGGAAGCCGTCGGCGTCGATCGAGGCCAGGTCACTGGTCGACTGCCAGGCCTGCGCGCCGACCGGCGACTGGGCGCTGCGCACCTCCAGAACGCCCTGCTCACCGACCGGCAGCACGGCACCGCCGGCGCCGGTGACCCGCAGCTCGACGCCGGGCACCGGCCGGCCGGCGGCACCGGCCTTCGTCGCCCAGTACTTCTCGTGCAGCTGCGCCGTCCACAGCGCGATCGCGCCCGCGAACTCGGTGGCGCCGTAGGTCGGCAGCACGCGGATGCCGTACCGCTGGAGCATCGCGTCGACCAGCTCCGGCGGGCAGAACGTCGTCCCACTCAGGATGACTCTGAGGCTCGCGAGCCTGTCCGCGGGCACCTCGGCCGCCAGGATCGCGCGCAGCCCCGCGGGGACGACGCCGGCCGCGGCCGGGCGGTGGCGTTCGACCGCGTCGAGCCAGCTGTCGAGTTCGAACCGGGGGAAGAGCACGATCCTGCGGCCGGTGTACAGCGTGGAGACCGCACCCCAGAAACCGCCGATGTGCACCATCGGGGTCGCCACTATCGTCACGCCGCCGCGGAAGAGNCGGTCCGCGCGCGGTTCCGGGGCACTTACGGCCAGTGCGGTGTCGACCTGCGGCTCGCGCAGGCGCACCCGCTTGGGCGGGCCGGTCGTGCCGGAGGTCAGCATCTCGATCACGACCCCGGGCACGACGTCCCCGGGCCGCGGCTCGATCCTCGCCACCGGCCCGGACGCCGTGACCGTGGCGGCGGTCAGCTCCAGCACCAGGGCGGGCCCGCCCGCCGCGCGCACCCCCTCGCCGGCGAGCAGGGCCGGGGAGCCGACCAGCACGCCGACCTTCCCGAGGGCGAGATCGGCGGCGAGCCGCGCCGGCGGCTGCAGCGAACTGAACGAGACGACGGTGCGGTCGCTGGCGAGCAGCCCGACGATCACCGCCACGTGTTCGGGACGGTTCTCGATGATCAGGCCGACACGGGCACCGGCCCCCAGGCCGCGGGCGAGCAGGATCTCGTCGAGATCGCGGGCGATCGCCTGGATCGTTCCCCAGGTCGCCCACCGCCCTTCGAACTCGATGGCGGCCGCGTCGGCGGGGGCCTCGGTGAGGAGCTGGCGGAACCGTTCCCGGATGCCCATCTCAGCGGCCCGCCCGCACCGGCGCGCACTCCTCGCCGAACGCGCTGACACCCTCCCNGGCGCGTCTGGAGCACGGGACCGGCTCAGAGCCGCCGTCGCGGCGCCCGGTCAGCACTTCGGGTGGTTCGGCTACCTCGGTCATCCGGTCATCTCGTTCCTGGTCGGCTGTGCCGGTATCCGCACCGGCGGGACCACTGCGTCGATCGCGCCGTCGTCAGGCGTCCCGGGCAGCCCGTCCGAAGCCTGGCCCCGGCCCGTCCAGCGGGCTCGCGAGCTGAGGACGCGACCGCCAGGTNATCACACAATAGGTTAACTGATTGCACTGAAGTGATTGGTGGGCCCGCGACGAGCGAGGGGCGGCCGCGACCCCACTCCGCGCGCCGACCGGGCGGCAGACCCAACCCTCGGGGTCGAAGAAATAGATGTATTATTTATCCTGTTGTTAGCATCGGGTCATGCCGCTCGATTTCGCCCAGCAGACCGGATCCGTCCTGGATGCCCTCGCCCTCGACCGCGTCGACGAACATCGCTTCCTGGGCAGGGCGCACACCGGGCCCGCGGGCCGTTCGTTCGGCGGCGAGGTCGCGGGCCAGGCGGTCCTGGCCGCGGGCCTGACGGTGCCGGCGGACCGGCGCGTCCACTCCGCGCACTGCTACTTCCTGCGTCCCGGCGACACGACTGTCCGCACCGAGTTCGAGGTCGAGCAGGTCCGCGACGGCGCGGCGTTCAGCACCCGCCGCGTCGACGCCCGCCAGCACGGTCGGACGATCTTCACGATGACCGCCTCGTTCCACCGGGACGAGCCGGGCCTGGAGCACCAGGCCGCCGAGCTCGGCGGCCCGGGCCCGGAGGACCTGCCCGCGCCCGCGACGACCTTCGCCGACAACGCGGAGAACCTGGCCTGGGCTCAGTACCTGTCCCGGGCCCTCGGCACCGAGCTACGGTTCCCGATGTTGCCCGCCCGGGCCCTCGCCGCCCTCGGCCGGACGGGCGAGCCGCACCAGGCCGTCTGGGCCCGCAGCCGCCAGCCCGTGCCCGACGGCGCCCTCGAGCGGGCGGCCTGCCCACCTACCTGAGTGACATGCTGATTCTCTCGGTGGCGCTCGCCCCGCACGGCCACACCCTGCACGACGGCCGGCTGCGGTTCGGCACGGTCAACCACACGGTGTGGTTCCACGCTCCGCTGCGGGTCGACGAGTGGTTCCGCTACGACCAGCACAGCCGATGGGCCGGCGGCGCCCGCGCGCTCTGCCACGGCGAGATCCTCGACCGTTCCGGCCGGCTGTGCGCCACCACAACGCAGGAAGGCCTGCTCCGCAGGGTCTGAAGGACGGTTCCCGGGGTGCGGGGCGGCGACCACCGCCACAGCGCGGGTGGGGTGCGTTCGGTGATCTGACAGTAGCGGCCAGCATTTCGGCCGCGGGCGCGGGAGTGGCGCTACGGCGCCTGAAGACCTCGGTGTGTCTCCTCGGGAGGAGCATTGACAACCCCGGCGGCGGAGGCGGCGCCACCCCGGCGGGAGCGGAGACACAACGAGGTCTTCAGTCGCTGTCGGCACACACCCGCGGACCCGCGGCGCGGGGGTGCGACGGGGGGTGGGTGAGGGCTGTTGCGGGGCCTGTGCGCGCTCTGAAAGCCCTGGCAGCGGCGTCGTAGCGGGTCCCCGCCGGGGATGCGGCGGCCCGGTGGTCGTGCGTCGGCCGGGTGGCCGCGGGCCGAGGTGCCCGCGGGCGAGGCGGTGGACGTCGGAGAGGGCGGGTGGTGATGTCCCGGTGCCGGCCCGGGATGGTCACTCGGCGGGCCTCCCGCCCGGCTCGCCACCGGGGCGCCCCATCTGATCAGACAGTACTGTCACCCCGATCCCGGGTCCGCCAGCACCACCCCCACCTCGGGTCCGCCACTGACACCCGGCGGCGGGTCCGCCGCCGCCGCGCCCGCCGCCGCCGCGCCCGCCGCGTCGTTGCCCGGGGAACCGCCGGCGGAAACGGCGCCCAGGTAGGCGGCCTCCAGCTCCGCCGGCCGGTCGCGCAGCGCCGCGGCCTTCCCGGCCAGCGACACGTCACCGTGCACCAGCACCACGGCGGCGTCCGCGATCTCGAGTGCCAGGTGCACGTGCTGCTCGACCAGGACGATCGCCGCGCCGGTCTCGTCGGCGACGCCCCGCACCAGCGGCATGAGCTGCTCGACGATGATCGGGGCCAGGCCCATGCTCAGCTCGTCGATGAGCAGTGCCCGCGGCCCCTGCACCAGCGCCCGGGCGACCGCGAGCATCTGCTGCTCTCCGCCGGACAGCAGCCCGGCGCTGACCTTGCTGCGGACGCGCAGCCGCGGGAACAGGTCCAGGACCTCGCTGACGGTAGCGCCGCCCTTCCTGGCGGCGATCGAAATGTTGTCCAGCGTGCTCAGGGTGGTGAACAGCGCCCGGCTGTCGGGCACCAGCACCACGCCGGCGCGGTTCATCCGGCGGGCCGAGGCGCCCGTCACGCCCCTGCCGTCGACGGCGATCGAACCACCGATCGGCCGCAGGAAGCCGGCGAGGGTGAGCAACANGGTGGTCTTGCCCGCCCCGTTCGGTCCCAGCACCGCGAGGATCTCGCCCCTGCCGACCGAGATGGCGATGTCGCNGGCGACCGCGCCATGCCGGTACCCGACACAGAGCCCCTCGCAGCCCAGTACCGCGGTCATGACGCCAGCTCCTTCACCGTTTGGCCGGTGCCGAGGTATGCCTGCATGACCTTCGGATCGGCACGGATCTCCGCCGGTGGACCGCCGGCGATCTGTCTGCCGAAGTCGAGGACGTGGATGGTGTCGCACAGGCCGAGGACAAAGTGCATGTCGTGGTCGACGAGCACGATCGTCACGCCGCGGGCGCTGACCGCTCGCAGCTTCTCGGCCAGCCAGCCGCTCTCCGTCGGGTCGAGGCCGGCGGCCGGTTCGTCGAGCAGCAGGACCTCCGGGCCGTTGGCGAGCGCGCGGGCGATCGAGACGAGCTGGCGTTGGCCCTGGGAGAGCTCACCGACACCGCGGTCGCGGTGCTCGGTCAGCCCGAGCCAGCCGAGCAGCTCATCCCGTGGCAGAGCGCCGGGGCGGGCGGCGTACTGGCCGGCCATCAGGTTCTCCTCGACGGTGAGGCCGTCGTAGAGGTCGAGGCCCTGGAACGTGCGGCCGAGCCCGGCGCGGGCCCGGCGGTGCGGCGGAAGACCGGCCAGCCGCGACCCGCCCAGCGTGATCTCTCCGGTCGCCGGGGCGAATCCGCAGGTCGCATCCATCAGCGTGGTCTTGCCCGCGCCGTTGGGACCGATGACACCGACGATCATTCCGGGCTGAGCCTCGATCGTCACCTCTGACAGCGCGGTGACGCCGCCGTAGCGGACGCTGATCCCGGTCACGAACAACCTGGCACCGACGGCGGCTCCATCCCCGCCCGTCACCGGGCCGGCCGCCGCAGCCGCAGCCGGAGCCGGAGCCTGCTCCGGAGCGGAACGGGCCGGGTTGGGTGGCGTGGCGGCGAGGGAACGCCGACGGCGCCGCCCGGCCGCGAGGTGCACCGGGCCGACGAGGCCGTCCNGGTTGGCGATGACGGTGAGG
Organism: Frankia sp. EI5c; assembly: GCF_001636565.1. Lineage (GTDB taxonomy): Bacteria > Actinomycetota > Actinomycetes > Frankiales > Frankiaceae > Parafrankia. Next base: position 59,056 of record NZ_LRTK01000008.1, read on the forward strand.
ACGAGGCCGAGACCGCTGACGATGCCGTACCACTCACCGACGTCGATCGTGTGGGACAGCGCGACGTAGAACACGCCGCCGACGCCGAGCACCCCGGCGAGCATCCCGCCGGAGACGGAGGTGATCCCGGCCAGGAAGACCGTGGTGAACAGCCCGAGGCCGAGCAGCGCGCTGAACGAGGTGAAGGTGACGGTGGTCTGCTTGTAGGCCAGCAGGCAACCACCGAGGCCGGCGATGAACGAGGCGATCGCGAAGCCGAGCAGCTTCACCCGGACCACACTGATCCCGGCCGCCGCCGCCGACCGTTCGTCGGCGCGCACCGCCAGCATCGCGGAGCCGAGCCGGCTGCGCCGCAGCCGGGCCACCCCGATCGCGACCCCGGTGAGCACCGCCAGGCACAGCAGTCCGAACTCGGGCCGCGGGAACGCCCGACCCGTCCCGATCCCGAGATCCAGGCCGAAGATCGACGGATTGGCGATCGGGGCGCCGTCCGAACCGCCGTTGAGATCGTTGTTACGGAACCAGATGGCCTCCAGCGCGACCGCGAGCGTCAGCGTGACGACCGCGACCAGCATGCCCCGGATCCGCAGCGCCGGCAGGCCGACGACCACGCCGATCACGGTGGCACCGAGCGCCGCCAGGACCGGCGAGATCGGGAACGGGATGTGCCAGGAGTGGCTGAAGGTCGACAGCAGGAACCCGGCGGCGCCGGCCAGCGTCAGCTGGGCGAGCGAGATCTGGCCGACGTAGCCGGTGACCACCACCAGCGACAGCGCGAGGATGCCGACGATGAACGACTCCATCAGCGCGGAGCGGTAGCTGTCGCTCGCCGCGTAGATCGCGATGACGGCCGGCGGCAGCAGCCCGACCGCCGGCCGCCAGGACGAGCGCGGCCGCGGTGCCCGGCCCAGGGTCCGTTCCAGCAGCATCCCCCGGGTCGGCAGCGGCCGGCCCTGGACGACCAGCACGGCCAGCACCACGATGAGGGGGATCAATTCGGCGACCCCGCTGCTGGGCAGCCAGTCCGCCCGGGTCTGCAGGTAGACCGCCTCGGACTGCAGCGCTCCGATGGCGAGGCCGCCGATGACCGCGGGCGCGAGCAGGGAGAACCGCCCAAGCACCGCGGCGGCCAGCGCCGGGACGATGAACAGCGTGTAGGTCCCCGGCACCAGCGGCACCAGCGGAGCGATCAGAATGCCGGCGACCGCGGCGACCGCGCCGCTCACCGCCCAGTTGACCAACGCGATCAGATCGGGCGACAGGCCGGAGACGATCGCGCCGACCTCGGTCTCGGCCGCGGCCCGGGTGGCGGTGCCGAACCGGGTGAACCGGTAGACGAGGCCCAGCATGGCTGCGATCAGCACGATGACGGCGACGAACCAGAACCGGTCGGACAGCAGCCGCAGGCCGCCGACCTCCCAGGTGTGCCGCGGGAAGATCGGCGCGACCAGGATCTGGTCGCCGCCGACCTGCATGGTGATGACCCCGGTGAGCACCACCATGATGCCGAGCGAGGCGACCGCCTTGGCCACCACCGGATGCGCCCGCAGCGGCCGGAAGACCAGGCCGTAGAGAACGACACCCAGCACCGCCTCGTACAGGACCGTGAGGATGACCGCCGGCCACAGACCGACTTCGCCGGAGAGGCCGATCGTCTCCGGCAGCCCGGGGATGGGGATCAGGAGCTCACCGTCGCGCAACAGTGCGTAGGTGTAGGCGGCGTGCAGCGCGAGCGCGCCGGTGCCGAAGTTGAGGACCCCGGAGCTTCGGTAGGTGACGACGAGAGCCAACGCCAGGGCGGCGAAGACAGCGCCGTTCCCCACCCCCAGGAGGACGAAGTTCAGATGTTCGCGCATACCTGCTCCACCGGCTANGGCGTCGTCAGCTGGGCGTCCCAGTGGCACCCGTCACACGATGCTTCGAGGCACCGTAACACCAACGGGCAAATGATTGAACTGTTTCAGCTCAATGCTGCACGACGGAGGGTCGACGACAGCCGCCGCCCACACCCGCCCGCGCACCCACACCCGCACTTACACCCGCACCCACCGCCGCTGGACCCCGCTCCAGAGGTGCGCTGACCCCGAGAGACGCAGAACCCGAGCCGCGGGCTCTGGGTGGCGGTGGCTGGGCCGGGGTGGCAGCAGCCCAGGTCTGGGTGACGGCGGCCGGGTCTGGGTGACGGCGGCCGGGTCTGGGTCGGGGTGACAGAGCCGTCTGATCGGACGGGACACCCCGGGTGTCGAGCCGGCCCGGGAGGCCCGACGGGCGACAGGCCCCGGGCCGGTACCGGGACACCACCGCCCCACCCCTCCGACGTCCGGCACCCGGCCCGCGGGCACCTCGGCCCGTGGCCACCCGGCCGACGCACGACCGCCGGGCCACCGCATCCGGCGGAACCCGCCGCAACGCCGCCACCAGGGCATTCAGAGCGCACACAGGCCCCGAAACACCCCTCACCCACCCCCCGCGCCGCCCGTCCGCGAATGTTCGCCGACAGCGACTGAAGGGCTTGTCGTGTCTCCGCTCCCCCCGGGGTTGCGCCCCTCAACCGCCCGGGGTTGTCAACTCCCCACCCCAAGAGACACCCAGAGCTCTTCAGTCGCCGCGTCGCCGCTCCCCCGCCCGACCCGAGACGCTGACCACCACCGTCAGATCACCCACCGGCCGGCGCGGCACCGGCCCGCACCCGAACCCACCCACGGCTGCCAGCCGAGCCCCTCAGCCCGTCACCGAGTCGCCAAGAGAACAGAAAAACGGTCGACACAAAGAGTGGAAGGAGCAGCCCACCGCCGGCGGTACCGACCTACAACCCAGGTCAACAACCCGACCCGGCTCGCGCAGGCCATGGACGGGATCAGACCACGATCAACGCGATCATCATCCGGCTCGATGATCCACGAGCTCGATGATCCACGAGAGGCTGCGACAGCTGCCGCGGCGGGCGACGACCGCGGCCGCCTCCCGGATCCTTGACAGATATTGGTTTAATTATATTACTGATACAGAGAAGACGGCTGCAACTGGTCGAGCCGCGTCCCCTACCATGCCCGACCTTGCGCGATCAACGCGTTGGATAGGATGAGTCATATGAGCCAACCGGTCGCGGAGATCCCGCAGGTGGGCACGGTCATGCGGGCGCCNAAGACTGCCGAGCTGATCGCCTCGCACCTGCGCCGCCGGATCGTGCGGGGGGAGCTGCGGGCCGGCGAGACACTGCCGTCCGAGATCCACCTGATGGAGCAGTTCAAGGTCTCGCGACCGACCCTGCGCGAGGCGTTCCGCATCCTCGAGGCGGAGTCGCTGATCGGCGTCCGCCGAGGCTCCCGCGGCGGCGCCCAGGTGCTGGAGCCCGACCCGGCGGTCGCCGCCCGCCACATCGGCCTGCTCCTGCAGATGCAGGGCACCACCATCCAGGACGTGTACGAGGCCCGGATGGTGACCGAGCCGGCCTGCGCCGGCCTGTTGGCCAAGGTCCGCACCGAGCAGGACCTCACCGACCTGCGGGATGTGGTGGAGCGGCTGCGCACGCTGGTCGAGGCCGGGTTCGAGCAGGTCCCGGACCTGGCGACCTGGTCACGCTCCACCTACCGCTTCCACGAGCTGATCATGCAGCGGTGCGGCAACCGGACCCTCGCCATCCAGGGCGCCGTGCTCGCCGAGATCGTCGACACCCACCTGCAGGGAGCGCTGGCAAGAGGGCTCCGCGGCTCCGCAAGCGTCCCGGAGCGGTTCCAGAAGACCCTGCGCTCGTACAAGAAGCTGATCCAACTGGTGGAGACCCAGAACAGTGCCGGGGCCGAGAAGCACTGGCGCCGGCACATGGAGGTCGCCGCGCAGTACATCTTCCTGCACGACCCGGTCAACACTCCCCTGGTGGACATCTTCGGCTGACGGGGCGGATCAGCTGACGCGACGGATCAGAAGTACTCCGCCGCGAACTCCTCCAGCCCGGCGACCGCGTCCCTGACCGATGTGCACCGCGGCTGCAGCACGACCGCGTCCACACCGGCCTCCGCCAGGCACGCCAGCACCTCGGCGTACTCGGTCCGCGACACGCCGCCCCGCATGACGTCCTGGTGTGGCCCCTGCACCTGCACGGTGAAGGCGGCGCCCGCGCCCTGGTGCTCCACCGCCGCGGCGCGGACCTGCCCGACCAGCGCCGGCAGCATCTCCAATGTGAGCGCGGCCGTCCGGGACGTGCGGGCGGCGATCTCGGGGACGATCAGCGGGCTCCAGCCCTGCTGCCGCGCGGCCCGGCGGCGCGCGAGCGCCGAGTTGCCGCCGACGAGCACCGGCGGCCCACCGGCCTGGACGGGGCCGGGGAGGTGCGCGACCCCGAGCCCGGTGAAGTGCGCTCCCGCGTGCTCGACCGCGACGCCGCCAGAGGCCCACAATGCGCGCATCAGCGCCAGCGACTCGTCGAACCGCTCGTTGCGGGTCTCGAAGTCCACCCCGAGGGCGCGGAACTCGCTGCGCAGGTAGCCGGTGCCCGCCACGACCGTCAGCCGCCCGTCCGAGAGCAGGTCGACGGTGGTCAGCGCCTTCGCCGCGGCGAAGGGATTGTGGTACGGCAGGACGAGCAGATGGCTCATCAGCCGGATCCGCTCCGTCACCGCCGCGCAGAACGCCAGCGCCGAGGTGAGGTCGAGCGTCTCGTGCCCGCCATGCCGGAGCCACTTCAGCGACGGCGCCGGATGCTCGGTGAACGCGATGGCGTCGAAACCGGTCCGCTCCGCGGCGCGGGCGACGGCGCTCACACCGGCCCTGGTCAGCAGGGCCGAGTCGTGGCCCGGCCCACCCACCGGGTAGTCGACGGTGAATCTCACGGCTGTCGTCCGATGGCCGGCGCGGACGCGGCCCGCAGTGCCTCGATCACGCTGGCGCTGTCGCTGACGGTGGCCAGCAGCCGAAGCTGGGTGCGGACGACGAAGTCGTGCGTCGCCGGCGAGCTGCCGGCGGTGCAGTCCTCGGGCACGACGACGGTGAAGCCTCGGTTGACCGCCTCCAGGGCGGCTCCGGGCACACCCACATCGGTCGACACGCCGCCGATCACCACGGTCCGCACCCCGAGGTCACGCAGGTAGGCCTCCAGCTCGGTCTGGTGGAACGGCGTGAGCCCGTGCACCCGGCGGATCCAGATGTCCGACTCGGCCGTGACCACCTCCGGGTGGAGGCCGGCCGCCTCGCTGCCGGCGGCGAGCGCACCCCTGCGCAGGTGGGCGAGGAGCAGGCAGCTCGGTGTCGTCCCGACCCGGTCGGCGCGGGGCTCGATCACCGACCAGAACACCGGCACCCCGGCCGCGCGGGCGGCGGCGGTGAGGGCGTTGATGTTCTTCGTCGCCGCGCGGTCGCCGGCGTGCGCGGCGAGTGACGGGATCGAGGCGACAGCCGGGTCGACCGTCCCGCGCTGCCATTCGTGGATGACGACCGCGGCCCGACAGCCGGGCTCCAGGCCCCGCACCCCGCGCTGCCCGCCCGCCCCACCCCGCTCGCTCTGCCCGCCCGTGGCGGCGGTCATCAGGGCGCCACCCGGATCGCGCCGTGCCGGCCACCGGTGACGAGGACGGCCCTGCCGCTCACATCCATAGGTCTTCCGTTCGCTGGTAGGTACCCAGTCAATCGGAGCTATCAGTTAGCTCATTTAGTTGTTACCCTAGCCCGATCAGCCATCCACAGCAAGGGATGGCGCCGCTCGCCCGCCGCCAGCCCGCCGACGTACCGACAGGCCCCCGCAGCCCTTCCCGGAAGGGGTACACAGGAAGCGATCACGCCATATAGTTAAATGAACTGACTAGGTTGACGGACTCCGGCGCCATCCACACCAGCCACAGAGCCAGACCAGCCACAGAGGAAGAAGACATGAGCGGGTTACGTCAGCGCCGGCGGGGCAGATGGTTGCTCGCCGGCGCCGTGGCACTGTCCATCACCGTCACCTCCGCCGCCTGCGGCGGCTCGGACGACTCCCCCACACCTGCGAGCACGGCCGCGGCCGCGGCGGCCCTGGGGGCGAAGAAGCCGGCCGCCGGCACGCCGATCACGCTTGGCTACATCAGCGCCTCGGCCTCGGACAACGCCCTGTCCGCGCAGTTCCAGCGGGTCGAGGCCGGGCTGCAGGCCGCCCGCGGGTACCTCAACGACTACCAGGGCGGGATCGCCGGCCACCCGGTCGAGCTGTTCATCTGCCAGGGCGGCGAGACGCCGGCCGGCTCCCAGGACTGCGCGAACCAGATGGTCAACAAGAACGTGGCGGCCGTCATCACCTCCTTCACCGGCCAGGGCTCGGTGGTGACGCCGATCCTCACCAAGGCCGGCATCCCCTACGTGGGCATGACGGGCGCCTCGACCGAGGAGCTGACAGCCCCCGGTGTCTTCATCCTGACCGGCGGGTTCCCCTCGACGCTCGCGGGNTACGCCCAGCACGCCAAGGACCACGGGGTCAGGAAGTTCGCGCTCCTCGCCACCGACGTGCCCGCGGCGCTCCAGGCGGCCCAGGGCATCGGCGGCATCGTCTTCAAGAACGCCGGGGTCGGCTACGAGGTCGTCCCGGTGCCTCTCGGCACCCCGGACATGACCTCACAGCTGCAGGCGGCCGTGAGCGGTGGCGCCGACGCCATCGGCATCGTCGGCGACCTGACCTTCTGCGCCTCCTGGATGCAGGCCTACCAGACCCTCGGGCTCACCCAGGCGAGATACCTGCTCACCACCTGCATCGACCCGAGCAACGTCAAGGCCTACGCGTCGGTCATCGACGGCGCCGTCCTGGCCTCGACACTCACGACCGATCTGGAGAGCGCCGACGCCAGGCTCTACGCCGCGATCGCGCAGACCTACGGCAAGGACGTCGACCCGGACCCGAACGTGAGCTCCGGGCAGTCGGGCGGGGTCACCACCCTGCTGTCGGTCGCGCGGGCTCTCGACGGCCTCACCGGCGACCCGACGCCGGCGGCGATCCTCGCGGCGTTCAAGGCCGCCAAGGACGTGCCCCTCTTCCTCAGCGGCGGCGCCACCTTCACCTGCGACGGCAAGCAGGTCTCGATCCTGCCCAACATCTGCAGCAGCGACGTCCAGGTCGGGCTGCTCGACGACGAGGGCCGGCTGCAGAAGCCCACCCTCGTCCACACCTCCGACCTGTTCACCCTCTAGGCCGCCGTCGCGGGGCCGTGGACCGGCCAGCCCAGGTGGGCTTCCGGTTCGCGGCCCGGCCCGGCCCGACTCGGCCCGGTGCCGCCCGCCGTCGCCGTGCGCCGGCACGGACCGCGACGGCCCGACGGAACGTATGCGGACGGGCCATCCTCCCACCAGAGGCAGGACTGTATGAGCATCGACACGACGCGGGACGCCCCTGCCATCACCGCGGACACGCCCTTCGTCCCCGAGGACGACACCTACCACCCGCCGCCCGCCGGTTCCGACGCCTACTGGGTGGAGACCAACTGGTGGTCGTTCAACGTCCCCGAACGGTGCGTCGGCGGCTGGCTGCACGCCGGCTACAACGCCAACCTGAACACGGTCACCTGGCGGGTGTTCGTGTGGGATCCGAGCGGGGCCGACCCGGGGCGCCTCGCGTACTACCGGTACGCGCCGGACGTGCCGATGCCCGCCGGTGCGGACCTGCGTGACCTCACCTTCCCCGGCGGAGGCTTCTCCGTCCGGATGCTGACGCCGCTGATGGACTACCACGTCGGTTACGCGGACCCCGACGCCGGCTTCGCCCTCGATCTCGACTTCCGCGGCGTCCACCCACCGCGCCGCTTCGCCCCGGGTGAGCCGCCGGCCATGTTCAGCCCGCATCTGGACCAGCTCAGTCACATCACCGGCGAACTGACACTGCGCGGAGAGCGGATACCGATCGACTGCCATTCGATCCGCGACCGCACCTGGGGACCGCGCGGTGGTCCGCACTCGGCCAGCCAGAAGCGCCAGCACCTGCGCGGCGATCATCCGGTGCGGGAGCCGGGCGGCCCGCGCTGGCGGGAGGTGGAACGGGAACGCGGCCGCGGCCGGATCCAGTACATCTTCGGCCACACCGAGGCGCGGACGGGCTTCCTCAGCTTCGTGCGCCCGCAGGACGGCGACGCCCGCGGCCGCTCCCCGCTGAACGTGGGCTGGCTGCTGCAGGACGGCCGGTTCGAACGCCTCGACCGGACGAAGAGCTGGATGCGCAACTACCGCGACCCGCACACCGGCTGGTCCGCCCACATGGACGTCTTCCTGACGGACCTCACCGGCCGCACCATGGAGGCGGAGGGCTTCGCGGTCAGTCACATGTGCGAGCACCAGACGGGCTCGAACGCGCTGATGCGCTGGGAGTACGACGGGCAGACCGGCTGGGGTGAGGATCAGGACACCTGGTCACCCGCCCACTGGGCGAAGCTGCTGCGCGCCCTGCGGGCCCGGGCGTAGAGCCATGGCGACCACCAGGGCCCAGAACCCCCCCGCCAGCACGGGCACCGGCACCGGCACCGCCGAGGGCACAGACGCGGGAACCGTTTCGGGTGCGGGCGCGGATGAGGGCGCGCTCACGCTGCCGGCGGAACTGCTCAGCTGGATCGGCTGGTCCGTGGGCGGCACCGTCACCCGCGCGACCAGGATCGCCGGCGGCGGGGTCAACGAGGGCTGGTTCGTCGACGTGACCGTCAACGGCACGGCCCCGGGCACGAACCAGAGCGGCGACGCGAAGGGGAGCACAGACGGGGACGAGAACGGGGGCGAGGACGGGGACCCGGACGGGAGCACCGGCGATAGCACGGACGGGGACGGCCGGCCACGGAAGCTGTTCCTGCGGCGCAACGCCACGCCGCCGACGGCGGGCAGCGCGTTCCACAGCCTGGCCACCGAGGCCGAGATCGTCGCGGCGCTGCGCCGGGCGGGTGCGGCTGTGCCCGCCGTCCACGCCGTCCACCCCCAGCACGAGGCAGTTCTGATGCAGCGGGTCACGGGCGAGACCTGGTTCTCCCGCATCACCGACCCGCGGGAACAGGTACGGGTGGCCCAAGACTTCATCCGCGTCCTGGCCGGCATCCACCGGCTCGATCCGCGCCACCTCGGCATCCGGGCGCTCGGGCCGGTGCGCTCAGCCCGCGAGCACGCCCTCGAACGGATCGCCGACCTGCGCCGGCGCGCCACCCGGCCCGACGGGTCGATGGACCCCCTCATCCGGTTCTCGGCCGACTGGCTGGCGGCGAACGTCCCCGACTACGACGGCCCGGTCGTGCTCGTCCAGGGCGACACCGGGCCGGGCAACTTCCTCTACCAGCATGGACGGGTCACCGCGGTGCTCGACTGGGAGCTCGCCCACTGGGGCGACCCGATGGACGACATCGCCTGGCTCACCCTGCGCTCCGTCCAGGACACCTTCACCCACGTCCCCGACCGGCTCGCCGAGTACGCCGCGCTCTCCGGCCACCGGCTGGACGTCGGCCGCATCCACTACTACCGGGTCTTCGCGGAGACGACGATGGCCACCCTCGGCGCCGACGCGGACGAGACGCCGTCCGACGGCGGCGAGCCACCCCCGCGCGACTACGGCAATCTCCACATCTACCAGCAGCTGCACCGCCGGCTGTGGCTGCAGGCGCTGAGCGACGCGATGGGCCTGGGGCTCACCCGCGACGAGCCGGTCCCCGCCGGTTCCCCGCCGCCGTGGGACCCGCTCTACGCGCAGGCGCTCAGCATGCTGCGGGTCGTCGCCGCCCGAGTCGACGATCCGCTCGCCCGGCAGTGGACCAAGGGCGTCGCGCGGCTGCTGCGCAGTCTGCGTGAACTCGACGCCGCCGGCCGCGTGGCCGAGGCCGCCGAACTCGCCGACCTCGCCGCGCTGCTCCCCGGCGAGGAGGTGGTCTCGCTGACGGACGCCCGGGCCCTCGCCGCGGACGCCACCGCGGTCGGCAAGGTCGGCGACGGCGACTACCTGCGCTACCTGTGGCGGCGGGTCCAGCGCGACGAGCACCTGCGGCGCGGGGCACTGGGCGCGCTGGGGGCACGAACCTGGCCGCCCCTCACCGACGACGACCCGCCCACCCCGAGCGCCGGACGCGCAGGAGGAACGACATGACGGGAACGCCCACCGGCTTACCGAACACCCGCGCCCAGGCCGCCGCCGACACCGACACGGGCACCGACACCGGCACCGGCACCGGCACCGACACCGACACGGGCACCGAGGCCCTGGTCCTCGACGGCATCCGCGTGGTCGACCTTTCCTGGGGGCTGCCGGGCCCGGTCGCGACCCAGATCCTGGCCGACGCCGGCGCTGATGTGATCAAGGTCGAGCCGCCGTCGGGTGACCCCGTCCGCGACCTCTACCCGGGGGCGTTCGCCTCCTGGAACCGGGGCAAGCGCTCCGTCGTGCTGCACCTCGACGACCCGCGGCTACTCGGCCTGCTCGCCACCGCCGACGTGCTCGTCCACTCGCTGCGACCCGGTGACGCCCGCCGGCACGGCCTCGACGAGGCGACGCTGGCGGGCCGCTTCCCCCGCCTGGTCGTCTGCGGCATCACCGGCTACCCCCGCGGCCACGCGGACGCCGAGCGGCCGGGCCACGACCTGCTCGTGCAGGCCCGCGAGGGGCTCATGGACGTCCAGCTCGGCTGGAAGGACGGCCCGTTCGCCTGGCGGTTCTTCCTGCCCAGCTGGGGCGCGGCCTTCCTCGCCGCCACCGGCATCGCCGCCCGTCTGTTCCACCGCGCCCGCGGGGACAACCGCAGCGCCGACGGTCGCGGCGGGCGGGGCGGCGCCGCCCACACCAGCCTCGCGCAGGGGGCGCACCTGATCCTCAACATGCTGTGGAGCCACTCCGAGAAACCGTCGCCGAGCCTGACCGAAGGCCAGCCCGGCACCCTCGTCGCCCGGCAGGCCGCGCTCTACGAGTGCCGGGACGGCGCGTGGATCCAGATCCTCAACCCGGGCGACCGGATCGACCTGTCGGTGCTGCCCGTCGTGAAGGAGGTCCTCGCGGAGCTCGGGCGCGAGGGCGAGGCGCTGAGCGCCGACCTCCTCGGCGAGGTCATGACGCATCGGGACAGTGCCGAGTGGATCAGGCAGATCCGCGCGGTGGACGTCGCCGTGGAGCTGGTGGCGCCGCTCGGCGAAGTACTGCGCTACCCGGACGTCGTGGCGAACGGGTTCTCGACCCGGGTGGACGATCCGGTGTTCGGGGCGACGTTGCAGGCATCTCCCCCGTTCCGCGGCGACCGGGGCTGGCGGATCCAGCGCCCGGCGCCCCGGCTGGGCGAGCATGACGACCTGCTCGACGACCTCCCCTGCTCCTCCGCCTCGGCCTCGGCGCCCGCCTCCCCCGCTGCCACCGGCGAACCGGCGGCCACGAGCGACGGCGGTCATCCGCTGGCGGGTGTGCGGGNGGTCGACTTCGGCGCCTTCCTGGCCGGGCCGCTCGCCCCGATGATGTTCGCCGACCTCGGCGCCGACGTGATCAAGGTCGAGCCCGTCCGCGGGGACCCGGTGCGCGGCTGGCGGGACGGATTCTTCGTCGCGTGCAACCGCGGCAAGCGCGGCATCGCGCTCGACATCACCGCCGCCGTGGCCCGGCCCGTCGTCGACCGTCTCGTGGGCTGGGCCGACGTCGTGCACCACAACATCCGCGCGCGCAGCGCCGCCCGTCTGCGGCTCGACGGCCCCGCGATCCACGCGCTGAACCCGTCGGCCGTCTACGGTCATGTGTCCGCCTACGGCCTGAACGGCCCGATGGCCGACGCGCCCGGCTTCGACTCGGTGTTCCAGTCGATCGCCGGCTGGCAGGTGGCGAACGCCGGTGCGGGCAACCCGCCGCTGTTCGTGCACTTCGGCAACCTGGACGCGCTGACCGGGCTGTCCTCGGCGGCGGCGACCGTCCTCGCGCTCTACCACCGTGAGCGCACGGGCGAGACGACCAGCTGCGAGGCGGCGCTGCTCAACACCGCGGCCTTCACCGCGAGCGAGGTGCTGCTGCGCCTCGATCGCGACGAGCTCAGCCCCGCGCCGGCCCTGGACCAGGGGCAGACGGGCCTCGGCCCCGGCTACCGGATCTACCGGACAGCGGACGGGTGGGTCGCCGTCGCCGCTCTCGGCCGGGACCAGCTCGACGCGCTGCGCCGCGTCGCCGGGGCCAGGCCACTCACGGACCGCGCGGGCGCAGCGGCCCCCGCGGACGTCGCGGCCCCCGCGGCCCCCGCGGACACGGCAGACACGGCAGACACGGCGGACCTGGCCGACCTGGCCGACCTGGCGGATCGGCTCGCGACGCGAGCGGGCGCGGAACTCGTCGAGGCGCTCGGCGCGGCCGGCGTCGACGCCGAGATCGTCCGCGAGTTCCGCTACTTCACCGTCTTCGCGGACGAGGAGAACCTGCGGACCAGGACCGTCGTCTCCTACCCACAACCCGACTGGGGCGAGATGCGCCAGTTCGGCGCCTACTGGGATTTCGGTGATCTGGACCTGCGGCTCGACCGGGCCTGCCCGGCAGTCGGGCAGCACAGCGTCGAGGTACTGACCGAGCTCGGTCTGTCGGCCGAGGAGATCGAGGCGCTGGTCGCGGCCGGCGCCGTGGGCGGTCAGGGTGCTTGAGCCCCACCCGGGCCAAGCCCCGACCCAGCCGGCCCCGCCCGGCCCCGCCGCTCGGCCGCTCGGCCGCTAGAAACATCTATAGATTTATCCTAGGCTGAACGCCGGCTCAGGAGCTGGGCGGGCGAGCACAGAGCCTGCCCGCTGTCCGGAGCGGGAGCCACCGTCCGGTCTCGCCCGTATCACGATCAACACTCCGAACGGGAGGCGTCATGGCGATCGCCATCAGCGCGGATCATCAGGAGGTGGCCCGCACCACCCGGGCGTTCCTGGACGGCCACGGGGCCCGTGCCGCGAGCCGGGAGCTGCTGGAGTCACCGGCGGCGACGGTGTCGGCGACCTCGGCGGGGGCGGCGGACTCGGCCGGGGCGCCGGTGCCGGTGGTGCCGGCGGTGCCGGACTTCTGGAAGGAGTTCGCCGAGCTGGGGCTGCTCGGTCTGCACCTGCCGGAGGAGTTCGAGGGCGGTGGGGCCGGGCTTGCGGAGCTGGTCACCGTGGTCGAGGAGCTCGGCCGGGCCGTCGCCCCCGGTCCCTTTCTGCCCACGATGGCCGCGTCAGCCGTCGTCGCGGCCCACGGAAGTCCCCAGCTGCGCGCGCGGCTGCTGCCCGGCCTGGCCGGCGGCGCGACGGTGGCCGCGCTCGGGCTCGGCGGCGCGCTGACCCGCGCCGGCGAGATCCTGTCCGGGGACGGCGGAGCCGTGCTCGGCGGGGCCGGCGCCGAGCTCCTCGTGCTCGCCGTCGGCGCGGACCTGGTGGTGGTGACGAGCGCCGCGCCGGGAGTCGCCGTCGAGGTGCCCGCGACGAACCTGGACCGTTCCCGCCCGTCGGCGCGGGTGCGCCTGGACGGTGTAGTGATCCCCGCCGACGCCGTCCTCGCCGGAGCCCGCCCCTATGCCGAGGCCGTCCTGCGCACGCTGGTCGCCGCCGAGGCGGTGGGCGGAGCCCACGAATGCGTGGCGGCGGCGACCGAGTACGCGAAGGTCCGGGAACAGTTCGGCCGCACGATCGGCACCTTCCAGGCGGTCAAACACCACCTGGCGAACATGCTGGTCGCCGCCGAGCTCGCCACCGCCGCGACCTGGGACGCGGCGCGTGCCGCGGGCGGCCCCGAGGACGAGTTCACCCTGGCGGCCGCGGTCGCGGCGACCCTGGCCGTCCCGGCGTTCGTCCAGAACTCCGAGCTCAACATCCAGCTGCACGGCGGGATCGGGTTCACCTGGGAGCACGACGCGCATCTGCTGCAACGGCGGTCGCTGGCCCTGAAAGCCCTGTCGTCCCCGTTCCCGGCGGCGGCCGACGTCACCCGCCTCAGCCTCGCCGGTGTCACCCGCACCACCGCCATCGACCTGCCGCCCGACGCCGAGGCCGCCCGCCCCGCCGTCCGGGGGCTGGCCACCGAACTGGCCGCGCTGCCCGCGACCGAGCAGCGCCGGCGCCTCATCGAAACCGGTTACGTGCAGCCGCACTGGCCGAAGCCGTGGGGCATCGAGGCGAACGCCGGGCTTCAGCTCGTGATCGAGGAGGAGTTCCGCACCGCCGGGGTGCAGCGGGTGAACCTGTCGATCACCGGCTGGGTGATTCTCACCCTGATCCAGCACGGCACCCCGGAGCAGGTGGAACGCTGGGTGCGGCCCGCGCTGGCCGGCGAGGAGATCTGGTGCCAGCTGTTCAGCGAACCGTCGGCCGGCTCCGACGCCGCCGCCGTGCGCACCGCCGCGATCCGGACCGACGGCGGCTGGGTGGTCAACGGCCAGAAGGTCTGGACCTCCGACGCGCACCTCTCCCGCCGGGGCCTGGCCACCGTCCGCACCGACCCGGCAGCCGGCAAGCATGCCGGCATCACCACCATGGTGATCGACATGTCGGCGCCCGGCGTCGAGGTCCGCCCGCTGCGCCAGAGCACCGGGGACAGCATGTTCAACGAGGTCTTCCTCACCGACGTCTTCGTCCCGGACGCGGACGTCGTCGGCGCACCCGGCGCCGGCTGGACGGTCGCCCGCGCGACCCTCGGCAACGAGCGGGTGAGCATCGGCGGAAGCGTCGACATGATGGGCACCGTCGACCTGCTCGGGATGTACCGGGAGCACGGCGACCGGGTGCCCGGCGCCGAGGCACGACTCGGCGCCCAGCTGGCGGAGAACCTCGCCCTGCGCCAGATCAACCTGCGCCGCGCCGAGCGGGCCGTAGCCGGGGCGGCACCGGGGCCGGAAGGCAACATCACCAAGCTGGTCATGGCCGAGCACGCGCAGCGCACCGCGGCCCTGGCCGGTGACCTCGCCGGTGAGGCGACAGCCTTCGCCGACAGCCTCGGCGACGTCGGATGGCGCCTGCTGGTCGCCCGCGCGATGACGATCGCCGGCGGCACCTCGGAGATCACCCGCAACCAGATCGCCGAACGCATCCTCGGTCTCCCCCGCGACCCGCTGGCCACCTGACCCTCCTCCCGCGGCCGCCCTCCGCCCGCGGCGACCCTGCGCCCGGCGGGCGCCCGGCTGCCGCCGGGCGGGTCAGTCGGGCCACACTGTGACCTGTGACGGCGGAGCTCGAAGCTGCCCTGGCCGCGGCGCGCGCGATCGCGGAGTCCGGCGCGCTCACCCAGGCTGAGGCCGCTTTCCGCGCCCTCGAGGAACGCACCGTCCTCGACGGGCCGGCAGAGCGACTGCACGCCCGCGTCCTGCTGGACTGGGGCTGGACGCTGGGTGGTCTCATGCGGCTGGAGGAGGCGGGCCTTCGGTTGGCCCAGGCCGCGAGGGTGGCCGAGCGGTGCCGGGCGCGAGACGTGCTTCGGGACGCGCTGCTGGAAGCCGGCCTGGTCGCCCGCTACGCGAGAAGACTGGACGAGGCACGGGAACTGTTCGACCGGGCCGCCGCGATCGCCAGGGAGCTGGACGACCCGATCGGCCGCGCCCGGGCGCTGTTCCTCGGCGCGACGGTCTGCCATCTGCGGGCGGACTATCCCGGTGGCCGCCGGTTGCTTGACGCCGCGCTTGACCTGGCTGCCTCGGCAGCAGCGCGGATCGGCGGCATGGCGGAAGCCGCCGACACCGCGGGCACCCCCGACACGCCCGACACGGTGCGGTCGGACGGGGTCCTGGCCGACATCTACCGGGAGCGCGGCGCGTCCGCTCGGATCGCCGGCGACTACGACGAGGCGCGCCGCTGTCTCGACGAGGCCGCCGTTCGGTACCAGCGTGCCGACAAGCTGATCGGCATGGCCAACGTGCAGCGTGAGTTCGGCTCGCTGGCCGAGGCTGTCGGTGACCTGGACGAGGCCCGCCGTCGGTACCGGGCGGCATACACGGCCTGTGAACTCGCCGAACGCCCGCTCGGAATGGCATCCGCGCTGCGCCGGCTGGGCAATGTCGAGCTGGAGGCGGGCCAGTTGGACGACGCCGGCGACCTGCTGCGCCGGGCGCGTGACGTCTGTGACGGTGATCCGGGCTCACTGGCGTCCACTGCCATTCTGCTGGCACATGTCGCGCGGCTTGCCGGACGTCCGGAGGAGGCGGCCCGCGAGCTGGCGGTGGCGGAGCGGCTTTACACGGACACCGCGCATCTCGCCGGGCTCGCCGAGGTGGCGTTCGGACGCGGTCGCCTCGCCCAGGAGTCCGGCCGTCACGAGGAGGCCCGGGATCTCTTCGAGCTGGCGCTGACCGCGCTCACGCCCGTCCAGAACCTCCAGGCCGAGGCGCTGACTCGCTACGAGCTCGCGCGTGAGCTGTTGGCGCTGGGACGGCCGCGGGAAGCTCTGGTACACGCGCTTCGTGACGTCGAGATCTGGGAGCGGCTCGGCTATCCGCTGGCCGATCCGACGGCCCGGTTCGGGCTCCTCCACCGGAATCGATACAGCTACCTGCTGGCCATGCATCTGGCCTCACTCAGCCGGGACGGCTGGGCGGCGCTGCGGGTCGGCCTCGCCGGACGCGCCGATGCGCTCGCCTCCGCGCTGCGGCGCGGGCAGTGGCAGCTGTCCCCGCAGCTGCGAGAACAGATCAGCCAGATCCGCCTGCTGCAGGCCGCGACGGCGACGGCATCCAGCGGAATGGTCCAGGATCTGGCGGATGCGTTCAAGCGGCTCGAACGCCGGACCTCGGCCACGCTACGGGCGGTCCTGGAACACAGTCCTGCCGATCCGGTCGAGATTCAGCGCGCGCTGCCGGGCACCGGGCACGCGCTGCTGCTCGACCAGTCCGACGACGACCCGCGGATCTGCTGGAAGATCTGGCTTCCGGCCTCGGGCCGGCCGGTGGTCGAGGACGTACTCCTCAGCGACGCCGAGGTCCGCCTGCTGCAGGCATTCGAACGCCGAGACGACGACATCATCTGGGCGGAGCACCCCGCGCTGCTTCGCCAGCTGGGTGAGCAGCTCGTTCCGCGGGGCCTCGCCGAGGCACTGCGCCGTGCGTCCTCGCCGCCACCGCTGGTCGTCGTCACCGGTTCCGCGCTCGCCGTGTTTCCCTTCGCCGCGCTGGAGGTGGACGGGCGGCGACTCGTCGAACTCGCCGAGCTGACCTGGAATCCGTCCCTGACGACCTGGCATGCGCTCGCCCGGCGGCCGGCCAGTACCGGCTCCGGCGTCCTGGCCTATCACGATCATGTGCCCGGATCCGCCCGCGAGCTACGCGAGCTGGAAGCCGCGTTCGGACCACCGGAGCGGCCGCGGGCCGGTGAGCTGCTCGCCGCCCTGGGCGTGGCCGGTCGGTATCGGGCCGTGGTTCTCGGCGCCCACGGAGACGGCGAGACCGGTCTGGCCCACGCGCTGCACCTCGACGACGGAGGCCGGCTAACCGCGGCGGACCTGCTCGATTCCAGCCTTCCTGAGCTGGTCGTGATGGGCTCCTGCTGGTCGGGACGCCTACGCGTGCAGGCCGGGCAGGAGCCCCTCGGGCTGCCCACGACGGCCCTGCTCGCCGGAGCCCGGTGCGTGATCGCCGGAATCGTCGATGTTTCTGGCGCCACGACCGTGACAATCCTGGGCGGCTTCTACCAGCAGGTCGCGTCCGGCTCACCGCCCGCGCGGAGTCTGCGCCAAGCCCAGCTCGCCTACCTGCGACGCCGCCCGAACGCGAGGCCCGCGCAGTGGGCGGGCCTGGTGGCTGTGGGCCACAGCCCGCCGGTCTGAGCCGCCAGTTACTTCTTCTTCCCGAGGGTGTGAATGGTGTCGTTGAGTCGGTCGTGGATACGCTCCGGGGGCGGTGTTCCGGATTCCTTCGACGCATCGTTCGCCCTGCGTGGGTCCAGGATTTCGAGGTCGGCGGTCGCCGTCAGCAGGTCGCCGTCGTGCCCGGCGGTGAAGGCCGCCCGAATTCTGACCACAACCTCGTCGATCTGTGCCCAGCGTTGCGCGGTGGTCGTCCAGTCGAGCGCGTCGCGCAGCACATCGCACGCCTCACGCCTGGTCTCCTCGTCAACAGCCACTGGCGCCGAGCCTCCGCGGTCGTCATGCTCACAGGAGAGGATCTCCATCCGCACCATAACGGTGCCGGCGCGTCCATCGGGGGGATGGTGTGCTCGAAGGATGTTCGCGTTCGCTGGTCGCTCCGGAACTCGCGGTGCACGTCTTCGTGCCGACCGGCGGGGAGCAGGCCGGCCGGCTCTACGACCATCTCCAGGATGTCTGGGCGCGCTGCGCCGACCGACTCGGAATGCACTTCCCGATCGACGTGCTCGGCGTCCCCGCCACGCCGCCGCGGCGGCATCAGCCGGAAACCACTCGAATCCAGGAGCCGATAGCGGCCCAGCGCCGGATCGGCGACGGGGTGTTCCAGTGCCTGCTCCGCCGCGAGCACGATGTGCTGTGCCTGTCGGTGATGCTCGCTCCCCCGCCCGAGGCCGGCGTCTCCTGGCGGGAGCTTCAGGCTCTGTGGGCCCAGCTGAGTGAGCCCGTCCCGGACGGGCTGCTCGGCTGGGCCGAGCTGTATCTGAGCCGGCTCGCGGACCCAGGCCCGGAACGGGTCGAATCCACCGCGGAGCTGGGCGGCGTCTGCCGCGAGCTGATGCCGGCGCCGATTCCCCATCGTGACTTCGATGCCTCGGGAACCACCACGCCGTCCGGTTACGCGATGTGGGAGGCCGACCCCGACGACATCGCACGGGTGGCACGGCGGATCGTGCTGGTCGCGCCGCACCAGCGCGACCCCGAGTTCAGTGCCTGGGTGTGGACCCGCGGCGGTCGCCACGGGATGGGGCCGGCCCCGTTCACGCGCTACCTCATGCACGCCGCCAAACTGCGGTATCACCTGCGGGTCTGGTCGGGTGGCGAGCCGGTACGCGCCCTGCGCCGAGACACGGACCAGGTTCTCGCCGAGCTCACCGCACTGTTGGCAGCCGGCGGCGCCACCGGAGCCGGCGGCCCGGCGGATGCGGCGGGTGTGACAGCGCTCCCCGCGAAGATCACCGCCTGCGCGGCCGCGTTGCGGCGGGAAACCGGTCTGCTGGCCACCACCGCCACGCAGCTGAAGGAGATCCGCCGGTCCGTCGACCTGGCGACGAGCAACATGGCCGCGTACGCCGACCCGGGGATCGCTCGCGCCGTCCGCGCGCCCGCCGGGCAGCCAGGCGTCTCCGGGAGCGGCCAACCGTGGCCGAGGCCCGGGGGTGTGTTCACCGACGATCTCGCGCTGGCGAAGTGGTTCGGCAACCAGCTCGACGATGACCATTTCTACGTGACCGCCGCGCTCGAACGGGCGCGGGCGACGCTGGACCTGGCCACGACTCCGAATCCCGCTCCGACAACCACACCCACACGGACAACCGCTCCCGGGCCGGTGACCGTCGACCTCGCGCTGACGCCCATGGAGCGCACGGGACTGGTTCGGGAGCTCGCGCGGGCCTTTCCCACCGACGCGGCCGCCCAGGCCGTGCTGTCCGCCGTCGGGCTGGAGCGGAGCCGGCGGCCGAACCTCGGCAATGTGCCCCCGGCCTGGGCGTGGGAGGAGATCCTGGCCGAATGCGAGCATGGTGCCATCCGAACGCCTTATCGACGCCTGCTCGCGGCCGCGTTGGCGCTCTATCCGTACAACCGCACCTTCCGCGGGCTGGCGCACCTGCATGGGGTCGAACCCTCCGCACATTCCGCCGATCCGGACCGGGATCGGCGGTGAGCTGACCGCTGTTGCCACGCGTCCGTATCCGCGCCGGTCTCCGGTGGGTGTACCGCGCCCTGCGCGAACTCGTCGCCGGCCTGGCGAACGATGTGGCGGTCGACCTGCGCGCGCTGAGCGACCGGTCAGGCTGGAGCCTTCCGCTCCGGGTCGCCGAGGCGATGTTCACCGCCGCGGTCAGGCTTACCGAGGATGACAACTTCATCCTGCTGTATGTGCGCAATCTCGGCCTGGCGATGCAGGCGCGGGCCGTCCGCACGGAATCGGCGGACCTGCTCGACCGGGCGATTCGGACGATCGAGGTCGTCGTCGAGTTCTCCGCGGGGCACGCGGACCAGGCCGGCTTGCTGGGGGTGCTCGCCGAACTCAGGGCGATGCGCTTCGACCTGCTCGGCGGGATCGCCGATCTGGAATCGATGGTCAGGTTGGCCGCGGAGGGTGCCGCACTGTGCCCTCCAGACGATCCCGAACTCGCCGAGCACCTCACGACGCTCTCCGCCGCGCATCACCTCCGCTATCAGGTTCTCGGCGAGGAGGCCGATCTCGACGCCGCCGAACGGGCCGCCCGCCGAGCGCTCGCCGTTGCTCCCGCGGAAGGTCCCGGCCGCGCCCGGTTCTGGTCGAACCTGTCGAACGCCCTGCTGGTCCGCTATGAGCGCCGGGGCGACCTGGCCAGCCTCGACGAGGCGGTCGAAGCCGCCCGCACGGCGGTGGCGGCAGCCGGACAGGACGACCCCGACCTGGTCGGGCACCTCACCGGCCTCGCCAACACGCTCGACGCGAGATTCGGGCATGGCGGGAGCGCCGAGGACCTGACGGAGGCGTTCGCCATCGCCCGCCGCGCGGGTGCCAGTGCTCGTGAACAGTCCGACCGGGCGCTGGCTGCGACCTGCCTGGGCAATCTGTCGCTGAGCGTCGTCGAGGCCGGCAGCGACCGCTCGGCGGTCGACGAGGCAGTCGACCAGGCGGTCCACGGGTTTCGGGCCGCTCTCGACTCGACACCGGCGTCCAGCCACCACCACGCGGCGGCCATGTCGAACCTCGGTCTGGCGTTGTCGGTCAGACACGAGCACCTGGGGGACGAGGCCGACCTGCGCGGGGCGCTCGCCCTCACCAGGGAGGCGGTCGCTCGTGCCGGTTCCGCGGCCGCGGCGGCCCCCGTCGTCGTCGGGAACCTGATCCAGCTGCTCATCACGGAGCATGAGAGCAACGGGTCGCCCGCATCCCTCGACGAGGCCGTCGCCCTGCTGCGAGAGGCGACCGCCGACCCGTCGACCGCCGGGCGGATCGAACACGCCCGGGCCCTGGCTGACGCGCTCCGCCTCCGCCATGACGCGACGGGACGCGTCGCGGATCTGGACGAAGCCGAGACGACGATGCGCGGTGCGGTCCGCGCGGTCGAGGAAGAAGGGGGCGCGGGTGGCGCGGTCGTCCACGCGGCCTGCCTGACCAGCCTGTCCAGCATTCTGCTCCGGAAATACGAGAACGCCGGCAGCCTGACCTGCCTGGACGAGGCTGATGATCTGATCCAGCGCGCGATCGGGCTGCTGCCCGAGTCGCATCCGAGTCAGGCCGACGTGTTGGCCAACCTCTGTGACGCGCTGCGGATCCGCTACCACGCCACCGGGGACCGGCTGGCCCTGGACGCGGCCGTCGACGCCGGCCGGCGGGGGTTCGCGGTCGCCGCGGGCAGGCCGGCCGCGCGGATCCACGAGACGTTGAACCTGTCGCTGGCGCTGCACGAAAGCTACGAACGGACTGGCGACCGGGCGCTGCTGGACGAGGCCATCCGGTACGCGCGGGAACCCGTGACGGACGTTCCCCGCCACCATCCGCTGCGGCCGCTGTGCCTGGCCAACCTGGCCAACGCACTCCACGCCTCGTACGAGGACCACGGGGCCGTGGACGATCTCGACGAGGCGATCGGCCTGATGCGGGCGGCGACCGGGGCCATGTCGCCCGGGCATCGCAATCGCCCGGCGGCGCTGGCGAATCTGGGGATCGCGCTGCTCAGCCGGTATGAGCAGGCCGGGCAGGGTGCCGGACGCGGCGACGGGCCGCTTTCCGAGGCGGTCACGCTCCTTGAGACCGCGATCTCCGAGACGTCTCCCGACTGGCCGGAGATGGCGGACTACCAGTTCAACCTGGGCGCCGTACGCGAAGCACAGCACCGCGGCGACGACGATGGCAGCGGCGACGGCGAGGAACGGCGGGCACGGGCAGGGGCGCGGGCGCGGGCTGCGTACGAGGCAGCGGGGTCCCATCCCGGCGCACCGCCCACGCTTCGGGTCACCTCCTACACGGCGGCGGCGCGGCTGGCCGCGGAGGCCGCGGACTGGGATCGGGCTGCCTCCGCCGCCGCCCTGGCGGTGGGCCTGCTCCCCAGAGTGGCGCCAGGCCGGATCGCCCGGCGCGACCGCGAACAACAGCTCGCCCGCTTCGCCGGCATCACCTCCGATGCCGCCGCCTACGCGCTGATGCGCGGCGATCCCGAGGGCGCGCTCCGCCTGTTGGAGCAGGGCAGAGGGGTGCTGTCCGCCGGTGTGCTGAACGTGCGGGGCAAGCTCGCCCGGTTGGCCGAGCGCGATCCCGACCTGGCGCGGGAGTTCCTCCGGCTTCGTGACGAGCTCGACGGCCCGGCCACCACCACCGGCGGCGGAATGACCCGACGCCTCGTCCAGGCACCGGGTGCCGTCGGCGCGGCCGGTGCCACCAGTGAGCGCGGTGTCCCCGGCGCCGCCGGCGGCTGGCAGGGCGGCCTCCAACGCCGCGCGGCGGAACGCCTGGACGCGGTGCTCGCCCGCATCAGAGCGCTGGGCGGCGAGTTCGCGGACTTTCTTGAGCCGCCGCGGGCGGCGGAGCTGCTACCCGCATCCGCGGAGGGACCCGTCGTCCTGCTCAACGTCAGCACCTGCCGGTCGGATGCGCTCATCCTTGTCGGCGGGGAGCTCCTCGTCCTGCGGCTTCCCAGGCTCACCCTCGACCGGGCCCGCTCGTGCGCGGAGGTGCTGGGAGCCGACAACGCGCACCAGGACCGCCCGCCGGCGTCCGAGCAGGAGAAGCTCCGCGCGCTCGAATGGCTGTGGGACGCGGTGGCGGCACCCGTTCTCGACCTCCTCGACACCCACGGCACGTTCCCCGGTCCCGACGGCACCGGATCTGATGGCCGAGAACCAGCGGAACGAAGAGGACGGTTGTGGTGGTCGCCGGCGGGCCCGCTGGCGTTTCTTCCGCTCCACGCCGCCGGGTACCACGTCCACGCCGGCGGGTACGACGAGCGGAGCGGGCCACTCCCGCCCGACCGGCGTGGTGCTGTCGCCGGGGGCGCGCAACAGCCCGCGCGAGCGGTCGTCGACCGGGTGGTCTCCTCCTACACCCCCACCGTCCGCGCCCTGTTGGAAGCGCGCCGGCAGCGGGTGGAGCGTCCCGCGGCCCCGCCGCGCGCTCTGGTCGTCGCGATGCCGACGACCCCGGGGCTGTCGGACCTCCCACGTGTCCGCGAGGAGGCGGAGGCCGTCACCGCGGCGACCGGGGCTGAACAGCTGATCGGAGCGGGCGCGACGGGTGCGGCGGTGCTCGACCGGCTCGCATCCGCCAGTCTGGCGCATTTCGCGTGTCACGGGACCGCGGACGGCACGAGCCCGTCGGACAGCCTGCTGTGGGTGTACGACCACGAGACCGAACCGCTCACCGTCGAGCGGATTTCGCGGGTACGGCCGACCGACGCCGTTCTGGCGGTACTTTCCGCGTGCACGACGGCGACCTCCGCGGGACCACTGGCCGACGAGGCGATCCACATCGCCTCCGCGTTCCTGCTGGCCGGCTACCCACAGGTCGTCGGCACCCTGTGGGAGGTCCCAGACCGTTCATCACTGGTCATCATGCGCGACTTCTACGCGCGGCTACCGACCTCCCTCGACGCGGCCGGCGCGCTGCACGAGGCGATGAAGCGTCGACGTTCCCGGCGCCGCGGGCATCCCACCCTGTGGGCCGCATACGTTCACGTCGGAGCCTGAGTCCCGCGTCCCGGCCCGCCCGCCCGGGTCGTTGCCCGAAGCACCGCAGCGCGGGCGGGTGCCGGTCAGGCCAGCGAGGTCGAAAGAGGGCGCGACGAGAGGATTTGCGGGCCTCAGGGTGGCTATGCCTCCCGGCATGGTGGCGATCTGGCGAGGGCGTCGGCGGGATGCGGAGCCGATACCGGGCACCGGCCCGGACGAGGCGGTCCGGGAGGCGGAGCCCGACCGGCTCACCGAGCTGCGAACCCGTTCCTGGCTGGCCGTGCTGCGCCGCACCGTCCGGGAGTTCAAGAACGACGAGCTGCCGGACCGGGCGGCCGCGCTCACCTACTACGGCGTGCTGGCGATCTTCCCCGCGCTGCTGGTCCTGGTCTCGCTGCTCGGCGTCGTCGGCCGGTCCGCGACTGACAGCATCCTGACCAACCTGGAGCAGCTCACCCCCGGCTCCGCCCAGGACATCCTGCGCGACGCGGTGAACGGCATCCGCGACAGCGCCGGCACCGGCGGGATCCTGGCCGTCGCCGGCCTGGCCGGCGCGCTGTGGTCCGCCTCCGGCTACGTCGCGGCGTTCATCCGCGCCGCGAACGCCGTCTACGACATGCCCGAAGGACGGCCGGCGTGGAAGATCGTGCCGCTGCGCCTCGCCGTGACCGTCATGCTCATGGTGCTGCTCGCGGCCAGCGCGGTCATCGTGGTGTTCTCCGGCGGCCTCGCGGAACAGACCGGCAGGGCCCTCGGGCTCGGCTCGGCGGCGTTGACCGCCTGGTCCTACGCGAAGTGGCCGGTGCTGGTCCTGCTCGTCATCATGATCATCGCGATGTTGTACTGGTCCGCACCCAACGTCCGGGTACGCGGCTTCCGCTGGCTCACCCCGGGCAGTGCGCTCGCCGTGGTCATCTGGCTGGCGGCCTCGGCCGGGTTCGCCCTGTATGTCGCGAACTTCGGGTCGTACAACCGGACCTACGGGACGCTGGCCGGCGTCATCGTCTTCCTGATCTGGCTGTGGCTGTCGAACCTGGCGATCCTGCTCGGCCTGGAGTTCGACGCCGAGCTCGCCCGGGAACGAGCGGTCACCGGCGGCCTGCCCGCCGAGGAGGAGCCGTACGCGGAACCCCGTGACACCCGCGGCTGGCCCCATCGCCCGCGCCGCCCCGGCCGGCGCCGCGCCCGCACCGGCACCAGCGCCCGCGGGGACCGGCGGAACGCCTGAACGCGGCAGGTCCGCCGCACCACCCGCCAGGTCGCGGACGGCCACCACCCGCGCAACCAGGCCATCGTCACCCCAACCGCGCCCGGCCATCGTGAAGATCGCGCCAAAACTGCCTAGAGTGCCAATATTCGGGCCAGTCGGGCGCGACACCGGCGTGACCGGGAAGGTGGCTGGGCGACCATGGGCAGGTTCCGCCGTCTCCTCCACCCGGGCCCCGGCGCGCGGGTGGGCAGGCAGGCCCGTCTCGCGGCGGCGCTGGCCGCGATGATCGTGCTGGCCGGTGGGGTCGGCCTGGTCGTCGTCCTCGCCGGCTCGAGCCAGTCCACTCCGACGACCAGGGTGTTGATCCTCGGTGACTCGGTCGCCCTGCAGACCGCCGGCGACTACACGTGGCGCTACCGGCTCGCCCAGCACCTGAACCTCACCGCGGAGAAGCCCGTCGACTTCGTCGGCGACCGCATCGACGTCTGGGACAACACGGCGAACAAACCCGGCTCGAACGACTACGTCGACGCCTGGTTCGACCGGGACCACCACGCGGTCTGGGGGGATTCCACCCGCGTCGAGCGGGACGCGGTCCAGGACCTGCTGCAGGCCACCCCGGCGGATGTGCTGATCGTCGCGCTGGGGGCGAACGACCTCACCTACTGGTCGACGCCGGAGATGGCCGCCGACGACATGCTGGCGCTCATCAAGAACGCCCGGCGGGTCAACCCCGACATCGACGTCGTGGTCGCCGAGGTCCTCGACCGCTCCGACTACGTCGGTGGACGGCATCTGGCGCCGCAGGCGACCGCCTACAACACGCTGCTCGACGAGCGGGTGGGCAACTGGCAGACGGCGGACTCGCGGGTGGTCGTCGCCCGCGACTACGCCGACTGGAACCCCTACCTCCACACCTGGGACGGCTCGCACCCGAACCCGACCGGCGAGTTCGTGATCACCCGGGCTGTGGCGAACGCCCTGGCCCAGCTCGGGATCGGCGCGGACTACGGGCCGCTGTACGGCGAGGTGCCGTGGCCGGCCACCGGCCAGCCGGTCACCGCCACCGGGCTGCCGGGACACGACGAGCTGAGCTGGGAGGCGACCCNCGGCGCCAGCGAGTACCTCGTCGAGCGGCGGGTGCAGTCCAGCGGCGAGCAGACGTTCGAGCGCCTGCCCGGCAAGCTGACCGCGAGGCCCGGAACGAACACGTGGACGACGGACCCGCTGCCCGCGGGGACGATCACCGAGTACCGAGTCGTCCCGGTCAAGGGCAACATGACCGGGAAGCCCGGCCCGCCCGGCCGCGCGACGACACGTTAGCCACCGGACCGGCCCAGGCCCCCCGCCCGTCGGGCGGGAAGTCCAGGTCTCGGGCGCACCGAGCCCGTCTACCAGCTGCTCGGGCGTCGCCGGGTCCCGGACGCGGGGGATATTCCGCCGGAGTCGGGTATGGGCCTGATCATGGCCTGGCTCGACGAGACGCAATGTGGCGGCGCCGGTGGGATCGCCAGCGGCGGCGACGGCGGGAATGACAGTGGGAATGACAGTGCGAATGACAGTGGGCACGGCGGCGGGAATGGCGGCGGACACGGCGGCGAAGGCGATCGCGACAGTCGGAACGGCGGCCGAGGAGGCTGCGGGGACGGCCTCGACCGCGTGCGGAGCGAATCGCCGGAGGAGCGGCGTAACCGCAACTGGGCGGAGATCCTCCAGGAGCTGCGCGTCGCGCAGACCGGCATACAGCTGCTCACCGCGTTCCTGCTCGCGCTCCCGTTCCAGAACCGGTTCGGGATCCTGACCGCATCGCAGGAATGGCTCTACCTGGCGGTGGTGAGCCTTTCCATCGTCGCCACCGGCCTGTTGGTGACCCCGGTGAGCCTGCACCGCGCGATGTTCCGGCGGCGGGAGAAGGAAACCCTGGTGCTCGTCGCGAACCGGCTCGCGCAGGTCGGCCTGGCGGTGTTCGCCGTCGCGGTCGCCGGCGTCGCGGTCCTGATCTTCGACGTGACCAAGGGACCCACCGTGGGTGTTGTCGCCGGGGTCAGCACGCTGCTGCTGCTCGGAACGCTGTGGGCCGCCGTGCCCGCCGCGATCCGATCCACGCAGACATCCGCTGACTGACGAGCCGGTCAGTCCGGAGTTCAGGAGGACACCTTTCCTTTCCTGCTTCACGTCCTTTCCTGCTTCACGGGTTTGCCGGCGACGTCCCGGGCTGCCGTGGTGATCTCCCTTCTCCGCCCGGCGGGCGGAGGACGAGGAGCGCGACGACGAGGGCCGCGGCGACCAGGGCCGCGCTCACCGCGTAGGCGAGGTGAAATCCGCCGGTGAGGGCGGCGGTGGCGCTCCGGCCGTGGCCGAGCAGCGACTCGGTGCGGGCGGCCGCGAGGGTGGTCAGGATCGCGGCACCGAGCGCGGCGCCGATCTGCTGGGTGGTGTTCGCCGTCCCGGAGGCGATACCGGCCTCCGCCGGGTCGGCGACGGCCATCGCCTGGCCGATCAGCGCGGGCATGACCGCACCGAAACCGAGGCCCATCAGCACGAACGCCGGCGCGACGTCGCGGGCATAGCTGCCGTCGGCGGGGACCCGGGCCAGCAGCAGCAGCGCCACGGCGACCAGCGCCAACCCGGCGACGATCACCGGCCGGGCACCGAACCGGCCACTGAGCCGGGCCGCCACGCCCAGCGAGACGACGGCGATGGTCAGCGGCGCCGGCAGGAACGCCAGGCCGGTGCGCAGTGCGTCATAGCCGAACACGTCCTGTAGGTAGAGCGCGCTGCAGAGCTGGTAGCCGAACAGCCCGGCCACCATCAGCAGCAGGATGACGTTCGCGCCGCCGACCGTGCGGGAGCGCAGGACGCGCAGCGGCAGCAGCGGTCTGGCGGCGGTGGCCTGGCGCCCCACGAAGGCGGTGAGCAGCAGCAGCGAGGCGGCCAGTGGCCACAGCGTCCCGCCGGCACCCCAGCCTTCCGCCCCGCCGCGGACGATGGCGTAGACGCCGAGCATCAGCCCGGCGGTGACCAGCCCGGCACCGAGCGCATCCGCGCCCTCGCGCAGCCCGAGGCCGGCGATCGGCGGCAGCACCCGCAGCGCGAGCACCATCGCGGCGGCGCCCAGCGGCACGTTGACGTAGAAGACCCATGGCCAGCTGAGGCTTCTGGTCAGCACGCCACCGAGGATGAGCCCGATCGACGAACCCGCCGCGGCCACGAAGGCGTAGCAGGCCAGCGCCCGGGCCCGCTCCCGGCCGTCGGGGAAGATCGTGACGATCAGGCCGAGGGCCACCGCGGACGCCAGCGCACCCCCGGCGCCCTGCACGAAGCGGAACGCGACCAGCAGGCCACCGGTCCGGGCCAGACCGCAGGCCAGCGACGCCACGGTGAACAGGCCGAGCCCCGCGATGAAGACGGACCGGGCACCGAGCAGGTCACCCAGCCGCCCGGCGAGCAGCAGCAACCCGGCGAAGGCGATCAGGTATCCGTTCATCACCNAGGCCAGGTCCGCCGGGGAGAAACCGAGGTCCTGCCGGATGGCGGGCAGCGCCACCGTGACGATCGAGCCGTCCAGAATGACCATCAGGTTGCTCGCGCAGAGCACCGCGAGGGCAGACCAGCGGGACCGGAACACCGGAGGTGGTTCCGGAGCCGGCACCGCGGCCGGGGTTGGGGCCGGGGTTGGGGCCGGGGCCGGGGCCGGGGCCGCAGCAGGGAAGGTCGAGTCGTCCACCAGTCATCCTTGGCGTCGGGGTGGGGGCCGGGGCGCGCCACGGCGGCGCGCCGGTGACTGCGCCTGCCGGGCCTCGCGGGTGTCGGCGGCCCGTGTGGGGCACTTCTTGTTACCGACGCCATCTTGTGTGACTGTGGGAGCCGGCGGAAGGAGGCACTTTCATGTTCCAGGGGAACATCGATGTGATCGACCCTCCCGACCACGATGCCGAGGCATGCACCGTCCTGGAGGTGCTGAACCGGATCAGCGGCAAGTGGGCCGTCGGTATCCTGCTGCGCATCAGTGACGGGCCCGTCCGGTTCACCGAGCTGCAGCGCTCTATCAACGGCATCAGCCGGCGGATGCTCACCCTGACTCTGCGCAACCTGGAGCGCGACGGGCTGCTGGTCCGGGTCGTCTACCCCACGGTGCCACCGAAGGTCGAGTACCAGGCCACCGAGCTGGCCCGGGAGCTGTACGCGACGCTGCGGACCCTCACGTCCTGGGCCGAGCGGCACCGCGACGACATCGCGGCCGCCCGGCTGGCCTACGACCGCAGTCATGGTTCCCAGCCCGCTGCCGAACCCTCGGGCAAATAGCCGGAGCCGCCGCCGCTCCCGAGCCGCCGCCGCTCCCGGGAGGCGCACCATCCCGGAAGCGGCGGAACTCGTCAGGTCGTCAGCTCGTCACGACCCGGTGGTCGCCGGCGCGGATTCCCGGCCGTTGATGACGGGCAGTGTCAGCACCGAGCCCTCGGCGCCGGTCGCGACGGTGACCTCGACCGGCGTCGGGTTCGGGGTCAGGGCGTCCGCCGCCCCGCCGGAAAGGCGCACCGCCACCCGGTGGCCGGCCGCGAACTGATGGTGGGCCGCCCGGATCGCGACGTCGAGAGTGACCCGCTCCCCCGCCGTCAGCGGCGTCGGGTCGGTGTGCGAGGCCCGGTGGCTGGCGCGCAGGAACCCGTCGTTGACCACCTTCGAGGTGCCGTCCGGGGCGATGTCCAGCAGCTCGGCGTAGAGGTTGGCGTCGGTACCGGTGACCGTCGCCCGCAACGACAGCGCCGAATGGCCGAGGATCGAGAGCGGCTCGGCCAGCGGCGACGTCTGGAAGGTGACCGATCCGTCGGCACTGGCCGGGTCGGCCGGCTGGTTGAAGGACACCGACCCCGCCGCGCCGGCTGTGTCGTCCAGCGTCCCGCCCTGGCCGAGCGGGTAGGCGCGTGCCCGGCTCCCGGTCGCCGCACTGTAGTTCGCGACCTGCTGCCAGCCGGCGCCGGTGCCCTCGGGCCCCTCGAAGCTGACGAAGGTCGGCTTCGCCGGAACCGGCACATCCGGCAGCTGCTTGACCCAGTGGTCGAACCAGGCGAGCAGCAGCCCCGGTGACAGGCCCTCGGGGTTGCACAGCCCGGGGCAGTCCGGGAAGGCGATCGGGGAAAGATGGGGCCAGGGACCGTAGACGGCCCAGGTGCGTTGCAGGGCGCCTTCCACGTTGTCGAGCATGCCGGAGCGGAAGTACTGGTCGTCCCNGCCACCGAGGCCGAGGACCGGCACCTTGATCGCGTCGTAGCGGCCCGCGAACGAGCGTTCCCGCCAGTAGTCGTCGAAGGTCGGGTGTTCGCGGTTGACGGCGTACTCGGCCGCGGCGTCGACCGTGCCCTGGCTGATGATCTCCGCGGTTCCGGGCCAGTTGTCGATCTTCCCGGCTTCGGTGGTCTTCACACCGCCCGGGTAGATGACGTCGTCGTACAGGCTCCCGGGGGCCTGCAGGGGGGCGACGGCCAGCAGGTGCGGTGCCTGTTCGACGGCCGCGCCGTAGGTGGTCTGGCCGCCGTAGCTCTCACCGAACATGCCGATGCGGCCGTCGGAGAACGGCTGGGTCGCCAGCCATTCCACGAGGTCACGGGCGTCCCGGCCGTCCTGGGCCGACATGGCGTGCTGCCACGTCCCGCCCGACGCCCCGGTGCCGCGCACGTTGCAGACCAAGCCGTTGTAGCCGCGGGTGGCGAAGTAGGCGGCCTCGTTCTCGTAGGTCGAGCGGAGAATGGCGTAGGGCGTGAACTCCAGGACGAGCCCGGGGAACTTCCCGGTCAGCGGGGCACCGTTCTCGGCCGGGCGCACCAGCGAGCAGTCGAGCTCGGTGCCGTCCTGCACGGGAACCTTCACCGAGGTCCGGATCGACTCGGACGTCGCGGGTCGGCTGTAGTCCCACCAGGCCGTGGTCTCGGCAGACAACGGCCCCGTCGTCGTCGGCGGTAAGGGGGGGCTGCTCGGTGGCACCGAGGGTTCGCCGCCGCCGTCCGAGGAGCATGCGGCCATGACCATCGTCACCGCGAGCAGGGCGCCGACCGCACCCGCGGACTTGGCTCGCCCTGAAGGACGTCCACGGCTTCTTCGAGAACGCGCGCCGGCGAGAGGTTTCGTCATGGGTGGGCTCCGTCTGCTCGGGGGTGGGGGTGGGCAGCCTGCGGGTGTGTCAGCTGGTGCGCGTGCCGCGGATGCGCGAAGAGGAAGGAGAGGATGCCGAGCAGGCGGTCGGCCAGTGCCTCCGGGTCGAGGGGGTCCTCGCCGTCGATCAGCCAGTTGTTGATGAGTCCGCCGGTGCCACTCGCGAGGAACGCCGTCAGGTCGTCCACCGACCTGCCGTCGACGTCGCCGAACAGCAGCCGGATGGCGGGCCGCTGGAACCCGCTGAACAGCTCGTCGAGCGCCCGGGTCATCGCGAACGCGCACGAGCCGGTCAGCATCGCGCGGTAGAAGGAGCGGTGCCGGGCGAAGTGCCGGGCGGTCACCAGGATCGGCTGCCGCCGGTCAGCGATGTCCACCTGGTCAGCGACGCCGAGCTGGTCGCCGACGTTGGCCGCCAGCTCCGGGAGGAGCTCCCGCCGGACCAGGTCGACGGCCGCCTCGACGAACAGCGACTCCCTGTCACCGAACTGCAGGTAGACGAGCTGCCGGCTGACGTTCGCCGTGTCGGCGAGGTCCGTGACCGCGATCGCCGTGGTTCCGCGTTCGGACACCAGCCGCACG
The DNA here is from genome assembly GCF_001636565.1 of Frankia sp. EI5c. GTDB lineage: Bacteria > Actinomycetota > Actinomycetes > Frankiales > Frankiaceae > Parafrankia. The sequence continues at coordinate 90,660 of NZ_LRTK01000008.1, forward strand.
GCGGCGGCGAGCAGGGCGGCCCGCGACCGGGTCACCCGCCGGCCCTGGGCGCGGGGCGGCGGAGACGGGTTCAGCTGCACAGTGGGAATGTAGACACCTGTCAAAAAACTATCAAGTGTCAATAATCGTCGCGGCCACCGCCGCGCCCAGCTACGTCCTCACCGGCCGACCCGAGCGTGAAGTTCTCGGACGCCGCCGGCGTGGAGTACGAGGGCGTCATACCCGGCGAGTTCCCGCCGGGGACCCGGGTGCCGATCGCCTACCACTCCAACAAAACCCAGCGAGCCGCTGCCCGAGAAACTCCTCTCGAACGGCAGAATGACAGAGTTCGAGGATCGAGACGAAGAGCGAGATCGCGACGAAGAACCGAATCAACGACCGCCGATACTACGGCCGGTAGGTGAACCCTTCCCGGTTGGCAACCGCCGGGCTGGCGTGATAGCCGCCGCAGCGGCGCCTGGACGACGGGCTCCGACAGCAGTCAGGCGCCGGCGCGGTGCGCTGCCGCGATGCGCTGCGGCGATGTCCCGCCCGGATCGGCCCGACGCGCCAGGATCGTGGGCCCGGTTTACCAGCCGGCTCCGACCTCCGGGCCGGGCAAGGTGACAGAGGTGTCGGAAAGCTGACCGGCTGCCGCAGGACGGACCAGCCGGGACCGTGCTCACCGGTGCGGAACAGCCAGCCCAATTCCCGCGATCTCGGGAGGGAGTTCNCCCCCNCCCCCGCCACGGGCCTCGCACAGCGGCGGCGACAACTAAAGACCTCTTCGTGGTCCGCCACTTCCAGACGCTTGCACAACCCGTCCCCATGAAGCGGCAAGAGATCATCGAGAAAAGGCCACGGGGAGGTCTTTACCGCCGCGAACGGAACACCTCGACCCAGCACAAGAAGCAGCCACTAGCGTCAGATCACCAACCACGCCCCAGCCGGAAAACCTCGGCCCCGCACGCCCGACCCCCAGGCCGAAGGAGCGGCTCACCATCGCCGCGGACGGTCGGGTCCCCCTCCCCCAGCACGGCCGCATCGCGGCCGCCGGGATCCGTACCCGGCTCGTCGCCGGCAGCCCCGCTCGCGCGAGGCTGCCGGCGACCCGGTTCGCGAGCGCTGGCCGCGCGCTCGTGCCCGCGGGCCAGCAGCCGGATGCGGTGAAGCTAAATGCGGTAGAGCTAGATGCGGTAGAGCTAGATGCGGTAGAGCTTGACTGCGTTCTCGCCCATCACCTTGCGCTGCGTCTCGGGGCGCAGGGTTGAGATCTTCTCGGTGACCTGCTCGATCGGGTCCGGGTGCAGGCAGGTGGGGTGCGGGAAGTCCGTCTCGAACATGACCCTGTCCTCGCCGACCTGGTCGATGAGGTGCTGGAGGTCGCCGCGCCCGGTCTCGAACCAGAACGTCGCGTACCAGTTGTCGCGGAAGTACTCCGACGGCAGTTTCTGCAGCTTGTCGGCGTGCTTGGGCGCGTTCTCCGCGAGCTCGTAGTCCATCGCCTCCAGCATGAACGGCACCCAGCCGATCCCGCTTTCGACGGAGACCATCTGCAGGGTGGGGTGCCGGTCGAACATTCCGGAGTAGGCGCTGTTGAGCAGCAGGCGGGAGTTGTTCTGGAACAGCGACGCGCCGCCGATCGCCGGCTTCACGTAGTCGTCCTGGCTGGGCCAGTACGTCGTACCGAAGTAGGACAGCGAGGTCTGGCTGGCGCCGATGTGGAAATGCACCGGCAGGTTGAGGCCGGCGCAGACCTCCCAGAACGGGTCCCAGGCGGTGTGGCCGAGGTCGGGCGAGCCGGAGTCCTGCGGGTCGGCGGTCATGTTCACCCCGCGGTAGCCCAGCTCGGCGCACCGCTTCGCCTCCGCGACACAGGCGTCGATGTCCCACGCCGGCATGATCGGCATGGGCAGCAGCCGGTTCCCCGACTCCTCCTGCACCTCCGCCATCGCGTCGTTGTAGAGCTCCACGCACAGGCGCAGGACGATCGGGTCCTTCACCGAGTTGCGCAGGTTCTGGCCACCGATGCCGATCGCGTTCGGGTACAGGACCTGCGCCTGGATACCCAGCTCGTCCATCAGCCGGATGCGCTCCTTGGGGTCCCACGCGGCCGGGTGCACGTCCTTGATGCCCCATGAGCCGCCCTGGGAGTCCCGGAAGGCGTGCTTCTTGCCATCGTGGTCGACGGTGCCGCCCGAGCCGGCCTTGCCGAACGTCTTGCCCTCGATGACCCACATGTCGACGCCGTCGATCCGCTCGACGTGGGGAACCCGGTCCTCGTAGCCCTTCGGGGCTCGTTCAGTGAACAGATCATGGCGCTCTGTCATGTGCGCGTCAGCGTCGACTACCCGTAGACCGTCGGCAAGCTTGGCCATTTGGGGCCTCCTTAGCGTCTCCCGGGCAGCCGCCCGTCCTGATGCGAAGCTGAGTGTATGCTCACTCCGGTGCACTGGCAATTTTCAATTTTTTATCGTTGATTGACGCGGCTCGTGTACGCCAGCCACGATCGGGGCGTGGTGGTCGAGACCGCGCTGCGGCGAGAGAAGCGGACGAGGACGAGCGCGGCGGTCGTCGCCTACGTCCACCAGGAGATCTTCGAGGGACGTCTCCGCTGCGCCGACCGCATCGACGTCGAACGCATCGGGGCGGCCCTCGACGTGAGCCCCACCCCTGTCCGCGAGGCACTGCTGCTGCTTGAGCGGGAGGGCGTCGTCACGGCCCGGGTTCATCGCGCGACCTTCGTGGAGCACTTCGATGCCCGCACTCTGCGGGCGGACTTCCATGTCATGGGCCTGCTGGGCGGGGTCGCCGCCGCCCGGGTCGCGCACGAAGGCGAACCGCAGGTCGTCGCCCGGCTCCAGGAACTCCTGTCACAGCTGCGGGCGGCCGGCGGGGACACCGGCATGGACACCGGTGCGGGCGCGGCGGACCACGCCCGGCGCAACGACCTGACCAGCGAGATCGTCCGGGTCCAGCACCAGGCCGGTACGACGCCGCGCCTGCTCGCCGAGCTGCGCGGTTCGGGCGGCTTCCTGGAGTGGGCACTGCTGCGCAGCGACCGCCGGACCCACGAGGAGATCGTCGCCGCCCACGCGGCGGTCATCGACGCGATCGCCGCCGGGGAACCACGGCAGGCGTCCCGGGCCCGGCTCGCCGACGCCCGCGCCGCGGCCGAAGAGGTGATCGGCGAGCTGATCCGGCGGGGTGTGCTGCGCGCCGACGGCAGCAACGCCGCCGTGCCGGCCTGAGGACGATCACGTCCCAGCCGCCGGCCTCGGGCGCCGGTCGGGCGGCGGAACCTGGAAACACCGTCGATCGTGCCCGTCGTCGGTGAGCAGCCCTGCCTGCTGCCGCGGGTCGGTGTGCCGCCCCCGGCGCCCTCGGTGGGCCTGACAGCTGTGCCTATGTCAGGTTGTCCCGTCGATCGGTCAGCGTTCGTAACCTGCCGCTGCGGGAATGGGGCTGCCCAGACGGGGTAGCACATCTGGGCTATCCCAGGCCGAACCCAAGGACTTCGTCCGTACTGCGAGGTGTCCGCAACGTGATCTTTATCGTTCTGTTGTTTCCGCTCGCGCTCCTGGCGATGACGACGCTCATGGACGCGGTGGAGGACTGGCTGAGCCCGCGGCTGGCGCCGACGGGACGGCGGGGGCTCGCGGGGGCGGCGAGGGCGAGGCACGCCGCCACCGGTGCGGGGTGGACAACAGGCGAGGACGATCAGGACCGGTGGCGCCCGGGCCAGGGCACAGCTCCCCGGGACCTCAGCGTCCGGTGAAGGAGGGTGTCCTGCGGTCCAGGCTGGCCTGGATGCCCTCGTCACTGTCGGCTGTCGCCCACAGCCGGGTCTGCTCGGCGAGCTCCCGCTCCAGTGCCGAACGGACCCGGTCGGCGAGGCCCGCCCGCAGCGTCTGTCGGATCGACGCCACCGCGAGCGGGGCCGCCGCGGCGATCTCGTGCCCCCAGGCGATGGCGGCGGCCCGTTGCTCGCCCGGTTCCGCGAGCCGGTCGGCCAGGCCGAGCTGTACCGCCTCCGTACCCCGCACCGTCGCTCCGCGGTAGAGCAGGTCGGCCGCGACCTGCGGGCCGACGATCGCGGGCAGGGTCACGCTGAGCCCGAAGCCCTGGTGGGTACCCAGCCGCGAGAAGCTCGCCACGAACCGCGTGCTCGGGTCGGCGACCCGGAAGTCGGCAGCGCAGGCCAGACCCAGGCCGCCGCCGACCGCCGCGCCCTGCACAGCGGCTATCAGCGGTGTGCGTACGTCGAACAGCTGCGCGGCCCGCCGGTAGACCCGCCCGGCCGCGGCCGACTTGTCCGTACCGAAGTCACCGGCACCGCTGAAGTCGGCGCCCGCGCAGAAGTGCCTGCCCTGCGAGCACAGGACGATCGCGCGGCAGTCGGGATCGTCGTCGAACGCCGCCGCGGCGTCCACGATCCCGCCGATCAGGTCCTCGTCGAAGAAGTTCGCCGGTGGCCTGCGCATCTCGATGACCGCGACCTGGCCGTCCCGGGTCACCTCGACCGGCGCCGCGACCGCCGTCACCAGAGCTGCCGCCCCGGCCGCACCTGCCGCACCTGCCGCCCCCGCGGCCCCGGCGGCCCCGGCCGTCACGCCGTCACCGCCGCGGACTCGTAGCGCCGGCGGTACTCCGCGCGGGAGGTCTCACTGACGTCGACATCGGTGGCGCGCGCCCGCAGCGCCCCCACCGTCGCCTCCTCGCGGGGCACCGAGACGAACGGGTCGAAGTCGAAGAACCGGCAGGCGTTCCGCCAGCCGATGAGATGGCGTTCCTCGTCCGAGACGCCCGCGGCGTCGAGCTCGGCCTGCAGGAGCTCCGGCGAGCGTGGCCAGGTGGAGTCNGAGTGCGGGTAGTCGCACTCCCAGGCGATCGACTCGATGCCGATGCGGTGCCGCAGTTGCAGCGACGACGGGTTCGTGATGAAGCAGCCGAGGAAGTTCCGCCGGAACAGGTCGGTGCCGCTCAGCCCGCCGAGGTCCAGCCCGGCCCAGGTCTGGTTGCGCAGGTGCAGGTCCACCCGGTCGAGCAGGAACGGGATCCAGCCGATGCCGCCCTCGGACATCGCCACCCGCAGCTCGGGGAACCTCGTGAAGACCCCGCCGACCATGAGGTCGGTACAGGCGACCGCGGAGAGCTGCGGCGACATGATGATGTGCTGGTCGATCGAGTACTCCTTCGGCCGCCGCAGCAGCTTGAAGGCACCCCCGATGTGCAGGCACATGACCATGTTCGCGTCGACCAGCGCCCGCAGCACCGGATCCCAGTGGTCGGTCGAGAAACTCGGGAGGTCGAGGGCGTAGGGCGTCTCCGGGAAGGTGACCGCCCGGGCACCCTTCGCCGCGAGCCGGCGGATCTCGGCGACCGACGCGTCGACGTCCCAGACCGGCAGGATCGGCAGCGCCAGGATGCGCCCGGGGTACGGGGCCGCCCACTCGTCCAGGTGCCAGTCGTTGTAGGCGGAGACGACCAGGTTGCTCAGGGTCCGGTCGGGGGCGCTCATCAGATGCGTACCCGCGAACCCCACCCAGGTCGGGAACGTCATCCCGGCGAGCTGGCCGTTGGCATCCATGTCCCGGATCCGGGCGTCGATGTCGTAGCAGCCCGGCCGCATCTCGGCGAAGCCGACCGGGTCGTTGCTCCACTCCTCCTTCGGCCAGGACGCCACCGCGTTCAGCCCGGCGGCGCCGAGCTCGGCGCCCTGGAAGATCCAGCGCTCCCGGCCGTCGGCGGTCAGCCCGATCCTGGGCGCCTGGTCGCGCAGCCGCTCGGGGAAATGTCGGTCGAACATGTCCCCCGGCTCGATGACGTGGTCGTCAACGCTCACGAGGATCAGGTCGTTCAGGTCCATGCACGGGCCTCCTCAGGACGCCTCGCCGCTCAGGGTCGTCGTGGCGGGGCAGGGCGGTGCGGCGGTGGGTCGCGGCTGTCCGCGGTGGGTCGCGGTGGGTCGCGGTGGGTCAGGTGACGACACCCGCGTCCTTCAGGCGGATGATCTCCTCCCAGGAGGTGCCGAGCTCGAGGAGGATCTCCTCGGTGCTGGCGCCCGCCTCCGGGCATGGTGCGAGCCGGCCGTGGCCCCCGTCGATCGTCATCGGGGCGGGCACCATCCGGATGGTGGTGCCGTTGGCCGCGGTCAAATCGGACAGGTAACCGTTGGCGATCGCCTGCGGGTCGTCGGCGACCTCCCGCGGGGACTGCAGCGGCGCCCACGGCCCGCCGAAGCCGGTCAGCCGTTCCACCCACTCGGTATAGGGGCGGGCCNGAAACGCCGCCCTGATGAGGGCGACGCATTCCTCATGGTGCTCGGTGCGGGCGTGGTGGTCGTGGAAGCGCGGATCCTCGCGCAGGTGGTCGAGCCCGGTGAGCTCGGTGAACCGCGGCCACCACCGGTCGGACTCGAGCAGCGCGATGACGATCCACCGGTCGTCGGCGGTCTGATAGTAGTCGACGAGCGGGTTGCGGCCGCGGGACTCGCGGCTGTTCTCCCGCTCCAGCGCCTTGGAATAGACGATGTCGCTGGAGATCTGCCACATGGCCGTTCCCATGAGCGAGACCTCGACCCGGGCGCCGGCTCCGGTGCGCTCACGGCGGAACAGTGCGGAGGCCACGCCGGCGACGAGGTTCATCGAACCGAGCTTGTCGCCCATGGCCGGCCGCATTCTGGCCGGTGCCGGGGCGGCGGCCTCGGTGAGGGCGTATCCGATTCCGCTGCGGCACCAGTAGGCGGTCATGTCGTAGCCGCCCTGGTCCGCGTCGTCTCCCAGCGAGCCGTAGCCGAGCCCGGCCGCGTAGACGATGCGCGGGCTGACCGCGCGGACCGACTCGTAGTCCAGGCCGAAGCGCTCCAGCGTCCTGGGCAGCAGGCTGGTCAGGAACACGTCGGAGTCGGCAGCCAGCCGGCGGATGAGCTCCTGCCCCTCCGGGCTGCGCACGTCGATGCCGATACTGCGCTTGCCACCGAAGTTGGTCTGCTCCATCTGCAGGGCCACTCCGCCGATCACGGGGTTCACCCCCGCCACCGAAAGACCACGCTGAATGTCCCCACCGACCGGCCGTTCGATCTTGATCACATCCGCGCCGAACGAGGCCAGCACGGCTGCCGCCGACGGTACGAGGGTCCATTCGGCCAGCTCAAGGACACGAACTCCCTCGAACAGGCTGGCCGGGGAGGTTGTCGACTGATCCGTCACAACGACATCCTACCCAGTATCTTGATGCTTTCCAAGGGGTCGATGGNGGCGCCGCCCCACATCCGGACGGTACGTCCGGATCCCAACGTTCGGCTGCGTAGTATGTGCGCATGACGCTGAGTGGTGCGCGGGGCCGGGTGCTGGACGAGAAGCAGCGTGCCAGCGCAAGCGAAATCTTGGACGCGGCCGCGAAGGCCTTCTCTCAGCGGGGGTACGCGGCCACCTCGATCGACGACGTCGCCGACGTGCTCGGCTGCACCAAGGGGCGGATCTACCATTACTTCCGAACCAAGGGTGACCTGTTCATCGGGATTCACCGACAGTCGGTCGAGTGGGCGTTGGAAGCGGTCGCTCCGGTTGCGGAGCAGGCGGATCTGGAGGCCGCGCAGCGGTTGCGGGAGATGGTGCGCCGGCACGCCATGCATCTGATGGAGAAGGCCGACTACATGCGCCCGGCGCAGCACCACGCGGAGATGAACCTGGCCAGCGAGGGCCGGGACAAGCGCGAGGCGGTACAGCAGATCTTCGAGCTGCGGCGCCAGTTCGAGGCGTACTTCACCGATGTGATGACCGCCGGAATCGCGGCGGGCCAGTTCCGGGACGCCGACCCGAACGTACTGGTGAAGGCGGTGCTGGGCACCACGAACTGGATGAGCGTCTGGTTCCGGGCCGGCGGGCCGACGGACACCCCGGCCGAGCGGGAACGGATCGCCGAGGAACTGGCCGAGTACGCCATGCGCGGCGTCCTGGCCTGAGCCGCGAACGGGCCCCGTCCGCCGAGTGGGCCCGCTCACGCGAGCCGCTCGCGGAGGCTCTGCTTCAGCACCTTGCCGCTGGCGTTGACCGGCAGCTGCTCCACGATCTCCACTCGGCGCGGGACCTTGTAGTTGGCCATCGACGCGCGCGCGTAGGCGATCACCTCGGCCGGCGTGACCGTCATCCCGGTCCGGGGAACGACGAACGCCGCCCCGACCTCGCCGAAGCGCGGGTCCGGCATGCCCACCACCGCGACCCGCTCGACCGGCGGCATGGCGGACAGTGTCTTCTCGACCTCGGCGGGCGCGACGTTGAAACCACCCATGATGTAGATGTCCTTCAGCCGGTCGGTGATCCGCAGGTACCCCTGGCTGTCGCGGACGGCGAGGTCCCCGGTGCGCAGCCAGCCGTCGGCGAAGGCCGCGGCCGTCGCCGCCGGGTCGTCGTAGTAGCCGCTCATGTGTGCGAAGCCGCCCAGCAACAGCTCACCGGGCTCCCCGTCCGGGACGTCGCAGCCGTCCGGGCCGACGATGCGGGTCTCCACCCCGGGCGCCGGGCGGCCCACCGTCCCGTTCACCACCTCGTCCGGGTCGGTGGGGACGGTGAACGTGCCGATCGCGTGGTTCTCCGTCAGCCCGTAGCCGGTCATCACGACCTGGAGCCCGAGCCCGTCCCGCATCCGCTCGACGAGGCGGTCGGGGAACGAGGCCGCGGCCACCGCGGCGACCCGCAGCGAGGACAGGTCACGGTCCGGGCGGTCGGGATGATCGAGCAGCCCGGTGAAGATGGCGGGTGACCCCGGCATGTGCGAGATCCGGAGCCGCTCGATGTCGGCGAGCGCCCGCCCGGCGTCGAAGACCGCCGTGGGCACGGTCGCCGCGCCGGCCAGCAGACTGAGCATCCAGCCGGCCTTGTAGCCGAAGCAGTGGAAGAACGGGGTGGCGACGAGGTGCCGGTCGCCGGGCCCGAGGCCGAAGCCAAGGTTGTAGGCCTCGTAGGCCCGCAGGCTGGCGCCGTGGCGCAACATCACGCCCTTGGGTGACCCGGTGGTACCCGAGGTGAAGATGATGTCACTGAGGTCGTCCGGCCCGAGGCCCTCGACCCGGCGCCGCACCTCGGCGAACTCGGCGGGGCCGCCCAGCGCGAGCAGCTCACGCCACTGCGCGCCGTCGCCCTGGCCGGGCCCCGGGATGCGCACGACCGGGGTACGGGCCGCGGTCTCGGGCGCCGCCTCGGCCAGCATCGCCACGTGGTCGACGCCCAGGAAGTCCTCGACCGCCAGCAGCATCGACGCCTCGGCCCGATCGATGATGTAGGCCGCCTCCCCGCCGCGGAACCGGGTGTTAAGCGGGACGAGCCACCCACCCGCGGCCTGGACGCCCAGCGCGGCGACGATCCAGGACGCCGAGTTCGGCGCCCACAGCGCGACCCGGTCCCCGGGGCGTAACCCGCGGGCGACCAGCCCGGCCGCCAGGCGTTCCATGTCCCGGGCGAGGTCGATGAAGGAGAGGGTGACCTCCCCGTCGAGGACCGCGGCGGCCTCCCCGAAACGCCGGGCCGAGGCGAGCACCAGGCCCGGGACGGAGCGATACCGCTCATCCGCGGTCCGCGCGGCCGCGGCCGGCCGTGGCCGCCCGACCGACTGTGCCGACCCGACCGACTGTGCCGACCTGACGGTCCCTACCTGCCCGCCGGCCCCCGCCGGCCGGGAGCCGGGCGCGGGTCCGGAGCTCTGTGCGGACGTCGCCTTCATCGCATCACCCTCGCTCGAAGAACCTACCCAGTAGTATGTTAGTCCACCGCGAGCCTGACGAAAAGGTCTCCGACCGCGAGCCCCCCGTCAACGGCGGCCTCACAAGGCGCCTGCCAGGGCTTTTATAACCACCTACTCAGTCGTATGCTCGTTCCGGACCTACCGAGGAGGCCCCGGTGCGTTTCGCCCTATCCGAGGAGCAGACGTTCCTTCAGCGGATCACCGACGACGTGAGCACGCAGCTGTTCACCGACTCGGCGATCCGGGACTGCGGCGCCGACGGCACACTGCGTGCGGACGCCTGGAAGAAGCTCGTCGAACTCGATCTCGTGGGCCTGCTGGTGCCCGAGGAGCACGGCGGCGCCGGCGGCTCCGTCACGGACGCCTGTGTGGTCGCCGAGGTGCTCGGCCGGCACATCGCCCCGGTCCCCTACGTCGGGACGGCGATCGCGGCGGCCGCGTTGCTCCGGTTCGCCGACGGGCCGGGGGAGATCCTCGCCGGCCTGGGCGCGGGTGCTCCCTGCTCCGTCCTGCTGGACACCCGGCTCGGTGAGCCCGCCGGCGAGGCGTCGATCGCCTTCGACTGGACCCGCGGTGCCGTCGGGGTCGCCCTGGGCCCTGACGGCACCGCCGCGGTGCACACGCTCACCGACGACGCGCCCGTCGACGACATCGACCCACTGCACCCCCTGCGCCGGGTCCGCCCGGTGCCGGCGACCACCGCCAGCGACGCCACCGAAGGCGCCCGCCGGGCCCGCGCGATCGCCTGGATCNGGGCGGCCGCCTTTCTGACCGGCCTCGCCGAGGGCGCGCTGCGGCAGGCCGTCCACTACGCCTGCCAGCGTGAGCAGTACGGCCGCCCGATCGGCTCCTTCCAGGCGGTGCAGCACCTGTGCGCCGACATGCTGGTGGACGCCGAGACCTCCCGCTCGATCACCTACGGCGCCTCCTGGACGGTCGAGCACGCCCCCATCGACGACGCGGAACGGGCCGCCGCGGCGGCGAAGTCGTACGCGGGCACCGCCGCCGTGCGGGTCTGCGAAACCGGCATCCAGGTGCTCGGCGGCATCGGCGTGACCCAGGAGCACGACGCGCACCTGCGGCTGCGCAGCGCCCATCTCCACAACGCCGCGTTCGGCGGCACCGACGCCCCGCTGGCCCTGCTGGCGAGCCGGGCCCTCGACAACGCCTGAGGACACGACACCCATGGACCTGCGCGACTCCCCCGACGAAGCCCGGTTCCGGACCCGCCTGCGGACCTGGCTCTCCGAGAACGTCCCCACCGAGCCGGAGCCGGCCGCCCTCGCGGAGCGCTGGCCCCACATGCGCGAGTTCCAGCAGCGGATGTACCGCGGCGGCTGGGTCGCGCTGTCGTACCCGCGGGAGGTGGGCGGCCAGGGGCTGGGCCTGATGGAGGAGGCGATCCTCAGCCAGGAGCTCGGCCGGGTGAACGCACCGACGATGCTCCCCCTCGGCCATCTGGGCCGTCCCCTGCTCAGCCACGGCAGCGAGGAGCAGCGCCGCCGGTACCTGCCACCGCTGCTCGCCTCCGACGAGATCTGGTGCCAGGGGTTCTCCGAGCCGCAGGCGGGCTCGGACCTCGCCGCCCTGCGCACCCGCGCCGTGCGCGACGGCGGCGACTGGGTCATCTCCGGGCAGAAGGTGTGGACGAGCTACGGCGTGTTCGCCGATTTCTGCCTGCTGCTCGCCCGGACCGATCCCGAGGCGCGCCGGCACCGCGGCATCTCCGCGTTCGTCGTCCCGCTGCGGTCCCCCGGTGTCACGGTGCGGCCGATCGTCCTGGCCAACGGCGACGAGGAGTTCGCCGAGATCTACCTCGACGAGGTGCGGGTGCCCGACCGCAACATGATCGGGGCGCCGACCGACGGCTGGCGAATCGCGATGGACGTCATCAGCTATGAGCGGGGTGCCGTCGACATCGGGTACCTGTCGAAGTTCGAGCGCTACTTCGCCGAGCTCGCGGACGTCGTCCGACGTTCCACACCCACTCCCGACCGGGCGGTGGTCCGGGCGCTCGGGGAGACCGCGGCGGGCCTCGAAGTGCTGCGGATGCACTGTCTGCGCAGCCTGAGCGAACGTGCCTCCGGCGCGGCGCCCGGACCGGAGACATCCATCGACAAGCTCCTCATGACCAGGGTGGAGCAGTTGCTGATGGCGACCAGCCTCGATCTGCTGACCGACGCGGCCGAGCCCGGCCGGCGCGAGTGGTTCGACCGCTACCTCTACGGCCGCGCGGGCAGCATCTACGGCGGCTCGGCACAGATCCAGCGCAACATCCTCGCCGAGCGGCTGCTTGCCCTGCCGCGCGAACCGCGGGTGTGACGGCCACGATGCCCGACACGTCCGCCAGGCCCGACAGGCCCGACAGGCCCGCCGCCGGCACGCGCGCCGTCGGTCCGCTGCGCGTTCCGCCTCGGGTCACCCCGCTCACCCGGGCGTTCTGGACGGGCGGGGAGCGGCGGGCGCTGCTGCTGGCACGCTGCCAGGCGTGCCGCAGCTGGCTGCACCCCGCCCCGCAGGTGTGCCGGGTCTGCCTGTCCCGCGACGTGGTCACCGAGCAGGCCAGCGGACGCGGCACCGTCGCGTCGTTCACGGTCAACCACCAGCAGTGGAACCCCGCCGGCCAGGTCGAGCCGTATGTGGTCGCGATGGTGGAGCTGGTGGAGCAGCCGGCGCTGCGCCTGATCACCAACATCGTCGGCTGCCCGGTCACGGACGTCCGCATCGGCATGCCGGTCCGGGTCGTCTTCGAGCCGCTGGAGGACGTCTGGCTTCCGCTCTTCGAGCCGGAGCGGCCGGCATGAGCGGCTCCGCACGGAGCCGACGGGAGGACTACGCCGCCCGCGCACCGGCTGCTCCGGTAGGGCGGGGATGACCGTGCCGTCCACACCACCCGGTCTGACGTCCACCACCTGTGGTCGGACGTCGACACCGCCCAGCCTGGAAGGGGTGCCGTCGCGATGACGCGGATTGCCGGTCCGATCGGGGGCCCGCCGAACACCGAGGCCGACCCAGCCCGCGCGGCGGGCACGAGCGACCTGGCCGCGCAGGCCGTCCCGGCGGGGCCGCTGACGGCGTGGTTGAGCCGCCACGCGCCCGAGGTCGCCGTCGGGCCGGGTCCCGTCGAGGTCCACCATCTGTCCGGGGGTCGTTCCAACCTCACCTTCCGGATCGTGGACACCGACGGCCGCTCGTGGGCACTGCGCCGGCCGCCCCTGGGCGGGGTGCTGGCGACCGCGCATGACATGGGCCGGGAGTGGCGCTTCATCGCGGCGCTCGACCCGACCCCGGTCCCGGTGCCGCGGGCGGTCGCGTTCTGCCCGGACGCCGAGGTGATCGGCGCCCCGTTCTACGTCATGGGCTTCGTCGACGGCGTCGTGGCGGGCGACCGCGCTGCCGGCGAGGCGATCCCCGTGGGCGCCCGCCGGGCCGCCGGCCTGGCCTGCGCGGAGACGCTGGCGGCGCTGCACGCGGTCGACCCGCTGGAGGTCGGGCTCGGCGACCTGCGCCGACCCGGCGGCTACCTGGAACGGCAGCTGCGGCGCTGGCACCGCCAGGTGCACGCGTCCGCGCTGCCGGACCTGCGCCTCGTCGACGCCGCCCACAAGCTGCTGGTGGCGGCCATGCCCGCCGACCCCACCCCGGCGATCGTGCACGGTGACTTCCGGCCGGGGAACCTCGCGTTCGGCCGGGACGGCCAGGTCGGGGCCGTCTTCGACTGGGAGCTGGCGAGCCTCGGCGACCCGCTCGCGGACCTCGGCTGGCTGGTCGCGTCCTGGGAGCGGCCGGGTGGCGCCGAGGTGGTGATCACCTCCGGGCCCACCGCGTCGCCGGGCTGGCCCGAGGCGGGTGAGGTGGTCACGCGGTACGCCGAGCTCATCGGCGACAACGAACGGACCGCCCTGCTGGAGTACTTCGTGGCCTTCGCGCTCTGGCGCTCGGCCTGCATCGGCGCGGGTGTCTACACCCGCTACGCCTCCGGGCACATGAGCGCGCCGCCCGCCGAGGCGGCGGAGATCATGCGGGTGCGGCTGCACTCGGTGCGGGCGCAGGCCGGGGCCGCCGTCGCCGCCCTGGGTGGATGAACGGTTCGGTGGCCGCCGGGGCCCGCCCGCCCCGACGGCCACCGAACGGGATCGCCGAACCGGATCGCCGAACCGGATCGTCAGCCGGTGAACTGGCCGCCGTCGACGTAGAGCACCTCGCCGGTGATGAAACTGGAGCGGTCGCCGGCGAGGTAGAGCACCGCCTCGGCCACCTCGTCCGGCGTGCCGGCGCGGCCGGCCGGGATCTGCGCGAGTACCGCGGAGTTGGCGGAGCTCGCGAGAAAGCTCCGGGACATGTTGGTGTCGATCAGGCCGGGGCCCACTGCGTTCACCCGTATCCCGCGGGCCGCGACCAGCCTGGCCACATGCTTCACCAGAGCCTGCGCGCCCGCCTTCGACGCGGTGTAGGCGACGTTGTTGGAGGCGGTGGAGTTCGCCGCGGCGACCGAGGTGATCACGACGATCGAGCCGGGGACCTCGCGGCCCAGCATGCTGGCGACCCCCTTCTGGACCGCCAGCATCGCGCCACGGAGGTTGACGCCGAGGACCTCGGCCCACTCGTCCGGCTTCATTTCGGTGAAGCCTTCGACCAGGCCCGCCTTGGCGTGGCGCGGCCGGCCGCTCCCGCTGCGGTAGCCGGCTTCGGGGATGCCGGCCGCCGCGACGACCACATCGAGACCGCCGAGCTTCGCTTCGGCCACCCGGACGGCCTCGGCGATCACCTCGGGCTCACCCACGTCGCCGAGCACGAACTCGGCCCGCCCGCCCGCGGCGGCCACCTCCGCGACCGCGGCGACCGCGGCGGCCTCGACCACGTCGACCACCACCACCGACGCCCCGCCCGCCGCCAGTTGCCGCACGCAGGCCCGGCCCATGCCGTTGGCACCACCGGTCACCAGCGCGACCCGGCCCTCGAACTCGTTCATCCGCACATCCCTCACCTCGTTCAGGTACCCCGCACATCAACAAACTACTGCGTATGTTTCGGGCTCGACAAGCCCTTTCATAATCTAACCTACGGAGTAGTATGTAGTCCCCGAGAAAGCGAGGACGCCGTGGCCTGGGATTTCTCCACCGAACCCGAGTTCGAGACAAAGCTGACCTGGATGCGCGAGTTCGTCCGCGACGAGATCATTCCGCTGGAAACCCTCGATCTCGACCGCGCCACCTTCGCCCGCATCACCGCACCGCTCAAGGAGCAGGTCCGTGAACAGGGGCTGTGGGCCGCCCATCTGCCGCCGGAGCTGGGCGGCAGCGGTTTCGGCCAGGTCAGGCTGGGGCTCATGCACGAGATCCTCGGGCAGTGCCGGTTCGCTCCCGGCATTTTCGGCAACCAGGCGCCCGACGCGGGCAACGCCGAACTTCTGGCGATCGGCGGATCACCGGAACAGCAGGAACGCTGGATGCACCCACTGCTGCGCGGCGAGCTGCGGTCCTGTTTCTCCATGACCGAGCCGGGAGCTGGCTCCGACCCCACCCTGCTCGCCACAACGGCCGTCCGAGATGGCGACGAATACGTCCTGAACGGGCACAAGTGGTTCTCCACCAACGGCTCACACGCGGACTTCCTGATCGTCATGGCCGTCACCGACCCGGAAGCGCCGCCCGCGCGCCGGGCGTCGATGCTGATCGTGCCGACCGGCACGGCCGGCGTCGAGATCCTGCGGGACATCCCCACTCTCGACCACGCCCCGCTCGGGGCGGACCTGGACAGCGGGCACGCCGAGATCCGCTACCGGGACGTCCGCGTGCCGGCCGAGAACCTCATCGGTGAGCCGGGTGACGGCTTCCGGCTCGCGCAGCAGCGGCTGGGCCCCGGCCGCATCCACCACGCGATGCGCTGGCTCGGGCAGTCCCGGCGCGCCTTCGACATGCTCTGCGAGCGGGCCGTCTCGCGGCACACCCACGGCTCGGCGCTGGCCGACAAGCAGATGGTGCAGGAGTGGGTCGCGATGTCCGCGGCGGAGATGCGGGCGGCCCGGCTGCTCACGCTGCACGCCGCCTGGACGATGGACCAGGTCGGGGCCTCCCGCGCCCGCGTCGAGATCGGGATGATCAAGTACTGGGGGGCCCGGGTCCTGCACGACGTCATCGACCGGGCCATCCAGGTCCATGGGTCGTTGGGGTTCTCGGCCGACCTGCCACTGGAGTACATGTACCGCGCGGCGCGCGGCGCGCGGATGCTGGACGGGCCGGACGAGGTCCACAAGGTGACCGTCGCGCGGCGGATCCTGCGCGGCTACACACCGCGGGAGGTGCCGACCGAGCACGTGCCGACCCGCGCGGCGGCCGCGCGCGAGAAGTTCGCCGCCTACCTGGACGCGGCCGTCGCCGACGCCTGACACCCGCCCGCCGCCCGCCGCTGCCGCCTACCGCTCGATGGCAGGCGGCAGGTGCAGCCGCATGCCGACCCGGTGGCAGGCGGTCAGTCGTCGCCGGTGTGCGCGCGGGCGAGCCGCAGGCCCTCCGCGCTCGTCGGCGCGGAGGCCGTCCACCCGCAGGTGCACCCCACCGCGTACGCCCCCGGCCCGCGGACCACCGACTGCCCGTCACACCGGCCGGTCAGTGTCGCGACCGCGTTCATGAACTCGGCGGGTGTCTCGTGCAGGGAGTTGTCGTCGTCCTGGCCGGGCTGCCCGGGCTGCCCGGGCTGCCCGGGCTGGGTCCGTCCGCTCACGGGAGCCGCTCCCCCGGCACCGGCGGAACATGCGGGAACAGCTCCTCGAAGGTGCCCACCGTGATCCGGTCCCGCACGGCGATGTCCGCCCCGTCGAAGAGGCCGGCCAGCGTCTTCTGGGTGTGGCCGAACGTCCCCTCGATGTGCGGGTAGTCGCTCCCCCAGCACACGTTGTTCCAGCCCATCGCGCTCATGGCGGCGACGGCGCTGCTGTCGTGCTGGAACGAGGCGTAGACCTGGCTGAACAGGAACTCGCTCGGCAGCCTGGACAGCCGCGGCCGCACCGCGGAGGAGTGCTGGCGGTAGCCCTCGTCCATCCGGTCGGCGAGGAACGGGCCCCAGGTGGCGCCGCCTTCGGAGATCATCACCCGCAGGCCCGGGTGCCGGTCCAGCGCGCCCGAGGTGATCATCTGGGCGGCGATCCGCTGGCCCCCGAAGCTCGTCTCGAAGTAGTTCAGCACCGCCCCGCCGGGCCCGCGGTGGTACTGGCCGTTGATCACGCCCGCGTCGTGCGCCTCGGTGCCGATGTGCACCGCCATCACCAGGCCGGTCTCCTCCAGGGCCGCCCACAGCGGCTCCCACTCGTCCTGGTTGAACCGCGGCTGCGACGGCGGCGGCTCCACCGGGAAGAACGCGGCCCTGAACCCCATCTCGTGGGTGCGGCGCACCTCGGCGACGGCGTCGGGGATCGACAGCAGCGGCAGGTGGGCGGTGCAGACGAAGCGGGGCGAGACGGCCTGGAACTCCATCGCCCAGTCGTTGATGACCCGGACACCCTCGCGGAGCAGGTCGGGATCGGTCAGCGAGGATGTCCACATGCTGATCGACGGATAGATCAGCTCCGCCCAGATGCCCTCCCTGTCGAGGTCCTTGAGCCGCTGCACGGGGTCGAACGCCCCCGGGGCCTTGTCCTGCTGGCTCAGCCCCGACTCGTCGGTCAGCGGCCGGGTCGGCAGCCGGCGCCGGAAGGAGTTGCCGTCGATGTGCAGGGTTTCCCACGCACCGTCGGGGTCCTTCACGCTGCGCGGCATCCGCTCCGCGAGCGCGCGGGGCATGCGCTCGAAGAACAGGTCCGCGGGCTCCAGCAGGTGCGAGTCACCGGAGTTCGCCCAGATCATGGGTGGCACGGTCGGAGCAGTCGGATCGGTCGGAACGGTCACGAGTACCTCCTCAGGCGGCCTGGCGGCCTGGCGGCCGGCGGGCTGGGGCTGACGGGCTGCGGCTGGCGGGCTGCGGCCGAGCTGGCCCGGCCTGCTTCCGGCAGGGCTACCGGGCGACGACGATGCCGCGCTCACGCAGCGCGGAGCGCTGGTCGGCGGGGTACCCCAGACCGGCGAGCACCTGGTCGGTGTGCTGGCCCACGAGGGCGCCCGCGCCCGCGACCGTGGTGGAGCGGGAGAACCGCACCAGGGCTGTCAGCCGCGGGTGGTCGCCGAGCATCGGGTGGTACACGTCGGTGACGAGCTCGGCGCCTCGGCCGAACCGCTCGCTCATCAACGTGCCCTCGACGGTTCCTTCGGCCACCGCGACGCAGACGGCCGCGGTCCCGGCGAGCATCCGCTCCCAGTCCGCGGCAGCGCGCCGGGCCAGGACCGCGCCCAGGGCAGACCCCAGCACCTCGTCGCCGTGACCGCCCGCGGGGCCACTGTCACGACCGTCGGCGCCGCCCCAGCCGCCGCCGCTGCCGCTGCCGCTGCCGCTGCCGCGATCGTCATCGCCGGGATCCGCCGGCAGCGCGGCGAAGTCCGGGAACGCGCGCAGCGCCGCCCAGGCGGCGGGGCTGGTGACGGACAGGAAGACCCATCCCCGGGCGGTCGGGTAAAGCCGGTAGCGGGCCGACAGGCCGTACAGCCGCGGGTCGGGCGCGGGGGTGTCGGCCCGGCCCGGGTAGCGCACGACGTCCTCGCAGTTCAGGTGGGCGGCGAAGTTGAGCATGCTGGTGGACACCTCCTGCCCGCCGGCGCCGCGGGCTCGGGCCACCAGCCCCAGCAGCGTCACCGCGGCGACGGACAGCGCCGACAGGCCGTCGCACTGCGCGAACGAGGCGTTCGTCGCCGCCACGAGGCGCAGCGCCGCCTCCTTGGTGCGCACGATCGACAGCTCCGGCACGGTCGGCGGTATCGTCGCGCCGGCCATCCGCCACGCGATCCCGGCGCCGGCGGCGATCGTCGGCGCATAGGCGGGACGGTGCCCGCACGGCCCGTCGACGCCGTATCCGGGGGCGTTGACGTACACCAGGTCCGGGTTGATCGCCAGCAGGGTGGCGCCGTCCACACCGAGCCGCTCGGCGACCCCCGCCCGGAAGGACTGGATGACGACGTCGGCCTGGCGGGCCAGCTCGTGCACGATGCGGCGCCCCTCCGGGGCAGCCAGGTCGAGCGCGACGCACTCCTTGCCCTGCATCACCTTGATGGCGCCGATCTCGGGGAAACTCGCGAGCGAACGCAGCGGGTCGCCCGCCGGCGGCTCCACCTTGATCACCCGAGCACCCAGGTCGGCGAGGAGGCTCCCGCCGTAGGGGGCGGCGAAGTACATGCCGAGCTCCAGCACCGTCAGCCCGGCAAGCGGAGCCGAGCCCGCCCCGCCTGCCGACGGGTCGCCCGCCGACGGGTCTGCCGCCGGCGGGTCTGCCGTCGGCGGCCCGTCCGCCGGCCGGGGCTCCCACGCGCGCAGGTACGCGGCGTCCGCGTCCAGCCGCGGGGCGGGACGTCCGACCTCGGCCGGGGTGGCCGACATCCGCGCGATCGGGCCGGGCTGCTCGACCAGGCCGAGGTCCGGGTCCTCGACCCGCACGACGTTCCCGTCATGGCGCAGCTGCGGGTGGTCCAGCAGCTCGATCCCCCGGCGGAAGGGCTCCGCCCAGACGTCGGGCCGCTCGTCGAACACGGCGTTCCACTCGGCCGCCGTGCGCGTGCGGACCTGCGCGATCATCCGATCCCACAGCTCGACCCGCCGCCCCGGGTCGTCCACCAGCGGGAGCTGTTCGCCCCAGTCCGGGTCGTCGAACATCCAGCCCAGGCCCAGGGCGTCCATGAAGGCGACGTAGAGGTGCCGGGAGGTCTGCGAGAACTGCAGCCAACGGCCGTCCGCCGACAGCGCGATCAGCAGCCGGTAGATGAGCGCGCTGAGCGGGACTCCGTCCTGCACATGCGGTGCCGGCGTGAACGCGTCCGCGTACCGCGTGGTCAGCAGGTGCAGGAACCAGTTCCAGATGTCGTGCCCGGCGATGCCCCGCAGCAGGCTGGTCTCGACATGCTGGCCGCGGCCGCTGACCTCCCGCTCCAGCAGTGCGGCGAACACGCCCTGCAACGCGGTCTGCGCGGCGCTGAACGAGGCGAACGGGACGGACGCGAAGGCGGGTCCCTCCCGCGGCGCCATCGGCGACAGCATGTGGCTGGCGCCGATGGCCGCCATGACGACCGCGTCGTCGGCGGGCAGCCCGGCGTACGGCCCCGTCCGGCCGAAGCCGGTGATGGACACGTGCACGAGGCGGGGGTTGAGCCTCGCCGTCTCCTCCGGGTCGAGCCCGAGGGCCGCCGCCCGGACCGGCCCGAACGACTCCACCAGGATGTCGGCCGCGGCGATCATCCGCCGGGCCGTCGCGAGATCGGCGGCGGCGTCGAGGTCGAGCGCGATGCTGCGCCGCCCGCGGGCGAGGAACGGGAACGCCGCCGACGCCCGCAGCGGATGCCCGCCCGGCGGCTCGACCAGCGCCACCTCGGCACCGAAGTCGGCGAGGGTCTGCCCGCAGTGCGCTCCGGCGAGCCCGTCGGAGAGGTCGACGACCCGCAGGCCGGCCAGCGCCCGCATCAGCTGGCTCCCGCCGGCGGCCCGGACCGGCGGGTCAGTGCCTCGTAGGCCTCCCGCATCGGCGGGGCGCCGAGCCGCCGCCGCGTTCCGCGCGGCCTCCCGCTCGCGAGAGCGTGCAGCTCCTCCATGTAACCGAAGTCGGGCTCCTCCATCTCGTGCCGCGGCGACTCGGTGTAGATGGCCGCGCTGCGCTGGTTCTTGGCGTCGATGTCGGCCCGCATCACCTCCCGGGACGGCAGTGACACATCACCCGCGAGGTGCAGGGCGATCAGCCTGCTCTGCTCCTCGAAGATGCGGTTGAGGGTCGACAGCGGGTTGAGCATCCCGACGAAGCACAGCCCCGGCCAGTCCGGGCTGAAGATCCGCTTGTAGAGGTCGACGTGGTTGCCCTGGACGGGGACGACATCCGGCGGAATGAACGGCAGCGACACGACATACCCGGTGGCGCCGAACAGGACGTCGAACTCCTCGCTGCTGCCGTCGGCGAAGGTGACCTTCCGGCCGTCGATCGAGGTGATGCCCGGTTTGACCGCCACCCTGTTGTACTCGATGTCGGCGACGATCGACTCCGACAGCGTGGGGTGCGTGCGCCCCTTCGGCGGGCGGATGCCCAGCCGGTTCAGATCACCGTGCGCGGTGTAGACGACCGCCTTGATCATCCGGTTGCGCAGCCAGGCCGGGATCCACCGCCGGCGCAGCGAGATCGCGATGTCGGAGAAGGCGATCCCGAACAGCACCTTGGGCTGGATCACCACACCGGAACGCGCGACGAGCACGGTCCGCGCCGCGACGGAGCAGACGTCGCTGGCGATGTCGACCCCGCTGTTGCCGACCCCGACCACGCAGACCCGCTTGCCGACCAGGTCGTCGGCGAAGCGGTAGGACGACGAGTGCCGGTACTCCCCGCCGAACGCCTGCAGCTGCGGGACGTGGTTGGGCTCGTTGAGGTGCCCCGTGGCCACCAGCACGGCGTCGAACTCGGCCTGCTCGCCGTCCCTGGTGGTCACCACCCAGCGCGGCGGCTCACTCGCCGGGTCGAACGCCGGCTTGACCTGCGCGACCGGTGTCCGGAAGCGGATGCGCTCCGCGACCCCGAAGTGCCGGGCATAAGAGTCCAGGTAACGGGCCATGTCCCGGTGCGTCGGGAAGCGCGGCGTGCGGTCGTCGAAGTCGAAGTCGGAGAAGCGGGTGAACCGGCGTGAGGAGATGATGCTGAGGTTGCGATAGGCCTGCGACCGCCCGTTGTCGTTGTCGTAGACCCACAGCCCGCCGATGTTCGAGCCCGCCTCGTAGACCGTGACGTCGAATCCCGCGGCGATCATGTGCTTGGCGGCGCAGACCCCGCCCGCGCCAGCCCCGATCACCGCGACCCGCCGTGCGGTGTCTCGTTCCGTTCCTGCCGTCACGCGACGACCTCCTCTCCCAGGTATCGCTCGAAGGCATCCGCCTCGGCCAGTTCCGCGGCGGGGCCGGAGAAGGCCAGCGCGCCGCGCAGCAGCACGTGCGCCTGGTCCGCCAGGGCCAGGACCCGGTGCACGTACTGGTCGACGACCAGCAGCGCGACGTCGTCGCCACGCATCCCGGCCAGGAACTCGAAGACGACGTCGACCACCACGGGGGCGAGCCCCAGCGACGGCTCGTCGACGAGGATCAGGCGGGGCTCCCGGGCCACCGCCGCGGACAGCGCGAGCATCTGCTGCTCGCCGCCGCTCATCGTGCCGGCCTGCTGCGACAGCCGGGTGCCGAGAACGGGGAACATCTCGACGGCCCGGCCGACCGCCGCGTCCTCCTGCCCCCGGCGGGCCTGCATCACCAGGTTCTCCCGCACCGTGAGCCCCCGGTAGACCCCGCGGCCCTCGGGCACCAGGCACACGCCCCGGTCGACCCGCCGTTCCGCCGGCTCGCGCGTGACCTCCGCGCCGGCGATCTCGACGCTGCCCGCCATGACCGGCAGCAGCCCGCTGATCACCTTGAGCAGCGTCGACTTGCCGGCCCCGTTGGGTCCGACGACCGCCGTCACCCCGCCCGGCGGCACGGTGAGAGACACGTCCCGCAGCACCGGCGTCGTTCCGTAGCCGGCGCTGACGCCGGTCAGCTGCAGCGCGGGCCCGTCGGGGCTCCCCGCCGAGGCTGCCGCCTTCGAAGTCATCCTTGTCGAGGGAGTCACCGCACGACCTCCGGTTCCGCGGTCGGCACCTCGGACCCGAGATAGGCCGCGCGGACCGACGGCTCCCGGCGAACCTGCTCGGGTGTGCCGTCGAACAGCGGCACCCCGAAGTCGAGGACGTAGACGTGGTCGCAGATGCCCATCACCAGCGCCATGTCGTGTTCGACGAGCAGCACCGCGAGGTCGCGCTCGGCCACCACCCGGGTGAGTGTCCGCGCGAACTCGCGGGTCTCGTGGACGTCGAGCCCGGACGACGGCTCGTCGAGGAGCAGCACGTCGAACTCGCCGGCGAGGCAGCGCGCGAGCTCCACGAGCCTGCGCTGCCCGATGGACAGCGTGCCGGCCTGGAGCTGCGCCAGATGCTCGATGCCGCACTGCCGGATTGCCTCGTCGGCGCGCTGCCGGGCCTCCCGCAGCTGCGCGGGCGGGGCCAGCAGCTGCCCGAGCGGCCGGGCACCGGCCTGCGCGGACTCCCGGCCGAGCGCCACATTCTCCCAGACGGTGAGGGCCTCGCACAGCTGCGCGGTCTGGAACGTGCGGCCGAGCCCCAACCGGCCGCGCCGGTTCGCCGACGCCCCGCTGACGTCGGAGCCGTGCAGCAGGACGCGTCCGGAGCTGGGCCGCAGCAGGCCGCTGCAGGCGTTGAAGGTGGTGGTCTTGCCCGCGCCGTTGGGGCCGATCAGCCCGGTGATCCGCCCCGGCGGCGCGTTGATGGCGGCGCCGTCGACCGCGACATGACCGCCGAACCGCACGACCAACTCGCTCACCGCCAGGCCGGTGCGGCTGCCGGTGCGGCTGCCGCCGGCCGGCTCCGGGCGGGCCGCGCCCGCCGCGGGCAACTGGTTCGTGAGCTGGTCGGTGAGTTGGTCTGTGCGGAGCGGGGCCGGGGACGGTACGGACGTCCGGGCCCGGCCGAGTCGGTCGATCGCGTCCCGCAGGCGGGCCGGGAGCTGGGGCGTCCCGCCGCGCAGCGCCACGTCGAGGGCGAAGACCCCGAAGGCGACGTTCATCCACGCGCTGGCGGACGAGGCCGTCCAGTAGAACGGGATGATGGCCGCCGGAATCGCGATCAGCGCGTACCACGGCTCGCGGCCGGGTGCCAGCGCCAGCACCGCCACCAGGACCAGCGAGTAGAACGACAGGTAGTTCGGGTCGCCGCCGACCGCGACGCTCACCGTAGACCCGTACAGGATCCCGCCGACGCCCGCGATGAACCCGGACAGGCAGAACACGATGAGCCGGGTGACGTTGGTGTTCAGGCCCAGTGTCGCGACCGCGGTCGGTGCCTCCGCCAGACCGCGCAGCAGCCTGCCCAGCCTGGCCCGGTGCAGGCCGACCATCAGCAGGGCGACGGCCACCAGGACGGCGAGCACCACGTAGTAGTAGGCCTCGTCGGACTCGGCGAACCCGGGCCGCGGCATCACCCGTCCGGTCCCCTGCGCCGTGAACATTATTTCCGACGAGTAGAACAGGCGCTCCAGCGCGAGACCGAACCCGAAGGTGGCCAGCGCCAGGAACACGCCCGACAGCCGGATCGCGGGCAGCGCCAGCAGCGCCGCCACCGGCACCACGACGAGCCCGCCGAGCAGGAGCGCGAGCAGCCAGGGCAGGTTCAGCTCGGTCGCGAACTGGGAGAAGGCCACCGCGCCGATGGCACCGAAGGCGGCATGGCACAGCGACACCATGTTCGCCGTCCGGACCAGGATGCCCAGTGACAGCAGCACGATCGCCTGGGTGAGCCCGACGGTGAACGACCCCAGCCCCGTCCCCACCACGGCCGGGAGCACCGCCAGCACGGCCACCACCACGGTGCCGGCGGCGACGCGGACCNGGGCGGGGGCTGTCCAGGTGCGGGGCCGATCGGGCACCGGGGCCGCCGGCGGTGCCAGCCGCCGCCGCGGCAGCACCAGCAGCACGATGATCAGCACTATGAACGGCAACGCGTTCGGCAGCCCGGACAGCGACGGGGTCGACACCACGTAGTGGGTGGTGACGTTGGACAGGACGCCGACCGCGATCCCGCCCACGAAGGTCAGCGCGACGTTGGAGAACGCGCCGAACGCGGCGGCGCCGAATGCCTGCACGACGAGGAAGGTCATCGCGACCGCCTCGATACCGGTCAGCGGCGCCACCGCCACCCCGGAGAACGCGGCCAGGGTCGCACCGACCACCCAGGCCACCCGGCGCACCCGCGCCGGGCTGGTGCCGTGCAGCCGCACCAGGTCGGGATCGTCGACCACGGCCCGCATCGCCACCCCGCTGCGGGTACGGCGCAGCAGCCAGTACAGCGCCGCGACCGCGACCAGCGCCACCGCGACGATGATGAGCTGGTAGTGCGTGATGTTGACGCCGCCGATGGTGACGAGGTCGTCGCCGCCGGGAAGGTACTGCGGTACCCGCAGCGTGTTGTGACCGAACTTCACGGTCGCCAGCCCCTGCACCAGCAGGATCAGACCGATGGTCGCCACGATCTTCAGGCTGGTCGGCCGGCTCGCGAGGCGCCGGGCCAGCTGCTCCAGTCCGAGACCGAGCAGCGGGCCGACGACGCCGACCGCCACCACCAGCGAGACGGCCCACGGCAGCCCGTGCTCGATGTGCAGGTAGTAGAAGACGTAGGCGGCCGCCGCGGCGACCGCGCCGTGCGCGAAATTGAAGATGCCAGAGGTCTGGTAGGTCAGGACCAGGCCGACTCCGGCCAGGCCGTAGACCACACCGACGGTCACACCGCTCACGATGAACGGAAGCAGGCTGTTCACGGGTGCACGCTCCTCATCGGGGCCAGGCCGAAGTCGTCCGGTTTCGTCAGGCGGTCAGGCAGGTGGAGGCGAGGTCACCACTCGCCCCGTTGCCCGCGGTCTTCACCGGCAGCAGCTCCGGGTTGTCGGCACCGGCGGAGTAGCTCGCCAGCCAGAAGCAGGGCACCTTCGCCGCGGCCTGGCCGGCGGTGAAGGTGATCGGCATCGGCAGCAGCCCGTCCAGCGTCTCGTCACTGATCTTCGAGTAGGCGTCGGTGACCGACTGCCGGGTCACGTCGCCGGCCGGCGCACCGAGCGCCTTGCGGAAGAGCTCCAACGCGGTCCAGGTGGCGGTGGAGCCGGAGTCGCGGTAGTCGACGTCGTCGTCGTACTTCGCCATGATGTCCCGGAAGTTCTTCGCCGCCGGGGCGTCGGCCCACCACGGGAAGGCGTTGAGGTTCACGCCGGAGCGGGTGTCGGCCACGGTCTCGTCCGAGGCCTGCGAGAAACCGCTGGAGTTACGTCCGAAATAGCCCTTGTATCCCTGCTGACGGCAGTCCGCCATCACCCGGACGGCAATAGCGGGCTTGACGTTGATGGAGATGAAGTCGGCGCCCTGCTGAATCTGGCTCAGGCACGCCGCGGTGAAGTTCGCGTCCGCCGAGGCGACAGTCGCGAGCCCGGTGTACTCCAGGCTCTGCTTCTCGACGAGTGGCTGGAAGACCTTCTCCGCCTCCCGGCAGGCCGGGACCTCGGCGCAGACGATGACGCCGAACTTCTTCGCCCCCAGCTCCGCGGCCACCGCGACCTGCCCCGCGAGGGTGGTCGGGAAGGTGGTGGTGAGGCTGTAGAAGTTGGGCAGCTTGCTCCAGAGGGTGGTGTCGAAGCCCTGGGCGCCGACGACCGGCACGTTCTTGCCGGCGAGGTACTCGCCGACGGCACCCTCGGCCGAGGTGTCGGCGATCATGACCGCGGAGACGTTCTCATCCTCGACGAAGCGCTTCATCGCCGCGAGCATCACCTGGCCGCTGGCCTTCGAGTCCGCGCTGAGGATCTCGACGGGGTGACCGCCGAGCCCGCCCTGCTCGTTGACCCAGCTCGCCCACGCCTTCGCGACGCCGACGGACGCCTTGGCCGTGTCGGCGGTGTCGCCGGTCAGTGGGACAGCCATCCCGATCTTCACCGGAGTGCCCGTGAGGCCCGCGGCGGCGGCCGAGTCGGACGAGTCATCCGACCCACACGCGGTGAACATGAACGCACCCATGGTCAAAGCCATGGCGGCGCCCGTCCACCGTAACCCTCTTCTCATCTTCGGCATTTCCTTTCGCAACGGTGAGGAATTCTGGATCCCGCCGGCACCGACTGCCGCGGGTTGTTCTGAGAACTGCCTCTGATTCCGGCCCACCGGGACTCCGTCCGCGACACAAAGATCTAACCTACGAGGTAGGATGTACAAAATCATACGGAGTAGTACGCGAAGTCAAGGGGGAATTTCCGGCGCCTCCCGGCCCCTGGCTTCTCAGCCCGGCACGGCAAACCGCGGGATCGTCGTGGTCGCGTCCACGTCGTCCCACCACACCTCGACCGGCATGCCGATACCGACGGTCTCCGGGTCGACGCCGACCAGATCTGACATCAGCCGTACCCCGGTGACACCGTCGAGTTCGACGACGGCGATCGCGTAGGGCCGCTCCACCTGGCGGACGACGGTGTAGGTGAACACCTTCCCGGTCCCGGGTAGCGGGCTCCAGACGACGTCCTGCGCATCGCACTCCCAGCAGTACGGCCCGGGCGGTACCGGGCGCGGGGTGCCGCAGTCCACACACAGCGCGACGACCAGCACGTGCCGCCGCGCCGCGGCCCAGAACGGCTCCGTCCACCGGTCCGGATGCAGCGTGCTGGCCGGTCCGCCCGCCGGGCGACCGGTCCGATCCGGCTCCTGCTCGCCCATCAGGCCCCGCTTCCGCTTCCGGCTCCGGCTCCGGCTCCGGCGAGAAATCTGTCGAGGGTGCGGGCGATCCAGCCCGGGTCCTCGTAGTGCATGAAGTGCCCCAGGTCCAGCTCCTCGTAATGCCCGTTCGGGAGTGACCGGGCCATCTGCCGCCCCTGTTCCGGGTCAAGCAGGAAGCTCTTCGTCGCCCGCAGCACGAGCGCGGGGGCGGTGACCGCGCGCAGCCCCGCCCACATGGCGTCGACCTCGCTGAGCCCGGCCCGGCCGAGCAGCCAGTACACCTCCGGGTCGCCCCGGGGAACCAGCAGCCCAGCCCAGTTGCGCCGATACAGCGACCGGGCCCTGATCCGCAGCTGTTCCTCGGCGAAGTCCGGGTGCTCGGCCAGTAGCGCGGCCAGCAGTTTCTCCTCCGAGGCGAAGCCCGCGGCCTGCTTCGCGGAACCCTGCGCGCGGGCCTGCAGGGCGGCCGCGCGGCTCACCTCGGGACCGGTGTCGAGCAGGACGAGGCTGGCCAGCCGCTCCCCCAGCAGTGGCGCGAGGACCATGGCCACCCGCGCCCCGAGCGAGTGCCCGACGACATCCACCCGCTCGACACCCAGCTCGTCGAGGAGCCCGCGGGCGTCGGCCGCGTAGTCGCGCAGCCAGTACCCGTCCCGGCTCCAGTCGCTGCGGCCGTGACCCCGGTGGTCGGGGCACAGTGCCCGGTCGACCGCGCCGAGCGCGGTCACCACCGGCCGCCACGCATCGCCGTGGGCACCCAGGCCGTGCAGCATCAGCACTGTCCGGCCCGGCCCACTCCGGCCAGGTCCGACCCCACCCTGCCCGGCTCCACTTTGCCCGGCTCCACCCTGCCCGGCTCCACCCTGCCCGGCCCCTCCCGGCCCGGTGTCGGAAGCCGGATCCCGGCGCGCGTCCGCGAGGTGCAGGCGCAGCGGGCCGACCCGCACGTCCCGGTCCTCGAACCGCCACCCCGCGCCGCCCGCCGACGTCCCGGCCGGGTCGGAGCTGCCCGCGCCCGGCGTCACCGGGCACCGCCCACTCGGGCCGCCGCGCCGGCCGCCGTGGTGGGCGCGGGCCGCCGGACGAAGCCTCGCGTCGAGTCCCTCCGGCCGCGGTGGCGACCGCCGGGCTTACCTAACATGGGGCGCTCCGATCCTCAGAGATGGATTCCCTCGAACGGGGCGAACCGGGCGGCACGCCGCTCTCGGAACGCGGCCACCCCCTCCGCGAAGTCGGGGTGGTTCTTCGCGACCGCCAGATAGTGCCGAGCCCGCAGCCGCGCCTGTTCGAGCTCGACTCCCGCGTCCTGCCACACCTGAGCCTTGATCATCGCCAGCGCGGCCGGCGAGACGGTGGTGGCGAGCACCCGGGCGTAGGCGACGGCGTCCGCGACCACCTGACCCGGCTCGCTCAGCTGGTCGGCCAGCCCCAGGCGCACGGCCTCGGCACCGGACACGACCCGCGCCGTGGCCAGCAGGTCGAACGCGACCGACGGCCCGACCAGCCGGGTGAGCACCCAGGCAACTCCGTCCTCCGCGGGGAGCCCCAGCCTGGCGAACGCGGTGCTGAACTTCGCCTCCGGGCAGGTGACGCGCCGGTCGCAGTACAGCGCCTGGACGAGTCCCACGCCCGCGCAGGCCCCGTTCACCGCGGCGATCACCGGTTTTCGCAGCCTGGTCGTCCAGGTCTGTGGCCGCCGGTCCCGGTGGTAGGCACCGCCGCCCGACGTGTGGCCGAGAACGGCCGGGTCCATACCGGGACAGAAGGTCGGACCGGCGCCGGTGACGACCACCGCCCGCACCGCCGGGTCACGTTCGGCGTCGTCGAGCGCGGCGTAGTAGGCGTCCTCAAGATCCGGCCCCCACGTGTTGCGCCGCTCGGCGAGGTCGAAGGTGACCACCCGGACCCCGTCGCCATCGGTCGTGATCGCGACGGGCTCTCGGGCCGGCCCACAGGCGGCGGGGGTGACGGACACAGCTACATACTACCGCGTAGGTGAATTACTACACAAGGGTTACAACCCGCCTGACCTCGGCATCTGTTCCGTTATACCCCGCTGGCCCGGGACTCGGACCGGGCGAGGAACTCCTCGACCTTCGCCTTGATGTCGTCAGTGCCGAACGACTCACACTCCGCCGCCAGCGCGAAGCCGAGCACCGAGTTCGCCGCGTCGAGCAGCGGCATGTTCAGCGCCCGCTTGGTGTCCCGCAGGGCCTGGACCGGCAGCGCGGCGAAGCGGTGGGCCACCTCCAGGGCCGTCGTCAGCACATCTGCCCGCGGCACGACCCGGTTGCACAGACCGAGCCGCTCGGCGGCGGCGGCCGGGATCCGGTCGCCGAGCAGGATGTACTCCTTGGCCTTGAGCAGACTCATCATCAGCGGCCAGGTGACGGCGCCGCCGTCGCCGGCGACCAGCCCGATGCTGACGTGCGGGTCGCTGATGAACGTGTCCTCGGCCATCACGACGAAGTCGGTCATGACCGCGAGGCTGCACCCGAGGCCCACTGCCGGGCCGTTCAGCGCCGCCACGACCGGCAGCTCACAGGAGATCATCGCCCGGGCGAGGCGCTCGGCCTCGCGGACGTCGGCCCGCCGGGCCGCGGCGTCCCGGTTGTTGCGGATGAAGTTCGGCAGGTAGCCGCCCGCGCTGAACGCGCGACCCGCGCCGGTCAGCACGACGGCGCGGGCCTCGTGGTCGTCGATGAGCAGGTCCCAGACCCGCCGCATGTTGGTGTGCAGGGCGTCGTCGAAGGAGTTCAGCTCGTCGGGCCGGTTCATCGTGATGATCCGGATCGGGCCGTCCGCCTCCACGAGCAGCGTCGGGGCCAGGTGTGCGTAGTCCACGGGGTGACCTTCCATGGGCTGGGCTCCGCCGGCGGCGGAGCGGGAACGGACCGAGCGGCGGCCCGGTCTCAGCGGCGCAGGTTCTCGATGAGGGTCGCGTTGGCCATACCGCCGCCTTCGCACATCACCTGCAGGCCGTACCGCCCGCCGCCGCCGACCAGCGCGTGCGTCATCGTGGCGAGCAGCCGGGTGCCGCTCGCGCCGAGCGGGTGCCCGAGGGCGATGGCGCCGCCCAGCGGGTTGAGCCGGGCGTCGTCGACCTTGGTCTCCCGCTGCCACGCGAGCGGAATCGACGCGAACGCCTCGTTGACCTCGAAGTGGGCGATCTCGTCCAGCCCGATCCCGCTGCGCTCGACGATCCGGCGGGTCGCGGGAATCGGTCCGGTCAGCATCAGCATCGGGTCGTCACCGACGACGGCGAACGAGTGGAAGCGGGCCAGCGGGCGCAGCCCGAGGCTCGCCGCCTTCTCCTCACTCATGATCAGAGCGGCGCTGGCGCCGTCCGAGAGCTGGGAGGAGTTGCCCGCGGTGATCCGCCAGTCGATCTCGGGAAAGCGCTGCCCCATCTCCGCGGAGCGGAACGAGGACGGCAGGCTCCCCAGCCGTTCCGCGGTGGTGCCGGGACGCACCGTCTCGTCCGCGGTGACCAGTTCGCCGCCGCCCCCCGCCGGATCCCCCGTCCGGACCGGCACGATCTCGGCGTCGAACGCGCCCCGCGCGGCGGCGGCCGCGGCCCGCGCGTGTGACCGGGCCGAGAACTCGTCCAGCTCGGCCCGCTCCAGGCCCCACCGCGCGGCGATGAGCTCCGCGGAGATGCCCTGCGGGATGAGCCCCGGCGCGTACCGCCCGCGAACGGAGGGGCCCTGGATGTCGCGCCCCACGCTGGCGGAACCGAGTGGGACCCGGCTCATCGACTCGACACCGCCCGCCACGACCACGTCGTACGCCCCGGCGATCACGCCCTGGGCGGCGAAGTGCACGGCCTGCTGACTGGAGCCGCAGCGCCGGTCGATCGTCGCCGACGGGACGCTCTCCGGGAAACCCGCGGCGAGCCAGGAGAACCGGCCGATGCAGCCGGCCTGCTCGTAGACCTGGTTGACACACCCCACGAGCACGTCGTCCACCAGGGCCGGATCGAGATTGTGCCGTCCCAGCAGGCCCTGGAAGACCTGCCCGAGCAGCTCGATCGGGTGCACGCCCGAGAGCGCGCCCCCTTCTTTTCCCCGCGCCACCGGGGACCGCACGGCATCCACGATCACTGCATTCACCATCGACCACACCTCCGCCGACAAGATAACCTACGGAGTAGTACGTCGGTAGTTTCGTCCCGGCGGCGAGAGGCTCGCCCCAGCGAAGGAGGTCGTGTGACCACCCTGACCAGACCGGACCGGCGGGCACTGATGCCCCCGGCGGCGAGCGGCCGCGTCGCCGCGGGCCTGCGGGCCGAAGTACGTGCCTTCGCCGCCGAGCACCAGGCCGCGGGCACGTTCACCAGCCGGTGCGACGCCTGGCTCGCCGGCTGGGACGAGAAGTTCAGCCGCGCGCTCGCCGACCGCGGCTGGCTGGGTCTCACGCTGCCAACCCGGTACGGCGGCCACGGCCGCTCCGCGTTGGAGCGCTATGTGGTGACGGAGGAGCTGCTCGCCGCCGGCGCCCCCGTCGCCGCGCACTGGATCGCCGACCGCCAGATCGGCCCCACCCTGCTGCGGTTCGGAACCGAGGCTCAGCGGGAGCGCTTCCTGCCCGGCATCGCCCGCGGCGAGTGCTACTTCGCCATCGGCATGAGCGAGCCGGACGCCGGATCCGACCTCGCGGCCGTACGGACCAGGGCGACCCGCGCCGACGGCGGCTGGATCATCGACGGGACGAAGGTCTGGACGAGCGGCGCGCACCACGCCCACGCCTTCTTCGTCCTCGCGCGCAGCGCCCCCGTCATCGAGGGCGGCAGCAGGCACGACGGGTTGTCCCAGTTCATCGTGCCGCTGGACTCCCCCGGTGTGACCATCCGGCCGATCCTGCTGCTCACCGGCGAACACCACTTCAACGAGGTCCATCTGGACGGCGTGTTCGTCCNCGACGACATGGTGCTCGGCCGGATCGGCGCCGGCTGGCACCAGGTGACCTCGGAGCTGGCGTTCGAACGCAGCGGCCCGGAACGTTTCCTCTCCACCTATCCGCTGCTCACCGCTCTGGTGGACGCCGCCCGGACGCGGGCGGACCGGCCCGGCCGCGTCGAGCTCGGCCGGCTGCTCGCCCGGCTGTGGACACTGCGCCGGATGTCGCTGTCCATCGCCGCCGCACTCACCACCGGCGTCGCGCAGGACGTGCCCGCCGCGCTGGTCAAGGACCTGGGCACCCAGTTCGAGAACGAAGTCGTCCACGCGGCCCGGCTGGTGCTCGACGTCGAACCCGACCCGGGCGGCGACCCGCTCGCCCGCATGCTCGCCCAGGCCGTGCTGCACGCCCCCGGCTTCACACTCCGTGGAGGGACGAACGAAGTGCTGCGTTCGATGATCGCCCGAGGGCTGGGGCTGCGATGACCCGCCGACCCGACACCGACACCTCCCTCGAAACAGCGGCCGGCGACCCGGACCGCGCGGCACTCGCCGCGGCGGTCGAGGAGATCCTCACCGACCACTGTGCCGACGAGCGGGTCGCCGCGACCGAGGGCCACCTCGACCGCACGCTCTGGGAGGTGCTGGCCTCCTCGGGCCTCACCGCCATCGGCCTGCCGGAGGAGCGCGGCGGCAGCGGGGGTGACCTGGGCGATGTGGCCGCGGTGCTGCACGCCTGCGGCGCGCACAGCGCGCCGGTACCGATCGCCGACGCGCTGCTGGCCTGCCTGCTGCTACGCCGGGTGTCGCTCAACCTGCCCACGGGGCTGGTCGTGGCCGCCGCGGGTGATCTGACGGCCGAGCACGAGCACGAGCACGGGAACGGGGCCGGGGCCGGGCATCTGCGGGTCCACGGGACGCTGCGCCGAGTGGCGCTCGTGCCCGGCACCGCGGCGACGATCGCCGCGGTAGCCACCGGACTCGACGGCACCGAGCACGTCGTTCTCCTCCCGGCCGAGCGCTGCGTGGCGGGACCGGGCCGCAACCTGGCCGGTGAACCGCGCTCAACCGTCACGGTCGAACTCGTCCTCGCCGGTGACGCCGCCGCGCCGGCACCCCCCGGAACGGCCACGGATCTCCGGCGCACCGGTGCGCTCCTGCGCGCGGCGCTGGTCGCGGGCGCGGCGCAGGGCGCGGTCGATCGCACCGTTCGCCACGTCACCGAACGGGAGCAGTTCGGCCGGCCTATCGCACGTTTCCAGACCGTGCAGCACGAGGTCGCCCGCATGGCCGGTGAGGCGGCTGCCTGCCGGGCCGCGGTCGACGCCGCCGTCGAGGTCGTGGACAGCGGGATTCCGAGCGGCGCGATCGCGGGCGGGCGCACCGTCCCGGTCGAGAACCCCGCCTCGGTCGGAAGTGGCACCGCGGCCCCGGACGCGTCGTTGGTCGCCGTGGCCGCGGCCAAGGTCCAGGCCTGCCGCGGCGCCGAGCAGATCGCGGCGCGCGCGCACCAGCTGCACGGGGCGATCGGCACGACGTTCGAACACGGCCTACGGCTACAGACGACCCGGCTATGGGCCTGGAGCGCGGAGTGGGGCGGTGAGGCCGAGTGGGCCGACGTGCTCGCGCAGGCCGCCTTCCACACCGGCGGGGCCGGCCTCTGGCCGATGCTCACATCCTGAGGCGGCCCGGGCCGCGCCACCGGCCCGCGGCGGCCCAGGTCGCGGGCCCGAGCTGAGGAGCTGCGCCGAACCGAGGGGCCGCAACCGAACTGAACGGCTGTTGTCGAGCCGGCACTCGGCCGATGGCCGGCCGATGGCCGGCCGGCGGCCGGTCGGCGGACCCGTTGCTTCGCCCATGATTGCGGGCACGCTAGAGAAGTGACCTGTTCGTGGCGCGGCACGGAGACGCTCGCATGGTGGCCGGAGAAATGATCCCGGGCCGGGATCATCCGCGGCCCGCGGCAGCGCCGGTGGTCCTGCACGCCACGGATCAGACCCGGATCACCCGGCTCGTTCTGCCGAGCGGTCGCGTGATCCGGAAGGAGCCGCTGGGCCCGGACGCACAGCGCCGGGCCCGTCACGAGATCGAGATCCTCGAGCGGCTGACGGGGGTCGAGGGTGTGGTGCAACTGGCCACCGGGGCGGCGCGGTACGCGGGTTCGATCCTGCTGGTCGATGTCGGCGGCACGGCGCTGTCGGGGTGGGAGACCCCGTTGAAGCCGGTCGAGCTGATCGACCTGGCCAGGTCGCTGGCGCACGCCGTCGGTGGGATGCACCGCCGGGGCGTGGTGCACCNGGATCTCTGCCCGGCCAACATCGTCGTGAGCGCGGACAGCGGGACGCCGTATCTGATCGACTTCGCGCTCGCGACGACCTTCTCGGTGGTCCAGCCGGAGTTCGCTCATCACGGGGCCGCGGTCGGGACCGTGCCGTACCTGGCGCCGGAGCAGACCGGCCGGACCGGCCGCCCGGTCGACCAGCGGGCCGACCTGTACGCGCTGGGAGCGAGCCTGTACGAGCTGGCGACGGGCGCGCCGCCGTTCGGCACGGACGACCCGATCAGGATCATCCACGATCATCTCGCTCGGGCCCCGGAGCCGCCGGTGGCGGTCGAGCCGTCCATGCCCGAAGCACTGTCCGAGATCATCATGCATCTGCTGGAGAAGGAGCCGGACGACCGCTACCAGACCGCCGAAGGACTGGAGCATGATCTGGCGCTGGTGCGCCGCGGCGAGGTCACACTGCGCCCCGGCGAGCGTGATCTCCCGACCCGGCCGCTGACACCCTCCCGGCTGTGCGGGCGGGAAAGGGAGGTCGAGCGGCTCGGCGCGGCGTTCGGCGAGGCCGCCACCGGGAAGTCCCGCGGGGTCCTCGTCGCGGGTGCACCGGGTGTGGGCAAGACATCCCTGGTCAACGCCCTGCGGCCGATCGTGGCCGGCGCCGACGGCTGGTTCGTGGCGGGGAAGTTCGACCAGTACCGCCGCGACCAGGAGTCGGACGGAGTCCGCAACGGGCTGCGGGCGTTGGGTCGACTGTTACTGGCCGAGCCCGAGGACCACCTCGCCGAGGTGCGGGAGCGGATGCTGCGGGGCCTGGGCCCGAACGCCGGCCTGCTGACGGCCACCGTGCCGGAAATGGCGGCGCTGCTGCGGGTTCCGCCGCACCCGGGCGACCCGATGACCACCCAGGCGCGGCTGGCACGTACGGCCGTCGAGACATTGCGTGCTGTGGTCTCACCGGAGCGGCCGGTGGTGTTCTTCGTCGACGATCTGCAGTGGGCGGGGCGCACGCCCCTGGGCTTCGTCGATCTGGTCTTCACCGGCCAGGAACGGATCGCCGGGCTGTTCCTGGCCGCCGCCTACCGCGAGAACGACGTCGACGCCGCGCATCCGCTGGCCTCGATGCTGGCCCGGTGGTCCGACCAGACGACCGGCCCCTACCAGCTACACCTGGCCGGGCTGTCCGCCGCGGGGCAGGCGACCATGGTCGCCGATCTGCTGCAACTGGCAGCGGAACCCGCCGCGCGGCTGGCGCGGGCGATCGCGCCGTCCACCGGCGGCAACCCGTATGACGCTCTGGAACTGCTCAACTCGTTGCGGCGCGAGGGCATCCTGAGACCGGGCGCGGCCGGCTGGCGGTGGGACGGGCGGGAGCTGCGCCATCGGCTCGACCGGGTGGAGGTGACCGCGCTGCTGGCCGCCCGGGTGGCGGCGCTGCCAGCCGAGAGTGCCGAGCTGCTGACGGTGATGGCGAGCCTGGCGGGCCAGGTGGACCTCGATCTTCTCGCCGCCGCGACCGGCCTGTCGCCGGGCGAGGTCGAGCGGCAGCTCGCACCCGCCTTCGGTGAGGGCCTGCTGGTGCTGGAGTGCGACGGACGCCCCGGTGTCCGGTTCAACCACGACCGGACACGCGAGACCGTGCTGGCCGGCAGCCCACCGGACGAGCAGCGCGCGCGGCGGCTGCGGCTGGCGCGGCGGCTGGCTGACCGGCCGGAGTTCTTCGCGGTGGCCGCGGAGCAGTATCTGCACGTCGTGGAGCTGGTGCGCGGCGCCGACGAGCGGCGCGGGGTGGTCGCGCTCTTCCGCCGCGCCGCCGAGCAGGCACGAGTGCTGAGCACCTATCCGCTGGTGGAGCGGTTGCTGAGCGCGGCGGTCGGGATCGTCGACCCGGCCGACACCGATCTGTTGATCGCCGTCCACACCGACCGGCAGGCCGCGCTGTACTGCCTCGGCCGGCTGGACGACGCGGACGACGCCTACCGCACCGTCGAGCGGTTGTGCACCGAACCGGCCCAGCTCACGTCCGCCACGATGGTCCAGGTCAACAGTCTCACCAACCGGGGCCGCGCCGGTGAGGCGATGCGGCTCGGCCTCGCCCACCTACGGCGTCTCGGCATCTCGGTTCCGGAAGGAAGCGAGCTGGAAGCGGAGACCGACCGCGGGCTCGACGGGCTTCGCCGGTGGATCGACACCACCGACGAGCCGGACGACCTCCGCAAGCCCGAGATCACCGACGAGGCCCGCCTCAGCGTGAACAGCCTCGTCAACCGGGTGATGGTCGCGGCGTTCTTCCACGACCACGCGGTGATGGCCTGGCTGGCGATCCGGGCACTGCAGATGTGGGAACGCTATGGCCCGGATCGCGCGCTGGTGGGCCCGGCGAGCCACATTCCGATAGTGACCATCGTCCGCCGCGGTGACTACCACACCGGGCCACGCGTCCTGCGACGGATTCTCGCGGTGGCGCGGGCTCGCGGCTATGAGCCCGACCTGTGGCAGGCGCTCTTCATCAACGTGATCACCTGCGGCCACTGGTTCGCGCCACTGGAGGAAAACCTCCCCGACGGACGCCGTGCGCTGGAGGGCCTGCTGCAGGGCGGTGACCTGCAGAACGCGTGCTGGGCCCACTACGCGCTGGTGTGCGACCTGTTGGACAGCGCGCCGACGTTGGACGTCCTCGCCGCGACGGTCGAGGAGGCGCTCGCCTTCGCCCTGCGCACCGGGAACGGGTACGCCGAGGGGATCTTCCGCTCATACCTGCGGATGGTGCGCGCGCTGCGGGACCCCGTCGAGGCGGCCGGCGGCGAGGCGGCCGAGGTGGGCCTGCTGGCCGGCGACCCGTTCTCCCTCGCCAACGAGCATGTGGCCCGGGCGCTCGCCGCGGCGGTCCTCGACCAGCCGGCCGATGCCGCGCGCCACGCCGCGGCTGTGATGCCCTACGGGGCCGCGATCGAGACGAACTATCCGATGGCGGTGGCGCGGGTGCTGCTGGCGATGGCGCTGGCGGCCCGGGCGCGGGGTATGGCAGCGGATCAGCGTGACTCCGTGCTCGGTGAGCTGGACGAACTGATCGGGTGGCTGGCCGCGCGCGCGACGGACGCGCCGAGCAACTTCCGGCATCTGCTGCGCCTGGTGGAGGCCGAGCGGGCGTGGGCCGTCGGGGACTTCCGCGAGGCCGCGTACCTGTTCGACGTGGCGTTGCGCGAGGTGTCAGCCCGGGTGCGCCCCTGGCACCGGGCGTTCACACTCGAACGCGCCGCGCGTTTCTACCTCTCGCACGGTCTGGAAACCGCCGGCCTCGCGTTCCTGCGGGCCGCCCGGGAGCGGTACCTGGAATGGGGTGCGACGGCGAAGGTCAGCCAGCTCGACTGGGCCTACCCCGCAGTGGGGACCGCCCCCGTCAGCTCGCCCGTGTGGCCGGTCATCCTCCTGCCGGCGGACCAGCCCGGGCGCCGTTCGAAGGTGGCGACCGGCACGGTCGACCTGCTCGCGGTGGTCGCCGCCGCCCAGGCGCTCAGCTCCGAGACCAGCGTCGACGGCCTGCAGGCGAAAGTGGTGGGGATACTCTCCGAGATGACCGGCGCCACCAGCGTCCACCTGCTGCTGCGTGAGAAGGAGCAGGACCGCTGGCTGGTATCCACCGGAGCCGGGCGCGCCATCTCGCTCCGTGAGGCCGGCCGGCGGCGTCTGCTGCCGCTGTCGGTCATTCGTTATGTCGGCCGCACCCACGACCCCGTCGCCATCGCCGACGCCACCCGTGACGACCGCTTCCACCGCGACCCCTACTTCGCCGGCCTCAGCCGCTGCTCGCTGCTCGCCATCCCCGTCGTGACCCGGGGAAGCCTGCGGGCGATGCTCCTGCTGGAGAACCGGATGCTGCGCGGCGCGTTCTCCACCGAACGCCTCGAAGGCATCATGATCATTGCGGGGCAACTGGCGGTCTCGCTCGACAACGCGCTGATCTACTCGTCGCTGGAGGGCAAGGTCGCCGAGCGCACCCGGCAGCTGGCCGCATCGAACCGGCAGCTCGCCGCGGCGAACCACCAGTTGGAACAGCTCTCCGTCACCGACCCGCTGACCGGGCTGGCCAACCGGCGGCGGCTGTCGGAGGTGCTCGCCGTCGAATGGGAACGGGCCCGGCAGCACGCCGGGCCGATCGCGCTCGCGATGGTCGACATCGACCACTTCAAGCTCTACAACGACCACTTCGGGCACGCGGCCGGGGACCGGTGCCTGCAGCGGGTCGCCGCCTGCCTCGCCGGGAACATCGGCGACACGCTGCTCGCCGCCCGCTACGGGGGCGAGGAGTTCAGCATCGTGATGCCCGACACCGACCTGTGTGCCGGTACCCAAATCGCCCGCCGGCTGTGCCGGGCCGTCGAGGACCTGGCCGAACCGCACCCGCTGACGGCCGAGCGCGTCATCACCGTGAGCATCGGCATCACCGCGACCGTTCCCACCGCCGACGGCGCGGCGGCGGGCGACGGGCTGGTCGCCTTCGGCAAGGCCGCGGACACCGCCTTGTACCGGGCGAAACGCGGTGGCCGCAACCAGGTGGAGACCGCCGTGCGGTGACGACGCCATCCGGTTGCGGACGAGGAGCAGGAGGAGCAGTAGGGCTCAGTCGAGGAGCAGTACGGCGGCGGCGCCGATGATTCCGCCGCCGGCCGCGACCAGGCCGACCTCCGGGCCGCCGGGAACCTGCCGCTCCCCCGCCTCGCCCCACAGCTGCCGGCAGACCTCCGGCAGGAAGCCCCAGCCGTGCATGCGGCCGGCGGAGAGCTGTCCGCCCTCGGTGTTGATCGGCAGCTCGCCGTCGCGGCGAATCCGGTCACCGCCCTCCAGGAAAGCGCCGCCCTCGCCTCGTCCGCAGAAGCCCAGCGCCTCCAGCCAGGCCAGGGTGATGAAGCTGAAGCCGTCGTAGATCCCGGCGACGTCGATGTCACCCGGCCGCACGGAGGTCCGCTCCCACAGCCGAGACCCGGCGTCGCGCAGCGCGAGCATCGTGGTCAGGTCGTCGGCCTGCTCCCAGGTCGGCGGATGCCGCCGGGAGGTGCTCACGGCGTCGATCCGGACAGGCCGGCGCCGCAGGCCGCCGACCGCGTCCCCCCGGGAGACGATCACGGCGCTGCAGAAGTCCGTCGGCACGTCGCAGTCGTACAGGCACAGCGGCTCGCTGACCATCCGCGCGGCCAGGTAGTCCTCGATCGTGAGCGGGTCGCGGTAGATCGCGTCCGGGTTGCGCCCGGCGTTCTCCCGCTGCACGACCGCGAGCTGACCGAGCTGCTCGCGGGTCGTGCCGAACTCGTGGAAGTGCCGCTGCGCGTACATCGAGATGATGTTCACTGCGGACGGGGCACCGAAGGGCAGCCACCACGCCTGCGCGCCGCTCGCGCGGGCCGGCATGCCCCGCGCCGTTCCCGGCAGCGACCCGCCGCGGCCACGGCTGGCCCGCACGCTGCCCTCGCAGGAGGCGTGGAACGCCAGCACATGGGTGGCCGCCCCGGAGGCCACGGCCAGACATGCCTCCCAGACCGCCGAGAGCTGCGACGGCCCGCCGATCGTGCCCACATACCAGTCGAGCTCCAGACCGAGTGCCTCCTGAAGCTCGTGCACGCCGACGCTGCCGTCGTCGGGCACGAAGGCGGCGACGCCGTCGATGTCGTCGCGGGTCAGGCCGGCGTCCTCGATCGCCGCCAGGCAGCCGTCCACGGCGAGGCCGAGCGGGTCCCGGTCGAGCCGGCGCCCGACCGCGGAGCGGCCCGTCCCCGTGATCGCCGGTCGTGGGTCACGCGTCATCCTGCCCACCGTCCTCTCCCCCAGCCAGCTCATCACCCCAGGCCGCGCGCAGCGCCCGGCGCCGCTCGGCCCGGTTCAGCCCGCGCAGGTCCGCGACCCCCCGGTCCGTCACGACGATGTCCACATCGTGCGAACCCGTCGTCACCGGCCGCGACAGCCGCCTGACCAGAGTCGGCCGGCCGCGGTGCGCGGTGGCCACCGCGATCACCGAAAGCCCGTGGCCCCGCGCGCCGGCCGCGGCGTAGTCGGGATGCCCACCGATCATGCCCGCCGCCGAACGGTGCACCCCCTCGACGTTCACCTGGCCGTCCCAGTCGATCTCCAGCGCGGCGTTCAGGGCGATCAGGGGCGGCAGCCCGGGGTCGGAGAGCCGGCCGATGTCGTGCGTCGTCTCGATCGGGCGCAGGATCCGCCGGCCGTCCGCCCAGTCGTAGAGCCGCCGGGTGCCGCTGAGATAGGTGGCGACCGGATCGCCCACCAGCAGGCCCCGGCGGTCGAGGTCGACGACGGGATCGGGTAACAGCCCCGAGTCGATCCGCACCGGCACGTCCAGGTTCGACACGATCGCCTGCGCGAGGCGTCCCGGGCCCACCTGGACGCGCGCCCCCGCCGGCACGAGCCGCGCCACCCGCCGGGCGATCTCCTCGTCGGCGGCCGTGGGCGGCGGGGTGCCGAGCTCCGCGGGACCGCGGTCAGTCTCGGCCAGGACGGTGACCTGGTCGGACGGCAGCGGCGGTCCTGCGTCGGCACAGGGCGCGCCGGTCGCCACGACGGCCGCGACCGGCACCCCGGCCGCGACCAGACCGCGCAGGTAGCCGACCTCGGCGCCGAAGCGGAACCCGTCCCGGCCGCGTACCACCGTCGCGAGCAGCAGGTCGGGCCGCAGCGGCCCGCCGAGCAGCGCGGGCACCGCCGACAGCCTGCAGGGGACCACGTGGGCCAGGCCGGTTTCGACCATCGCGCGGGTACCGGGCCCGCCCATCAGCACCCGCACGTCCGCGAAGGCGGACGCGTCCAGATCCGGCGCCGCGGCGGGCATCCAGCCGAGGACCAGGCGCACGGCCCGGCCCGCCGCCACCCGGCTCAACGGGCCGTGCAGGAGTTCCGGTGTGCCGCAGCCGTCGGCCAGCGCGACCCGCATTCCCGGCCGCACCAGCCGGGCCAACGCCGTTTCCAGGCCGGTGACCGGGAGTTCACTCACGGCGCCGCTGGCAGAGCCCCCGTTCACAGTGCCCACTCACCGGTGAAGCGCGGCACCCGGCGTTCCCGGAACGAGGCGTAGCCCTCCGCCGGATCCACGCCCGCGAAGTTGACGGCCTGCGCCCAGGCCTCGCTCTCCAGGGCCTCGCGCAGCGGACGGTCCACGTTCTCGTCGAGCAGCCGCTTGGTGAGCGCGAGCGCGACCGGCGGGGCCGCGGCGAGCCTGCGCGCGAGGCCCGCGACCACCCCGTCGAGCTCCCCGGCCTCGACCACCTGGGTGACCAGGCCCAACCGCTCGGCCTCGGCGGTGTCGATCACCTCGGCCAGCAGCGCGAGCCGCTTCGCCTGCTGCATCCCGACGAGCCGGGGCAGGAACCAGGTGCCACCCAGGTCGGGTGAGAGACCGCGACTGGTGAAGATCTGGGAGAACCGGGCGGTGGTGTCGGCGATCACCAGGTCGCAGCCCAGCGCTAGGTTCCAGCCCGCGCCGACGGCGGCACCGCTGACCTTCGCGATGGTCGGGATGGTGATCTCCCGTAGTCGCAGCGCGACCTCGTTGTGCGACCACATCCGGCGCAGTGGGTGCCGCTCCGCGGGGGCGGTGCTGATGTCGGCGCCCGCGCAGAAGTGCCCGCCCGCTCCGGTGAGGACGAGGACGCGCGCCGCCGGGTCGTGCCCGACCGCGGTGAGCGCGCGCTCCAGCGCCACCCACGTGGCATCGTCGAGCGCGTTGCGGCGCCGCGGGCGGTTGATCGTGATAGTCACGACGCCGTCGGCGGTGGCTGATCCGACCGCCGGCCCGCCGTCTCCCTCGGGGCATCGCCGTTCCATCGACAAGCTCCCTCATCCGCGCCGTCGCGGCCGTTTACCTGACGGCCCTCCCGGCGACCAATCCCTACATCCTACTGAGTATGTGGATCTGCGGCGAGCCGGTCAAGCGGCCGACATCGGACTTGCCCTGCGAACCTACGCAGTCGTATGTTTGTCGGACATGACCCGGGGAGTGCGAATCATGCGGTTTCTGCTGATCCACGGCGGGACGTTCGACGACCGCTGCTGGGATCGGATGCGAGCACAGCTGGCGTTCCCGTCGACCGCAGTCGTGCAGCCCGGCCGCGGGAACAACCGCCCGGAGGAGATCAGGAGCGTCGCGCTGCCCGACTACCGCGAGACGGTCGCCGAGGCGGTGCGGAGCACCGCCGGAGACCTGATCCTGGTCGCCCACTCCCTGGCCGGCCTGAGCGTGACCGCCGGAATCGCGGCGGCGCCCGAACGGGTCCGGCACGTGATCCTGCTGTCCTGCGCCGTCCTCCCGGAGGGCGAGAGCGTCCTGAGCGCGATCCACGGGCAGCCCGCGCCCGACGTCGACGCCGACGCGGCCCTGCTGGGCGAACCAGTCGCGCAGACCCCGGAGCTGGTGGCCCGCATGGCCGGCGAAATGAGCCCGGAGGAGCTCGCCTACACCTTCTCCATCAGCGTGGCGGAGCCCGGCAGGGTACTGCGCAGCCCGACCACCCTCACCGGCTGGGACGCCGGAGTGCCGGCGACGTGGGTGCGGTTGCTGCGCGACAACGTGTTCACCCCACAGCGGCAGACCGAGATGGCCGCCCGGGCCGGTGTCACCGACATCGTGGATGTCGACGCCGGCCACCTCGCGATGATCAGCCGGGCGGCCGAGATCGCCGCCATCTGCAACCGCGTCGCGGCCCGCTACGCCACCGCCGGTGCCGCCGCGCCCACCGGCTGACAGTCACCGCCGCCGCACACCCGCCGCCGGGCTGGTGGGCACCGGCGACCCGGTGGGAACCACGTCAGCCGGCGAGGATCAGCCCGCTGACCGGAACCGCGGCGGGACCACCGGTGACCAGCGCCGTCCGCGCGCCTTCGACCTGGTTGACCGCCGTACCGCGCAGCTGCTCGACCGCCTCCTTGATGTGGGTCATTCCCATGATGTAAGCCTCCGAGAGGTTGCCGCCGTGGGTGTTCACGGGAGTCGAACCCCCGGGCCAGCGGATGTTCCCCTCGGCCACGAACCGCCCCGCCTCGCCGCGCGGGCAGAAGCCGTAGTCCTCCAGCTGCATCAGCACGAGCGGCGTGAAGTGGTCGTAGATCTGGGCGACCGAGATGTCAGCCGGGCTCAGCTGCGCCCTGGCGAAAAGCCGCTGCGCCACACTCCGGTGGAACGACGAGGCGAAGTAGTCGTCGGGGGCGTTCATCCACGAGACGGAGTGGCCGTAACGACCCTGCCCACCGCTCGCCGACGCGACGATGCGGACGGGCCGGTGCCGCAGGTTCCGGGCCCGCTCCAGGCTCGTGGTGATCACGGCGACCGCGCCGTCGGACTCCAGGCAGAAGTCGTAGAGGCACATCGGGTCCGAGATCATCCGGCCCGCGAAGTAGTCGTCGACCGTCAACGGCCGGCGCATCAACGCCGACGGCCGGGACAGCGCGTTCGCCCGCGTGGACAGCGCAACCTCGGCGAAGTGTTCACGCTTCGTCCCGAACAGGTGCATGTGCCGCCGGGCCACCATGGCGAACTTCTGCCCCGGGCCGATCAGCCGGTAGGGCGCGGTGAAGTCGGTGGCGGCGTCCGTCTTCGCGGCATACGGCCCAGCCGTCGCGGACGCGGCGCGGCCCAGCCGGTAGGCCGACTGCTGCACCGCCATCACGCTGACCACGACCGCCGCCTGGCCGGTCTCGACGGCCATCGACGCGAGCCCGACCGACCCGGCCGACCCCCCGCCGCCGCCCCCGAGGGCCGCCGTGAACCGCACCTCGGGCACGCCCAGCAGGTGGGCCAGCATCGCGATGTCCAGGCCGCCCGCGTATCCGGCGAAGCCGTCGAGGTCGGCGACCCGCAGCCCGGCGTCGTCGAGCGCGCGGCGCACCGCCTCGGCGGCGAGATCGAGGGCCGTGCGCGGGGCCGCACCGCCACGGCGGAAGTACTCGGTGGCCCCGATGCCGACCAGCGCCGTACCCCCACCCGCGGCGACCTCGTCGTCCTTCTCCACGATCGCGCTCCTCCGGATGACCGACAGGTACATACTACCGCGTAGGTTACGCCCTGTCGGTCCGGAGGGGAAGCGCCGGGACTGCTCAGATCATGATCGGCTCAGACTGCGATCGAAGGTCAGACCAGGATCGAAGGTCAGACCAGGATCGGGAGCTTCTCGTACCCGCGCACGGTGCTGGTGTGCAGCCGGACCGCGGCCGCGTGGTCGACCTCCCACGCCGGGAAGCGGCGCAGCGTCTCCTCGATCGCGACCCGCCCCTCCAGCCGGGCCAGCGCGGCCCCCAGGCAGAAGTGGACGCCGTGGCCGAACGAGAGATGACTGTCAACGCGCCGGCGGACGTCGTAGCGGTCCGGCTCGGTGTACCTGCGCTCGTCCCGGGCGGCCGAGGCGGTCAGCATGAGAATCCGGGAGCCGGCCGGAACGGTCGTGCCGTACAGCTCGACGTCCCGCATGACGGTGCGGGCCTGCACCGGTGAGGGTGCCTCGAAGCGCAGCGTC
Organism: Frankia sp. EI5c; assembly: GCF_001636565.1. GTDB lineage: Bacteria > Actinomycetota > Actinomycetes > Frankiales > Frankiaceae > Parafrankia. Next base: position 135,456 of record NZ_LRTK01000008.1, read on the forward strand.
TCCTCGACGGCGTTCGGTATCAGCGAGCTGTCGGCGGCCAGGTCGGCCCGCTGCTCCGGATGCGCGGCCAGCAGAATGCACGCCCAGCCGAGCAGCCGGGCGACGGTCTCCGTGCCGGCGCTGACCATCTCGTTCGTGACGGTCGCCGCCTCGGCGGTGGTAAGGCGGCGGGTGCTCTCGCCGTCCCGCACCTCGGCCTGGACGAGCGCGGTGATCATGTCGTCGCGGGGCGAGGCGCGCCGATCCTCGATCTGCTCGACGAAGTACGCGCGCAGCCGCCGGGCGGCGGCCTGGGCGACCTCGTTGTGCATTCCGAGGCCCTCCTCGATGTGGAAGGTCTCGTCGATCGTCCGGCGGACCTCCTCCCGGTCGGCCGGGTCCACACCGATGAACGCGGAGATCACCATGGACGGGAGCTGCGCGGCGAAGTCCTGGACGTAGTCGAAGCCACCGGCGCCGACCTGCGGGTCCAGCAGCTGCGCGCACAGCGCGCGCACCTGCCCCTCCAGCTCGGACACCCGCCGGGGCGTGAAGGCGCGGGACACCAGCGTCCGTAAGGTCTGGTGCACCGGCGGGTCCGAGAAGATCATGAAACCGGGCGGGATCGGCTCCGGACCCATGATCTCCAGGATGGTGCCGTAGGCCGAGCTGTACGTCTTCGGGTCCAGGTGCACGGCGTCGACGTCCGCATACCGCGAGACGGCGAAGAAGTCGTACTTGTCGTTGCGGTACAGCGGCTGCTCGTCACGCAGGCGGCGCCAGACCGGATATGGATCGACGTCAATGACCTTGTCGAACGGGTCCCAGTACACGTCCGTCACCGCTCGGACCTCTCTCTCCCGGTCTCACCCGGTCTCGCCCGGCGCCCGCCCCAGATGGGCCCACCCCGGAAGTCGGGGCGCTCACGGGCGTCACCTACCCACCCGCCGCCCGCCACCGGTGCGCGGCAGCGGCACCGCTGACGGGCGGCAGGACATATGTCACAGTACTGACGCCAATTTGGGCGCGTCAACCAGGCCCGCCTCCGCACCGTCGCCCGCCAGGACTCGCATCAAGGCTCCCGGAGTCGTGGGCGACCAGCACCCACGTCAGTAGACTGTCGCCATATGGCCATCCCGATGGAATCCGACGCGACTCCTGACGGCGACAGCAACCGTGACGGCAACAGCAGCGACGGCGTCGCCCTCGGCCCGGCACCCCGCGACGAATCGGCCTCGGGCCGGCGCCGCTACGACAGCCCGGTGCGGCGTGGGCGGGCCGCCGAGACCCGCGAGCGGATCGTCACCGCCGGGTCGGCGCTCGTCCACGGGTTTCCGACCTGGGACTGGAGCGGCCTGACCTTCCGCGCCGTCGCGGACCGCGCCGGCGTCAGTGAGCGGACCGTCTACCGGCATTTCGCGACCGAACGGCAGCTGCACGACGCGGTGATGCGGCGGCTGGAGGAGGAGGCCGGCCTCTCGTACGACCAGCTGCGCCTGGCGGACCTGCCGGACCTCACCCGCCGCGTCCTGGCGTCACTGTCGTCGTTCGAGGTCTGGCGGGGCGTCACGGAGCACCCGCGGCCGCCGTTCGCGACCGAGGATGAACGGCGGCGGGCGGCGCTGCTTCGGGCGGTCACCGAAGTCGCGCCGGCCCCCTGGTCCGACGAGGAGCGTCGGCAGGCGGCCGCCGCCATCGACGTGCTCTGGAACCTCCCGACCTTCGAACGGCTGATCGCCGGCTGGGGGCTCGACGTCGACCAGGCCACCACCACCGTGACCTGGGCGATCGGGTTGCTGATCGACGCGGTCCGCGGCCGGCCGCCCGCAGCTCCCCCGACCGGCGCTGCACAGGCGGGCGCCGCACAGGCCGGCGGCCGGAGCGGGCCGCCGTAGGAGCTCGACGGTACGGGAGCCGCCGGCGGACACCGCGACCGCGCCGCGCATACGCTGGAACGCGTGACTGTCGTGAAGATCAACGCAATCGAGGTCCCCGCCGACGCTGGCCCCGAGCTGGAGAAGCGGTTCGCCAACCGGCTGCACGCGGTGGACGGTCAGCCCGGGTTCCAGTCCTTCGAGCTGCTGCGCCCGGTGAAGGGCGAGGACCGGTACTTCGTGGTCACGCACTGGGACAGCGAGGAGTCGTTCCAGGCCTGGCTCACCGGGCCGGCCATGGAGGCGCACTCCGGGGAACGCGCGCGTCCCGTGGCCTCCGGCTCGTCCCTGCTGGAGTTCGAGGTCGTCCAGCGCTCGGTGGCATCCGGGTCCTGACCGGCCCGGGCACGAACGCCGGGCCGCGCCCCGGGTGCGAACGCCGGCAGCACTCGAACCCCGAGTCCGCTCGGACCCCGAGCACCCCTCAGCACCAGTAGCGAGCTGACGATTCGTAGGCTCGGCGGGCGAACTCGGGGACCGGCAGGGCGCGCAGGTCCCGGTTGAGCACCTCGACACTCACCGGCCCAGCGGGCTGAACTCCACCGCCATTCCCGTGCCCGCCTCGGCGAAGATCGCCGCACACCGCTCGATCACCCTGGCGGACCCGTCGTGGAGCCCGGTCTGGAAGACGGTGGTGACCCAGCGCGCACCCATCACCGCGGCGGCGGCGGCCAACTCCCGCGCCGACGCCACCGTCGCCGCCTCATCGTCACTGACGACCAGCGCCATCAGCTCATGGCAGCTCAGCCCCGCCGATCCGTAGGTGGACGCGGCGTGGGAATCCACCCGGCCGGCGGGGATCCCGAGGGCCGTGAATCCCGCGTCACGCGCGGCCCGCACCAGTCCGCCCGTCTCGATGTCCCATCGGCTGTCCGGAGTCAGCGCCAGTTCGACGGCCATCCGCTGATCAACCCGTTCCAACTGTCCGCGTGCGCACCGGCATATCCGCTGTGGAGAACATCTCCGTCACGATGGTCGAGACGGAGAGGATCTTCGGAACTGGTGCGCGAGCGGTCACTCCGCCGCCCGGGCGGCGGAGTGACCGGCCACGCGGTCAGGCCGGAGCCGGCTCGAACACCCGCTTGCCGGGAGTGAAGAGGATCGGGACGGAAAGCGGTGCCCGGTTGAAGGTCGAGAGAAAGTCAATCTCCGCACCCGGCTGCAGGCGGATGTCGTGCATCCGCCGGACGATCTCCTCGAGGGCGATGCGCAGGTTCATCCGGGCGAGGTTGGAGCCGGCGCAGCGGTGCGGCCCGGCCCCGAAGGCGATGTGCGAGTTCTTGGTCCGCTCGAGGTCGAAGAGGTCGGGGTTGTCGAACTCGTCCTCGTCGCGGTTGGCGGACACCCAGTACATGAGGACCTGTTCACCCTTTTTGATCAGCTGGCCGCCTACTTCGGCGTCCTGCCGCGCGGTGCGGGCGATGCACACGAAGGACCCGTCGAGCCGCAGGAACTCCTCGACCGCCTTCGGGATCAGCTCCGGCCGCTCCCGCAGCGACCGCAGGATCTCGGGATGCGCGCAGAGCCGCTGCATCGCCATTCCCAGCACGCCGGCCGTCGTCTCCAGGCCACCCAGAACCAGCAGCTGGACGGTCCCGACGACCTCCTCGGGGGTGATCGGCCGCCCTTCGATCTGGGCGCTCATCACCGCGTCGACGACGTCCCCCCGCGGCCCTTCCTCCCGCCGCTTCTCGATGAAGCGGCCGATCCAGCCGGCCAGCTTCATCAGGGAGTCCATCGCTCCCGGGCGATGCATCTGCGACCCCATGACGGCGTATCCGTTGACCTCCTCGAGGTCCTCGGCGGGGGCGTGCAGCGCCAGGTCGAAGAAGGCCAGACCAGGCAGCGGCCGCGCGAACGCCTCCATGAAGTCGCAGGCGCCGTCCTCGATGAACTCGTCGATCAGGCGGTTCACCAGATCGCGGGTCGGGCCCTCCCACTCACTCACGACCGCCGGCCGGAAGTACGGATTCGTCAGCTGCCGGAACTCACGCTGCAGCGGCGGGTCGACCGTCACCGGCAGAATCTTCATCTGCGGGCCGCGCGAAGGTACGGTGATGCCGTCTTCGGAGCTGAACGTCTTCCAATCCTGGGCAACACGGAGGACGTCATCCTTACGGGTGACGACCCAGAATCCTCCGTGCTGGTCACTGTGCGCTACCGGGCACCGGGAGCGGGCTCGCGCCAACGTCGCGTGTAAATCGCGGCCGAGTTCGGGTGACAGGTGGTCGAAATGCTTCTCGACCCACTCGTCGTCGATCGGGCCTGTGCTCGCGGTAGTCGTCTCCATCACAGCTCGCGCTCGTACGGGGACGGCTGACCGAGACAGTCTCACGGCACAGCCTCGCTGCATGCCGGACGACATCACCGGTTTGATCCGCCGATGCTCCCGCAGCCCCGTAGCGCGCCCTCCTTCCGCACAGTGTTGAGGCAGTCTCGTTCAACGGAGGGTCCTCGGACGACCCGGTTCACCGACAGGCACCACGGATGCCNGGCCTGAAGGAATCAGGCGCGCTGGTGGGCCCGGCTCGATCGAGACCTGGACAGCACTCCTCCGCCTTCGCCGGGCGTGCGCCCGGGCACCTGGCCCTCAATGTAGTGAACACTTGCTTGCGAAGCCACCGGCCCCGGGGCTCCGGGCTTCCAGGCGCCGGGCCGGGTCAGCCGGCGGCGGCGTTGGTGCCGTCCTCGCGCAGCACGCCACGCCGGACCAGTTCGCGGATCACCTCTTCGGCCGCGGCCCGGGTGTCCAGCAGGCGGGCCTGCGCGGCCCCCTGCGAGTCACCGGCGGCGATGGCGTCGATGACCCGGCGCTGCGCCTCGATGATCTCCTCAGGCGCGCGCCGGTCACTCTGGTGCACCGCCCACGCCAGGAAGCCGCCCGCCCCGCGCAGCTCGGCCAGCAGGCGCGGCGTGGCGCCCGCTCGATGCTGGACCAGGACGATCTCGGCGGCGAGGTCCAGCAGCCGGGTGCCGGTGGCCCCGCTTTCGGCCAGTGCGCGCAGGAGGCCCTGGAGCCGGGCGAGGACCTCGGGGTCGCGGTCCTTCGCGACCCGCGCCGCCGTCACCCCACCCAGCAGGCCCAGGACGTGGAAGTCCGCCCGCAGGGTGCGGGCGTCGAAGTGCTGCACGAAAGCCACCCGGTGCACCCGGGTCGCGATCAGACCGTCGCGCTCGAGGAGCACGAGGGCTTCACGGACCGGGGTCGGGCTCACCCCGAGGGTCGCGCCGATCCGCTCGACATCGACGCGGTCGCCGTAACGCAGGGTGCCGGCAAAGATCGCCTTCTGCAGGTACTCCACGACCGCGGCGCTCGTCCTGGTACGCCGCAACGCGACTTCAGCCACCACGCCGCCCATCGTGGTCGACACGCCGCCCCGAGGCAATCGTAGATACAAAATTGGCGATTGGAGATTGCCGTCGGCTGGTAAGTGAGCCTACGCTCAGGTGCCGCGGGCAGCACGGCCGCACGCAGCGGGCCGCGGGCCGCGGGCCCGCGGCCGAGCCGACTGAAGGAGGCCCGCGCCAGCTGACCGGACGGGCCCACAGCTGATCGTCGCGACGCCCGATGAGGGGACGATGAAGTACTTCTTCCACTACCCGGAGACCAGCGGACTCGANGGCGACATGTTCGACCCGGGCCCGCTGGACGAGATCGCGGCCCAGGCCGAGCGAGCGGGCTTCGAGGGATTAGCCCTGACCGACCACCCCGTCCCGGGTGCCCGGTGGCTGTCCTCCGGTGGCCATCAGAGCATCGACCCGTTCGTCGGCCTCGCCTTCGCCGCGGCGGCCACCGAACGGCTGCGGCTGCTCACCCATCTCACGGTTGCGCCCTACCGCAACCCGTTCGTTCTCGCCAAGGCGGCGGCGACCGTCGACAAACTCTCCGGCGGGCGGTTCATCCTCGGGCTCGGGGCGGGCTACCAGAAGTCGGAGTTCTTCGCCCTCGGCGTCGACATGGAGGAACGCAACGCTCTGTTCGACGAGGCACTGGACGCGCTTCCGCTGCACTGGAGCGGAGAGGCGTTCAGCTACTCCGGGCGGCATTTCGAGGCCCGTAACGTCATCGCGCTCCCCCGGCCGGTGCAGAACCCGATCCCGATCTGGATCGGCGGGAACTCGAAGCTGAGCCGGCGGCGGGTGGCCGAACGGGCACAGGGCTGGATGCCGATGTCCGGCCCACCACAGCTGTCCACGACCGCCCGCACCGTCGCGATCACCTCGGTGGCACAGCTGGCCGAGATGATCAGCGAGGTGCGCACGGCGGCGGCGGCGAAGGGCCGCGCCGAGCCGCTGCACTTCCTGTACTCCTACCACCAGGTGAAGGACCCGGCCATCGACGCGGAGCGCCACCGCGAGGCCATCGCTGAGCTGGAGAGCATCGGCGTCACCCGGCTCATGATCACCTGCTTCACCCGGGAGCCCGCCGCCACGCTCGACTTCATCGAGGGGTTCGGCGAGACCTACGTGTCCTGACCTCCCCGGGGTGACCGCCGGTCCGTGTTTCCGGGCCGAGTGTTCCGGGCCGAGTGCCGGCGTCGGGGGTTCTGTTCTCCAGGAGGAGATGAATGACGGCTGTGATGAAAGGCGTCCGCGTCCTGGAGGTCGCCGAGCAGACCTTCGTGCCGGCGGCCTCGGCGTTGCTCTCCGACCTCGGCGCCGAGGTCATCAAGGTCGAGCACGTCGAACGCGGCGACGCCATGCGCGGGCTGGCGACGACCGGGACGGCGATGGTCCCGGATGACGTACACATCCTGCTCGAACACTCCAACCGCGGGAAGCGCAGCCTCGGGCTCGACATCGCCTCACCCGAGGGCGTCGAGATCCTCTACAAGCTCGCGGCGACGGCGGATGTCTTCATCACCAACAAGCTGCCCCGGGTGCGGAAGAAGCTCAGGATCGACCTGGAGGACATCCGCGCCCACAACCCGAACATCATCTATGTGCGCGGCACCGGCCAGGGAGAACGCGGCCCGGATGCCGACAAGGGCTCCTACGACGGCCTCGCGTTCTGGGCCCGGGCCGGCGTGGCGCTGGGCATCATGCAACCCGAGTACGGCCACGTGCCGTATCCCCCGGGGCCGGGCTTCGGTGACTCGATCGGCGCGATGACCATCGCCGGCGGCACGGCGATGGCGTTGTTCCACCGCGAACGCACCGGCGAGGCGACGGTGGTGGACGTCTCGCTGATGTCGTCCGCGATGTGGGCGATGGGCCAGGCGATCGGGCTGTCGGTCACACTCGACCGCGGCTGGGCGCCGCCGCCGATCGGGGCGACCCGACGCAACCCGCTGGTCGGCTACTACCGGACGAAGGACGACCGGTGGCTGGCGCTGAACTGTCTGCAGGCCGGCCGTTACTGGCTGCCGTTCTGCGAGAGTGTCGGCCGGGAGGATCTCGCCACCGACCCCCGTTTCGCCGACCTGGAATCCCTGATGGCCCACAGCGGGGAGGCCACCGCCGCCCTGCGGGAGCTGTTCGCCCAGCGCACCGTCGGCGAGTGGCGGGCGGTGCTGCGGGACTTCATCGGGCAGTGGGCCGTCGTGCAGGACACTCTTGAGGCCGCGAACGACCCGCAGTCCGTCGCCAACGGCTACCTGCAGCCGTGCGAGACGGCGGCCGGTTTCCCGTTCTCGATGGTCGCCTCGCCGGTGCAGTTCGACGAGCAGCCCGCCGCACCTCGCCGCGCCCCGGAGTTCAACGAGCACGGCGACGCGATTCTGGCCGACCTCGGCTTCGATGTCGAGGCCGTCCTGGACCTCAAGGTGCGTGGCATTCTGGCGTGACGCCGGTCACGTTCCACCGGGATCCCACCACCGTCACGTTCTGAGTTCGAGGAGAAGCAGATGGGAAAGCTCGACGGCAAGGTCGCCTTCATCACCGGCGCGGCCCAGGGGCAGGGCCGCAGCCACGCGATCCGCTTAGCCGAGGAGGGCGCCGACATCATCGCGGTGGACATCTGCGCCCAGATGAAATCGGTGCCCTACCGCATGGGCACCCCGGACGACCTCGCCGAGACGGTGAAGGCGGTGGAAGGCGCGGGCCGCCGGATCGTCGCCCGGCAGGCCGACGTGCGGGAGGTGGAATCACTGCGGAATGCCTTCGAGGAAGGCACCGCCGAGCTGGGGCCGGTCGACATCGTGCTGGCGAACGCCGGCATCGGGCCGGGCGGGGCGGCGGCGTCGGAACAGCAGCAGTGGGACGACGTGGTCGGCGTCAACCTGACCGGGGTGTGGAACACCGGGCGGGTGGCGATTCCGTCGATGGTCGAACGCGGCCAGGGCGGGTCCATCGTGCTGACAAGCTCCACCGGCGGCCTCGTCGGCGTCGGGATTCACCACGGGGGCTTCCTGGGCTACACCGCGGCCAAGCACGGCGTCATCGGTCTGATGCGGTCGTGGGCCAACTACCTCGCCCCCCACAACATCCGGGTGACGAGTGTCGCCCCGACGACGGTGAAGACGCCCATGGCCGCCTACGGAGACCGCGAGGCCGTCACGGCCGGGTCGCCCGAGCTCGCGCGCGCCCTGGAGAACGCCCTGCCGGTCTGGGCGGTGGACCCGGTCGACATCTCGAACGCCATCGTCTGGCTGGTGTCGGACGAGGCCCGCTACGTGACCGGAACGGTCATCCCGGTCGACGCGGGGCAGCTCAACAAGCGTTGACCCGCGGGCGCGGGCGCGGGGGCCCGGCCCGGCCAGTCCGGATCGGACCCCCGCCCGGCGCTCGCGTGGAGCCGATGGAGAGGACGGACCGGCGGTGCGGGTGTTGGTGGTGGGCGGAACCGGGCCCACGGGGCCGCATGTGGTGCACGGCCTGCTCAGCCGCGGCCACGAGGTCACCATCTTCCACCGGGGCGCCCACGAACCGCCCGAGCTGGCCGCGGTCGAGCACCTCCACGGCGACCCACATTTCCGCGCCTCGATCGACGAGGCCCTCGGCAACCGGACCTTCGACACCGTGGTGGCCATGTACGGGCGGCTCAGGCACCTGGCGCCCGCGCTGGCCGGCAGGTGCGGCCAGTTCGTCGCCATCGGCGGAGTGCCCGTCTACCAGGGCTTCTTCCCACACCCCAGCCAGCGTGGGCTGCCCGTCCCGGTCACCGAGGATCACCCGGTGGTCCGGGACGGCTCCGCCGCGGCGGCGCTGGCCTTCTCCGGCCGGCTCGCCGAGGCCGAGGCGAGCGTCTTCGCCCACCACGCGGGCGCGACGATCCTGCGCTTCCCGACGCTGTTCGGGCCGAACAACGCCCGGCCGGCCGAATGGTCGGTGGTGCGGCGGGTACGCGACGGCCGCCCCTTCATGATCCTGCCCGACGGCGGCGGCCAGATCCACACCCGTTGCGCCGCCGCCAACGCGGCCGCGTTCGTCCTGGCCGCCGTGGCCGCCCCCGCGGTGGCCGCCGGCCAGGTGTACAACGCGGGCGAGGCGACGAGCTGGTCGCTGCACGACTGGGCCTCGGCGATCGCCCGGCTCATGGGAGCCGACCTGGAGCTGGTCGGGCTGCCGCGCGAGATCGCCGTCGAGGCGACCAGCACGCTGCTGCCGCTCGCCGGCACCACCGCGCCCCATGTGGTCGTCAGCACCGAGAAGGCCCGCCGGGAGCTGGGCTACACCCCGGCGGTCGACCCGCTCGACGCCCTCGCGGACCTCGTCGCCTGGTACGCCGACCGCCCCGACTTCGACCCGTCCGCCAGCCCGTCGTTCACCGACCGGTTCGACTACCCGACGGAGGACGCCCTGCTCGCCGAGTACCGCGCGGCGGCGCGGCGGTTGGCGACCGCGGTCGAGCAGCGGGCGGCGCCGCCGATCCACAGCATGCCGCACCCGAAGGAACCCGGAAAGGTGGACCACCGTGGCCGCTGAGGGAGGACCCGAGTGACCGCTCACTCGCTTCTGTACGGTTGCTGCCATGTCTGACCCGCTTGGCGCCCGGGTGGCCGTCGTGACCGGCGGGGCCAGCGGAATCGGCCGGGCGACCGTGCTGCGCTTCCTCGCCGACGGCGACCGGGTGGTCTTCGGCGACCTGAACGAGGCGAACGCCGAGCGGCTGCTGGCCGAGGTCGCGGACCCCGGCCGCCTCCGGTTCGTGCCCACCGACGTCACCGACGAGGCCGCGGTGGCCGCGCTCGTCGCCACCGCGGTGGACGTGTTCGGCCGGATCGACATCATGTTCAACAACGCCGGTATCGGTGGGGCGTTCGGCCCGCTGGTCGAGACGGACGCGGCCGACTGGGACCGGACCTTCGCCGTGATCGGCCGCGGGGTCTTCCTCGGGACGAAGCACGCCGCCCGGGCGATGATCGCCCAGGGTGACGGCGGGGTGATCGTGAACAACGCCTCCGTCGCGGGGATGGGCGGGGGCGGCGGCCTGACCGCGTATTCGGCGGCCAAGGCCGCGGTCATCAACTTCACCGCCAACGCCGCCGTCGAGCTCGCCACCCACCGGATCCGGATCAACGCGGTCTGCCCGGGCCTGGTGAACACCCCGCTGGTGATGGGCCGGGACGCCGCCGCGATCGAGGCCCAGCTGGCGACGTTCCAACCGTGGCCTGATCTGGGCCGGCCGGAGGACATCGCCGGCGTCGTGGCCTTCCTCGCCGGCGCGGACAGCGTCTTCCTGACCGGAACGGCCGTGCTGGCCGACGGCGGGATGGTCGCCTGGGGCCCGCGGATGACCGGCACCTCGGACCCGCGCGGCCGGACCCGTCAGTTCGTCGGCTTCACCGAGGGCTCCACCGGTCGACGCGCGACCCGGCGCCCCGTCGATGACGCCTGACGCGACGACGCCCGACGCGGCTCCGGTCACGGCGGCTCCGGTCACGGCGGCTGCGGTCACGGCGGCTGCGGCGGGAGCGGCCGGCGCTCCGGCGTCCGTCGACAGCCGTGAGCTGGCCCGCCACGTGGGAGCGGCCTTTCTCGCCGAACCGCCGCTGCTGGTCACCCCGGAACTGGTCGGCCGGTTCGCCACGATGACCGGGGCCGACCACTGGATGCACGTCGACCAGGAACGGGCCCGCGCGAGCCCGCTCGGCCGGGCGACGGTGCAGGGTCTGCTCACCCTCGCCCTGGGCGCCGAGCTCGAGAAGCGGGCGCTGGCCGTCCGGGCGTCCGACGCGGTGTTCCATGGCTTCGACCGGGTGCGTTTCCCGGCGCCGATGTTCGTCGGAGACCCGTTGGGCCTGCGGGTCGAGATCCTCGCCGCCGAGGAGCTGGACGGCGCGGTCCGGGTCCGGCTGCGGCACACCTTCAGCTCCCTGGGACCCCGGCCGGTGTGTGTGTCCGAGCAGGCCGTCCGCTACGTCCACCGACCGGCGGGCGCCGACCGATGACCGCTGACGGATGACCGATAACCGATGAACGATCACCGATGACCGATGANCGATGACGGGAGTCTTTGACACATGGTTGATGTCCTCCCCACCAGGCTGCTCGGCGGCCTGCGGGTCGGAGCGCAGGGGCTTGGCTGCATGTCGTTGAGCCCCGCCTACGGGGCGCTGGGCAGCCCGCGGGAGCTGTTCCCGACCGTCCACCGGGCGCTTGAGCTCGGCGTCACCCTCCTGGACACGGCCGACATCTACGGCGAGAGCGAGACGCTGGTCGGGCAGGCCATCGCCGGCCGTCGCGAGCAGGCCGTGGTCGCCACCAAGTTCGGCATCGTCCTCGACGCGGCCCAGGGGATGGGAGCCCGCGGCGACGCGGCCTACGTGAAGAAGAGCTGCGAACGATCGCTGCGCCGGTCGGGGTCGATCACATCGACCTGTACTACCAGCACCGGGTCGACCCCGACGTGCCCGTGGAGGAGACCTGGGGCGCGATGTCCGACCTGGTCGCCGAAGGCAAGGTCCGCCACCTCGGCATCAGCGAGGCCTCCGCGGCGACGATCCGCCGCGCGCACGCCGTTCACCCCGTCAGCGCGTTGCAGAGCGAGTGGTCGCTGTGGACGCGCCGGATCGAGGACGAGATCGTGCCGACCTGCCGGGAGCTGGGTATCGGCATCGTGCCNTACTCCCCGCTCGGCAAGGGAATCCTCACCGGCAGCATCACCGATCTGGCGGAGCTCGACGCAACCGACTCACGGCGGCGGTCGCCGTGGTTCACCGCCGAGAACCTGCCGCACAACCTGCGGATGGTGGCCACGTTGCAGGCACTGGCCGCGGAGCGGGGGGTGACGGTGGGGCAGCTGGCCCTGGCCTGGCTGCAGCATCAGGGGCCCGACGTCGTGCCGATTCCGGGCACCAAGCGGGTCCCGCGGCTGGAGGAGAACGCGGCGGCCGTGTACGTCGAACTCTCCGTGGCGGACCTCGAACGGATCGAGGCCGCCGTGCCCGCGGAGGCCGTGGCCGGCGCGAGCGTGCAGCGGGAGTACCTCCGCACCACCGGAAGGTAGGCGGCAGGACGACCGGCCCGCGGCCGGGACGGGGCGCGGGCCAGGATGGCAACCGATCCTGGCAGATCAGCCAGGACGGTATGGGCCCTCGGCAGGCAGGTGAGCCGCGAGGGCGACCGGACAGGAGCGGATGCGTTGACTGGGACGTTCGATCTCGGGCTGGCCGGCAAGGCCGCGGTGGTGACCGGCGCGGGCGCCGGGCTCGGGCAGGCGATCGCACGCGGCCTGGCCGCCGCCGGAGTGCGGGTCGGGCTGGTCGAGATCGACCCGACCCGGGCGGCCGCCACCGTCGAGCTGATCGAGAAGGAGGGTGGGCAGGCCGTCGCCCTGCCCGCGGATGTCATGGACACCGCGGCGCTCACCGACGCCATCACCGCCACGCATGCCGAGTTCGGCCGGCTGGACATCCTCGTCAACAACGCCGGCGGGGTGAAGGCGAGCCGGTTCCTCGACCAGAGTGAGCGCAGCTGGCGGCGGCACATCGACATCAACCTCGTCAGCATGCTGGCCGCCACGTCGGCCGCGGGCCCGCTGATCGCCCAGACCGTCGCCGCCGACACCGCTGAGGCCGCTGACGCGGGCGCGGGCACCGACGCGGGCGAGGCTGCGGGGCCCGTCGGGGGCTCGCGGCGAAGCCGCGGCTCGATCGTCAACATCACCAGCATCGAGGGGATGCGGGCCGCCCCGATGTACGCCGTCTACGCCGCCTGCAAGGCAGGAATGATCAACTTCACCCGGACGATGGCGCTGGAACTCGCCGAGTCCGGCATCCGGATCAACGCGATCGCCCCGGACATGACCGCCACCGCCGGCATCCGCGGCATCATGCGCGGCCCGGTCGACCCGGACACGCTGCCCGCTCCCCCGGCCGAGCGCCTCCCCGGGATCGAGCGTTACGTCCCGCTCGGCCGCGAGGGCGTCGCGGCCGAGATCGCCGATGCCGCGGTCTTCCTGTGCTCCGACCGAGCCGCCTACATCACCGGCACCACCCTCAGCGTCGACGGCGGCACCGCCGCGTCCGCCGGCTGGCTGCGCTCCGGCCCCGGTTGGACCCTGCAGGGCGCCCCCGCCCCCTCCGCCTACGGGGCCGACGCCTGACAGCGCTCCGCGACGTCCCGCGGGCGGCTCAGCGGCGGACGAGAGCCGTTGCGCCGCGGGTGCGAGCGGCTCAGCCGAGGATGCGGGCGGTGCCGAAGCCGGCCGCCAGCAGCTCGCCGGCGGTGAACCGGCCGGGGCCGAACTCGGCCAGGCCGGGGTCGGGCTCCTCCCCGACGAGCAGGCCGGCGACGTGGTCGCCGAGGACCGGGGCGAGTTTGAATCCGTGTCCGCTGGTGCCGGCGTCGACCCACACCCGCTGCGTGATCCGCCCGATCACGGGCTGCCAGTCCGGGCTGACGTCGTAGAACGAGGACCAGCCGCCGGCGCGGGCCCGGGCACCGGCATCGGCGCCGGAGCCGGCCCGGCTCCGCGGCTCGCCGGGGCGGGCCGGCGGCCCCGGACGGCGGCGCAGGGCGGCCTCGGCGAGCCGGGCGAACTCAGCGTCGCCCACCGGAGCGGGCGCGATCTCCGGATCGACCGGTGGGGTCGGGTCGAGGCCGCCGAGCATCCAGCCGCCGTCGGGCTGCGGCGCCGCGTAGTAGCCGCCCGCCACATCGATGAGCACCCCGGCGTCGCCACCTGCGCCAGCCGCGGGACTGGTGGCTGCGGTGGCACCCGGGGCGGTCGCGGGGCCGAGGAGGGCCACCACATGCCGTTCGGCATGCAGCGGCAGCGCGACTCCGAGCTGGGCGGCGAGGGGCGCCGTCCACGGCCCGGCGGCGAGCAGCAGCCGCCGGACCCGGTGGGTGAGACCGTCCGCGGTGGTGAGCTCCACCTCCCCCGGCGCCTCGGTGATCCGGGCGACGCGGGTGTTCGCGTGGACCACCGCGCCACGCTCCCGGGCCGCGGTGATGAAGCCCCAGGTCGTCCGGTGGGGATCGGCGTAGCCGGCCTGCTCCTCCCGGACGGCGATCGCGACGCTTCCGCCACCGAGGTCGATCCCCGGGAAGCGGCGGACTATCTCGTCGCCGTCGAGGGTCTCGACGGACACGCCCGCGTCGACCAGGGCGGCCGCGGTGCGCCGCGCGGCGGCGACCTCGTCCGGGCCGTGCAGGTACAGGCCGCCGGTGCGGACGAAGCCGGCGTCCCCGCCGCCCGTGTGCTCGGCGAACTCGGCCAGGAACGCGATGCTGTCCCGCGCGACCCGGGCCAGGAACGGCTGGGTGTAGTAGGCCCGGCAGATGCCACTGGAACGGCCGGTCGGCCCGCCCGCCGGCCGGCCCCGCTCGAACACGGCCACGTCAAGCCCACGGCGGGCGAGGTGGAACGCGGCGCTCGCACCGTGCACCCCCGCCCCGACGATGCCCACCTCGGCGACCGTTCCGCGGGATTGCGCATGCGGCATCGTCAGTCCGTCCTCTCGGTTGTGTCGGGGCCGGCGGCCGCGTCCTCGGACTCGCGTATTATCTACTTAATCGATGAACAAATGGGAGAGTAGGTACTGATGGATCTACGGCTTGCGGGACGGCGGGCCATCGTCACCGGTGGCAGCAGGGGTATCGGGCGCGCGATCGCCCACGCGCTCCTCGCCGAAGGAGTGCACGTCGTCATCGCGGCCCGGGACGCCGAGGTACTGAAGTCCGCGGCGGCGGATCTGACAGCACGCACCAACGGGACCGTCATTCCCGTGGTCACCGACACCGGCAGCGACGAATCCGTGCGGGCGCTCGTCGCCCGCGCCGTCGACGAGCTGGGCGGGGTCGACATTCTCGTCAACAACGCGGCCCGGCCCGGCGGTGCCACCAGCCCGGACGGTACCGCCGGCCTCCCCACGGCCGCGGTCGCCGAGGACTTCAACGTCAAGGTTCTCGGGTATCTGCGTACGTCCCAGGCCGTGGCGCCGCATTTCATCGCCCAGAGATGGGGCCGGATCGTCAACATCGGCGGGCTCTCCGCCCGCCAGGTCGGCGGCGTCTCCGCGTCCATCCGCAACATCGGTGTCGCCGCTCTCACGAAGACCCTCGCCGACGAGCTCGGTCCGCACGGTGTCACCGTCAACGTCGTCCATCCCGGCCTGACCAGCACGGATGGCTACGACGGCCGTTTCACCCTCGCGCCGGAGATCCTCGCGACGGCGGCCGAGCGCACGGCCATCCGCCAGGTGGTCACCGCCGACGAGCTGGCCGCGGTCGTCACCTTTCTCGCGTCCCCGCTCGCGGTGGCGGTGACCGGTGAGTCCATCGCCGCCGGCGGTGGCACTCCCGGCCCCATCCACTACTGACCCCCCATCCACTACTGACCCGCTGAACGACCGAGCCCACTGAACAACCCGGCTGCCACTGGCTGGATGTGGTGTTGTGTTGTGTTGTGGGGCGTGGACGGTGAACGCGGGAAGGTGCAGGAGTGCTGGAATCCCTCGATGTCCTGTCCACCCACCCCTACGAAAGCCGCGACTACGAATGGGTGATCGCGGTCGCCACGTTCGCCGTCGATCCGGGTGCCCCCGGCAACGACCGCATCGTCGATCTGGACCTGGCTCCGCGCGACTCTGACGGCAACGTCCGGTTCACGGCTGATGTCTGCCTGCTGCGGCCCACCGCCGGGGGAAACGGGCGCGCCCTGCTCGCCGTGCCCAACCGGGGGATGGTCCTCGGTGTCCCGCTGAGCGAGTCGATGACCATGCCGACGGGCACCCGGAAGGCCCCGCCCGGCGGCGACGGCTTCCTGCTCGACCGCGGCTGGACGATCGCCTGGTGCGGCTGGCAGTGGGACATTCCCCGCGAACGGGGGTGGTTCGGCCTCACCGCGCCCGTCGCCGACGTCGAACCCGGGTGGATGCGGGTGGAGTTCCGACCGGACGTNCTCGAAGCCGACCACGCGCTGAGCGATGCCACGCTCATGGTGGAGTGCCACGACTACCCCACCGTGGATGTCGCCGACCCAGACGCCACCCTCACCGTGCGCACCTCGCCGCTGGGCCCGAGGCAGGACGTCCCCCGGGCCCGCTGGCGCTTCACCAGCCCGACCCGGTTCACGGTCGACGGCGGTTTCCAGCCGTTCCACTACTACGAGCTGGTGTACCGCTCGGCGACCGCGCCCGTGGTCGGCGCCGGGCTGTTGGCACTGCGGGACCTCGGCTCCCATCTGAAGGCGCGGCACGACCAGGTCCTCGCCACCGGCTCGTCGCAGTGCGGCCGCCTGCTCCGCCATTTCCTCTTCGAGGGTCTCAACGTCGACGAGAGCGGCCGGCAGGTGTTCGACGGCGTGTTCGCGGAGATCGCCAGTGCCCGGCGCGGCGAGTTCAACCAGCGCTACGGGCGCCCCGGCCTGCTCCATCCGCTGACACCCGCCTACGGCCCCCCGCACGACACCTCCTCGCTGCTCGCCCGCCAGCGGGCGCTCGGCGGGACGCCCAAAATCATGTTCACGAACAGCTCGTGGGAGTACTGGCGTGGGGACGGCGCACTCCTCCACCAGGACGCCCACACCGGCGAGGACCTCCCCGAGGATCCCGACGCCCGCGTCCATCTGCTGGCCGGCACCGACCACCTNGGCGCGATCCCGGGGTTGAAGGAACTGTCGCCGGTGGCCAACCCGGTGCACTCGCTGGATTCCGCACCCGTCCGGCGGGCGCTGTTCGTCCAGCTCGAACAGTGGGTGTGCGCGGGAATCGACCCCGAACCCAGCCGCATCCCACGCCAGGCGGACGGCACTGCCACGACCCGCGAGAAGGTCCTCGCCGCCTTCCGCGACGCTTCCACCCGCGGGGCGGCCCTGCCCGACGTCGAGCACCTGCCGTGGACCCCGGAGATCGACCCGGGCAGCACCACCTGGCCGCTCGACCTCGGCCAACCGCTGGTGGCGCTGGTCTCGGCGGTCGACGCGAGCGGCAACGAGGTGGCCGGCATCCGCCTGCCCGCCGTGGCCACGGCGGTCGCCGCGTACACCGGCTGGAATCCCCGCGTCCACGTCGACGGGCTGCCCGACGTCCTGTACGAGCTGATCGGTAGCCGCCTGCCCGCCTGGACACAAGCGGGCCCGCCCGACGACGCGGCACTACGAGCAGCCGCCCGGGCCCTGGTCGCCGACCGGTTCCTGCTGCCCGAAGACCTCGAACTCGCGGTGACACAGGCAAGGAGCCAGCTACGGGAGCACCGACCGTAACCCGGCCCCGCGTGCGGATCACGAGTCCCGGCAAGCTCTGGTCACAGCCGTGGGCCACGATGGCCGGGCCGGGCCGGAGCGGAGCGGGCCGGGGCCGAGCGGCAGGCCGGGCTGTTTCCGGGTAGGGGCCGGCGGCGGTCGCCGCGGCGTTCTCGGCCAGCTGCAACCCGGTCTGGTCCGGGCTGAGCTGCTGCGCCGCGATCCCCGACCCGATGACCAGTGCGGCCAACAGCCCGCTGCCGACCGCCTCGGCGACCAGCCGTCGCGCCAGCGGCGGCTGGCACCCCCTCCCCCCGTCGCCCGCCACCGCCACCGCCGACACCGACACCGACACCGACACCGACACCGACACCGCGGTCAGTGTGCCGCGCCGGCAGCCGCCGGATCGATCGTCATCGTGGGTGCGCACACCGGACCGCAGTCACAGGCCGACCCGGGAGCGGCAGCCGGCTCGCCGCTTCGCGGCCGGCGTCCGGTGTCCGCCGCGGCATCGGGGAGGTCGGCGAGCACCGTGTAGATCTCCCACGGAGCCCCGTCCGGGTCGTCGACCCACACCTTGTCCTGCAGCGCATAGCAGCAGGCGGTGTTCTCCTCCACCGCCGTCACCAACCCGGAGTCCTGTAGCCGGGTCGCGGCGGCGGACACCTCCGCGGAGGTGTCGATCTCCACGCCGAGGTGGTTCAGCGCCCCCGCCACCCCGGCACCGCGGGCGTCCGGGTTCTCGATCAGCACCAGTTTCAACGGCGGCACGTCCACGGCGAAGTTCGCGTACCCCGGCCGACGCTTCGCCGGCTCGACTCCGAACAGCTTCGAGTAGAACTCCACTGCCGCGTCCACGTCGGACACGTTCAACGCCAACTGCACCCTGGCCATCCCAGCCACCTTCACATCGATGCCCGTCTATGTCCCTGCCAGCCCGAGGATGAACGTAGACATAGACGACTGTCAATGGCTGAGGCATGCTGGACGCATGGCGACCACCTCCCCACCGGCGGCCCTCCCCGTCACCGAGATGACGGGTGTCACCAGCACCTCGGGCGACTGCCCGCCCGGCCCCGCAGGCCCGATCGCCGTCTGCTGCACCCCGCTGGCCCGCGCGCCACTGTCCGCGGAGGAGGCCGACAGGCTCGTCGCCGTCCTCAAGGCCATCGCCGTCCCCACCCGGCTACGCCTGCTGTCGATGATCTACGCGCGGGACGGCGGCGAGGCCTGTGTCTGCGAGCTCACCGAGCCTCTCGGCCTCACCCAGCCGACCATCAGCCACCATCTCAAGGTCCTCGTCGACGCCGGCCTGATCACCCGCGACAAACGCGGTGTCTGGGCCTACTACCGCGCCGTACCCGAAGCACTGGCTGCTCTCGCCACCGTCTTCGCACCCCCGTCGGCGCGGGCGGAGGCGTAGGCACCCCGGTCGCGGGGAAGGCCGAGGGGAAGCGCGGGCCCCGCCACCCACCGGGATATGCCCGCCGTTTTGGGATTGATGATTATCTTGACATTCGGTCGAGGATGACGGCGTTGCCTGATCCACGCTTCATGGTCGACATTCAGGCCGGGCTGGCGGGCACGAACACTCGGATTTCCTGATCGAGGCGACGGCACCTCCGGGGTTTCCACGACGCCTCCCGGGTTTACCCCACGAGCACCGGGTAAGGGCTGACCGACACCAGTCCGTCCTGTTCTCCGGAGGTACCGTGAGTTTTGATCCGTTGACCGAGAAGGGCATCCCTCTCGACGATCAGGTGCGCAACTGGTCCGAGCTCAACGTCGAGCCCTACGACAAGAGTCTGGTTGATCCCTACACCCGGTGCCGGGTGATCGCCATGAACGGCCTCGAGGTGGAGGCGGTGCTGTTCAGCCACCAGTTCGCCCGGCACATCGACGTGCCCGAGGTGAAAGCGGCCCTGGCGGAGATCCGCCGGATCGAGCAGCAGCAGCAGAAAGTCGTGAACTGGCTGATCCCCGGTGCGGAATCGACGCTGGAGGTGACCCTCGGCTACGANCAGGAAGCCGTCGACCTCACTGCCTGGCTGGCCCGCAGCGAGCCTGATCCCTATCTGAAGCAGACCTACGACTTCGGCCTGCTGGAGGACTTCGACCACCTCTACCGATATGCGAATCTCTACGAGCTGCTGGAGGGGAAAAAGGCGGAGCAGATCGTCCACCGACTCACCGAGGTGATGCCCGGAAGGCCCACCCAGGTGGAGCACCGCCACCCCGCCGACAACATTCGCCGGCACTACGACAAGCACACGGTCGATCCGCTCAGCCGGCTGCACGCCCTCACGATCACCGCGGCCGAGCAGCAGACGATGAACTTCTACATGACAATCGGAAACCGATATCTGGAACCGATCGCCCGCTCCCTCTACGCCGAGATCGCGATGGTGGAGGAGGAACACGTCACCCAGTACGAATCCATGCTCGATCCCGGGGAGACCTGGTTCGAACAACTCGTGCTGCACGAGTACAACGAGTGCTACATGTACCACTCGTTCGCCGGCCAGGAGACCGACCCCCGGATCGCCCGGATCTGGGAGCTGCACCTCGCCATGGAGATCGAGCAGCTGCGGATCGCCGCCGACCTGATGAAGCGCTACGACGGCCGGGAAGCAGCCGAAGTGCTGCCGGCGGCGCTGCCGGAACCGGTCCTGCTGGAACCGAACAAGCAGTACGTACGCGAGGTACTGGCCACCCAGCTCGACCTGACGAGCCTCGGCACCGGATACGTCATGGACGCCCACAACCGGTTCCAGGACAACCTCAAGAAGGTCAACGCCGGCGGTAACCCCAGCGAGCAGGTCATCGACACCCACCGGGAACGTTTCGGGGCCGAGTACCGGCTCGAGACCGACGGCCCGCACCCCGTCGAGCGCCTCCGTGAAGAGGCCCTCGCCGGCCGGCGCTGACGCCCGCACCCCACCCCACCCCACCCCACCCCACAACCCGGAAGAGAGATGGCATGGTGACCACCGCGGTGCGCCCCGAAACCGGAGCGGAGATAAAAGCAGGTCCGATGGTCACAGTCGCCCCCGACCACCTGGTCGAGGAGCAGCATTTCGACGACGTCGCCGCCGGCAGCGGGCTGGGTGGCTCGTTCCTGGCCGACCAGCTCTCCGGCTTCATCGCCCACGAGCGCATGAGCCTGAATCTGCTGCGCACCCTGCACGCCCGGACCGACAATCCGGCCCTGCGCTCCCGCTACGCCAAGCTCGAAGGCGAGACTTTGCAGGCCGTCGCCACCTGGGAACAGCTGATCCGTGAGCTCGGCGGCAACCCGCAGTACGCGAGCCCCGCGGGCCGAGCCACCGAAAGTCTCGACAACAAGCTGGTCGAGGCCCTGCTCCTGTCCGGCTCCGCCGACCCGATGACCTTCGAACAGGCCGGTCTCCAGACCTTCCTCACCGGAGCGAACCAGTGCGCCGCCAACGCCGCGCTGCTGGCCGCCCTCGCCGAGGAGGCCGACGACGGCGCCGCCAGGCAGGCCATGACCAGCGCGGCGGACACCCTCTCGCGGACGGCGCTGGAACACGCCGACTGGGCCACCGGCATGCTCACGAAAATGACTGTCGCCCAGGCGAAACACCCGACGGTGCGGAAGATCGGCCAGGCGGCGGAGAAGGCCGTCGACGCGGTACGCAACGCCGTCACCCCCGGCTGAGTGGGAGGAGCCGTCAGTCGAGTGTCAGCGTCGTCGCGTTCGGCTTGCCACCGCGCCAGGCTGGTCGCCGTTGCAGGAGTTCCGACCTGGCGGCCACGACCGCGAGCACGGGCGCGTGACCGAAGGAGTCCGCGAGCTCCTCGACGAAGTCGAGTGTGACGTCGCTGGCCCGATGGAGATCATCAGGGCGGCCACCGGTCACCCCGCCCCCGCCCCGGCGCCACCGCGCTTGGACCGGCCCCGGCCCCGGCATGCCCCGGCCCCGGCATGCCCCGGCCCCGGCAGATTGCGGAAAACCGTTCGCCAGTTGGCCGGCGACGGGTCAGGCTGCCGGTATGCGCGTGTGTTTCCGCCGGCTCGACGGCCCGAAGGGTGGCGACGGCGGGTCCGTCGCCACCATCGAACGTCCGGACGGCGTGTCGCTGCGGATGCGCTCCTACGACCGGACCTTCAGCGTGCCCCACGATCTCGCGCACTTCGTGGCCGAGTCCGAGTTCCGGCTGAGCCGGGGGGTCTGGGGCAGCATCGCCGCCGGGGCGATGTTCGGCAGCATGACCGTGGTGGCCGGCCGGCTCCGCCACGACAGTCGCCAGCGTTCCCACGACCTGATGCGGACCAACCAGCGCGAGATCAGACTCGCGGAGATCGTCGCCGGTGCCGTGCACGGCGCGGTCGAGCACGGCCGGCCGCCGAGTGCGGCCGACCTCGCGTCGGCCTGGCAGCTGTTCCGGGCGGATGCCCCGTCCTTCCCGGCGGACCTGCCGGGACGAGCGGCCGCGCGGCTGGACGTCCTGCGGGCGGCCTGGCAGGTGCTGGCCCCGGACGAGTCGATCGATCTGGTCTGGACGCTTCCCGTGGAGTCGCCGACGTCGGCCTCACGAAGCGGCGGCCGAGCGGCTCGCTCGTCCCGATCCCGCTGACTCGGCTGGGCGCGGCGTTCAGGGGTGGCCTTCAGGGGCGGCGGCGGGCGGCGGCCAGCAGGGACGGGTGCTGGGTGAAGTGGTCGACCCCGGGCAGGTCGGTGCNGGGGGGCACGATCTTGTCGATGGCGTCGAGCGCGTCGGTTCCGAGCTCGACGTCGGCGGCCGCCAGCGCGTCCTCGAGGTGTTTCATCGTGCGCGGCCCGATGATCGTCGAGGTGACGGCGGGATGGCTGGCGACGAACGCCATGGCCAGCTCGGTCAGGGTGATACCCGCCTGGTCGGCGACGCCGCGCAGGGCGTCCACGGCGTCGAACCGGGCGGGCGAGGAGCGCTCCTCGGCCGAGCTGACGGTTCCCTGCATGAACGGGCTGTCCGGGTCGTAGCGCGAGCCGACCGGCGGCTGCTGGCCGCGCTGGTACTTGCCGGTAAGCCAGCCACCGGCGAGCGGGCTCCACGGGATGACCGCCATCCGGNGGCGCCGGCAGGCGGGCAGGACGTCCCGTTCGACCGACCGGGCGAAGATCGAGTACTGCGGCTGCTCGCAGACGAACCGCTCGCCGTGCCGGCGGGCGGCGGCCCACTGCGCCTCGACGATCCAGTCCGCCGGGTACGACGACGAACCCAGGTAGAGGACCTTGCCCTGGCGGACGAGGTCGGTGAGGGCGCCGAGGGTCTCCTCCAGTTCGGTCGTCCAGTCGAGCTTGTGGATCTGGTACAGGTCGATGCGGTCGGTGCCGAGCCGACGCAGGCTGCCCTCGACGGCCTGCATGATCCATCGCCGGGAGGATCCCCGCTGGAGGCGGCCGCCCATGGGGAAGAAGCACTTGGTCGCGAGGACCACCTCGTCCCGGCGCGCTCCCACCGCCCGCCCGACGATCTCCTCGGCCTGGCCGCCGGAGTAGACGTCGGCGGTGTCGATGAAGTTGATCCCGCCGTCCAACGCGCGGTTGACGACCCGCACGCTCTCGTCGGGATCGACATTACCCAGCCGGCCGAAGTTCATCGTGCCCAGGCACTGGGTGCTGACCTCGACACCGGTCGTCCCGAACCTGCTGTACCGCAAGGGTTCCCCCAGGTGAGCTGTGTGGCGGGAGAGCATCGGTCGCCGCGGGCGCTCTCACATCTTCCGGAAATCCCAGGTTGTGATCTTCTCCGGGGTGAGGCGCAGCCAGGCGTGCCGGCCGTCGTGGTGCATCTCGTCGCGGCCGGTGTACTTCTGGGCGAAAAGCCGCTCGGGGTTGTCGAGATCGGGGTGCGGAGTGCTGGTGCGGGGAGCCTCGCCGACGCTTTCGAGCCGCCCGCGGAGCTCGACCCCGTGCAGCTCGTTGAAGGCCTGGCCACCGTCGACGAGCACGGCCACCCGCGGATCGCGGGCGATGTCCGCCCAGCGCTGGCTTTTCACGACCGAGTTGAGCCACAGCGCGGCGCCGTCCCAGACGAACCACAGCGGCGTCAGGTGCGGCCCGTCCGGACTGGACGTCGCCACGCGGCAGGTGCGCTCCTCGGCGAGGAAGGCATCGATCTCGGCCGGGCTCATGGCGATCCGGCGGCCCCGGCGCTGCTCTTTCATCGTGTTCCGTCCTTCATGGCGGTCGGGTGCCGGCCGCGCGGTGGTAGCCGGCACCCAGACGGGTGGCCCGCCGACCGCGGCCACAACCCCACCCATTATGCGACCAGCGGTCGCTTCTCAGGATGCCTGAGTATGCGGGCGATGCTCGCATATCGTCAAGAAGGAGTCCCGCTACGTAGATCGGCCTACGCCGATCTGCGGTGAAGGCTGCCGACGGCGGCCGTCAGCAGCTCGACGGGGCGGCGGGGCACGCCGAACAGCGAGGTGAGCGGGCTGCGGCGCAGTACCCGGCCCGGGTAGCCGCCGTCGATCCGGCCTGCGCCGGGCTCGGGTTCGTCGACGATGTCGGACGGCTCGGCCGGGTGCTCTTCACGCAGGGTTTCGACGCCGGTGCGGCGCACCGAGAGCAGGGCGTCGCTGAGCGCCGGCGACAGCCGGGCGCAGAGTGAGGCGGCCAGTGCCACGCCGCCGACGAGCACCTCCCGCCTGGGCCGCACGGCCGCCCGCACGATCGCGTCGGCGACGACCTCCGGCGCGTACACCGGCGGCGGCGGGCTGGGACGCCCACCGATCCGGCTGCGGGCGTGGGCGAAGAAGGGCGTGTCGACGGACGGGGGCAGCACCGTCGTGACCGCGATCGGGACGCCTTCCTGGGCGAGTTCCACCCGCAGGCTGTCATGGAAGCCGCGCACCGCCCACTTGCTGGCCGCGTAGCCGCTGTGCAGCGGCATCGCGCGGATGCCCTCGACCGAGGAGATGCCGATCAGCACGCCGCCGCCGGCCCGCCGCAGCGCGGGCAGCGCCGCCTTCGCCCCATAGATCTGCCCCAGCACGTTGATCCGCAGGACCTGCTCGAACTCGGCGTCGGTGATGTCCTCGACCCGGCCCCAGACGCTGACGGCGGCGGCGTTCACCCAGGTGTCGATGCGGTCGAAGGCCCGCTCGGCGCTAGCGGCGAGCGCATGGGCGGCCTGCGGGTCCGCGATGTCCGTCGGCACGGCGAGCGCACGCCCGGGACCGACCTCGGCGGCGATCTCGCCGGTCAGGGCGTGCAGCGCGGTGGCGCCGCGGGCCGCACACACCACCCGCGCGCCGCGGCGGGCGAAGGCCAGCGCGGCCGCCCGACCGATGCCGCTGGACGCACCGACGACCACCACGACCTGCTCGTCCAACGGCTTTGTGCGCATTCCCCACTCATCCTTCTCGACAGGCATCGGGACCAGACAAGCTGACCGTCACGCGCCGGCGCTCCTCGTCCGAGTGATGACCGCGGCCCGCCGAGGAGTCACCCGGCCAGCCCTGCTCCGCAGGATCTGACCGAGGTCTGTTCAGAAGCCGGAGCCGTAAACGTGACCCCGCGCCGGCGGCCTACGCCCCCATCCCGATCCCTCGGCCAGCANGTGGAGCGGCTCGCGGTGGTCAGCACGCGGCGCGCCTGTCGGCCCACTGTGTCGCCTCCGCGACAGATCCACCGCCTCGTTCCCGGTCACGTCCGCGCTCACCCGATCGGGTCACCTTCTCACCTGCATGAATGCCGGGAGCCGGTCGGAGCGGGTGGTTCGTCCGCGATGTACTCCGCGGAAACTGCCGCGCCCCAGGGGGATCGGGCTCTGCCATCCTGAGCAAGGAGCCACGAGGTGCGGAGGCGGACGTCCGATGACCATCCACCAGCTTCATCGCACGTCGGCGTCGGCGTCGGGTCGGCCTGGCTGGCGTGTCACGGCGTACACGCCGGGGCTCGGCGACGCGGTGCGCCAGCAGATCGTCGGTCTCCTCGCGGCCGAACTCGCCGTCGACGCGCGCCGCACCGGGCCACAGCGGCACGACGCCGAGGGCTCCGAGTACGGGCCGGGCTCCGGGTCGGGGTCGGGGTCAGCGCCGGTTTCCCGGAGGTCCCCCCGGCGGCCGGCGGCCGGTCTGAGCCTGAGCTACTCGCTCTTGGAAAGCGGCGCCGCGCTGATCTGCCGGACAGTCGGCACGGGCGTCGATTTCGCCGGCCGCCCGGGCAACGTCTTCCAGCACGCGCTGCTGCTCACCGAGCCGGAGCGTGATCTCCACGGGCTGCTTCCCGCCGACCTGCGGTGGTGGCCGGGCTGGGCCGACCAGCCATCCGACGGCACGCTGCCCGCCGTCGAGCGCCTCGTGGTCGACTCCTCGCTGCCCTGGCGGGAGGCGGTCGGCCGGGCGTGGGAGCTGCACGGCGAGGGTCGGCTGGCTGCCCTGCTGGCGAGTGCGCGCGGGGCGGCCCGCAGCGGCGGGGCCGTGCGGATAGTGCTGGTGGAGCAGGGCACGGCAACCACGATGCGGACGATCCGGCTGGTCACCGGCTCCCTGCCGCGGGAGCTGGCGCTGGCGATGACCTTCAGCGTGCCCGTGGGGCACCCGGAGCAGTCCCGCCACGTTCTGGTGGGGGTACCGGTGGGCGCCGACCTCGATCCCGCCGCCGTACCGTTCGGCGTCCGGTTTGTTACCCATCATCTGCATGGCGGGCCTGTTTCCGGAACCGGCGCCGGAGACGGAGCCGGAGACGCGGCCGGCGTCGGCGCTGCGCCCGGGGGCACCGGTCATCCCGCTCCGAGCGACGGCGGCCGGGCGGCCGGGCAGCCGGCGGACCTGGCCTGGGGCGAGGTGGCCGCGCGGGTGTGGGCAGCCGGGAGAGTCGATGTGCTGGCGGCGGCCAGCGCGTCGTTCACCCACCCCGACGCCGCGGAACGCCTCGCCGCCGCGGCCGCCGACGCGGGCGTGCCGCCGGATCAGCCGGCCGGCCCGCCGGCTCCCGGCAGCGCACCGCCCGAGGTAGCGGGCCCGGTCCGGGTACCACCGCCGGCGGGCGCCGGCCCATGGGGAGGGAACGCGGCGAGGGCCGCGCGGCCCCGCACGTCGAAACGCTTACCAGCGGGTGTTCTGGCGGCGTGGTCATCCGGTGTCCGGCCCGCGGGATCGGCGATCGGCGGATATGCCCGCGGCCTTTCGCTGTTCGGCGCCGGCGCGGTGATCGCTTTCGGTCGGCTCGGCGCACGACTGCTCGCGCTGCCGGCACGCACGCTGGCCGCGGGGCCGCCGGTGCTGCGCCCGGCGGACGGCGAGGCCGCCTACCCCGGGTACTTCACGCCGGCCGGCCAGGCGCTCGTCGACCTCGGCGCCATCGGGGACGCCCTGGCCGACGCACTCCGCACCGCCAGGCCGGCCCTCACCGCGGCCGGCCCGACCCGGTGGCCCGGCGCGTTTCTCGGGTCCACCTCCTCGGCACGGCGTTGCTGGACGATGTGGCGGGCGGGGACGGCGACCGGCGCCACCGTGGCCGGCGGGCTCGCCCGGGCGGCGTTCGCCGTGTTCACAGCACTCGTCGTCACCACGATCGCGGTGGCGCGGTGCGCGGGCGCGGTGCTGCGGGCGACGGAGGCGGCGCGTTGGCTGCTGCGCGAGGCACGCCCGGCGAGGCCGACCCTGGCGACGTTCCGCCGACTCGGCGAGCTCGCGGTCGACTGTCCTTATCCGGACTGTGCCCGCCCCCTGGGCCGGCCGTTCTACGAGTGCCCCAACGAGGACTGCGACCACCGGCACAACGACCTGCGGCCAGGCCGCGGCGGTCTGCTGTACCGAGTGTGCGCGTGCGGAACCCGGCTGCGAACCTGGGCGCCCGGCCGGCGCGGCCGGCTCGCCAGCTACTGCGGCTCCTGTTCCGGCCGGCTGCCCGACGGGATCGGGCACCTGCCTATCGTGCACATCGCACTGATCGGCCCGCCGGCATCCGGTAAGACGACCCTGCTGGTCGCCGTCCTGGCCGGCCTGAAGGAACTCGCCTACCAGCGTGATCTCACGGTGTCCTTCGCGTTCCGGCCGGACGAGGAGTGGTACCGACGCAGCCTGCAGGTGGTCGCGGACGGTGGGTGGCTGGAGTCGACGGTGACCCCGAACCCCCGGGCGTTCGTCGTCACGGTCGGCATCCCCCGCGGCCCCCGGCGCATCCTGTTCTTCTTCGACCCGGACGGGGACCTCTACACCGACCAGGAGACGCTGCGCACCACCCACCGCTACCTGGAGCGGACCCACAACGCCCTGCTCGTCGTCGACCCGTCGGCACAGCCGGCACTGCTCAGCCGGCTCACCCCCACCCAGCGGGAGGCGGCCTACGAGGCGGCCCACCCGGCCGCCGAGCCGACCTACGACACGATGCGGCGGCTGATCCGGGTTCTGCACGCGGACGGAGCGCTGCCTCGGCGGGGCGGCCGCCTCGCCCTGCGGCTCGCCGTGGTGGTCAGCAAGACCGACTGGCTGCGCGGGCTCCCACCCGTGCTTCGCCTGCCCGACCTGACCCCGGAGCAACAGGACGGCCTCGTGCGCTACTGGCTCACCCGGCCCGCACGGCTGCCGGAGCTCGGCCAGCAGCCGTCGACGGAGTTCACCGACACGCGCTACTGGGCGCTGAGCGCCGCGGACTGCATACGCGGCCGAGGCGAGATCGTGGACCCGGCCGAACGTGTCGCCGCCGCCGAACCGGTGCTGTGGATGCTGGGTGCGAGCGGACGCGGCTTCCGGCGCCTGATCGCCCGGCAGCAGAAGGCGCGGGAGGCCAGCCGGCACCGCGCGCCCCACGCCACGACGTACCGGGCGCACTACGCCGCCCTCGAACGATCCGGCCTCGAACGATGAGGACGTCCCGCCGCGCGGCACATGCCTCCCGCCCGCACGCCTCCCGCCCGCCGGGCGAGCCCCCGACGCCGCCGCATGTGCGCCGGCAGCGCCGTGTGCTGCTGGGGCTCTACGTCCTGGCGGTCCTCCTCCTGATCGCGGCCCCCTGCGGCCTGGTGGGCCTCGTCATCCTTCGTTGAGGATCCGCCCCGCAGGGGTCCGCCCAGCAGGGGTCCGCCCAGCAGGGGTCCGTGCCTGTCCGGGGGGCTTGCCCAGGGCGACGGTGGCCAGCGGATGCTGGCAGAGCCCCGGATCGCAGTCACCCAGCACCGGCTGCCGGAAGTGGACCTTGTTGAGGACGATGAACGCGGTCTCCGGCAGGGTCTCGACCTCGACCGGTTCCACCGCCGGCTCGAACACCCGGCTCATCGCCGCGGACGTGCCCTTCTCCGACGACCCCGACCGGCCACGCGAGCGTGACCACTGGACCGTCCGCGCGGTGCCCCGCGACCCGCTCCTGCTGCGGTTGAAGACCGGCAGACGTTCACCTCGCCGCATCCCGACCTGGATGCTCCAACCGCGCTGGCTGTCCTCCGAGGTGCTGGTCCCGGTGCCCTTCGTCTCGTCGCGGCTCCAGCCGAGGGACTCGCTCGTGCTCTGGGTCTCCTGGCTGAGCACGAAGCGGTACTCGGAACCGACCAGCTCC
Source organism: Frankia sp. EI5c (assembly GCF_001636565.1). Taxonomy (GTDB): domain Bacteria; phylum Actinomycetota; class Actinomycetes; order Frankiales; family Frankiaceae; genus Parafrankia. The sequence continues at coordinate 164,450 of NZ_LRTK01000008.1, forward strand.
ACCGCGGCCTGCGCCTCGAGGGCGTTGTGGGTACGCATCAGCAGCGTGACGCTGCCCGCCGTGTTCAGCATCCGCTGCGCGTCATCACGGGCCGGCACATGCTGGTGCAGGAACATCGTCCGCACCCGGGCGTTGCGGGCATGCTGGCTGAACTCGTCCAGCACGTCCCGCCCCAGCCGGTCGACGCCGGCGACGACGATCAGGTCATCGCTGCGGTGTGGCGCGCCGTGGCGCAGATCCTCCATGAAGCGGTACAGCAGGATGCGCGCCGACTCACCGTGATCCTTGTTGTAGACGGGCGCGGCGAGCACCGTCAGGCCGGGCCTCCACAGCCCGCTGCCCGGCCGCGCCACCGGCTCGCCGGCGCCGCCCGGCGCGCCTCCCGCAGGCACCGCGTCCTCGGGTGCCGCGTCCTCGGGTGCCGCGTCCTCGGGTGCCGCGTAGTCGGGCGGCGCATGGTCAGGTGACACGTAGTCAGGTGCGGCGCGGTCCGCATGCCGCCGATCGTCGTTGCCCGCCAGCCGCTCGAAGGAGTCGACGAGGTAGGTCAGCTCGGCGCTCTCCTGTGGCGTGCGGCCGAACTCGTGGCTCACCTGCATGAGCGCCCGCTGCTCCCGCAGGCTCAGGACACCGCCGGCCTGGCCGCTTCCGGCGCTCGTCTCGCTGAGCCGCTGCAGCAGCCGCACGCCCGCGGCGAGCCGGCGGAACGTCCAGGGCGGGTCGATGAGGCGGGCGACGGTCCGCACGATCGCCTCGTCTCGCCGACGGATCTCCGCCGCGCCACTGCGCCCCGGCAGCACGGCGAACGCATCGGCGATCACCCGACCCACGGCCTCCGGGCTCAGGTCGTGGAACAGGTCGACCAGGCTGAGATCCGTAGGGAACCGGCCGCACGGCACCGGCCGCCCCGTGCTGCTCACCAACTGGATCAGATCCTCGGCGACCTCGTGGCTGGTGAGATCGAGCACGACCACGCTGCGGTCGGAGCGCATCAACGAACCGGCGGTGGTCGCGATCATCGCCGCCCAGCCGTCCCACGTGCCGCAGACGACATCCACCCGGGTCACGTCCGGAGGACCCTGTACCGGGCGCCACTCGTCCTGGGACTCAGCGGCGGCGGAGCTGCCCTGCCGCTGCTGGTCGTGCGCGTCCATCCACGCGCCTTCCCGCTCGCGCCCGACAGCTTCGCGCCAGCGCGCGTACATCGACGTCAGCCCACCCCCGGCGACGGCCACACCGGCCGTGGCCAGCGCCGGGACGGCCAGCGACGCCCCGGTCGCCGCGCCGAGGGCGCCCAGTGCGCCACCCAGGACGACGCCGCCGATCGTGCAGGCCTTGGCCGTCGCGCCCAGGGCCGCCGCACTGGCCGCGCCCCCGAACTGCTCGGGCGGCAGCACCGGCCGGCCGAGCAGGTCCGGCACCGGCCGTTCCGCGGGTACGAACTGCCAACCCCACTGGAACCTGTCCACCCCCTGCGCCAGCAGCCGCCCCGCCAGCTCACGCCGCCGCATCTCCGCGAGTTCGCCGGCCTGGCCAGGAACCAGCGCCGTCACGTGCCACCTCCGATGACAGAAATAATTCCAGCCCGCATCGTACGTACCATTTCCATCTGGAGGGCGCAAGGGAAAAAATCCCGGGAACTATCTTCGACACAGCCACACCCCATCAATCCGTGGGGTGCTTCCCCGCCCGTACCGAATACTGACGGCAAGCAATCTTCTTTCCCTTGCCACGGAGGAGCGTGACCACCCGCCCCGGAAAGAGGTGTCACCGGCCAGGGCCTCGTCCTCGTACCGGCGGCCTCCTCGGCGGCACCAATTACATACACCCGGGCGAGCGGGCCGATCAGGACGTGAGGCGGGCTTCGGCGAGTGCCGACCGGCTGAGCCGGTCAGCCGACCGGGTCGTCTCCGGCAGCCGGTAACGGGGGCACAGCTCCAGCACCCACCGGCAGGCGGAGTCGAGGTTGGTCCGGTGGCCGACCGAGAGGTACACCTCCCGCACACCGTCCCGCGTCCGCAGCGCGGCGCCCACCGCCTCGCCGTCGAGGATGATCGGCGCCCGCTCACCCCGCCGCGGCCCGGGTGTGGAGTGCTCGCCCACGAACGGGGTCTTCGCCACGCCGATCGTCGGCAGGTCCACGGTGACACCGAGATGGCAGGCCAGGCCGAACCGCCGCGGGTGCGCAACGCCATGCCCGTCACACACCAGCAGATCCGGCGGCGCGGCCAGCCGCGACAGGACGGCTTCCCACGCCTCGAGCAGCGGCGGCAGCTCCCGAAACGACAGCAGCCCCGGAATGTAGGGGAACGACACCCGGCTCACCGCCGTGGCCGACGCGATCACGTCCCAGCGCGGCGCGGCGAGAACCACCACCGCTCCCGCGACCAGATCCGTGTCTGCGTCGTACGCGACGTCGAAACCAGCCACCGTCGTGACCAGCTCCGGACCGGGAACATCAGGCCGCACCAGCCGCCGCAGCTCATCCTGCAGCGCCTCGGCGCCCTCGACCTCTCCCACCGCCGCACCTCACTTGTTGAAATCCAGCCGACGCACCCCGGGCCGCACCGCGGGTCAGCTCAGTTCGGTTCCGTCCTCGGCCCACCGCTTCCTGCGGAGAACTTTTCCGCGATCATACTGTGTCTCGGATTCCAGCTGACCGTTCGAAAACCAGGAACGACCGACCCCGTGCCGTCCGTCGTCGACGTTCCAGTACTCGGACATGACCGAACCATCCGGGTAGAACGTGCGCTCCAACCCTCGCAGTCGGCCGTTTTCATAGGTTTCGACCTTGCGGGGCCGTCCGTCACGGTAGTAATCAGTCACCCTCCCGGTAAAGAATTCCCCCTGGTAGGTGACGAAGAGATCGTCCGTGTAATCTATATCGTCAATATGAACGGACGGAACAGAGTCCGATTCGGTCATTCATTGCCCCTTTTCCACTCGTCGGCCGGAATCATCCCGGGGATGGAATCAATGCCTTCTAGGATAGCAGTGCAGTTCGGGCAGCATGGAGCAGTCTTCTCCGGCGGTCGATAGGGGAAACGGTTGTCCACGATCATCTCGCTGAGCGATTCAGGGGTCACCTGGTATCCCATCGCCTCCCGGTCATACAGGGCCCGACTGGTGTTCAGAACCTCAGCATGGCGACCCGGGATATCAAAATGAGGGAAGCCCCCCTTGTCACCGTTTCTATACTGGTATGCCTCCGGATTCTCCGCCGCCTCGGCCACCAGACTGTCGAGACGTTCCTGTAGTATCGGATGAAGGTCGGTCGGAATCACTCTCTCCTGGTTGACAGCCTCGTACACGCGACCGGTGCGGGTGTCGAGGAGTACGGAGGTGACCGGCGCCACTTCGGACTTCGCTACAGTCCCATCCTGGCGCGCATCAAGATATCCNTGGGTACGTTCGGTGGCGAGCCCACTGACGTAGTCACGGACAGACTTCCCGTCAACCGATTCGATAAGCCCCTCCTCACTTCGCTGTATGGCAGCCTCGTCCAGCCTGGGAAGTGGCTCTGTGGCGCAGAGTGGAGACTCGGGCCACGGCGAACCGTCCGGCTTGACCGACACAGCGTCATGATCAATAGGCCCGTCGTTCGATTCACGCTGTTCGCCTGGGGTCTGCATGTCATCCCCCACGACACTGTCGGCCTGGACGGGCGGCGACTCAGCAGGGGGAAGGTCGGCCCGTTCCGCCCTCGAGGCAGCGGCATCGATTTCCGCCGCTTTCATTTCCGGACCTTCGCGAGCGAGAGTGTTTTCCTCCTGCTCCGCCTGCCCTATTGATCCCAGCTCAGTCGCATCCGATTCACCGGCCGACTCGGTGGCGGGTTCGAGCTGTGCCGACGTCTTCTCGGTGTTTGCGGGTGGTTCCACCGACTCGGCGACAGTCGCCGTTTCAGGTACAATTTGCGCAACGGGCTCCTCCCGAACCTCCGACAGGGCGACGTCCGACACCACATCAGCGGTGGGCGAATCGGATATCTCCCCTTCCCCCGTGGCGGGATTTGCCTCCTCGGCGACACGCGGGTCGGAAGTCTCCGGCACCATGGAGGGTTCGTCCGCCTCAGCTAAGGCGGAGGGCTGCGGCACCGACCCGCCGTCGTACCCCCCATCGTCGGGCACGACCTCCGGCGGTGCCTCATCTGATATAGGCGGGGTCGGGGTTTCGGGTGTCATTTCAGCCGGCACTTCGGCTGGTATTGCGGCTGGCCCATCGGTCGGGGTCGCCTCGCGCAGCGGGTCGACCCTGCCTTCATACTCAGGTGCCGGGCCCTCCCCCATACCACCGTCGTCGGTGCCGGAGTCCTCGACCGGAAGGCCGTCTGCCGACGAATCGTTCGGGTTGTCGACGAACGCGCGGGCCTCGCCGGCAATCGACTCGGCCAGCGCCTCGGAGTCGCTCATCCCGGCGGAGCCGTCATCCTGACTGTCGACGGACTCGCCGGGGGGTGTTTCGAGGGGTCCTTCGATCGGAGTCGCCTCGGGCACCGGGATGCCAACCACATCATCCTCGGACGTCGACCCATCCCCGATGTCACCGTCACCGTTGGCGGAGTCCTCGACCGGCGGCCCAGCCGCGACCGGCCCGTCCGCGACCGGCCCGTCCGCGACCGGGCCGTCGGCCGCCGAATCGTCCGGGCGTTCGCGGAGCGCGCGAGACTCGCCGGCAATCGACTCGGCCAGCGCTTCCGAGTCACTCATGACGGCGGAGCCGTCGTCCTGGCTCTCGGCGGGCGGTGCCTCCGCGGATCCGGGCCGTGCCTCGGGGGCACTCGTCTCGGCTTCGGCGGCTGGGGATTCGATGTCCTCCGGTGGCGGACCCAGCGCACGGGACTCCCCGGCGAGCAGGTCGGCGAGCGCCTGCGAATCGCTCTCCTCCGGCCCGACGGAACTCTCGGCGACGCCGAGATCATTCTCCGGGCCTGCCCACCCGTCCGCGGCGAGATCCGCCGAGCCACCGAGATCAGCCAGCTCACCGAGGCCGTCACCGATCATGTTTCCGCCTCCGCCCGCGGATTCGCTGGCCGATGTCCAACCGGCGGCTGCTCGAAGAGCCGGACGATCGTGTCGAGCCGGCCGGCGCAGGCGCGGGCGAAGGCTCGGCGCAGATGCAGCCCGCCGGCACCGCCGGTCACCTCGACCTGCGCCGCCGTGAGCCCGCTCGCGTCGGGATCGCCGATCGCCACCCGGTGGCTGCCGGAGGCGTTCGCCGGATGCTCCCTGAAGGCGCGCATCTGATCCACGACATCCGCGCCCTCGAGAATCAGCCCGCGCCGGGCCCACTGCTCGGTGTGTGGATGCGGCCGCCGCGCGGCGCCGGGACCGCGCCGGGCGATGGCGGCGGTCAGCTCGGCGCGCACGTCGTGCCACCGGTAGAGGCCGGCCTGGAAGCGCAGCTGGTCGCCGGTGGGCGGCGGCCGCAGCCCGAGTCGGGCGGTGAGCTCGGCGAGGATGTGGTCGGCGAGGTCAGCCGGGTCGAGCCAGCGGCGCAGCAGCGGGCGGCGGGCGTCGACCGCCCGCTCGACCGCATGGGCCAACGCGCAGGCACGCTGGCGCGGCGGCAGCCGGAGCAGCCAGTCGGACAGCGCCGGGGCCGGGTCGACGGGGTGCACGCCCGCGACCGTCGCGGCGACGACCGCCTCCACCCACAGCACGAGCAGCGGGGACGTCGAATCGTGCCGGGCCTCGTTCATCGCGCGCAGTGTGCAGGGGGCGGGGCGGCAGTCCGGCGGGCACAGCTCGCTGCGCGCGGCCCGCAGTGGTGGCAGGTGGCCCGCTCGTTCGGTGGACTCGTGCCGCTCCCCGTGGCGCATCTGGATCAGCAACGGCCGGTCCATACCGTCCAGCGCGACCGCCGCCTGCCCCGGCGGCAGCGCGACCACGTGCTCGGACTGTTCGACACCCAGGTTCATGGTCGCCCCGACGCTGGCCCGGTCGTCGGCCGCGGGCAGCCGGTGCATCACCTTCAGCGCCGTGTTCTTCAGGACGTCCGGAATGATCTTCGATGGGATCTGTTCGACGACGACGACGCCCTCGCCGTAGGCGCGGATCTCGGCGAGCAGGCCGGCGAAGAGCTCGACGGCGTTGCCGGCCGGGCCGTCGGCGTCCCGGCGCAGCAGCCGGTGGGCCTCCTCGATCACCAGCACGTGCCGTAGCCGGTCGTCGCCGGGCGCGGGCGGGTTCGTCCGCAGATGCTCGACGATCCGGATCAGGACGACGCCCATGAGGAACGCCTTGTCCTGGTCGCTGGTGACCCGGTCCAGCTCCAGCACGACGTTGCCGCGCAGCAGCGCGCCGACGTCCAGCGGATGCCCGCCCTCGAAGAACCGTCCCGGGGTGCCTTCGCGTAGTCCGCGCAGGCGCACGTCGACCAGGCCGCGGACGTTGTCGCGCACCTCCCGGCCGTAGCCGATGTCGTCGACGACCCGCTGCGCGACGATGCGCAGCTCACCGAGCGTCGGGTAGCTGCTGCGGACGTCGCGGGGCTCCTCGTCGACGAACAGTTTCGGGCGCCGCACCNGGCGCGGCTCGCCGGTGACCATGTCCCAGCCGGCGTTCGCGTACACCTCGGCGAGGGCGATCGAGAGGATCTGCGGCACCGGATTGTCGGCGTTGAACGCGGCCAGGAACAGCTCGCGAACCAGGTCGGCGTGGCTCTGCAACGGGTAGCCGGGCTCGGGTTCGAGCGGGTTCAGGCAGCCGGGCGGGTCGTCCGGCACCCCGGGGCGCAGGACGGTCACCCGGTCGTCGGGGCGGATCCGGCCGGCCATGCGCGCGTACTCCGCCTTCGCCGGCTCGATGACCAGCCACGGCACCCGGTCATCGGGGTGCGCCGGAGCGGACAGCTCGGTCAGCAGGGTGCGGGCGGTCTGGGACTTGCCCGAGCCCGTCGCGCCGCAGAGGAACGCGTGCCGGTTCAGCGTCGGACGGGTCACCACGAACGCGCCGGCATCGGTGTAGGCCGGGTCGAGCACCGTGCCGATCGGGAAACCGTCGTCGTCGATGCGGTCGCGGGTGACATCGAACCGGTGTGGCGTGAGCAGGCGCACGCCGGGCAGCTCACGGGCCGGCGGCCGGGCGAGCGCGGCCAGCAGTTCGCTGGAACCGGCGAACGGTGCGGTGGGCACGAAGATGTCCGCGAGCTCGAACGGATCCGGCGGGCCGCCCTGCCAGCCGCCCTGCCAGCCGCCCTGCGTGTCGGTGGGCGACGGCCCGGCGGCGAGATCGGCGGCGAGGTCGGCCAGGCTGCCGAGACGGTCCGACGGCACCAGGGTGTACGGCAGACCGCCGAGCTCCGCCGCCCCGCACAACAGCGACGCGGCGGCACCCGCGCCCGCGGGCGTGACCGACCCGACCAGCACTCGGACGTCCCACATGCCCGCACCGCCGTAGCGGGCGAGCTCGCGGTAACGGGCCTCGGCGCGTTCCAGCTCGGCCCACCGGGAGCCCCGCGCCGCCTCCCGCAGCATGGGGATGCCGATCTCGAGCCGGTCCTTGTCGGCCTGCACCAGGTGCGCGGGGCGCGGCTGGGCGAGCACCATCCAGGCGAACGGGTGCGCGAGATGCGCGGCGTGGTCGTCGAACGAGCCGCGGCGTTGCTGCCAGACCTCCTCGTTCGGCAGCGACCAGAGGGCGTCGGGTGCCCCCAGGCAGAGCTGCCACACCCGGAACTCGGCGAGCAGCCGGTCGACCTCGCCGCCGGTGGCCTCGACGCCGCTGGCCCCCGGCGGGAAGAGCAGCCCGCGGGTGCCGTCCGCCCGGGCCGGGCCGGGCGCCGCCCCCGGGAAGAACGGCCGACCTCCCAGCAGGAAGACGAACCGCTCCTGGCGGAGCCCGGCGGGCGCGCCCGTCCGCGCGCCCGCGGTCTGGGCAGGCAGGCGTAACCAGGCGGCGAAGAACAACGGGCTGCGCGCCCCGGGCGTGCCGGCGAGGGCACCGAGGTCGTCAAGGCCGTCAAGGCCGTCAAGGCCGGTGACGTCGTCGACACCGGTGACCTCGTCGACACCGGCGAGGCCGTCGAGGATGTCCGCCCCCGGCCTGGTCAGACTCTGGAACGTGGCGTGCATGGAGGTCACGGCCGCGAAAAGCTGCGCGGGGGCCGGATCGCGGACCCGCGGGTCGTCGGCCGGCCGGGGCGCGGAGACGAGTCGGTAGGCCCGAACCCCACCCAGAACGCCCCCGGGCCGTTCCCCCGGCTGGCCGGGAATCAGCTGGCCGGACACGCCAGGCCAGCACCCCGGCAGCGGCGCGGCCAGCNCACCTGGACAACGATCACGATGCCCCCACAATCCCGGTCCTCGCGGCCGAAGCGCCACCGTGACTCCGCAGCCGCATTCCGACCCGCACCCTTACTCCGGCAAACACCGGAAACAACGGCCGAAGCGACCGCGATGTTCCACAGCGTGACGAAGGGAGATCTTACCGGCCCGATCATGCGTACCGTGTGTGCCTGGTCGAGCCTGGCGCCGACACCCTCGACGCCAGGCTCGACGCAGCCAGCACACGCAACCATCGCAAAGGATGCGGACACAGCCACGCGCTGCAGATCACCGTGCCACCCGTTACGGGTACTCAGGCCCTCCAGAATGCGCCCCGATTTTCCGCGGATTCGTCCGCCAACGCCGGTGGCGACGATCACCGACCGTCCCTTCACCGGTGCCGGCGCGGCGCTACTTCCGCAGGACGATCGGAAGCTTCTCCCAGCCGCGCACCGTGGTTGTGCTCGCGATCCTGGCGCCGCTCAGGTCGACGTCCCACCCCTTGGGGAATCGCTTCACCAGTTCCTCGAGGACGATCCGCCCCTCCATGCGGGCGAGGTTCGCGCCGAGGCAGTAGTGCAGGCCGTAGCCGAAGCTGCGCTGCGCGGTGATGTCGCGGTGGATGTCGAGCACGTCGGGATTCTCGAACTTGGCCTCGTCACGCCCGGCGGAGCCGACGAGGAAGAGCGCGGTGCTTCCCTCGGGAATGGTCTGGCCGTGGAACTCCACGTCCTTTCGCACATACCGCCCCACCGCCTGGCCGACCGGCTCCAGGCGGAGGACCTCCTCCACCGCGTTACCCGCCAGCGACGGGTTGGCCACGACCTCCTGGTACTGCCGGTGGTTCTTCTCCTCACCGAAGACCTTGCCGATCCACCCCATGAGCTGACCGGTGGTCTCGTTACCCGCCCCGGAGATGACGGCGCAGTAGACCAGGATCTCCTCCCGCGTCAGCCCGCGGGTGGTGCCGTCATGGTCCTCGAACTCCGCGTTGAGGAGTTTGGTCATGATGTCCTCGGAGGGGTTGGCGATGCGCCAGTCGATATAGCCCTCGAAGATATCGGTGCCGATCTGCGATGCCTCGGCGTCCAGCTTGCCGCCCTCCTCGGTGGTGAGGTTGGCGACGGTCCGGTCCCGAACCGACTGCTGCATCTCCTCGGGAATCCCCACGAGCATGCCGATGACCCGCATCGGCACCTTGTCCGAGAGGATGTCGATGACGTCGAAGCCGGCACCGTCCTGCACCGGTTCGAGCTGGCGGACCACGTAGTCGCGGATCTTCGACTCCAGCGACCTGATGCCGCCCGGGGAGAACAGGCGGGAGACCAGGCGGCGGTGGATGCCGTGGCTCGGCGGGTCCTCGAAGATCACACTGCCCGGCGGCATCTCGATGCCGGACTTGATGAACTCGTAGATGTTGCCGCGGGCGTTGCTGAAGTGCTCGACATCAGGTAAGCCGCGGTCGACGTCCGCCCACCGCGCGAAGGCGTAGAAGTCGTGCTCTTCGTTGTAGTAGACCGGGGCCTCGGCGCGCAGCCGCTTGTAGACGGGGTACGGGTCCACCCAGATGTCGCGGCGGAACGGGTCCCAGTAGAGGTCGCTGGCGGTCATTCGTCGTTTCTCATTCCTTCACTGGTGTGGTGTTGGCNGCGAGCCAGTTCTCGATCCAGGCGCGGGTTTCGTCGTGTCCGTCGGTGAAACCGATCAGACGGTCGTGCGCCTCGAGCTGCGCCAGGCCGGTGGTGAGCAGGAGAACAACCATCGGCGGTATCTCTTCGGTCGTGATCGACTCGCGCGCGAGGGCCGCCCGCGCGAACGCGAGCTGCGCGTCACGGAAACGTCGCGCGTAGGCGGCGATCTCGAGCCGTAGCGCGGGGTGGCGCTGGGCCAGAGCCACGAACTCGACCATGAGCTTGCCGGCGCCGGCGTTCGAGTTGACCTTCCAGAACCTGCGCAGCGATGCCTCGCCCGTCGCCATCTCGCCGAGGTGGGCGAGATTTTCCTCGGCCCCGCGCCGGAACGCCTCGACGAAGAGGTCCTCCAGCGACTCGAAATAGTAGTGGACGAGCTGGTACTTCACGCCGGCGACCTCGCCGATGCGCCGCGTCGTGATGGCTCCATACCCCTCTTTGGCGAGGAGGTGGATCGTGGCGTCGACGATCTTCTCGCGCGTCCCGGGCGCGCGGGAACCCCGTGAACGAACCACTTGCCCTGACCCACCCATGGCCCTACTTTTACATGCGTCAAAACTTTGTGTCCAGCAGGGGGTCAGCGCATGAGTCGGGTCGCAGTCGTCACGGGTGCCGCCGAGGGCATCGGTTCCGGGATCGCCGCGCGGCTGGCGAAGGACGGGCACCGGGTCGCGATGCTCGACTGGCAGGGCGAGAAGGTCGAGAAGCTCGCCGCCGAGCTCGCCGCGGCCGGCGGCAGCACCCTCCCCCTCACCGTCGACGTCTCCGACCGCGCCTCGATCGAGGCCGCCTACGCGGCGGTGCGCAGGGAGTTCGGGCCGATCCACATCGTCGTCGCGAACGCCGGCATCTCGAACATGGTTCCGTTCGTCCAGATCGACCAGGAGACCTGGGACCGGATGATCGCGGTGAACCTCACCGGCGTCTTCCACACCATCCAGGCCGCGGTGACGGACATGATCGAGGCGAGGTACGGCCGGATCGTCACCATCTCCTCCTCGAGCGCGCAGTCGGGGGCGCCGTCGATGGCCCACTACGTCTCGAGCAAGGGCGGGGTCATCGGCCTCACCAAGGCGCTGGCGCGCGAACTCGCCGAACACCGCATCACCGTCAACACGATTCCGCCGACCATCGTCGACACCNCGATGGCACACCATGACGCGGGCCAGGCCGGTGGCGCGGAGCAGTTCCTCGAAGCGGTCAGCGCGATGGTGCCGCTCGGCCGGGCCGGCACACCCGCCGACATCGGCAACGCCGTCTCCTTCCTCGTCTCCGACGACGCGGCCTACATCACCGGCCAGATCATCGGCGTCAACGGCGGCATGTACATCTGACCTCGGACGGGCGGCGCGGGCGGCGGGGTCCCCGATCCACCGGCCGCGGCGCCTGTCCGCACCTGTGTCGCCCCATGAATCTTGCGACCGGTACCCTATGCAGCCAGGTCGGCCAGGTCGGCCAGCAGGATGGGGACGAGGCGCTCCTCGGAGATCGCGATGTCGTTCGCGCGGACCGCCGCCGCCAGATCGGCGTCCCAGGGGGCTTCGCTGACCTGCCCGGGTCGCGCCGCGACCCGCACGATCTCAGGCCGCTCACCTTCGAGCACGCTGGGAAGAGCCGCGAGGTAGTCGGCGGTGGCCATCCGCCAGGGCACAGCGCCGGTGCGGGCCATCACGTGGGCGGCGATGCGCAGCCCGTCGCCGTCGAAGTCGCCGTGGTAGCGCAGGCGCAGCCCGGCCTGCGCGAGCTGGCGCAGCAGCAGGATCGCGGCGGCGGACGGCCAGCCCGCCGTGCACACCAGCGGTGGGCAGCGCGCACCGAAGCGCGCGATGGCCATCGCGAGGACGGAAGGGTTCTCCACGACGCCCACAGCCACCGTCCCGCCGCCCCCGGGCTCCCCGCCGACTCGTGCCTTTCCGCCTTCTTCCGCTGCCCGCGGTCCGGGGAAGGCCCGGAGCTGGGCCAGGGTGACGGCGCTGGCCTGGCCCGCGTCGGCCCACAGCCGCAGCGCGTGGCTCAGCGGGTCGTCGCCGGTGAGCCGCAGCCCCGCGACGAGCACCTGGGCGGACAGCGCGTCGCTCGCGACCCCGGCTCGTTCCCACAGCGCCCGGCGTTCCTCCGCGCCCGTCGGCGCCGGCCCGCCGTACCGGGCGGCGAGGCCGCGCAGGACGAGGACGGACAGCCGGGTCCCGTCGTCGAGCGCGTGGGTGTGGCCGAGCAGCGCGTCGGCGAGGGCGGGCAGGGGACGTCCGTCCGCCGGGCAGGCGGCGAGGACGCGCAGCGCGGAGTCGAGCAGGGCGCGGGTGTCGTCCACCGACCCGTCGACGAGGCCGGCGCGCCGGGCGTCGGCGGCCCAGGTGCGCAGCGCCGGCTCGGCGGCGACGACGGGATGCGCGGCCAGCCAGTCCCACAGCTCGTCCCGGGCGTGCGCGGCGGCGGCCCGGCTGCCGGCCCGGTCGCCGATCGGGCCGCGCAGTATCGCCACGACGGTGCGGGTGTCAGCGCCGAAGGCGACGGTCAGCCGGGCGTCGAGCCGGTCGAGGCGGACGGTGGCGCGCGGGCCCGGCAGCCGGTCCAGGCCGAACAGGTCGGCGAGCCCGGCCTGCTGGTCGTCGTCGAGGGGCCCGACCCGCACCGAGGTCACCGGACGTCCCGTCGAGAGGCGGTCGTGCAGCGCGTCCCACAGCGGTGCGAGTCCCGGGCGGTCGAGGGCGGCGAGGATCTCGGCCCGGGCCGGTGTCACAGGGGTTGACCGGCGGCGTCGGTGAGGCGCTGGCCGTCCCAGGTGAAGCGGGCGGTGGTGACGGCGTCGTCGGTGCCGTCCCCGGTGATGAGGGTGTGGATGGCGATCCCGTCGAGCTCGCGGTAGGTGCACCACTCGTGGTCCGAGGTGATCATCAGATCGAGGTCGAGGGAGGTGAGAAGCTCGAAGACCTGGCCGCGGTTCGTGCTGTCGACACCCACGAAGACCTCGTCGAGCAGGATCAGGCGGGGCGCGGCCGGCGCGGACTGGTAGTGCGCGGCGAGGGCGGCGAACAGCGGCAGGTGCAGCGCGATGGCCTTCTCCCCGCCGGACAGCGCGCCGTGCAGCTTCTTGGTCAGCGGCTGCCAGCCCTGCTCGGTCCCCCGGTCGATGCGGACGATGAACTGGTGCCATGCCGTGTAGTCGAAGACCTGCAGCAGCAGCTCCTCCCAGCCGGTCGCGTCGTCGTGGTCGCGGGCATCGTCGAGACGTCCACGCAGGAAGGTGTGCAGGGCCTCGCGGTCCGCGGCGGTGAGCTGGGTCGGGTCCCGCAGAAGCAGGTCACGGGCCTGCCGGGTCGCGGCGGGCAGCTCCGGGTCGACCCGCCAGAGGATCTGGACGGCAATCCTGGAGGCGGTGCGCACCTTCTCCAGGCGGCTGTTCATGTCGGCGACGAGGGCGTTGGCCTGGCGGATCCGGTCGGCGAGGTGCCGGCGGGTGTTGCCGGTCAGGGTCCGGTCGAACAGGTCGCGCTCACCGTCGGTGATCTCGGTGCGGGCGCGGTCCCGTTCGTCGCGGACACTGTCGTGCAGGTGCGCCACGCCGACCCGGATCCCGTCGACCGCCGCGGTGAGGATCTGGACGTCCTCGTCGGGGTCGACGACGAGCTCGGCCCGGTCGGCGAGGACCTGCCGGCACTGGTGCACGGCGTCGGTGAGCCGGGTCTCGGCGTCCTTGATGGTGCGCACGGTGTGCGGGACGGACGCGAGCGCGGTCGCGACGGCCCGTGCCCGGTCGAGGGTCGCGCGCACCCCGTCGGCCGGGGAGAGTGCCAGGTCGAGCCGGGCATCGGCGGCCAGGGTGCTGAGCCCGAGCTGCCGGAACCGCTCGGCCTGGCTGTCGCGGGCGGCGACGGCCTGCTGGCGCAGCTCCTGGTCGACGACGCGCCGGGTGTTGAGCTCACCGACCCGGGCGTCGAGCGCGCGCAATGCCTGGCGCAGCTCCGCCCGTTCCCGCGCCAGCTCCGCCATCCGGCCGCGCAGGCCGGTGATCTCGTCGAGGACCTGGCGGTAGCCGGGCCCGATGGCCGCCTCGACGCCGGCGAGCTTGGCGGTGACCCGCTGGGCCTCGCTGTCCCGTTCGGCGGACGACTCCGCGAGGGTGCGCGCCGCCTCCCCGGAGATGGCCGCCACCTCGGCGGCGGCGAGCGCGGCCGCCCGGGTCGCGACGGCGTGCTGGTGGCGGTCGAACCAGTCGTCGGCGAGGCGGCGGAAGATGTCGACGGACTCCTCGACGGTGTCGAGGGCGTCCGGTTCGGTCGGCAGCCCGTGCTCGGCGCCCGCGGCGGTCAGCGCCCGGGTGGCGACGCTGACCGCCGCGGCTGCCTCCCGCACCTGTTCGACGGACCGGCTGACCAGGTCGGCGCGCGCGCCGAGGTTCGCCTCCGCGGTGTCGAGGGCGGCGCGGGCGTCCTGGACGGCCTGGTACCCGGGCCGGGTTCGGCGGTCCGCCGCGATCCGTTCCCGCCGGGCCCGCAGCTCGGCAACCTCCCGCTCCAGGCCGGCGAGGAGGTCGTCCAGCGCGCTGATCAGTGCGGTGAGCTCGGCGATGCGGCGGCGGCGGGCCCGGTCGCGGGCCAGCGCGCCGATGTGGGCCGGTTCCGGTTTCGACCAGCTCCCGCGCAGCGCGGCCAACCGCCAGGTGCCGTCGGCGCCGACCACGACCGGATGTCCCCCGGGCGTGCTGGGCGTGCTGTGGGCGCTCGGGGCGCTCGGGGTGCTCGGGGCGCTCGGGGCGAGGGCGATCCCGGCGAGCAGGCGCCGCACGCGGTCGGCGGGTACGGCGGCGTCCGGTTCGGGTTCGAGGATCGTCCCCAGTCCGCCGTCCCCGGTCGGGGCGAGCAGCTCGACGTCAAGGGTGGTGTCGTGCCCGGTGAGCTCCAGCCGGCCGGTGGGGAACACCCAGGCGTCGAGCAGGCCGGAGGCCTCCAGCGCCGCCTCGACACCCGCCTGGATGGCGGGCTCGACACCGTCCCGGAACGCCACCAGCCGCCACAGCGGCGCGCCGGGACGTCCCTCGCGGTCGGCGGTGCGGGTCGGTGGGGCGACCGGGGGCAGCTCGGCGGCGGCCTCGCGCTGGTTGCGCTCGGCGATGTGCGCGGCGCGTTCGGCGGTCCGTTCGGCCTGGTCCCGGGTCAGCTCGGCGGTCCGGGCGGCGATCGCCTCCAGCAGTGGGCCGGTGGCCTCCTCGATGATGCGCAGCAGGTCGGGTTCGCTCTCCACCGCGGCGAGCAGCACGGTCGGGTCGTCGAAGCGGAGCTCGGCGCAGCCGGCCGCCCACCGGGCCAGCGCCTCGCCGAGCGCCGTCAGTTCGCCGGTGTAGGCGGCGGCCGCGGTGTCGCGGTCGGCCGTCGCGGCGGCGAGCGCCTCACGGGCGTGTTCGAGCCGCTGCTCGGCACCGGTCCGCGCGATGACCGCCGCCTCGCGGTCGCCCAGCGCGCGGCGCACGGCGCGGATCTGCCGGACCCGGGCGTCGACGGCCGCCCGGACCAGTGTCCGCGGCTGTGCCGCTCCGGCCTGCGCCGCTCCGGCCTGCGCCATGCCGGCCTGCGCCACGCCGGCCGCGTGATCGGCGACGAGGGCGGCGACGGAGTCGTAGGTGACCGCCAAGCCGGCCCGGTCCGCGGCGCCGCAGGCGTGGTCGCGGGCCGCGGCGCTCTCGGTCTCGGCCCGCGCGGCGGCCGCCTGAGTCGTCGCGGCGGTCCGCTGGTCGGTGTCCGCCCGGCTCCGCGCCTGCCGCGCCTGCCGGCGGGCGTCGTCGGCGCGCCCGGCCGCCTCCCGGGCATCGCGGCGCAGCTCGTCGAGCTGGCCGCCGGCCCGGTAGGCCTCGCTGAGCATCAGGCCCTCGATGCGCGCCGCGTGCCGCTCCCCCTCGCCCTCCGCCGCGGTGACGCGCTCGTCGAGCGAGTCACGCTCCGCCACCACGCGCTCGTACTCCGCCTGGCTCTCCCGGGCCGTGCGGGTGATGTCGTCCATCGCGCTGGTCGCGGAGATGAGCCCGCCGGCGGCCGCCCGCAGCACCCGGCCCGCGTAGGCACGCTGACGGTCGGCGAGGATCCGGGCCGCCTCGACCTCCTCGTCGAGGCGGCGGACGTTCTCCCGCTGGCGGTCCAGACGCTCGAAGCCCTCGGCGAGCTCGGCGATCTCGGCGGTGCCCAGCGGCGGGAGCGCCCGGGAGAGCAGCGTCGACAGCAGGGACGGATCGAGCCGCTCCGACAGCTTGGGGGTGCGCAGCTGCAGCATGGCGGTGATCAGACCGCTGTAGCGCTGCTCGTTCAGCCCGCCGAACAGCGCGGCGCGGACGGCCGCCCGGTAGTCCGCCGCGCTGTCGTACAGCTGGCCGGTGTCCCCGAGGTCGGCCGCGAGCCGCTTGCGGGTCAGCGGGGCGTTCGCCTCGTCGACCACGCTCAGTCCGCCGGGCAGGCCGATCCGCCGGGTGGTCGTGAAGTAGTCCGCCGACACCGTGGTCGTGTGCTGGGACGCCTGCAGGCGCGCGCCACAGGTGAACCAGCGCCCGCCGCCCGGGTCAGCCGCATCGCCGAGGTGGAACTCGATCCAGACGTAGCCGACGCGGGTCCGGCCGCTGGCGCCGTCCCCCATCAGGTTCCAGTGCATGGTGCGTTCCGAGCCGCCGAACGTCGACAGCCGCCGGGCCTGCAGGTTGGCGTCCAGGAGGTAGGGCAGGAGCAGCTCCAGTGCCTTGGACTTGCCCGTCCCGTTGCGGCCGCGCAGCAGCAGCCGGCCGCGGTGGAAGCCGAAGGTCTCGTCGTAGTACCGCCACACGTTGACGATCCCGGCGCGGTGCGGCCGCCACCGAAATTCGCTGGCCGTCAAGACTCGATCTCCTCGCCCGGGCCGTCACCCGCGTGGCGGGGCGGCGGGATGTCCAGCCGCGAACGGTCCTCGTGATGGACCCGGTAGCGCTCCGCCGCGGGCAGCGCCCGGACCAGGGCCGATCCGCCGGGGTGGTCTCCGTGGTCGCCGTCCACCGCGGCGAGGCCGAACATGCGCAGTTCGGCGAGCGCGTCCGCGGCGAGCCGGCGGGCGCCGTCGTCCGAGCGGTACGCCCTGCCCCAGGACGGCAGCCGGGCGAGCATCCGCCCCGCCTCAACCGTGAGCTGCTCGGGGGTGAGACCGGCCGGCGCGGCCCGGAGCGCGTCGAGCAGCGTCAGCGCGGCGATCTTGGCGTTGCTCGTGTCGTCGGGGAACCGGCTGTCGGTCGCGAGGCCGTCCGGGTCGACGAGCAGGTAGCCCTCGGCTCGTTCCTCCAGTTCGAACCCGGCCAGCTCGGCGGCGCGCCGCACCTGGGCCCGCCCGGTCGTGGTGGCGAGGTACGCCAGCTGGGCCTCGGTGAGCTCCGAACGGTAGACGACGGGGTCGTCGACCAGGCGCCGGATCACCGAGTGGCGCAGCCACAGGTTCCGCCGGGCGTCGGAGACCGTCGGCGCCGCGGCGGCCGCGTCCCCGTACCGGGGCTCGACGAGCATCCCGGCGATGAGCCGGTCGACCTCGACCCCGACCCCGACCTCGACCCCGCCCGCGACCCCGCCCTCGACGCCACCCTCCGCCGGGGCCGGGAGCACCCTGGACGGCGCGGTGGGTGCGGCGAGCAGGCCCACCAGGCGGGTGGCGTCCACCCGGTACAGCACCTTCGCGTCCTCGGACCGCACGTAGGCGTCGGTGACACCGTCCACCGCGCTCACCACGCCGAGCTGCTCCAGGTGTTTCAAAGCGTCGACGTAGGCCATCCGCTCCGCCCGGATCGCCGGGTCGAACGGCGGCAGCGCCGCGTCGGCGGCGCACGCCGCGGCAACCCGGTCGGCCAGCAGCCCGATCGTCGTGACCGGCCCGCCCATCAGCTCCGCGGCGACGACGCAGAACAGCACGTACCGGCGGCGGTCGAACGGGGCCCGCGTCGACCGGGCCCGCCGCGCCGGGCGGGACGGATCCGGCTCCGAGCGGACCTTCACCAGCCGGGCGTAGCCGGCCCGCGGCTCGACGACGAGCTGCCAGCCGCAGTAGTACTCGAACCAGTCGCCAATCGGCCCGCGCCGCCGCCGCACGACCGTGAACCCGTCCGGGCTGCGGGCGGACGTCAACAGCGGGGTGCCGAGCAGCAGCCGGATGCCGCGCGCGACGTCCTCCCGCTCGTCGCGCACATGCTGGTTCGCCGCCGAGCTCACCGCGCGAGCCCGGACGGCGCCGGCACTCTCACGGTCACCGCCGGCGTCTGGACGCCCGATGCCGGCCGGCCGGCGAGCGCGATGTCGATGACGTGATCAGGGGCGGTGAGGACACCGCGGGGCGTGCGGATCACCGCCAGCCGGCCGTCGCCGGTCGGCCGGGCCACGATCTCCACCCGCCCGTCGGACGTCGTCGCGCGGCGCGCCCCCGAACTGTCGACCGGCCCGTCGAGGGCGTGGCCCAGCAGGTCCAGCAGGCGGACGAGCGCCTCGTGGTCCAGCTCGCCCAGCGCCGACAGCCGGACGGGGCCGTCGGTGCGCAGCCGCGCCCAGACGGCTTCTAGCTCCGCCCGCTCGCGCCGGGCCCGCTCCTCCCGCTCGCGGCGGACCGCGGCGACGTCGCGGACCCGGCCCGTCCGGGAGAAACGCTCGGCCCGGCCGCCGCGCCGCAGCAGCGTGGACACCTCGACGGACGGCGCGTCCGCCCAGCTCACCCCGGTGGGGATCAGTTCCGGGTCGGCGTGGCGCAGGTGGGCGTGCCGGGCCGGGGTCAGCCCGAAGGCCGCGCCCCACAGCCGGTGCAGGTCGTCCTCGGCGGGTGCGGCCGCGAACGCGCGGGCGAGCACCCGGAAGTCACGCGCCGCGCTCGACGAGCGCCGCCGTGACTCGCCGATCCGTTCCAGGGTCGCGAGCAGGGCGACGATCGCGCGCCGCGCCACCGTGTGCAGCTCCTCCGCCCGCGGCCGGGAGCCGTCGTCCGGGTCGAACCACAGCCGCAGGCCCTCCCAGCGCAGCCGGCGATGCTCCAGCCAGGCCGGGGCCGGGTCCTGCGTGCCCATCGGCGACAGCTCGGCGCCGGCCAGCGCCCGCCGCCGCACCGTGGCGACGCCCAGCGACTCGACCCGCCGGATCGCGTCGCGGATGGCCCGCGACCGGTGGTCGAGGTCGGTGACGAACTCCTGCAGGTAGGTGACCGTCGCCCGCTTCACCTCATGGAAGGTGTCGAGGTCGGCGTTCTCCGCCCGCAGTAGCCGCTGGAGCTCGCCGTTGAACTGCTTGGTGTTCGACCGCAGGGCCTCCAGGTGGCTCTCCAGCTCGCTGAGCGTCGTGAAGACCCGGCGATCCGCGGACGCCGGCTCGGTCAGCAGGCCGTAGAGGGCGTCGAGCCGGTCCGCGATGGCGTCCAGGACGGCGGTCTGCAGGGCCCCCGCCGACGCGAGCACCGCCAGCGCGTGCTGGACACCGGCGAACGCCGCCTCCCCGCGACGCGTCAGCGAGTACTGCAGGTTGCCGCGCTCATACTCGGCGGCGGTGGAGTAGTCCGCGCCGTGGTTCTGGATGACGTCGAGCAGCTGCCACTTCCCCAGCTGTGCCAGCGCCCGGGACAGCTCGTCCGCGGGAAGGGAGCGGAAGAACCCGACGGAGGGCAGCCGCTCCTCGATGCCGTCGACCCCGAGGGCGGTCTCCAGCCGCTCGTTCGCGTCACCGAACACGTGCAGGATCGCGGTGTACAGATCGGCGTTCGGCTCGGTCGCGAACCGGAACATCTCCGGTGGCACCCGATGCGCAACCATGAACGTCCCTCGTCGGTGACCAGCGGCTCATCTCAGTGTAAGCAGACACCCTCAGCAGGCTGAACGCCGACCGTCCTGCCGGACGTCCTGGACTCGCGCGGTGCCCGTGTCACGCAAGCGGAAGAAGCAGTCGGGGAAGCCGAGGTCCGGGAAGGCTACGAAGCCGGTCCNGGTGAGCCGGCTGGAGCCGCGCCCCGCGATGAGCGGCGGCCCGGTGTCGGACGACGAGAGCTTCAGCGACCCGCGCACGCTGCGCGAGTTCAGGACGTCGGCCGCGCGGAACGCCCTGGTCGGCCTGGCCGCCCACCACCGCGAGGTGCGGGAACGCCAGGCCACCCTGGCCACCGGGCACGCCGAGCGTCTGGTCGCCGAGCTGACCGCCTACGCCTCGGCGCACCCTGAGGAAGATGTCGAAGGCGAGCTGTGCGCCCGGCTCGGGGCCTGCCTGCTGGACGTCCGCGGGGGGACCCTTGAGGACTGGGTGGAGCCCGACATGCTCGCCAGAGCCGTCGTCACCTTGGCCGCGGCGGCCGTCCGCACGGCGGACGGCGCTGACGGCTGGCGCGCCCCGTGGCAGGTTCTGACAGCCGCGGCCGGGATCCTGCCGCGCCCGCTCGACACGGAGGCCGTGGACACGATCAAGGAGCTTCGCGGCCAGCCCGGCGGGCGGGCGCTACCCGAGATCCCCGCCGGTCCGGCGGTGACCGGCCCGGTGCTGTGGGCACGCGACGCCTACGGCGGCCGCTTCGGTGTCCGGCGCCCAGGTCGCGAAGCCGTGGGGGGCGCCGGGCACGACGTGGAAGGTCGCCGGAACCCCGGCCGCGGTCAGGCGGCGGGCGTAGTCGTGGTCCTCGTCGTGGAAGAGGTCGACGTCGCCCACCCCTTAGAGCCGGGCACCGTGCCCCGCGTCGAACACGGGCCGCGCGGCGACACCGGCGATCGTCGCCACGGGCCTGCGGGCGACGGCGAACCGGACGAGACGGCGGACCCAGGCGTGGTCCACGCGCACCCGCGGCACTCTCCGCTGCCTGGCCCGGAGCTGCGGCGCGATCACGCCCGGCGTCATCGACGGCTTCCCATATGGCCACGGTAGCCCGCATCCCCGACATCAGGCACGTCCGAGACATCCGGGACTTAACCACTCTCAGTAACCATCCGTAACTTTTCTCGATTCGATATCACCCTGAGTTACTTCGAGCCTGGGCGTATCTCGACATTCCGACACCCCCCAAAGGTTCTATAGGGTTACTTCTCGCCCTTATGTCGTTCGTGTAGGGGAACCGGGGGCGAGTCGGGGGCGAGTCGGGGGGATTTGGTGGTGACGTTCGCGCCGGGTTCGGTTGTCGTGGTCCGGGACGAAGAATGGCNGGTCACAGGGGCTGAACAGGGCGCGGACGGCTGGCGGCTGGAGGTTATCGGCCTCGGCGAGCTCGTCCGGGAGACCACGGCGACCTTCTACAGCCGGCTCGACCACATCGAGCTGCTGGACCCCCGGGAGGCCACGCTGCTCCCGGACTCCTCCCCGCGGCACCGGCGCACCCGGCTGTGGCTGGAGGCGACCCTGCGCCGCACCCCGATGCCGGCCGGCGAGACCGCGCTCACCGTGGCCGACGGGATGCTCATCCATCATCTCGACTACCAGCGGCGGGCGGTCGCGCACGCGCTGTCCCCGGCGAACCTGCGGCCCCGGGTGCTCATCGCGGACGCCGTCGGCCTCGGCAAGACCCTGGAGATCGGGATGCTCCTCGCCGAGCTGACCCGGCGCGGGCGGGCCGAGCGGGTCCTGGTGGTGACCCCGCGGCACGTCCTCGAACAGATGCAGCACGAGCTGTGGTGCCGGTTCGGGTTACCGCTCGTCCGGCTCGACAGCGACGGGTTGCAGCGGGTGCGGCAGAACCTGCCGGCGAGCCGAAATCCGTTCACCTTTTACCGCCGCATCATCGTCTCCATCGACACGCTGAAGTCGCCGCGTTACCGGTCCTTCCTCGAACGGCACCGCTGGGACGTCGTCGTCATCGACGAATCGCACAACCTGACGAACACCGGGACGCTGAACAACGAGCTCGCGCGGGTTCTCGCGCCGAACACGGAAGCGCTGGTCCTGGCCTCGGCGACCCCGCACAACGGGAAGAAGGAGTCGTTCGCGGAGCTGCTGCGGCTGCTCGACCCGACAGCGGTCGGCCCGGACGGCGAGTACGAGGTCGCCGACGTCGAGCGGCTGTTCATCCGCCGGCACCGGCACTCCCCGGAGGTCGCCGCGGAGGTCGGCGCCGAGTGGGCGCTGCGCCCCGAGCCGGTGGTGATCCCGGTGGCCGCGTCGGCGGCGGAGGACGCGATCGCCACGGAGCTCTCCCGGACCTGGCTGTACCCGGAGGGTCCGTCACCGGTCGCGGGCCGCGGGTCGGCGCTGTTCCCGTGGACGTTGGCGAAGGCGTTCCTCTCCTCCCCCGCCGCCCTGCTGGAGACGACCGAGGCCCGCATCAAGCGGCTCACCGGCAGCGGCAGCGGCAGCGGCAGCGGCGATCATGAGCGGGAGCGGGAGCGGGAGGCGCTCGAACGCCTGCGGGAGCTCACCGAGCTGGCCCTGGCCGGGGAGAGCGCCAAGCTCGCCGCGCTCGCCGAGTACCTGCGCTCCATCGGGGTCGGTGCCCGCTCGGCGACCCGCGCGGTGCTGTTCGCCGAGCGGGTCGCCACCCTGCGCTGGCTCGCCCGGGAGCTGCCCGACCGGCTGGGCCTGTCCGGCGACCAGATCGCCGTCATGCACGGCGGCCTGCCGGACGTCGAGCAGGAGCGGATCGTCGACGACTTCAAGACGGCGGCGAGCCCCGTCCGGCTGCTGATCACCGGGGATGTCGCCAGTGAGGGCGTCAACCTGCACGCGCAGTGCCACCACCTGGTCCATGTCGACATCCCGTGGTCGCTGATCAGGATCGAGCAGCGCAACGGGCGCATCGACCGGTACGGGCAGCAGCACCCGCCCCAGATCACCGCGTTGGCGCTGGTGCCGTCCGACGACCGGTTCAGCGGCGACATCCGGGTGTTGCGGCGGCTGCTGGCCAAGGAGCATCTCGCCCACACGACGCTGGGTGACGCGGCGACGCTGATGCACCTGCATTCGGCGAGCGGCGAGGAGGACGCGATCCGGGACGCGCTCGCCCGCGGGCGGAACCTGGACGAGGTCGCGCCCGACCCGGGTTCTGGGACGGGCGCCGACGACTTCTTCGAATTCTTCGACGAGGAGTTCGCCGGTGCCGGGGACGACCTGCCGCCGGTGCCCGCGGATCGCCCCCGCGAGTCGCTCTACCCCACCGACGCCGACTTCCTCGCCGACGCGGTCGCCGAGGTGTACGACGACCCCGCCCGCGCGCCGGACGACAAGGACCCGGCCCGCGGCGGCGTCGGCTGGACGGTCTACCGGGACAAGAGCCTGATCTCGCTGCGGCCGCCCCGTGACCTGCGGGTACGGCTCGACGCGCTGCCCGCGTCGTATGTCGCCGAACGCGGGATCCGCGAGCGGCTGCTGCTCGCCGTGACCCCGTCGGTCGCCCTGGACGGCCTGCGCGCGGCCCGCGAGGGCCAGGCCGGCGGCAGCGGTGGCGGCAGCGGTGGCGGTCGTGGCGGTGGCAGCGGCGCGGGGCAGCAGCCGGCCCTGGTGACGGCGAGCACGCCGAAGGTTCCCGCGCCGGCGAGGAGTGCCCCGCCAGCGAGGAGTGCCCCGGCGGCGAGGCGCGCGGGACGTCCGGCGAAGACCCGTGAGGCCG
Source organism: Frankia sp. EI5c (assembly GCF_001636565.1). Taxonomy (GTDB): domain Bacteria; phylum Actinomycetota; class Actinomycetes; order Frankiales; family Frankiaceae; genus Parafrankia. Next base: position 187,943 of record NZ_LRTK01000008.1, read on the forward strand.
CCGCGCCGACCCCGTCGACGTGGCCGGAGGCGCATTTCCTCTCCCCGCTGCACCCGGTGCTCGACTGGGCGGCGGACAAGGTGCTCGCGGCCGGTGGCCGCAACGAGGTGCCGCTGGTCCACGGGCCGGTGGACGTCCCCCGGGTGCTGGTGATCGCGACCCTGATGAACCAGCGCGGCCAGGTCGTCACCCGCCAGATGGTCTCCGTCGAGTTCCCGTCCGGACGGGCCGACTTCGGGCTCGCGGAGGTCGTGGAGGGTCTGGAGCTGTTCGCCGGCACGGGGCTGATCCCCGGCCCCGGGGAGCGGGAACCGGCGGTGAACCCGGGCCCGGCGGTACCCACCGAGGAGCTGCGCGCGCTGGTGCCCGCCGCGATCGGCGCGGCGGAACGCACCCTCGACCTGGCGCAGGACATCCAGCATTCCGACCTGGACCAGCGGCTGGAGGACTGGTCGACGCGGCGGACCCGGTGGCGGGAGCGGGCGGCGCAGATCGAGCTCGACCTGACGGGGCCGGGGCTGGCGAAGGTCCGCCGGCTGTCGAGGCAGGTCAGCCTGGAGGAGGAGATCGCGCGGTCGCTGCGGGCCAGCCAGCGGCTGCTGCGCCCCCTCGCCGTCGTCATCCCGGGGGGGAACGTCTGATGCCCAGTTTCGACGCGGTGATCGTCGGCGAGTCGTGGATCTCCGAGCACTACCTGACCTCGGACGCGCGCACCGGCAGCTTCCTCGCCGAGGTGCAGGCGCTGCGCACCCGCTGGAAGGCCGTCGAAGACGACGGCCACCACACCGCCCGCTCGGCGCTGCGCGACGCGGCGACCCCACTGGCGAGGCTGTTCGGCGGGCTGGGTGAGTGGCCGTCCGACGAGGACGTCCGCGAGACGCACCGGGAGGTCCGCCGGGCGCTGCGGCTCGACCGGGAGCCCACGGCCTGGGTGTCGGACCGCTCCGGGGACGAGGTGCGGCTGCCCGCCGCGGTCGTGCACCCTTCCCCCACCGGCACGGCGCTGCTCATCCTGGAAGCGTCCCCGGCCGGCGCGGTCGAGGACATCCTGACCACCCCGGACGCGGCCGGGCCGCGGGCCGGGCAGCTCCTCGACCCGGCGGTCGTCGACGGCAAGCCGCAGGCGGCCGTCGCGAAAGTCGTCTCCAGCGTATTCCTGACCGACGACGCCCCGCCGTTCGTGCTGGTGCAGGCGGGCCGCTGGCTGCTGCTCGCCGAGCGGAGCCGGTGGCCGGAGGGCCGCTGGCTCGCCGTCGACCTGGGTGTCGTCGTCGACCGGCGGGACGTCCGCGCGGCCGGCGAGCTGGAACATGTCGCCGCCATGGTCGGCCCGGACCTGCTGCTGCCCGCCGACGATGGGGTGGCGCCGTGGCTGGGCCTGCTGGAGAAGTCGGTGCAGCACACCGTCGGCGTCTCCGCGGACCTGCGCGAAGGCGTCCGCCTCTCGGTGGAGATCATCGCGAACGAGGTGGTGGCGCGGCGACGAGCGGAAGGGCTGGACGTCCTCAACGTCCCCGGCCTGGGCCGGGACCTGACCCGCCAGTCGCTGCGGTTCCTCTACCGCATCCTGTTCCTGCTGTACGCGGAGGCGGCGCCGCAGCTGGAGGTGCTGCCCGTCCAGGCACCGGAGTACCAGGCCGGCTACGGGCTGGACAGGCTGCGCGACCTGATCCTCACCGACCTGTCCTCGGAGCGCTCCCGCAACGGCCGCCACCTCTACGAGTCGCTGCACCGCCTGTTCGTCCTCGTCGACGAGGGCTACGGGACGTCCACCGCGGCGGACGGGGCGGCCGGCGGGGCGGCGGGCGGGGCGGCGGCTGCCGACGGGCCGCCCGGGGACGGGCTGGTGTTCCAGCCGCTGCGCTCCGACCTGTTCGCCGCCGGCGCGACAAAGCTGATTGACGAGGTGGGCCTGGGCAACGAGGCGCTGCAGCGGGTCCTGCGCCACCTGCTGTTGACGAAGGTGCGCAAGGGCAGCGACCGCGGCTTCATCTCCTACGGCGAGCTCGGCATCAACCAGCTCGGCGCCGTCTACGAGGGGCTGATGTCCTGGTCGGGCATCATCGCCGACACCGACCTGTACGAGGTCGCGAAGGGCGGCGACCCGGCCGGCGGCACCTGGCTGCTGCCCGCCGAGCGCGTCCACGACGTGCCCGAGGACTCGTTCGTCCTCGAACGGGACGAGAACACCGGCGAGCCGAAGCCGAAGCTGCACCCGCGCNGGTCGTTCGTCTACCGCCTGGCCGGGCGGGAACGCCAGCAGTCGGCGTCGTACTACACGCCCGAGGTCCTCACCCGCTCCGTCGTCCACCACGCCCTGGCGGAACTGCTCGACCAGGACGGCACGAAGACACCGGCCGCGGACATCCTGACCATGACCATCTGCGAGCCGGCGCTCGGGTCGGGCGCGTTCGCCATCGAAGCCGTCCGCCAGCTCGCCGCCGCCTACCTGGCCCGCGCGCAGGACGAACGCGGCGAGCGCATCCCCGCCGAGCGGTACCCGGCGGAGCTGCAGCGGGTGAAGGCGTACCTGGCGCTGCACCAGGTGTACGGGGTGGACCTGAATGCCACCGCCGTCGAGCTCGCCGAGGTCTCCCTGTGGCTCGACACCATGCAGGCCGGCCTGGCCGCCCCCTGGTTCGGCCTGCACCTGCGCCGCGGCAACAGCCTCATCGGCGCCCGCCGCGCCGTCTACGCCCCGGCGCTGCTGAAGAAGAAGGAATGGCTCACCACCGTTCCGACGGACGTCCCCCTGCACGACCCGGCGCTGCCGGGCGGTTCGGATGTTCCGGGCGGTTCGGTGCCGCCGGTCGGCGCGGGCATCCACCACTTCCTGCTGCCGGCGGCCGGCTGGGGCGCCGTCGTCGACACCGCCGAGGCGAAGACGTACGCGCCCGAGGCGCGGGAGCGGCTGCGGGCCTGGCGGGCCGGCGTGCTGCGCACCCCGAGCAAGGAGCAGCAGACCCGGCTGGCGAGCCTGGCCCGCCGCGTCGAGGTGCTCTGGGAGCTCTCCCGCCGCCGCCTGCGGATCGCCGAGGCCGGCATCCGCCGCGCCACCCCGGTATGGGGCATGGACGTCTCCGCCGAGCCGCAGGCCGAGCCGGTGACGCGCGAGCAGGTCGAGGCTGTTCTCAACGACCCGGACAGCGCCTACCGCCGCCTGCGCCGGGTGATGGACGCCTGGTGCGCCCTGTGGTCCTGGCCGCTGACCACCGACGTCCCCCCGCCGGACCTGGACGCTTGGCTCACTGGCCTGGAAGCCCTCCTCGGCAAGGCCACGAAGCCGGGACGGAACGAGAAGAACGGCCAGTCCGCCTTCGCCGACGACCTCTCCTGGGCCGGCCTCGACGACGCCGAGGAACTCGACCTCACCTTCGCCGCCGCCCGCCCCGTCGACGAAGCTCTCCGGGACATCCCGTGGCTGCGGGTGACGGAGGAGATCGCCGACCGCCAGGGCTTCTTCCACTGGGAACTCGACTTCTCCCAGGTCTTCACCCGCGGCGGCTTCGACCTCCAGGTCGGAAACCCCCCGTGGGTCCGCCCCGACTGGGACGAAGCCGGGGTTCTTGCCGAATACGATCCCTGGTGGACACTCACTCCAACACCCGCCGAACAAGAAATAGCTCGGCGTCGCCAAGAAGCCTTCCTTCTCCTCGAAGCGAAAATTTGGTATCTGGACCAGCGGGCAGACATGGCCGGAGTATCCTCGCATCTCGGGAGTCCTATTAGCTATCCCCTTCTCCTCGGCCTGCATCCAGATCTCTATCGCTGCTTCATGGATCAGATCTGGGGTTCGATGCGACGAAAAGGAATTGCGTCACTCATCCATCCAGAGTCGCACTTCACCGAGCTTCGGGCCGTCAAACTGCGACAGGAAACATACCACAGACTACGCCGCCACTGGCAGTACAGGAACGACGCAAAAATCTTCGCGGAAGTCATGAACACCAAAAGATTTGGGGTGCATGTATACGGGAATTACAAGATTAAAGTCGACTTCATTCAGGCAACCGGGCTTTACGATCCATCAACAGCAGATAGGTCTCTGCTACACGATGGCTCAGGACCAGAACCGGGCATGAGAGACGCCCTGGGCAGACGCGACACCAGTCCGCACGCACGACGCATCACCCGAGTCACCCGCACCGCCCTAGAGAGCTGGGCAGAACTAGTAGACGAACCCGGAACACCCTACGATCAAGCACGCATGATCTATGCCATAAATAGCTCTAGCTCATCCGTACTCTCCAAGCTGTCGAAAGCTCGCCGGATAGGCTCTCTGGAAATCTTCTGGACCGAAGGTTGGCACGAATCGTACGGTCGCAGGAAAGGGGTATTCGAGAAACGCTCGGATGTGCCCCAGAACTGGGATGAGGTTATCATTCAAGGGCCCCAAATATCGGTCGGAAACCCGCTATTTCAGCAACCACGCCCGAGTATGAAAAACTTCAAAGACGTAGACCCGATAGACCTCGAGAAGATTTCCGAAGGGTTCACACCCCGAACCAGCTACCAGCGGATACTACCCACCGAGGAGTACCTTGCTGGGTACAAGAAGTTTAGAGGGAAGCCAAACAACAGGTACTTTCGAATTGCCTGGCGAGAGATGTGCGACGTCGCAAGTATCCGAACGCTACATGTCGCACTCCTTCCGCCCGGACCAACACACGTACATGGCGTCCACAGCATGACCACCGAGAATCTCACAGACCTGGTCACCGCAGCCGGTAGCCTGATGTCAGTTTGCGCGGATTTCTTTATCAAGAATTGCTCTTCAAACCACATTTCTGCATCGTTATTAAAGAAATTCCCCTACACAAGACAGCATCACCTAGAACAAGAAATTATCCTGCGAGTATTGCGCCTAAACTGCCTAGTAGAGGTCTATTCCTCCGCATGGGAGGAGTTGTACAGACCTGAATGGCGTCACGATCAGTGGGCTCGCGACGTCGGAGTGGCACAACGCGACCGGCCGGAGATCGGGGAGGTTTCGGCAAAGTGGGAGTGGGCTACGCCGTTGCGGCGGGCGGCGGATCGGCGGCAGGCGTTGGTGGAGATCGACGCGATCGTGGCCGTGATGCTCGGGCTGACCGCGGACGAGCTGGTCACCGTCTACCGGACGCAGTTCCCCGTCCTGCAGGATTACGAGCGCAAGGCGCGGTACGACTCGTTCGGGCAGCAGCTGCCGGCTGATCTGGCCAAGCAGCTCGACAAGGCGACCGCGGCCGGGGAGCGCGTCCACACGCTCAACGGGCCGGACCGGAACTATGTCGGGCCGTTCAGCGGGGTGAACCGGGAGACGGACCTGCGCCTCGCGCACGGGCATTTCAGCCGGCTGACCGCCGAACGGGAAGCGGAGAAGGCGCGGCGCGAGACCTCGGGGCAGATGCCCGGATGACCGCGCCGCTGCTGCCGTCGTTGCAGGCGGCCGACCTGCGCCGTGCCCTGACGGACTATCTGGCGACCACGTTCGCGCTGACCGACGACGACGTCCGCGCGGCGCTCACAACGTTTCTCGCCGACCCGGCCGAGGGCATTTTCCGTGGCCCCTACGCCCGCCTGCGGCTGCCTTTCCGGCCGGCGGACGGAACGTGGGCGGCGGCGCTGGACTGGTGGCCCGATGGCTTCGTCCCGTATGTGCACCAGGCGCGGGCGTTCGAGCGGCTGTCATCGAAGCATGGGCGGCCGAGGCCGACGATCGTCACCACCGGCACCGGGTCGGGCAAGACCGAGGCGTTCCTCGTCCCGATCATCGATCATGCGCTGCGGATGCGGCGGGCGGGGCAGCGCGGGGTGAAGGCGCTGGTCCTCTACCCGATGAACGCGCTGGCGAACGACCAGGCGGGCCGGCTGGCGGGCCTGCTCACCGGCGACCCGCGCCTCGGCGGGCTGACCGCCGGCCTCTACACGGGCGAGCAGCAGGGGCAGCGCACGAAGGTCACCGAGGCGGGCCTGATCACCTCGCGGGAGGTGATGCGCTCGGACCCGCCGGACATCCTGCTGACGAACTACAAGATGCTCGACCACCTGCTGCTGCGCGGCACCGACCGCGGGCTGTGGGAGGGCGCGGGCGAATCCCTCACCTACGTGTGCCTGGACGAGTTCCACACCTACGACGGCGCGCAGGGCACCGACGTCGCGATGCTGCTGCGCCGGCTCGGGTCGATGCTGGGGGTGGCCCGCCCGGGCGCGCCGCTGGGTGACGTGGTCCCCGTCGCCACCTCCGCAACGCTCGGCGCCACCAACCCCGGTGGTAGCCCCACCAGCCCCGGCGACAGCCCCACCAACCCCGGCGAGAGCGTCCCCGACAGCGCCACCGGCGGCGCGGACGAGCCGTTCGCCGCGATGCGGGCGTTCGCCGAGACGGTCTTCGGGCTGCCGTTCGAGGCGGACGCGGTCGTGGTGGAGCAGCGGATGGCGCCGGACGAGTGGCGCCGCGAGCACATCCGGCCGACGCACGGGGTGGTGATCCGGCGGCTCCCGGCCACCCGGCTGCTGGCGGAGACGGTGCGCGCCGCCGTCCCCGACGGCCCGGAGCGTGTCGCGGACGCGCTGCTCGGCGCGCTCGTCGCCCGCGAGGGTGACAGCGGCACCGGTGGTGGGCACGCCGACGGCTCGGAGTTCTCGGCGGAGGAGATCCGCCGGCTGCGCCGCGGGGACCGGCTCCCCGCGATCCTGGCCGCGCATCCGCTCACGGAGGGTCTGCTGGCCGCCGCGCTGCGGCCGGCGCCCATCCGCGAGCTGGCGGCGGCGCTGTTCCCCGACGACACCAGCCCGGACGGGGCTGACGGGGCGGCTGTCGTCGAGGCGTATCTCGGCCTGCTGTCGCAGGCGCGGGCCCGGGCGAACGCGGAGCCGGCGGTGGGCCGGCGGCTGCTCGGCGTGGACGCGCAGATGTGGGTCCGGGAAGTCACCCGCATCGACCGGCGGGTGTCCGCGACGCCCGCGTTCCGCTGGTCGGACGACGGTGTGCACGCCGACCTCGACCTGTACCTGCCGGCGCTGTACTGCCGGCACTGCGGCCGGGCCGGCTGGGGGGCGCTGCGCACGCTGGTCGGCCGGGCGATCGATGCCACGGAGACGACGGTCCGCCGTGCCTCCCGCGCCGGTGACCAGCGCTTCCGCGCGCTGCTGCACGCCCCGGGCGAGGCCGCCGCCGTGATCGCCGCCGCCGACACCGAAACCAGCACCGGCTCCGGCTCCGACACCGCCGGCTCCGAAACCACCGAGGCCACCGACACCACCGAGGTCACCGAGGGCACGGGCACGGGTGGGACGTCCGTCGAGGGCCTGCTGTGGCTGGACACGTCGACACTGATCCTCAGTACCCGGCCGGCGGCTGACGGGGAGCCCGACGAGAGCACCCACATCCCGGTGCTGGCCGCCTGGGATGACGACGCGGCCGCGCGGGCGCAGACCTGCCCGTCGTGCCGGCAGCCGGACGGCATCCGCTTCCTCGGCAGCGGGGTGTCGACGCTGACGTCGGTGACGCTGTCGGCGCTGTTCGGGTCGGCGCATCTGGACAGCGCGGAGAAGAAGACGCTGCTGTTCACCGACAGTGTGCAGGACGCCGCGCACACCGCCGGGTTCGTCCAGGCCCGGTCGCACGCGCTGAGCCTGCGCGCGGCGCTGTTCGACACGATCGAGCACCGCGGGCCGCTGACCGTCGCCGACCTCGCCCGGGAGGCGATGGAGCGGGCCGGGGACGACCCGGTGCGCCGCTACCGGCTGGTGCCGCCCGCACTCGCCGACTGGGCGGCGTTCCGCGGCTACTGGCAGCCGGGCGGCGGCGGGGCACCGGGCGGCGGCACGCCGGGCGGTGCGGTGGAACGGAACCGGGCGCGGCAGTTCGTCGAGCGGCGGCTGGCGTTCGACGCGGCGCTGGAGTTCGGCCTCAACGCCCGCACCGGGCGCACGCTGGAGCTGACCGGCGCGGTCGTCGCCGAGGTCGACACCGGCCACGGCGAGGCGCTGGCGCGGGTCGCGGGCCGGGCGGTCGCGCGGGCCCGCCAGCAGCATTCGCTGTCGGCGGAGAACGACGAGGCGCTCGGCGCGGCGCTCGACGACACCCGGCTGGTGGCGTGGGCGCGCGGGGTGCTGGAGCGGGTCCGGGTGCAGGGCGGCATCTGGCATCGATGGCTGGAGTCGTTCGTCGAGCATGACGGCAACCGCTGGTTCCTCACCGGGGGCCGGCGCGCGGCGCGCGGTGAGGGGCTGCCGGCGTTCCCGCCGGGCCGGCCGGCGCCGACGTTCCCGACGACGGGGCGGACGTCCGAGCGGACGGCGACGTTCGACAGCATCACCGGGCCGGCGTCCTGGTATGCCCGCTGGGCGCAGCGCCAGCTGCGGTTGACGGCGCGCGACGGCGGGCTGGTGACCCGGGCGCTGCTGGAGGAGATGGCGGACGCCGGCTGGCTGACCCGGCGGCGCACGGAGACGAACGCGACGGTCTTCCTGCTCGACCCGGCGCAGGTCGTGGTGAGTGCGGCCGACGCGGCCGGGCTCGCCGAAGGGGCGCTGGCGCTGCGCTGCGACGTCTGCCAGACGCTCACCCCGGGCACCCGGCGCACCGTCGGCGACCTGGCGGGCGCCGCCTGCCTGCGCCAGGCCTGCCCGGGGCGGCTGCGCCCGGCCCGGCGCGGCGACGACTACTACCGCCACCTGTACCGCAGCGCCGACATGCGGCGGGTGGTGGCGCACGAGCACACGTCGCTGCTGCCGGACGACGTCCGCCTCGACGTGGAGCGGCGGTTCCGCGAGGGGGGCGGGCCGGCGGTGCCGAACGTACTCGCGGCGACGCCGACGCTGGAGCTGGGCATCGACATCGGCGACCTGTCGACGGTGCTGCTCGGGTCGCTGCCGCGCACCGTCGCCTCGTATGTGCAGCGGGTCGGGCGGGCCGGGCGGCTGACGGGGAACGCGCTCGTCCTGGCCTATGTGAAGGGCCGGGGGCAGGACACCCAGCGCCTCGCCGACCCGCTGGCGCTGCTCGACGGGGACGTCCGGCCGCCGGCCACCTACCTGGACGCTGTGGAGATCCTGGAACGTCAGTACGTGGCCTGGCTGGTGGACCGGCGGGCCCGCGCGGGCACCCAGGACCCGGTGACCGCCGCCGGGCTGTTCCCGGAGGCCGGCTGGGCTCCGGGCACCTGGCTCGGTGACCTGCTCGCCGACGCCGAGGCGAACGCGGCGGCGTACACCGACGAGTACCTGGCGCTGTTCGGCACCGCCGTCCGCTCGGACACCGCTGCCCACCTGCGCACCTGGGCCGGCGCGGGCGGCGGCACGGGCGGCGTGGACGGGCAGGCCGCGCCGGAGGGCCAGGAGGCCGGACCGGAGGGCCAGGAGGCCGAGCCGGTGTCGGGGCTGGCGCGGCTGCTGCGGCGGGCGGCCGTCGAGTACCGCCGGGAGGCCGACGAGCTGGGGCACCGGCGCTCCGCCCTGCAGGACAGCCTGCCCGAGCTGGCGGCCGCCGCGAACCGCCCGACCGCCACCGCCGACGACGTCCTCGCCCACCGGCTGGCCCGCGCCGAGCTGGGGTTCCTGGGCAAGCGGCGACAGGAGCTGGCCACCCAGTTCTGGGTCGGCGCGCTGGAGGAACGCGGCGTACTGCCGAACTACACGCTGCTCGACGACACCGTCACCCTCGACGTCGCCCTGCAGTGGATGGACCAGGACACGCAGGAGTACCACGAGGAGCCGCGCAGCTACCAGCGCGGCAGCGCGCTCGCGCTCACCGAGTGGGCGCCCGGCGCCACCTTCTACGCCCAGGCGACAGCGGTGCGGATCGACGCCGTCAGCGTCGGAACCGACCTCGACGGGCTGTTGCAGACCTGGCGGATCTGCCCGTCCTGCGGCTGGTCGCGGGTGCACCGGCACTCCCAGGGCGACGAGCCGGCCGTGCCGGCGCGCTGCCCGCGGTGCGGCGACACCGGGATCACCGACACCGGCCAGGCGCTGCCGGTGCTGCCGCTGGAGCGGGTGTCGGCGCAGGTCTCCCGGGACGCGGCGATCATCTCCGACGCGCACGACGACCGGGAGCGGCTGCCGTTCACCGTCGCCGCCGCCGCCGACGTCGACCCGGAGCAGATCACCGACGCCTGGCATCTCGACGGCTACCCCTTCGGCGCCGAGTACGTCCGCCAGCTGGATGTGCGCTGGGTCAACGTGGGGCGGGCCGTCGAGCAGGGGCCGGAGCGGATGCTGGCCGGCGCCGCGGTGCGGGCGCCGCTGTTCCTGCTCTGCCCCGGCTGCGGGGTCGTGCCCGCGGCGCAGCTCGGCGTCCGCGACCCGCAGCAGGCCCGGCACCGGGCGTGGTGCCCGCACCGCACCCGGCTGGACGTCCCGTGGCGGGAGCTGGCGCTCGGCCGGTCGCTGCGCACCCAGGGGGTGCGGATCCTGCTGCCGCCGCAGTTCACCCTCGACCAGTTCGCCGGGCCGTCGTTCCGCGCGGCGCTGCTGCTCGGCCTGCGGGAGCTGCTCGGCGGCGCGCCGGACCATCTCGACGTCCTGGAGGTGCGGATACCCCTCGGTGGCAGCGAGCGGGCGGCGCTGCTGCTGCACGACCGTGTCCCCGGCGGGACGGGCTATCTCGCCGACCTGGCCCGGCCGAGCCGGGTCCGGGAGCTGCTCACCGCCGCGCTGGCGGTGGTCGCCGGCTGCGGGTGCGCGCAGGACGGGCTGCTGGCCTGCTCCCGATGCCTGCTGCCGTTCAGCCCGCCGGGGCTGGTGGAGCGGACGTCCCGGGCGCGGGCCGAGCAGATGCTCACCGAGCTGCTCGGCGGCCCCTGGGAGCCGGTCGGGCTGCGGTCGATCACCGACATCCCGCCGCCGTCCCTGGACAGTGCGCTGGAACTGCGGTTCCGGCGGACGTTCACCGACGCGCTGCGCGCCCGCGGGGCGAGCGTGCGGGAGATCCCGCGGCTCACCGGCACCGAGCTGCGGTTTGGGGTGCCGGGTACCGTCCACCGGCGGTGGACGCTGCGGCCGCAGGTCCTCGTCGGCGGCTGCCGGCCCGACTTCGAACTGCTCTGCGAAGATCCGCGGGTGCCGCGCGTCTACATCTTCACCGACGGGCGCACCTGGCACGCCACCCCGGCGCACAACCGGATCGCGGACGACGCGGCGAAACGGGCCGCGCTGCGCGAGGCCGGGCACGTGGTGTGGGCGGTCACCGACGACGACGTCGCGGTCTTCGAGGCGCTCGCCCGCGGCGAGCGGGCGGAGGCGGCCGGCGCCAGCTGGTACGACGACAAGGTGAGGCGGCTGCTCGTCCGGGCCCGCGCACAGCTGATCCCGGCGGGTTCGGTCTCCGACGGCCTCGCCACCGCCGACGCCGTCACGCAGCTCCTCGACTGGGTCATGGAGCCAGGTCGTCCACAGGCCTGGCGCGCGCTCGCCGACGGGCTGCCGCTGGCGCTGGCCGACGGCCGGCCCGCGCCGATCCGAAGCCGTTCCGCGCTGCCCGGACTCGCCGCGGCCGCCCTCGACCCGTCCGGCCCCCCGGGAGACGGCCCGGAGCTCACCGCGGCCGGTGACCTGCAGGGCTGGGTCTGGCCGCGCGGAGGGCTCGCCGTCGCCACCGCGTGGTGGCCGCGGGCACCGCACGACATCGGCTGCGTGCTCGTGCTCGACGACCGCGACGACCGCCTCGGCGGCGAGGCCGGTGAGCGGGCGTGGCGCCGCTGGCTGGCGCTGTCGAACATCCTCGGCCACGCGAGCCGCACCGCCCTGCCGCTGGCGCTCTCGCAGTGCGGGGGCGAGCAGTGGACGGGCGGTGCTCAGCCGGGCGGCGAGACAGCTGGCACGGCCGCGGAGGTGCCCGAACCGAGGGCCGGAACCACGGCCGGAACCACGGCCGGGACCGGAAACGGGACCAGGACCGAGGCCGGGACCGGGGCCGGGGCCGGGGCCGGGGCCGGGGCCGGGGCCGGGGCGGACGAGGAGATCACCGCGGTGACGTCGCGGGCGGGCGCGCTGTCGCCGCCGTGGGCGGATCTCGTCCTCAACGCGCTCGATGACGCGGAGAAGACCCTGCTGCAGGGGCTGGCGGCGGCGGGTGTGCCGCTGCCCGAACAGGGCCACGAGACAGCGGACGGCTACCCGCTCGACCTCGCCTGGCCGGACGCGCGGGTAGCCGTCCTCGTGCACCCCGAGGATGTCGACGCGGCGCTGCGAGCCGAGCTCACCGGCGCCGGATGGCGGATCGCCGACCCCGTCCCGGAGCAGGTCGCCGCCCTGCTCGCGGCAGAGGAAGGAACACGGAGCACCCGATGAGCAACATCACCATGTCCCGGCAGTTCCGCAGGCGGCTGGACATCGACGGGTCCCTCAAGCAGCGGGCGTGGGACTTCCTGACCAAGCTGATGGCCGACCCGGCCAGCCCCGGCCTGCACATCGAGCCGATCAGGAACTCGGCCGACCCGCGGGTGCGCACCGGACGGGTCAACGACAACTTCCGCGCCGTCATGTTCCTCGTCGCCGAATCACCGGAACCGCACTTCGTGCTCGCGGCCATGGCCAAGCATGACGAGGCGAACGCGCTGGCGCAGCGGCTCGTCCTGACCACGAACCCGGTCAGCGGCGTCCTGGAGGTGATCGAGAGCTCCGAGCCGGCGCCTCCCCCCATGCCGCCGGCGCCGCCTGACGGCGGGCGCGGCCGGAAAGGCTGGGTCCCGCAGGGGCCGCTGGCCGGGTTCACCCCGCGTGAGCTGGAGGATCTCGGCCTGTCCGGCACCCTCGCCCAGCGGGCGGTGAACTGCCCCGACGAGGACGCGCTGGTGGCCGCCGCCGGCGACGAGCGGGTGCCACCGTGGCAGGCCGACGCGCTGCTCGCCCTCGCCACCGGCACGCCGATCGACGAGATCCGCGACCAGCTCAGCCTGGTGGGCCCGACGGACCGGGAGGACCAGGACCGGGACCGGGACCAGGACCGGGACCGGGACCAGGCGACCGACCAGACCCGCGCGCGGCCATCCGCGCGGCTCTCGGGGCAGACCCCCACACCGGCCTCCGCACCGGCCTCCGGACCGGCCTCCGCGCGGCCCGACGGCGCCGGCACCCCCGCCCGGCCGGCGAGCGACGCCGATGTCGCCGCGGCGCTGCGACGGCCCAGCACGCTGATGGACTTCGTGCGCATCGAGACCGACAGCGAGCTGCGCCGCGTCCTGGACGGCAGCTTCGCCGAGTGGCGGGTCTTCCTACACCCCGAGCAGCGCCGGTACGCCTATGTGACGACCAGCGGTTCTTACCGGCTCTCCGGCGGGGCCGGCACCGGCAAGACCGTCGTCGCGCTGCACCGGGCCCGCCGCCTCGCGGCCGCGCCAGCCCCGGCGGCCGCGCCAGCCCCGGCGGCCCCGGCTGGCCCGGCGGGCCTCGCGGGGGCCACGGCGCCGGCGGGCCCCGCGGTCGCGCCACGGGTCGTGCTCACCACGTTCACCCGCAACCTGGCCGACAACCTCGCCCAGGACCTGCGGACCCTGGACGCCTCGGTCTGGCAGGGCCGGCTCGGCGAGCCCGGGGTGACCGTCCGCGGGGTCGACCAGCTCGCCCTGGACGTCCTCAGCCTCGTCCCCGCCGACATCCGTGCCGCCACCGGAGGTGACCTGCTCTCCGCCGGCTCCGTCCCGAGGCCGCTGTCGGACGCCGACGAGCGCACCCTCTGGGCGGACGCGGCCCGCGCCGCCGGGCTCACCGGCGACCTCGCCCGGCCCGTGTTCCTGCGCGGTGAGTACCGGATGGTCATCCTGGCCAACGACCTGACCACCCGCGCCCAGTACCTGCGGGTGCCCCGGCCCGGGCGCGGCACCCGGCTGTCCCGCGCGCAGCGGATGGCGATCTGGGACACGGTGGAGGCGTACCGGCGCCAGCTCGCGCTGAACCAGACGGCGAGCTACGCCGAGATCACCGTCCTCGCCGCCCGCTGCGCCGACGCCCACGCCGCGGCCGGCGGCCCGCGCCCCGCCGATCACGTCATCGTCGACGAGGCCCAGGACCTGCACCCCGGCCACTGGCGGCTGCTGCGCGCCCTCGTCGCCGAAGGGCCCGACGACCTGTTCCTCGCCGAGGACTCCCACCAGCGCATCTACGGGGAGAAGGTGGTCCTCTCCCGCTACGGCATCCAGGTGCGGGGCCGCAGCCGGCGGCTCACCCTCAACTACCGGACCACCGCGCAGAACCTGCGCTTCGCCGTCGGGATCCTCGCCGGCGACAGCGGCGTCACCGACCTGGAGGGCAACGCCGAGGCCACCGCCGGCTACCGGTCGGCGATGAGCGGCCCGGCGCCGCTGCTGCGCGCCTGCTCCGGGCTCACCGAGGAACTCGACGTCACCGCCGACATCCTGCGCGGCTGGCTCGCCGGGCAGGGCGGGGTGGAGGCCGGCAGCATCGGCGTCCTCACCCGCAGCGCCCGGGAACGCGACATCGTGGCGCAGGGGCTGCGCGACCGCGGGATACCCGCCCAGGTGATCGCCGGGCACGCCCTGCCCGGTCACGCCGGCGGGCGGGACACCCACCGGCCGGACGCCCCCCGCCTCATGACCATGCACCGCGCCAAGGGACTCGAGTTCAGCCGGGTCGTGCTGTTCGGCGTCGGCCACCGGAGCATCCCGTCCGAACGGGTCCTCGCCACCGAGCCCGACGACGAACGGGACGACACCCTGGCCCGCGAGCGCTTCCTGCTCTACGTCGCCGCGTCCCGCGCCCGCGACCTGCTCGTCGTCGTCTGGGCCGGTGCCGCCTCCCCGTTCCTGCCCGTCCCGGCGTCGGAGAACTGAGCGTGCCGGCACGCCGGACGGTCATCGCGGGGCGGTACGAACTGACCGCGCCNCTCAGCCGCGGCGGGATGGGCGAGGTCTGGCGCGGCTACGACACCGTTCTCGACCGCGACCTCGCGGTCAAGCTGATCCGTCCGGACATCATCGACACGGCGGACCGCGGCGGGTTCATCAGCCGGTTCCGCCGCGAGGCGCGGGTCACCGCGAAGATCGAGCATTCCGGTGTGCCCACCGTGTACGACGCGGCGTTCGACGAGACGTCCGACCGGCTCTACATCGCGATGCAGCTCGTCGACGGGACGTCCCTCGCCGAGATCCGGAAAGAGCACGCCGGGCCGGTTCCCGTCGACTGGGCGGTGTGTGTGGCCGCGCAGATCTGCGCCGTGCTGTCGTACGCGCACGCGATCCCGGTCATCCACCGCGACCTCAAACCGCAGAACACGATGATCGACCGGGTCGGCACGGTGAAGGTGCTCGACTTCGGCATCGCCACCGTGCTCGGCACCGACACCACCCGGCTCACCACCACCGGCCAGATGCTCGGCACCATGCCGTACATGTCACCCGAGCAGATCAAGAGCACGCCGGTGAGCCCGCGCAGCGACCTCTACTCGCTGGGCTGCCTGCTGCACGAACTGCTGGCCGGGCAGCGGGTGTTCCCGGCCACGAACGAGCTGTCACTGATCTACCAGCACCTGCACACCCCGCCGGCACCCGTGCGGACGCTGCGCCCGGACGTCCCGGCCGGGCTGGAGTCACTCATCCTCGATCTGCTGGCGAAGGAGGCCGTCGACCGGCCGGCGGACGCCTGGACGGTGCACGATCGCCTGGCGCCGTTCCTGCCCGCCGCCGACCCGGGCGGACCCGACTACGCCGCGCCACCGACGGCACTGCCCGACCCGACCCGCCCGTACCGCCGCCCGGGAGCGCCGCTCCCCCGCCCGCGATCCTCCAGCGGTCCTGGCGCGCCCAACGGGCTTGGCGTACCCGGCGGTTCGGGGCCGTCCGGCGGTTCGGGGCCGTCCGGCGGTTCCGGACCGTCCGGCGGTTCCGGACCGTCCGGCGGTTCCGGACCGTCCGGCGGTTCGGGGCCGTCCGGCGGTTCCGGACCGGGACCGGCCGGCGGTTCCGGACCGGGACCGGCCGGCGGTTCGGGTGTTCCCGGCACCGCCTCGCCTTCTTCGGTCGCCGCGACGTCCCGTGCGGTGTCCGGTGGGACGTCCCAGGCGGCAGCGGGTCAGGGTCGGGGCCAGGCGCCGGCTACCATTCCGGGCGGCCGGTTCCCCGCCGCACGAGACCCGTCGCTGCCGCCGGAAGCCGGCCGGCACGTCCCCGACGAGGAGCTGGACGCCGCTCGCGACCAGGCTCTGGAGCTGCTCGAAGAGGAACGGTTCTCGCAGGCGGCCGACCTGCTCGCCGGTCTCCTGCCCGCGGCTGCGGCCAGCCGCCCGCCCACGGATACCCGGCTGCTGGACCTGCGCCGCACCCTCGCCGCGGCCTGGTTCTACGGCGGCGACTTCCGCCACGCCCTCCCCGAGCTGGAGCAGCTCGCGAACATCCTCACGGACGTACGCGGCCCGCGGGACGAGGAGGCGATCAACTGCCGCCGGCAGGCCGCGTTCTGCCACGCCGAGCTCGGCGACTTCGACCAGGCCCTTCAGGGCCTGGTCCGACTCACCCCGGCGATGATCGGCCGGTACGGCGCCGACTCCGAGCCCGCGCTGGCGCTGCGTCTGGACATCGCCCGCTTCGAGACCGCCGCCGGTCACGCCGCCGATGCACAGGTGACCCTGCGCGTCCTGCACACGGACGCCGCCCGCCTTCTCGGCCGCCAGCACACCATCGCCCAGCAGGCCGCCAGCCTGCTCGCCCACCTCGCCCACCGGCGCCCGCCGCCTGAGGTCTGAGGGGCCGGACTCAGGTCCGAGGGCCGGACTCAGGTCCGAGGGCCCGGCTGAGGTCCGAGGCGGCCTGGTTCGAGGTGATCGACTGCCCGCCAGCGAGATGACAGTGATGTCTGAACGCAACGGGTTCTCGGCCCGTCGGGTGGGCCGGTGAGGGCTGACGGCGGGCGGTCTCAGAGCGAGGCGGCGTTCGCGGGCCGGCCCATTCTTCCGGCGTCAACGGCCGCGGCGGGCAACGGGGCTTCGGCGGACACCCGGTGGGGCGCAGTGGCCCGGCGACGGCACCGGCCGGAGCGGGCTTCAGCACCGCCACCAGGGTTTTCAGGGCGCGCACAGCACCCGGGACAGCCCCTGCCCACGCCTCACCCAGGCACCGGCGACTGTGCGGTGACGGCGCCTACAGAGCTCTTTGTGGCCTCCGCCAACGGCGGGTTGCAACCCATCCTTCACAGTGGTTGTCAAGACACTCCGATAGGAGACACACAAAGCCCTTTATTCGGATGGACGTGACGCCCTCGGCCGCGCCCACAATCCTGAACGTAATTGTCAGATCAGCGAATTCACCGGCCGACGGAGCCGTACCGACAGGCGCGTGATCCAGCACGCGCCTGGGATGATCTTCCCTGGCCGCGCTCGCTGACGAAGCTCCCCCTGATTCTCAGGGGCCGGTGCCATCCCGAGGACGTCCGCCGTGCCAGGGACCATGGGGTCGACGGCATCTACTGCTCGAACCACGGCGGGCGGCAGGCCAACGGCGGCCTCCTCATCCACGTCCTACGCTCCCTGCCCGCCGAGACCGACCTACTCATGGCCGTCGACGGCTATCCCGCCCTCGCCGATCTCACCCCGGACAGCCTGCGATCCCTCGGGTAGCCGCACGCACCGGGACCGGGATTGGGATTGGGGCCGCTCCGCCGCGCGGGGGTGGCGGGCCTGGGACTGCAGCTGTGTGATCAGGTCGCGGACGACCTCGGGGACGCGGGCCTGGCGCCGGTGCAGCGCGACCATTCTGATCGCGATGACCGCCGGTTCGTCCGCGATCGGTCGGGCCGTGATGATGCCGGCGCGCTCCATCGGGTCGCCGACGACGCTGTAGTCCGGCAGCACGGTGAGGCCGATTCCCTCGGCGACCATCATCTTCCCCATCTCGGCACCGTCGGTGGAATGCCATTCGGTGGGCAGGCTGGCGCCGAAGAGGCGGTGCGCGAAGCGGTACATGATGTAGCCGGAGCGCATGGCGACGAAGGGTTCGCGCCGCAGGTCGTCCACAGTCACCTGGGCGGCGCGGGCCAGCGGGTGCGCCGCCGGCAGCACCGCGACCGGACGTCCGGACACCAGCGTCGTGGACTCCAGCTCCGGGGGGACGTCGTCGCCGTCGAGCAGGTTGACCAGGCCCAGGTCGAGGACGCCGTCGGCCAGGCCGAGCTGGATCTCGTCCTGCTGGAGGTTGCGGATCTCGACGGCCGCGCCGGTATGCCGCGCCTGGAACACCCGCACGGCCGGTAGGACCAGGGTGGCGGTGCCCGCGTTGACGGTGCCGATGCGCAGCAGGCGGCGCGTGGCCAGCTGGTCGCCCGCGGCCACCCGGAGCCGCTCGACGGCTTCCAGGACGTCGACGATCGGTTGCAGCAGTTCGCGGCCGGCCGAGCTGAGCCGGGCTCCGGAACGATGTCGGTCCAGGAGGGATACCGCGAGGTCGCGTTCAAGTTTGCTGATCGCCTCGCTGAGCGCGGGCTGGGAGATATGTAGTTGTTCGCTCGCTCGCCGAAGCGAACCGAACCTGGTGACGGCCGCAATGTACTCAAGATGCTCGATGCGCACGTGCCACTCCGTAGCGATGTGATTTGCAAGACGATTGATTGACTGATTCGAAGCGGCAGACATGCGCATTCAGCCGGTTGCGGTACGACAACGCGGTCGCCACCGGCGCTATCACGAGGGGCGTGGGCCCGGCGGGCGCGATCGCCGCACCGCCCCTGCCGGTCAGGACCTGTTCGGTGGGCCCGACCGCCTCACCCGGCGATCACCTCGTCACACCGAACACCCCCCGTGGTCAGGCCGTCTCCCGCAGGCGCCGCGTGATCGGAGAATCCGAAGGCGGGTTAGCCGATACCTGCCGGCAAATATCTACAACAGAAAAACCACTATGTCTATGGTGTTGGTAGACAAGCCGCCCGGGGTGGGCCGCGACGCCGCCCACTCGACCACGGAAGGGGGACCAGCATGGGTGCGACGGTTCTGGTCTCCCGGCGCCACGTTGATCTCCTCCGGACCGCCAGCTGCCTCTGTTACTGATGTGACAGACAACACCGGAAAGCCGGCCGCCGCGGCTGCCCGCGCATTCCCGGCCCCGTTTCCCCCGGCGGTCGGACCGCGCGCGTACCAGCGGAACTGAGCGGAGTCGGGCCTTCCCGACGGCGGCCGGCCGGGACGCACACCGGCTCCGTGTCCGACTCACCGCGGCCCGCGCCGCGCTTCGCGTGCCGTCCCGCGGCCACCCCGCGGCCACCCCGCGGCACACCGCGGCCACCCGCGGCCGAACCGGTGCCGAACCGGTGCCGAACGTCGATGTGATCACGCTGCCGACCACCGCCGTCGCCGGTGCACCGCTCCGCCTCGACCGGCGGAGGGACATCCCGCGCACCCCGCCACAGAACTCAAGGAGACCCCGACCATGATCCGACTCGTTCCGCCACGACTCGCCGCCCCCGCGGTCGCGGCACTCGTGCTCGGTGGAGCGCTCACCGCCTGCGGCGGCGGTTCGACCGCGACGTCCGCCGCCGCCGACCCGGGCACACCGGTGAGCGGCGGGACGCTGGTCTTCGCCCAGCAGCAGGAACCGTCGTGCCTCGACCCGCAGGTACTCGGCGACATGCATCAGGCGCTGTTCGCCAACCAGTATCTCGACTCCCTGGTCCACCAGGATTCCACCGGGAAGATCCACCCCTGGCTCGCGAGCAGCTGGGAGATCTCCCCGGACGGCACGGCCTACACCTTCAAACTGCGTACGGACGTCCGTTTCACCGACGGGACGCCGTTCAACGCGCAGGCCGTCAAGGTGAACTTCGACCGGATCATCTCCGGGCCGGGCGAGGGCGGTTCCGCCGCGCAGTACCTGATCTATGTCACGGACACCTCCGTGGTGGACGACAGCACGGTGCGGGTCACCCTCAGCCGGCCTTTCTCCCCGTTCCTCGCCGAGATCGCGCAGTCCTTCGTCGGCATCCAGTCGCCGACGGCCCTCGCCCGCGACAAGGACACGAACTGCAAGAGCCCGGTCGGCACCGGGCCGTTCGTCGTGCGCAGCTACACGCCGGGCAGCGAGGCTGTGCTGGAGCGCAACGCGGACTACAACTCGGCGCCGGCGAGCGCCGAACATCAGGGCCCGGCCTATCTCAGCAAGGTCGTCTGGAAGTTCATCCCGGACGACTCCGCGCGCTTCGGCGCGGTCAGCAACGGGCAGGTCGACGCGGCCGACGGCCTGCAGCCGGTGAGCGAGGTCGCCGCCCGGAAGAACTCGAAGCTGGCGGTGATCTCGCACGACTACCCGGGGCATTCCTGGGGGCTGGACTTCAACACGAAGATCGCGCCCTTCGACGATCTGAAGGTCCGCCAGGCCTTTCTCCAGGCCACCGACATCGACGCCGCCCTGAAAAGCGTCTTCTTCGGCCTGTACGAGCGCCCGGGCGTGCTGAGCCCGACCACCACCCATTTCGCCGAGCAGTACCGCAGCACGTACACCTTCGACCTGGCGAAGGCGGCGAAGCTGCTGGACGAGGCGGGCTGGACCGGCCGCGACTCCGACGGCTACCGCACGAAGAACGGCAAGCGGCTCGCCGTCACCTGGACGTACTACACCGAAACCGCCGGCGGACCCGACCTCATCCGCTACCGGTCCGTCGCCGAACAGGTACAGGCGACCACGAAGCGCGCCGGATTCCAGGTCACCCTGAACCCGATCGCGTCGGGATTCCCCGCGTTCCTTGAGGCGCTGCAGGCCGGCAGCTCGCACATCTTCATCCAGAAGTACACGCTCAACAGCGCGGACGTCCTCCGGCTGCTCTACGCCTCGCCGGACTTCATCGCCCAGTACTACCTGGATGACGCGGAGCTCACCGCGGCCGTGAACGAGGCGTCGACCACGACCGATCCGGCGCGCCAGGCGACGCTCTACACCGAGGCGCAGAAGATCTACAGCGACAAGGCGTACGGCACCGGGCTGTTCCCCGAAAGCGTCCGCGTCGTGTCGTCCGCGTCGAAGGCGCACGGCATCCGACTGGAGCCCACGCTCGGCCTGCTCAGCCTGCACGGCGCCTGGGTCAACCCATGAGCACGTCCCACCTGTGGCGCCGGGCCGCGGGCCGGCTGCTCGCCGCGGTCCTGGTGATCTGGGCCGCCGCGACCCTGACCTTCATCGCGATGCGGCTGCTGCCCGGTGACCCGGTCGCCGCCGTCGCGGGGTCGATCCACACCCCGACACCCGAGGCCCGCGCGGCGATCATCGAGGAGTACGGGTTCGACCGGCCGATCCTCGCGCAGTACCTGACCTTCCTCGGCAACACCGCCACCGGGGATTTCGGCGACTCCTACTCGCTGCACCAGAGCGTCCGCCAGATCCTCGCCGACCGGGCCTGGCCCACCTTCCAGCTCACGATCAGCGCGCTGGTGGCCGCCTGGGCGCTGGCGATCGGCTGGATCATCCTCACCGCCGGGCGGTCGCGGCCGGTGCGCCGCATCGGTTCCGGTCTGGAGATGCTGGCGATCTCCGTCCCGCAGCTGTGGCTGGCGGTCGGCCTGCTGCTGCTGTTCTCCCTGCACCTGGGCTGGTTCCCGGTCTCGGGCGGGGACGGGTTCGAGGCGCTGGTCCTGCCGGCGCTGGCGATGGCGCTGCCGCTCGCCGGCTACCTCGGCCAGGTCACCCGGGAGGCGTTCGAGAACTCCCTGGAACAGCCGTTCGTGCTGAGCTCGGCGGCACGTGGCACCGCTGACCTGGCGGTCCGGCTGCGGCACGTGCTGCGGCACGCGGCGATTCCCGGGGTGACGGTCTCCGGGTTCGCCCTCGGCTGGCTGCTGTCCGGGGCGGTCATCGTCGAAAGCGTCTTCGGGCGCCCCGGCCTGGGCGCCACCCTGTTGCAGGGGGTGACGACCAACGACGTCCCGCTGACCGGGGCGATCGTGCTGATCGCGGCGATCGTCTACGTGCTCGCGACGCTCGTCGTCGACCTTCTCTACCCGATCATCGACCCGCGGATCAGGCGGTCATGAGCCTCGCCGAGAACCCGGTACGCGGGGGGACGCCCCGCTGGTCATGGCCGTGGTCGCGGTCCCGGTCGCGGTCGTGGGTGCCCGGGGTGCGGGCGCTCGGGCCCGGGGTGGTGCTCGCGGGGCTGTTCCTGCTCGTGGTCACCCTGGCGGCGGCGTTCCCGACCCTGTTCACCGACACCGATCCGCTGGAGATCGATCCGTCCCAGGCGCTGACCGGGCCGTCCGGGGCGCACCCGTTCGGCACCGACCAGTCCGGGCGGGACGTCTTCGCCCGCATCGTGCACGGGGCCCGCGACTCACTCGCCGTGGCCTACGCCGCGACGGTGATGTCGCTGGTGCTCAGCACCGTGCTGGGGCTGCTCGCCGGGCTCGGTGGCCGCGTCGTCGACGCGGTGATCAGCCGGCTGATCGAGGTGCTGTTCTCCTTCCCCAGCTTCCTGTTCGCGCTGCTCATCCTCACGATCTTCGACAAGTCGCTGGTCGTGACCACCGTCGCCGTCGGGATCGCGCTGACACCGGGGCTCGCCCGGCTGGTGCGCGCCCAGGTGCTCGTGGTGCGCGACTCCGGCTACGTGGAGTCGGCGCGGGTGCTCGGGCACTCCCCGGCCCGCGTCATCGCCCGCACCGTCGCGCCGAACGCGTTGCAGCCGCTGGTGGCCTTCGCGTTCCTCAACGTCGGCGGCGCGCTGATCTGGAGCACGACCCTGAGCTACTTCGGGTTCGGTGCCGTCCCGCCGGCGCCGGACTGGGGGGCGATGCTCTCCGACGCGCAGAGCTACATCCTGCAGATCTGGTGGCTGCCCGTCTTCACCGGTCTCGTCGTCATCCTCACCGCCGTCTCGGCGACCGTCGTCGGACGTCACCTGCAGTTCGCACTGTCCGGAAGGGGGCGGAGGTGACCGCCACAACGCTGCCCGACACCGCCACTACCGCGGGCGACGGCCCGGCGGCGACGGCGCCGCTGCTGGAGGTCGAGAACCTTCGGGTCGCCTTCGGGCACGGCTCCGGTCGCGGCGGCCGCACCGGTCGCACCGGTCGCACCGGTCGCACCGAGGTGGTTCACGGGGTGAGTTTCCGGCTCGAGCCGGGCCGGTCGCTGGCCATCGTCGGCGAGTCCGGCTCCGGCAAGAGCGTCACCGCGCGCAGCCTCGTCGGGCTGGCCGGGGCCCAGGCGACGGTCACCGCCGACACGCTCGCCTTCCGCGGACGTCCACTGCTGGGCCTGGGCGGTCGCGCCTGGCGCCAGCTGCGCGGCAAGGACATCGGCTTCGTCCTGCAGGACGCCCTCGTCTCGCTCGACCCGCTGCGCCCGTCGGGTGCGGAGATCGGCGAGGCCCTGCGCGTCCACCGGTACGGCAACCGGGCGGCGCGGCACGCCCGCGTCATCGAGGTTCTGACCAGCGTCGGCGTGCCCGAACCCGAGATCCGGGCGCGGCAGCGCTCCGGGGAGCTGTCCGGTGGGCTGCGCCAGCGGGCGCTGATCGCCTCCGGCCTGGTCCTCGACCCGCCGCTGCTCATCGCGGACGAACCGACGACCGCGCTGGACACCACCGTCCAGGCTCAGGTGATCGCGGTGCTGCGCGAGGCGAAGGAGCGCGGCAAGGCGCTACTGCTGATCAGCCACGACCTCGCCGTGGTCAGCCAGATCGCGGATGACGTCCTCGTCATGCGCGACGGTGACGTCGTAGACGGCGGCCCGGTGGAGAAGGTCCTCACGGCGCCGGAGTCCCCGTACACCCGGTCGCTGCTCGGCGCCATCCCGTCCCTGCGCTCCCGCGGCCAGCGCCTCTCCGCGGCCCCCGGCGCTCCAGTCCCAGCTCCCGGGCCCGGGCCCGCCGACGCCGACGCCGACGCCAGCACCGGCACCGGCACCGGCACCGGCACCGGCACCGGCGTGCAGATTCCGGCGCAGGTGGCGGCGCCGGG
This sequence comes from Frankia sp. EI5c, assembly GCF_001636565.1. Taxonomy (GTDB): domain Bacteria; phylum Actinomycetota; class Actinomycetes; order Frankiales; family Frankiaceae; genus Parafrankia. Next base: position 211,812 of record NZ_LRTK01000008.1, read on the forward strand.
CGCGGCGGTGCAGGGCACGCCGGTCCTCGAGGTGCGTGCCGTGTCGAAGGCGTTCCGGCTGCCCGGCGGGGAGCGGAAGACCGCGGTGAGCGGGGTCTCGTTCGAGCTGCGGCAGGGCGAGACCCTCGGCATCGTCGGCGAGTCGGGCTCCGGCAAGACGACCACCCTGCGCATGGTGCTGGGCCTGGTCGAACCGGACGAGGGTGCGGTCGTCCTCGACGGGGCGCCGTGGTCGGCGGTGCCGGAGCCCGCCCGGCGCGCGCGGCGGCGCACCATCACCGCCGTCTACCAGGACCCGCTCGGCTCGTTCGACCCGCGCTGGTCCGTCGGCCAGATCCTGCGGGACGCGGTGCCGCGGGACGCCGGTCTGGACCGCGCCGCCGTCCGGCGCCGGGTCGCGGACCTGCTGGACTCGGTCGGCCTGCCCGCCGGGTTCACCGACCGCCGTCCGCTGTACCTGTCCGGCGGGCAGCGGCAGCGGGTCGCGATCGCCCGGGCGCTCGCCAGCGAACCGAAGATCATCGTCCTGGACGAACCGGTCTCCGCGCTGGACGTCTCGATCCAGGCCCAGGTGCTGGATCTGTTCCGCGACCTGCAGCAGCGGCACCAGCTCAGCTACCTGTTCGTCTCGCACGACCTCGGGGTGATCAGCCATCTGAGCGACCGGATCGTCGTCATGAAGGACGGCCACGTGGTCGAGGCCGGGCGCACCGACGACGTGTTCCACCGGCCGCGGCACGACTACACCCGGGCGCTGCTGAGCGCCGTCCCCGCCCTGAGCGCCGTGCCCACCCGGACCACCGCGCCGACCACCCCACCCGCGCCACCCGCGCCGAGCCTGGCGAAAGGAAGCGACTGATGAGCATCGACGCACCGGCGCCCCCCGCCCCCGCGGACACCGCGCCCCCGCCACCGGCCCCGGCCCCGGCCCCGGTCGCCGCCGCCCCCGGTCCGCGCGACGACGAGCTGCTGGCCCGTTACCGGCCCGTGTTCGCGCGGATCGCGGACGGCGCGGTGGGCCGTGAACGCGACCGCGTCCTGCCGCACGAGCAGGTGGGCTGGCTGCGGGACGCCGGTTTCACCGCGGTGAGCGTCCCCGCCGAGTTCGGCGGGCAGGGGGCGAGCCCGACGCAGCTGTTCCGGCTGTTGATCGAGCTGGCCGAGGCCGACTCGAACATCCCGCAGCTGCTGCGCGCGCACTTCGCCCTCATCGAGCAGCTGCGGACCGCCGCCGCGGCGGACACCCCGCGCGCCCTGCTGCGCCGCGCCGGCAGCGGCACGATCTTCGGGAACGCCAGCCACGAACGCACCAGCGCCCGCGTCGGCGAGCTGAGCACCACCGGGGTGCGCAACCCCGACGGCACCTGGACACTGTCCGGCCGCAAGTACTACAGCACCGGCAGCCTGTTCGCCGACGAGGTGTTCGTCCCGGCGACGACCGCCGAGGGTCTGCGCACCTTCGTCGTGCCGGCGACCGCGCCCGGTGTCGACCTCGTCGACGACTGGGACGGCTTCGGCCAACGCCTCACCGGCAGCGGCACCACCATCCTGACCGACGTCCTGCTGCCCGCCGGTGCCGTGCTGGAGGCCGACCAGAACGAGCGGACGCACCTCTCCGCCTTCGTCGAACTCGTCCTGCTGGCGGTGCTGGCCGGGATCGCCCGCGCGGCGGCGCGCGACGCCGCCGACTTCGTCCGCGCCCGCACCCGCGTGTACAGCCACGGTTCGGCGCCGACCGCGGCGGGCGACCCGCTGATCCAGCAGGTCGTCGGACGGATCTCGGCGGCGGCGTTCGCCGCCGAGGCCACGGTGCTCACCGCCGCGGCCGAGGTGGAGCGCGCCCACCACGCCATCGTCGCCGGCTCCGGCTCCGGCTCCGGCTCCGGCTCTGACTCTGACGCCAGCGATCCGGGCGCGGTGATCGAGGGTGCCGAGCTGGCCGCCGTCCGCGCGCAGCTGGCCGTCATCGACCTGGTGCTGCCGGCGACCACGCTGCTGTTCGAGGTCGGTGGCGCGTCCGCCACCAGTGTCGGACGTCAGCTGGACCGGCACTGGCGGAACGCGCGGACGGTCTCCTCCCACAATCCGGCTGTCTACCAGGCCCGCCTGGTCGGCGACCATCTCGTGAACGGCGCGCCCCTGCAGTATTTCTGGGCCACCGGCGNGAACAACGCGCAGGAGGCGCGGCCATGAGCAGGAAGCTGGTACTGAGCGCTTTCCGGATGAACACCAACTCGCACATCACGCACGGCCTGTGGCGGCATCCGGAAAGCCGCTCCCACGAGTTCAACGACCTGGCGCACTGGATCGACCTGGCGAAGGTACTGGAGCGGGGCACGTTCGACACGCTCTTCCTCGCCGACATCGTCGGTGTGTACGCCCCCTACCGCGGGTCGACGGACATCTTCGTCGAGGAGGGCCTGCAGATCCCGAGCAACGACCCGTCGATGCTCCTGGCCGCGCTGGCGGCGGCGACCGAGCATCTCGGGCTGACGTTCACCAGCTCGATCCTGCAGGAGCACCCGTTCAGCTTCGCCCGCCGCGTCTCCACCCTCGACCACCTCAGCCGGGGCCGGGTCGGCTGGAACATCGTGACGAACGCGCTGGACAGCGCCGCCCAGAACTTCGGCCACGACGCGATGGAGGACCACGACGAGCGGTACCGCTGGGCCGACGAGTACGTCGACGTGGCGTACAAGCTCTNGGAGGCGTCCTGGGCGGACGACGCCGTCGAGCGGGACAAGTCGGGGCGTTACGCGAACCCCGAGAAGGTGCGGCCCATCTTCCACGAGGGCCGGCGCTACCGGGTGCGCGGCCCGCATTCGGTGGAACCGTCCCCGCAGCGCACCCCGGTGCTTTTCCAGGCCGGTGCCTCGGAGGCCGGGCGCTCATTCGCCGCCCGGCACGCCGAAGCGGTGTTCATTCCCTCGTCGAACCCGCAGGAACACCGCGAGGTGATCTCGGACATAACCCGGCGCGCGGCGGCCTACGGCCGTGTCCGGGAGGACATCCTTTTCCTGCCGATGTTCAACTACGTCGTCGGGTCCACCGAGGAGGAGGCCCGGCGCAAGGAACGCGACCTCGACGAATACCTCAGCCTGGAAGGCAGCCTGGCACATGTCGGCGGCCACATGGGGATCGATCTCGGGGTCGCCGATCCGTCCGAGCCGCTGGTGGAGCTGGGGCGGCGGGTGCGGGGCGTGCAGAGCCTGACCGAGACGATCCTGCGCAACGCCCCGGCGGGCACCACGCCGATCGTCGCCGACCTGGCCCGCTGGGTCTCGCGCAACTCCCGGGTCGTCGGCACCCCCGAACAGATCGTGGACGTCATCGAGGAGTGGGCCGCGGCCGGCATCGACGGGCTCAACGTCGGCTCGATCATCGTCCCCGGCAGCCTGACGGACTTCGTCGACCACGTCGTGCCGGTGCTGCGCGACCGCGGGCTGGCCCGGCGCGAGTACGGCGGGGGCACGTTGCGCGAGCGGCTCTTCGCCGGCCGCGGTGCCCGGATCACCGAGCGCCATCCCGCCCGGAACACGCGGGTCAGCCCGCCGCCGGCCGTGGGAGCGGGAGAGCTGGCCCGATGACGACGACGCTGCCCGACCCGTCGACGCCCGCCGCCACTCCCGCCGCCACGCCCGCCACCACTCCCGCCGCCGCGCCCGGCCTGCGCGGGCTGGATCGCCGGGACCTGCGTGCGCGGTTCGCGCCGCTGTTCGCGCGGGTGGCCGCCGCGGGCCTGCGCCATGAGGCGGAACGCACCCAGCCCTTCGAGGAGGTGCGGCTGCTGAAGGAGGCCGGCTTCGGCGCGCTGCGGGTTCCGGTCGAGGCCGGCGGGCTCGGGGTGTCGCTGGAGGAGCTGTTCGCGCTGCTGCTGGACCTGGGCGCGGCCGACTCGAACCTGCCGCAGATCTGGCGTAACCACCTGGCCTTCGTCGAGGACACCCGGCACGGGGAGCGGCACGCGCGCTGGCGGCGCGAGCTGGTCGGCGGGGCGTTCTTCGGCGGCGCCTGGTCCGAGATCGGCGGCGACACGATGCTGGACCTGGTCACCACGCTGACCCCGGCCGGCGACGGCGACGGCGGCGACGGCAGCCAGGTGCTCAACGGCCGCAAGTACTACAGCACCGGCAGCATCTTCTCCGACTGGGTCAGCGTGCTCGCCAAGGCTGGCCCGGAGGAGATCCTGCTCGTCCTGGTCCGGACGGACTCCCCCGGCGTGCGGCTGGCGGAGGACTGGACGGGTGTCGGCCAGCGGCAGACCGGCAGCGGCAGCGCGTTCTTCGAGAACGTCGCCGTTCCCGCCGGGCAGTCGTACCCCTTCGCCGACCGGGCGCCGTACCAGGAGGCGTTCTACCAGCTGGTGCACCTGGCGACGCTCGGCGGGATCGCCCGGGCCGCGCACCGCGACCTCGTCGACCAGCTGCGCCGCCGGACCAGGGCTTACCCGCACGCGCTGGCCGCCGTGCCGGCCCAGGACCCGCAGCACCAGGAGGTCGTCGGCCGGGTCGGGGCGCTCGCCTCCTCGATCGAGGCGTCCGTGCTCTGGGCCGCCCGTGCCCTCGACACCGTCGTCGACGCCTTCGACGCCCTCACCGCCGACGCGCCCGACGGTGGCGCGCCCGACGGTGGCGCGGAGCGGCGGCGTCAGGTGGACGAGCTGCTGCGCCGGGCCACCATCGCCGTCTACGAGGCGCAGCTGACGGCGACCGACGCCGCGCTGGAAGCCGCGACCATCCTCTACGACGCGCTGGGATCGTCCGCGCTGGCGACATCCACCCTGCTGGACCGGCACTGGCGCAACGCGCGCACCGTCTCCTCCCACAATCCGCGCGTCTACAAGGCCCGCATCGTCGGCGACTGGCACCTCAACGGAACCGACCCCATCGCCGCTTTCCTGGGCGCGCTGGGAACTCCCGCCGCCGCTTCGCCGAACTCCGACCGAAAGGAGCCGTGACATGACCGACAAGAGGCAGCGGCTGTTCCTCAACGCGTTCCTGATGAACACCACCTCACACATTCAGCACGGCCAGTGGCGACGCCCCGACGCCCGCCAGTCGGACTTCACCGACCTCGACCTGTGGACCGGCCTGGCGCAGACCCTGGAACGCGCGACGTTCGACGCGATGTTCTTCGCCGACGTCTCCGGGCTCTACGGCGACACCGACGCCGACTACTCCGTGTACGTCCGGGAGGGTCTGCAGATTCCGAGCAACGACCCGGTGGTGCTGCTCGGCGCGCTGGCCGCGACGACGAGGCACATCGGGCTGGCGGCGACGTCCAACGTGTTCCAGCAGCATCCGATGAACTTCGCCCGCCAGCTCAGCACCCTCGACCATCTGAGCCGGGGCCGGATCGCCTGGAACATCGTCACCGGCACCCAGGGCAACGGCTACCGGAACTTCGGCCACGAGGACCTGGCGGACCACGACGAGCGCTACCGCTGGGCCGACGAGTACGTGGACGTCACCTACAAGCTGTGGGAGGGCTCCTGGGACGAGGGCGCGCTCCTGAAGGACCGGGAACGCGGGCTGCACGCCGACCCGTCCAAGGTGCACAAGATCTACCATCGAGGTGAGCGCTACCGGGTGGAGGGCCCTTTCCTGCCGGCGCCGTCGCCGCAGCGCACACCGGTGCTCTTCCAGGCGGGTTCGTCCCGTGCCGGCCGGGATTTCGCCGCCCGTAACGCCGAAGCCGTCTTCCTCGTCGCGTCCACCCCGGAACTCGCCCGCGAACAGATCGCCGAGACCCGCGCGCTCGCCGTCTCCTACGGCCGCCGCCCCGAGGACATCACCTTCTTCCAGGGCCTGTCGTTCGTCATCGGTGACAACCCGAAGGACGCCCAGGCGAAAGCCGACTACTACGACGAGTACGTCAGCACCGACGGCTACGCCGCACACGCCGCGATCGTGGACCTCGACGGCCGGGTCTACCCCACGGACACCCCGCTGCGGGAGGTTCGGACCAACACGGCGCGCGGTTTCATCGAATGGCTCGCCCGCGACATCGTCGACCGCGAGCCGACCGTCGGCGACTTCTCCCTGCGGTGGGCGCGGGGCAGCCGGGTCGTCGGCACTCCCAGCCAGATCGCCGACGAGATCACCCGCTGGCAGGACGCCGGTGTCGACGGCCTCAACGTGATCAACTGGGTGCTCCCGGGTTCCTTCGAGGAGTTCGCCGACCTGCTGCTGCCCGAGCTGCGCGACCGCGGGCTGGCGCAGTCCGAGTACGCCGAGGGCACGCTGCGGCGCAAGCTGTTCGGCTACGACCGGCTCAACGACCGCCACCCGGCGGCCCGGTACCGCGGCGCCTTCACCCACGGCCCGCGCAGCTGGGCCGAAGCCGAAGCGGCGGCGAAGCAGACAGCGGCGGCGGGTGTCGTATGAGCCCGCCGATCGACACCGCCTACGTACCGCTGCTCACCGCCGGCGACGCGGTCGCCGCCGCCACCGAGCTCGCGGACGACTTCGCCACCGGCGCCGCGCACCGGGACGCCGAACGCGTCCTGCCCGCCGCGGAACTCGACCGCCTGAGCGCCTCCGGCCTGCTGGCGATCACCGTCCCGACCCGGTGGGGCGGCGCGGGCCTGCCGACCCGGACCGTCGTCGAGGTGATCCGGCTGTTGTCCGCCGCCGACCCCAGCATCGGCCAGATCCCGCAGAGCCACTTCGTCTACGTCAACCACCTGCGGCTGCACGCCACGCCCGCCCAGCAGGCCCGGCTGTTCGCCGAGGTCCTCGCCGGGCGCCGGTTCGGCAACGCCCAGTCGGAGGCCGGCACCCGGCACATCCGCGACATCCGCACCACCCTGCTCCCCGACGGCCCCGGGCGCTGGCTGCTCACCGGCCGGAAGTTCTACGCCACCGGCGCCCTGCTCGCCCACTGGATCCCCGTCCTCGCCCACCTCGGTGTGGACGGCCCGCTGCACGTCGCCTGGGTGCGACGGCACGCCCCGGGCGTCGACGTCATCGACGACTGGGACGGACTCGGCCAGCGGACCACGGCGAGCGGCAGCGTCGTCCTCGCCGACGTCCCGGTGACCGAGGAGTGGATCACCCCGTACGCCGTCACCTTCGACGGGCCGCAGACGTTCGGCGCGTTCGCCCAGCTCCTGCATGCCGCGATCGACGCCGGTATCGCCCGCGCCGCGCTGCGCGACGCCGCCGGGTTCGTCCGCGACCGCAGCCGCCCCTACCCCGACGCCGGTGTCGACCGGGCCGCCGACGACCCCCTCGTCGTGCGGGCCTTCGGCGAGCTCGAACTGGCGGTGCGCGCCGCCGAGGCCCTGCTTGCGGCCGCGGCCGACGCGATCGACACCGCCGACGCCGAACTGACCGCCCCGACGGCGGGCGCCGCGAGCCTCGCGGTCGCCGCCGCCCGCGCGTCGGCCGCCGCCGCCGCGGTCGACGCCGGCAGCCGGCTGTTCGAAGTGGCCGGCACCCGCTCCGCCGCGGCGAGCCTGCGCCTCGACCGGCACTGGCGCAACGCCCGCACCCACACCCTGCACGACCCGGCGGCGTGGAAGGTCCAGCACCTCGGCCGCTGGGCCGTCGACGGCACCCCGCCCCCCAACCACGGCCAGTTGTGATCCGCCGCAAGACCCGGCGAAGCGGAGGCTTGACGATGAGTGAACTGACCTTCCACTGGTTCCTGCCCACCAACGGCGGCGACGGCCGGCACGTGGTCGGCGGCGGCCACGGCACGGACATCGACGGCGCCGGTGGCCGCCCCGCGTCCGTCCCCTACCTCGGCCAGGTGGCCCGCAGCGCCGAACAGCTCGGTTTCACCGCCGCGCTGACCCCGACCGGTGCCTGGTGCGAGGACGCCTGGATCACCACCGCGATGCTCAGCCAGGTCTCCGAACGGCTCAAATTCCTGGTCGCGTTCCGGCCCGGCCTGGTCTCACCGTTCCTCGCCGCGCAGATGGCGGGAACCTTCCAGAACCTCACCGGCGGACGCCTGCTCCTGAACGTCGTCACCGGCGGCGAAAGCCACGAGCAGCGCATGTTCGGCGACCTCCTCGACAAGGACGCCCGCTACGAGCGGTGCGGCGAGTTCCTCGAAATCGTCCGCGCTCTGTGGACGGGACGTCCGCTCAGCTATGTCGGCAAGCACTACGAGGTGCACGACGCCGTTCTCAGCCAGTGCCCCGACCCGGCGCCGCTGATCTACTTCGGCGGTTCCTCCCCGGCCGCGATCGACATCGCCGCCCGCCACGCGGACGTCTACCTGACCTGGGGCGAACCCCCCGCCGCGGTCGCCGCGAAGATCGCCCAGGTGCGCGCGGCGGCCGCCCGCGAAGGCCGCGAGCTGACTTTCGGCATCCGCCTGCACAGCATCGCCCGCGACACCCCCGAAGCGGCCTGGGCCGAAGCCGACCGGCTCCTCGCCGCCATCTCCGACGAGCAGATCCAGCGGGTGCAGGATGGTCTGCGCCGCAGCGAATCCGAAGGCCAGCAGCGAATGCTCGCCCTGAACGGCGGCACCCGAGACGGGCTGGAGATCCACCCGAACCTCTGGGCCGGCGTCGGGCTCGTGCGCGGCGGCGCGGGCACCGCCCTCGTCGGCAGCTTCACCCAGATCGCGGACCTCATCGAGCAGTATGCGGAGCTCGGCATCACCGAGTTCGTCCTGTCGGGCTACCCGCATCTCGAAGAGTCGTACTGGTTCGGGGAAGGCGTGCTGCCGGAACTCGCCCGCCGCGGCCGGTGGCGGCACCCGGCCGCCCCGGCTCGATCCTCGGTCGCGGCCGTTCCGTTCGGCGCCCGCTCCGGACCCCCGTCCGAACCCCCGCCCGGGGGCGGGACCAGGGCCGGGGCTGGGGCTGTCGCGACCGGGGCTGTCGCGACCGGGGCTGTCGCGACCGGGGCTGTCGCGACCGGGGCTGTCGCGACCGGGGCTGTCGCGACCGGGGCTGGAGCCGCGTCATGACGACGATGTCATCCGCCCAGCCGCCGGCGGCGGCGCTGCCGGCGGCTGGGCTGCCGGCGGCGGCGCGGCCCACCGTCGCGGACACCACCCACCTGCGCCGGGTGTTCGGCGCCTGCCCGTCGGGTGTCACCGCGATCGGCGCCGTCGTCGACGGGGTGCCGGTGGGGCTGGCGGCCAGCTCGTTCACCTCGGTGTCGCTGGACCCGCCGCTGGTCTCGGTCTGCATCGCGCGCACGTCGTCGACCTGGCCGCTCCTGGCCCGCGCACCGCGGATCGGGATCAGCATCCTCTCCGCCGCGCAGGCCCAGGCCGGCCGCCAGCTCGCCGCCCGCCAACCCGACCGCTTCGCCGGCCTCACCTGGCACGCGACCGCGGACGGCGCGGTCCTGCTCGCCGACGCCAGCGGCTGGCTGGACACCAGCATCGAAGCCCAGATCCCGGCCGGCGACCACGACATCATCGTCCTGCGCGTCCACGACCTCGACGCCTCCCATGACATCCACCCACTGGTCTTCCACGCCAGCCGTTTCCACCGCCTCGAACACATCTGACCCCGCGGGCCACCGCGGGCAGAGCCGGGAGGTGCGCCGCACCGGCCTGCCCTGGGCAGCGCCGGTGCGGCGGAGGCACAGCCTGCGCCTCCGCCGCGGACGAACCGGCCACGAACCGGCCACGAACCCTAAAGTCGTATGTGCGCGATGGGAGGCTCTGCGTGGACTGGAAGATCGGGCGGCTCGACCCGACCGCGGCCGACCTGGACGAGGTTCTCGCGGTCTATGAACTTTCCGGCCTCGGGCAGCGGCGCCCCGTCGAGGACCGCGAGCTCTTCGAAGCCATGGTCCGCAACGCCAACCTCGTGGTCGGCGCGTGGCTCGGCGGTGTCCTGGTCGGTTTCGCCAGAGCGCTTTCCGACTTCTCCTACGTCACCTACCTCGCGGATATCGCGGTCGTCCGCGAGCATCAGAACGCCGGTATCGGACGGGCGATGATCGAGGCCGTCCGGCGGGAGGCCCCGCGGGCGAAGATCGTGCTGCTGGCCGCCCCCGCCGCCCGCGGCTACTACCCGCGCCTGGGATTCACCCAGCACGACTCCGCCTGGGTACTCAACTCGCAGCCCTGAGCCACCCACAGCGCCGGCGTACCTGACGTCCGCGGTGCCAGGCGGGTCCGCAGCGGGCGGCACCTGCCGTGGCGGGGGCCGGGCCGGGCCGGGCGGATGGGCGGGTGCGTTCGGTCATCTGACAGTGGCGGCCGGCATTTCGGGTGCCGGCGCGACAGTGGCGATGCGGTGACTGAAGGGCTCGTTGTGTCTCCTCGGAAGAGGCGTTGACAACCACGACGGCGGAGGCGGCACAACCCCGCCGGGAGCAGAGACACAACGAGCCCTTGAGTCGCCGTCGGCGAACACTCGCGGACCCGCGGCGCAGGGGTGGGCGACGGCTGCGGCGGGGCCTGTACGCGCTCTGAAAGCCCTGGCAGCGGCGTTGCGGCGGGCTCCGCCGGGTGCGGCGGCCCGGTAGTCGCGCCTCGGCCGGCTGGCCGTTGGCCGAGGTGCCCGCGGGCGGGGCGGTGGACGTCGCGGCGGGGCGGCGGTGTCCCGGTACCGGCCCGGGGCGGTCGCTCGTCGGGCCTCGCGACCCGGCCCGCCACCCGGGGTGCGCCGTCTCATCAGACAGGTCTGTCACCGCTGCCAGCCCGGCCACGGACCAGCCACCCGACCCGCTGCCCCGGACCACCCCACCTTGTGCACCGGACCGCGCCCTTCCCGCTGGCGGAGGCGGCGAAGGCGCACGCGGTGGGTGGCACGGAGCGGGTGACCGGCAAGCTGGTCCTCACCGTCGGATGATTAACCGGTGCGGCCGGGGCGAGCCGGGCATCGGTGGCCGCCGGGAGACGGCAGGTCTCCGTCATCTGGATCGGCCTGGACGGAGACGATCTGGTCAGTGGGCATCTGGGGCGGTACCTGAAGCCCCGGAGGCGGAGTTCCCGGCCCCCAGGAAACCCGGCTTCGTCATCCGCTACTCCGTCCAGCGGATCAGCGGGATCGGCCCCTGGGTACCGGAACCGTCGCCGCGAACTCGGTGACGTCACAGACGTGGAACGTTCCGCCTCTCCCGCGTGCGCCAGCGGATGGCGGGCGCCTACCAGCGGACGGCGGGGCCGGTGTCCGGCAGCAGGGGGCGGGCGTAGGACAGGTCGTCGGTGTCCCAGGTGCCCTTGAGGAACCCCTTGAAGGCACCCGAGTTCAGGAAGGACGCGTCCGCGGTGAAGGCCCACTCGGCTATCCGGCCGCTTCCGCCTGGACGTAGCTGGCCAGCACGCTTTCGATGCGATCTACCAGCAGGAAGTCCAGTTCGGTGATCCGCTGGCCGGCGGTGTAGGTGGTGAGGCTGAACGTCAGCTCTCCCCAGTGCAGTTCGACGTCCGGGTGGTGCTCCAGTTCCTTCGCGGCCTCGGCCACGGCGCCGAGAGCTTCGATCGCGGCGAAGTACTCCACGGGGAAGGTTTTGTGGATCTCCTCGCGGTCCTCGGCTTTCACCTATCCCTCCAGCTTCGATAGACGTCGGGTGACCTCGTCGGTCGGCAGCGGGTCCCGTAGTCCCATGCTCGTGGTCCTTCCTACAGCGTCGCCAGCAGGGCTTTGACCTCGCGGCCGGTCTCATGGTCATGCCACGGCGTGAGGTGGTGCCAAACTCCGTGCAGTTCCTGGCGTAGCCGCGCCGAACTGGTCTCCTGCGCGACGGTGACAGCCTGGGCCACGGCGTCGGCCGCCGCCTCTGGGTCGCCGGTCTGGGCGAGAGCGACAGCCTGCCGGGCCCGGTACACGCCCTTGTCACGGCGAGCCGTGGCCGGGAGGGCTGAGATGACCTGGTCCCACAGCGGCAGGGCTTCCCGGCCGAGGCCTAGCCGGTTGTAGCAGGTTGCCCGCTGGACTTCGATGTAGCCGGGGGTGCGCCGGCAGGCGTTGAACCACGGGTAGTCGTCATCGACCCGGGAGAGCAGCGCGGCGGCCTTGTCCAGGCGTAGTCGGTCCCGCGCCGGTTACCGATGAGGGCGTAGCCGTGGGCGGTCTGCTGCATCGCCTGGACCCGGACCTTCGCGCACAGGCCGTTCTCGTCCGCCAGGGCGGCGCTGGTCAGGTCCAGAGTGCCGGGCCCGTCCTGCTGATCGGTGCAAATCATCGCCTTGTTGGTCAGGGCGTGCCGGACGAGCTGGGTGTCTCCCACCCGGTGCGCGAGTTCGAGCGCCTGGTTCGCCCAGTGCGACGCGGTCGCCAGGTCTCCCGCGTCCTGGTAGAGCCAGGTGGTCAGACCCGCGTAGGCGACGCTCGTGCGCAGCAGCGCATGCCGCGCGGACCCGTTTGCCACCCGCAGGAACTGGCGGATCAGTTCCTGTTGCACGAGCACCGACGGGATCACGGTGTGGGGGCCGAGTGCGGCGTCGGCGCGGTAGTAGCCGTCAAGCTGGCCGGCCAGGTGCTCGATGGCCTCGGGTGCGACCCGCTGATATGAGGCCAGGGGCATGACGCTGCCCCCGACCAGGAATCCAGCACCGCTTCCCGCCAGAAACGTGCGCCGGTCGATGGCCACGATGACCACCTCCCCAATGAACCGCCCCGGGTTCACCCTTCCAGACCTCCCCTATTCTATTAGGGGTAGCTGTCCGGAAAAGATGGGGCACCTCATTCCCTGACAATGCTGGACGCGCATCACGTCGCCGAGGCCGTGCGCTCCGTGCCCGTCGGCGGACGGCGGATGCGTCCACCACCCGATCGGCGGGTGCGCTGTGCCCATCCGCCGAAGGTGCGTTACCAGCGGACGGCGGGGCCGGTGTCCGGCAGCAGAGGGCGGGCGTAGGACAGATCGTCGGTGTCCCAGGTGCCTTTGAGGAACCCCTTGAAGGCACCCGAGTTCAGGAAGGACGCGTCCGCGGTGAAGGCCCACTCGATCGTGCAGCGCCGCAGCGCGATCTTCCAGGCGCCGTCGCGGCGCTCCAGCCGGTCGAGATAACGGCCTCCCATGAAGGCCAGGGTCCTGCCGTCCTTGCCGACCATGGTGCCGATGACGTAGCTCTCGGCGTGCGCGACGTCGCCGTCGATCTCGCAGGTGTGGGTCGTGATGTTGTGCAGGTGATCCGCGAACGCCATCGAGTGCTGCTTGTTCGCCCACGGGCCGTATTCCGCGCCGATGTTGGTGACCGGGCCGTGCTCGTCGATCCCGTCCTCGGCGAGCACGCTGGTCATCAGGTCGGCGTCATGCCGGTCATGACCGCGGGACTGCTTGTTGACGCAGTCGAGGATGTCCTGCCGGTCCCTGAGGTAGCGGACCTCGCGGCGCAGCTCCGCAAGCTCGCCGAGTCCGTCGAGTTCGCTGGGTTCGCTGCCGGTGCTCATGCTGCTCCCTGACTTTCGCGCTGGTGCTCTGGATGGCTGGTCGGACGCCACGCGGAGGCCGCCGGACGCCATCAGATGCCGTCAGATGCCGGCGGGGCCGGGGCCTCCGTGGACGTAGAGGGACTGGCCGGAGCAGTAGCTCGCAGCGTCGGAGGCGAAGAACAGGACCGCGTTCGCGATCTCGGCCGGCTCGCCGATCCGGCCGGAGGCGTTCGTCCGGGCGATCAGCGCCGGGTCGATGCCCTGCCGCGCGAGATCGTCGGTCAGGGTCGCGGCGTTGACCGCCCCGACGACGATGTTGTTCACCCGCAGGCCCCTGCTGGTCCAGGCGGCCGCCATCGACGCCGTCAGGTTGTTCACTCCGGCCTTCGCCGCACCGTAGGGCGCGGCCTGGGGCATACCCAGCAGGCTGGCGCCGGACGAGATGTTGACGATCGCGCCCCTGCCCTGCGCCAGCATCGGCGCCGCGGCGGCCTGGGAGAGGAACCAGACCGAGTCGAGGTTGAGGGCCAGGACCTGCCGCCACTCCTCCTCGGTCCACTTTCTGATCGACTTCGTCTCGGCGCCGCCGGCGCAGTTGACCAGGATGTCCAGCCGGCCGAACTCCGCCAGCGTGGCGTCGACGATCCGCTGGCACTCCGCGGCCTTCGTGACGTCGGCCGGCAGCGGGAGCGCCCGGCGGCCCAGGGCCTCGACCTCCTTGGCCGTGGATTCCAGCGGCTCCGGCCGCCGCGCGGCGAGCACGACGTCGGCACCGTACTCGGCCAGTGCCAGCGCCGAGGCCTGCCCGATCCCGGTGCCACCACCGGTGATGACGGCGACCCGATCCACTAACGAAAACCTGTCACGCACCGAAATCCTCCTCCGTCCGAAACAACCAGGCGCGCGGCGGAGCCGCCGCTACAGGACCGCGCCCCCGTTCGCGGCGATCACCTGGCCGGTGATGTAGCCCGCGGCCTCCGAGCAGAGGAAGGCGCAGGTGGCGCCGATGTCATCGGGGGTCCCGACCCGGCCGGCCGGGATCATCCGGGCGATGATCTCCGTCTTCGGCAGGTTCCGGGCGCTCTGCTGGTCGCGCAGCAGCGGGGTGTCCACCGCGAACGGCGGAATGGTGTTCGCCGTGATCCCTTTCGCCGCGTATTCGAGCGCGACGGCCTTGGTCAGGGCGATCACACCGCCCTTCGTCGCCGAGTAGTGGCCCTGGCGCACCGCGCCGGTCTGCCCCGCGGCCGACGAGATCGTCACGACGCGGCCCCACCCCGCGGCGACCATGTCGCCGATCGCGGCCTGGACGCAGTGGAACGTCCCGGTGAGGTTGACGGCGACGTACCGGTCCCACTGGTCGAGGGAGATCTCCTCGAACGGGGTGAAACCCGAGACCGCCGCACTGGTCACCAGCACCTGAACGGGCCCGAGCTCGGCGCGCACCCGATCGAACGCGGCCTCGACCGACCCGCGGTCCGCGACGTCGACCTCGGCCGCGATCGCCGTCGCGCCCGCGGCACGCAGCCCTTCCGCCGTCTTCCCGGCGGCGGTGCCGTTCAGATCGAGGATCGCCACCGGCAGGCCCGCGCCGGCCAGGTGCCGGCAGATCGCCAGGCCGACTCCTGACCCGCCCCCGGTGACCACAGCCACCCGTGTCATGTCACTCGTCCCCTCGCTGGCTGGGCGCCCGGCCGTGCGGCCTGGGCGGAAAGCGCGGAAAGCGCGGAAGCCGCCGTGGGCCGGCTCAGCCGATGACGGCGGGCATGGAGTCCCACCCGCGGACCGTCGAGGTGGGTGCGCGGCGGGCGGCGTCCAGGTCCACCTCCCAGTCAGGCCACCGGCGCAGCACCTCTTCCAGGGCGATGCGCCCCTCCAGGCGGGCGAGTGCCGCGCCGAGACAGAAATGCGTGCCGTGGCCGAACGTCACCTGCTGGCCGACGTCGCGGTGGATGTCGAACCGCTCCGGGTCGGGGAACCGGCGCTCGTCGTGGTTGGCGGACGCGAGCATGAGCAGCAGGGCGCTGCCGGCGGGAACCGTCCGGCCGTGGTATTCGACGTCCTCGGTGACGTAACGCGCGACGTGCGGGCCGGGTGGCTCGTAGCGCAGCAGCTCCTCGACCGCCCGCGGGATGGCGGTCGGGTCCGCGACCAGCTCGCGCCGCTGGTCGGGATGCTCGGCGAGCACCTTGCCCATCCAGCCGAACAGCCGGCCGGTGGTCTCCACGCCGGCACCCGCGATCACCCCGACGAAGATCTGGATCTCCTGCCGGGTCAACCGGCGGACCTGCCCNGCGATGTCGGTGAACTCCAGGGTGAGCAGCTCGGTGATGATGTCGTCGGACGGGTTGTCGGCCCGCCAGCGGACGTACTCGGTGTAGTTGCCGCCGTCGAAGTACTTGTCCCGGGTGACCGGCAGCGGCTGGCCGGGCTGGTTGCGCACCGCTCGCTGGGCGGTGGACCGCAGCGACGGCTGCTCGGAGTCGGGGATGCCGAACAGCATCCCGATGGTGCGCATCGGGAGCTCGGCGCCCAGGTCGGCCACGAAGTCGAACCTGTCCTCGCCCACGTGCGGGTCCAGGCAGGCCGCGCAGAAGGCCCGCACCTTCTCCTCCAGCGCCTTGATCTTCTTCGGCGTGAACATGCGGGAGACCAGGGCGCGGTGGATGGTGTGCAGCGGCGGGTCCTCGTTGATGAAGATCCCCGGCGCCATGACGGGCGCAGCCTTGACGACCTCCAGGATGTCGCCCTTCGTCGAGGTCAGCCGGCCGAGGTCCTTGAGCGCCGCGACGACGTCACCATGCCGGCTGAGCCCCCAGAAGTCGTGGCGCTCGTTGTAGTACAGCGGCGCCTCGTCGCGCAGCCGCCGGTAGACGGGGTACGGGTCGGCGTCGATCCCGACGTCGTACGGGTCGTAGTAGAGGTCGTCTAAGCCCACTGCCTGGTCCTCCCCGAACATCCCTGTACGAACGTATAGCACTACGCCATACGTTCGTACAGGACGACGCGACCCAACGCGTCCACCACGAGCGGATCTTCGACCCCGAATGCACCGAGATCATCACAGTGCAGGCCGGTCCGACGAGGCTCCGTGCCCGTCAGCTTCCGGCCAGGGAGGCGAGCAGGCCCCGGGTTCGCTTCAGCGAGGCACGCAGGTCGGGGCCCGCGGGGACGATGTGGGCGTGGATGTCGGTCGCACCGGCGTCGAGCAGGGCGCGCAGCTGGGCCTCGACGGACTTCTCGTCGCCGACGATCGCGGCGTCGGCGGGGCCGTCGACACCCCCGACCGCCATGATTCGCTGGTAGGCGGGCACGTTCGCGTACACGGTGGCGCCGGCGGCGACGGCGGCCCGCGCCTCCTGCTCGTCGTCGTGCACGCAGACGGGCAGGCCGGCGACGACGCGGGGTGCCGGGCGCCCAGCTGCCTCCGCGGCGGCGCGCACACGCGGCACGATGTGCCGCTCGACGGCCTTCACCGGGGCGATCCAGAGGATCACGCCGTCGGCCAGCTCGCCGGCCACCCGCAGCATGCGCGGCGCGAGCGCCGCCAGCAGCACCGGTACCGGGTGGGCGGGCCGGACCATCCCGGCCGGGACGTGGGCGCTCCACTCCTCCCCCTCGGCGTCGATCCCCTCCCCGCGCAGCAGCGGCATGAGAATCCGCAGGTACTCCTCGGTGTTGAGCGCCGGGCGGGCGTAGGACAGGCCGTAGACGCCCTCGATGGCCCGCTGGTGCGAGGGGCCGAGGCCGATCGTGAGGCCAGCCCGGCCCATCACCGCCACGGCACCCGCGATGCGCTGCGCCTGCAGCACCGGGTGCACCGGATAGGTCTGCAGCACGGCGGTGCCGAGTTCGATCGCGGACGTCTCCCGGCCGGCCAGGGCCATCGCCGCGAGCGGGTCGCCCTGGACGAGGCTCGCGTACCACAACGACGCGAAGCCCTCGGCTTCGGCCTGTTTCGCCTGCGCGACGAGCTTGTCCGGCGTCGAGCCGCCGCCACCCAGACCGATGCGCATGCACACACTCCACGTTCGTCGTAGAACCGAGCCGGGTTTACCCACGGGAAGCACCCGCCGGGCCCGGGCGGCGGGGCGGCGCGGCGGCGACCGGAGCGCGTTCGCCCCACGAGAGCCCTGTACGATCGTATGGCACGACGGCGCACCTGGCGAGCGGCGCATCCGGCGGGGTGGATGCACCCGCGTTCGGCGGCCTGGCCGGACGTGTTGACGGACGGCGCAACGGGTACGGAAGGCCGCGGATGACGACACCTCGCCGGGTCGGCGCGCAGAAATCAAAGACCCGCACCATACTTTTGGACCGCGCCGAACGGCTCATGCTCGACGAGGGGTACGCCGCGGTCACCTACCGGGTGCTGGCGGCGAAGGCGGGAGTCACGCCCGGGCTGGTCCAGTACTACTTCCCCACCCTGGACGATCTTTTTCTCGCGCTCGTTCGGCGGCGGAGCGAGCAGACCGTCGGCGCCCTGGTGAAGGCACTCGAGACCCGCCAGCCCCTGCGCGCGCTCTGGGAGTTCGCCAACAATCCCACGGCCGCCGCGCTGATCGCCGAACTCACCGCGCTGGCGAACCACCGCAAGGCCATCCGGACCGAAATCGCCGAAGTGGGTGAAAAAGCGCGGGCGCTGATACTCGACGCGCTTGAGGAATCTCCGGGCGACTACACGTTCCCGACCGAGCCGATCTCTCCTGAGGTGCTGGTATTCCTCGTCACCAGCATCCCGAGAATGATCCTGATGGAGCAGGCGGTGGGCATGTCCACCGGGCACGCGCCCACACTCGATCTTCTCGAGCGATATCTGGACCGAGTCGAGCCCAGAGCCGCACCCGTCGACTCGCCGGAGGCCGGGTCCACCCCGAGCTAGGCCGATCCCCGCGGATCTTGACTCGTACGGGTGCCGGGCGGGGCGGTGCTTGGCGTGGGCGCGTGGGTGCTCGGCGGACTGCCCGCGCGGACGCGGGGCGGACGAGCGCGGGGCGGACGGCGCACGTGGGGGCTCGGCGGGTGCTCAGGCGGGTGCGCCCGGTGATCTGACGATGGTGGTCGGCGTTTCGGGCGCGGGCGCGGCTATGGCGATCGCGCGCCTGAAGACCTCCTCGTGTCTCCCACCGAGACGTCTTGACAACCACAGCGATACAGGGGCCGCGACCCCTGCGATCGAAGGACACACAGAGCCCTTCAGCCGCTGTCAGCGAATCCTCGCGGACCCACGCCGCAGGCGCGGGAAACGGGTGCCGCGGGCCCTGCCAACGCTCTGAAAGCCCAGCTAGCCCCGCTACCGCGACGTCCCACGGCATGCCGGCAGCCCCGTAACCGCACCGCGGCGGGATCCGCACCTGCCAAGACATCCACACGCGGAATCGTGGACGTCGAACAGGCGACACGGCGCGGTCCCCGCACCGGCCCGCAGCCCCCGCCCGCCGGGCCTCACGGCCGGCCCGACAGCCGCGATATCCCCCTGATCAGACAGCTGCGTCACCCGAAGCGCTCGGCGTCACCCGCAGCCCGACCTGGCACCCGACCGACGCCCGCAGCCCGGCCCGGCGCCCGACTGTCACCGGCCTCGACTCAGCCCCCCGGCCTTCCGAACCGACTCAGTGCTTCCGTACCGGCCGCGGTGCGTCAGCGGCCCTTCCACACCGGCGGGCGCTTCTCGGCGAACGCGGTCGCGCCCTCGCGGGCGTCCTCGGAGCCGAAGACGGGCGCTATCAGCTCCCCCTGCCGCTTCCAGCCCTCCTCCAGGGTCCAGTCGGAGGCCGACCGCGCTATCTGCTTGGTGACCGCGACGGCGAGCGGGCCGTTGGCGGCGATCGTGCTGGCCAGCGCGACGGCCGCGTCCAGCGCGCCGCCCTCGGGGGTCAGCCGCTGGACGATGCCGAGCTCGTAGGCCCGCTGGGCGGTGATCGGCTCACCGGTCAGCAGCAGCTCCAGGGCCGCGCCGAGCGGGACGCGCTGCGGCAGCAGCAGGGCAGCGCCCGCCGCGGCGACCAGGGCCCGCTTGACCTCCGGGACGCCGAACTTCGCCGTCTCGGCGGCGACGACGATGTCGCAGGCGAGCAGGATCTCGAACCCGCCGGCCAGCGCCCAGCCCTCGACCGCGGCGATCAGCGGCTTGCGCGGCGGGGCCGACGTCAGCCCGGCGAATCCGCGGCCCTCGATCGTCGGCGACTCGCCGCGCAGGAAGCCCTTGAGGTCCATCCCGGCGCAGAAGCTGCCGCCGGCGCCGGTGAGCACTCCGGCCCACAGCTCGTCGGAGCCGTCCAGCTCGTCGAGCGCGGCCGCGACACCCTGCGCGACACCCGCGGTGATCGCGTTCTTCGCCGCCGGCCGGTTGATGGTGATCACCAGCACGCCGCCGCGGCGTTCGGTCGCCACTTCCGATACCTCGGACACCTCGGACACCTCAGTCAACTCATTTCGCTCGCGAGGCCGGCCCCCTGCCGGCGGAGACCAGCGCCACGGTCGCTTTGGCACGCTGCCGCCGAGCTGGTCCCCGACCACCTTGGCCCGAACCGCCTACGCGCAGTCAAGCCGTACCTGAATGAGGGTCCCTTGTCTCAGGACTACCCGGCCCGGCGCGCGGCGGGAGACTACGACCAGAAACCAGATGCGAAGGAGACGGCTGTGCCCCACGAATCCGCGCCCCACGAATCCGGGTTTCCGACCTCGGCGCGGGCCGGGTTCGACGCGCTGTCGTTCGAGCCGCTGACCCCGGTCGGCCTACCTCGACCGCGCCGCCGCCGCGCACGGCGACCGGCTGGCGGTGGTCGACGGGGAACACCGCTGGAACTACCGCGACCTGCGGGAACGGTGCCGCCGCCTGGCGGGGGCGCTGGTCGGGCCCGCCGGCGGGCGACCCGTCGCGGTGCTCGCGCCGAACACCCATGTCCTGCTGGAGGCGAGCTTCGGGGTGCCGTGGGCGGGTGTGCCCCTGGTCGCCGTCAACGCGCTGGCGCGGTTCGTCGCCGACGGCTCCTGGGACCAGCTGACGGGGCAGTGCCTCACCGGCCTCAACCCGATCGCCCCGGTCCCCCACTACCGGGACTGAGCGCGATGCGCCCGCAGCAGTGGCCATGGTGGCCAGCGTGGCCACCGGGAAGATCATGGCCGCGCGCCGCTCGGGTGGCGACGCGCGGCCGTGAGCGAGCCGCGTTACGAGACCTTCGTGATGGCGCCGCAGGACAGGGCCGGCGCGGTCCACTTGCCGTCCTTGAGGTGCGCGAGGGTCCCGCAGGGTGACGGCGTGCTGTGGTTCAGCGGCCAGCGGGTCTCCGGCAGCGCCCCGGGGACGTAGTTGGTGTAGTCGCCGCTGTTGAGCGTCTTCAGCAGGGCGTCCACCGTGAGGTCACGGCCGACCTTCTCCAGGGCTTTCACCAGCATGTCGGCCGACCAGTAGCCGGCCATCGCGGGCAGGCTGTCGGTCAGGTCGGGCGAGGATGCCTTGAAGTCCGCCAGCATCTGGGCGATGCCGGGCACGTCGGTGGAAAGGCCCGGCTGCCACTGCATCACGGCGTAGGTGTCCGAGAGCTCCTTCGCGCCCGCGAGTCGCGGGTCGTAGAAGGGTGTCAGGAGCATCCCGGTGTAGCCGGCGGCCCGGAAGGCGCCGAGCAGTCTGACCGCGTCGCCGACCGGGGTCACCATGAACACCGCCGTCGGCGGCCGGCCCTTGTCGGACGTCATGACCGCCTGGACGATCGGAGTCGGGTCGGACAGGCCGGAGACGGGGATCGGGGTCTTGGAGTAGGCGATGTCGAACCCGGCGGCCTGGAATCCCTGGGCAATCGTGATGTTGCCCTGGCGCGCGGAGTCGTTGTCGAGGCCGATCATCGCGATGCTCTTCGGTGTGCCCGCCGGAATGAGGGCGTTCACGGCCGCGGGCGGGCCGGTGTTCACCGCGACCCGCTGCTCGGCGGTCGGCGTCTGGCAGCCGACGATGCTGAAACCGATGGTGTTGCCGCAGAAGCCGCTGTCCGTTCCCCAGCCGAAGAAGGGCGTGACTTCCTTGCAGAACGTGTCGATGTAGCTGGGTGACGTGGCGATGATGACCGGTGCCGCGGCGAAGATCCCCTCCCTCGACACGAGGGAGTTGGCCTGGGCGCCGTTGCGGCCCGGGTCGCCGCCGTCGTCACGCACGCCGATGAAGTCGATGGTGCGGCCGGCGATCCCGCCTTCGGCGTTCGCCCGTTCGAACCGCGCCTTGGCCCCCGCCTCGGCGTCCGCGAACGCGATGCCGCTGGGGCTGGTCGCCGTCACCAGCCCGCCGATCTTGATCGACGTGTCGGTGACGCCGCGGTGCGGGTCGGACGCCTTGCCCTGGCAGTCGAGGGCGGCCGGGTCGATGGTGACGTCGGTCTGGTTCCAGCCCTGGTCCGGGCCCAGTTTCAGCAGGGCGGAATCCACCGCTGCGGTGTCGGTGCTGCCGCCGCCGTCGCTGCCGCCGCACCCGGCGATCCCGACCGCACCGGCCAGCACCAGTACTAAGAACGATTTTTTATTGATCTTCATTCACATCATCCTTCGATCGTCGGCCCGCCGGCGAGCGGCCGCGTGGTCGAACTTCTCCACCGGAGCAGCACGCCCGGTCCCCCGCGGCCGCGAAGCCGCGTCACACCACCCGCCTGGACCGCCCGGTGCGGAGCGGCGCGAACCTTCCACGAGGGGTGTCCAGACCCGCCCATGATTGGATAATATGTACGAACTTGCAAGGGGTGGGGCCCACGGAAGTCGGGCGGAAGTCGGGCGGCGTCGCGCGGGGGCGTCCCGCCCGTCGGGGCCACCGCACTCCATGGCGATCCCGGCCCGCTGGCGGCCGCGGTGACGCCACCAGCCGTTTCGGGCTGGATCGCGGGCGGTGACCGCGAATTCGCCCGGCGGCAGCGGGGACCTGGCTACGCTGGGTGGATGGAAGCAGCGGCAACGGAGCTCCACGACCGCGCCGACGCGATCGGCCCGCCCGCCCCACGGGGTGACGACGACATCATGGCGCGCCTTCGCCGCTCCACGGCGGTCGTACACGAGCGGGTGGAGGCGAGCCTGGGGCTCGCGGACCCGGACATCCCGGATGCGCGCTACCGGGCGTTGATGATCTCCTTCTACCGCGTTCACGCCGTGTTGGAACCGCGGCTCGACACCCTGTTCGGCGAGTTCGACGACCCGCTGCTGGACTGGCCGGGGCGGCGCAAGCTCGGCCGGCTGACCAGCGATCTGGGCACGCTCGGCGTCACGCCGGCGGAACTGCCCGAGCTCCCGTCCACGGCTGTGCCCGCCGTGAGCGACGTGGCCTGCGGCTTCGGCGCGCTTTATGTGACGGAAGGCGCCACCCTCGGTGGCCAGCTGATCGCCCGCAATCTGAGCACCCGCGCCAACCTGGCCGCGGCGTCCACCTACTTCACCCCGTACGGGGATCAGGTCGGCCGCCGCTGGCGGGATCTGCGCCAGGTCATGCGCCGCTGGGTGGGCACGGACCGGGCGCGGGCCGACGCCGTCGTCGCGGCGGCCATCGGCACGTTCCTCGCCTTCGAGGCCGCCCTGAGCTGACGCGCCGGGGCGGCCCGCGAAGCACCGCTCAGGAGGCGGCGGCCGGCACCCGCGCGTCGCGGCGCGCGAAATACGCGGCCAGCGCCTCCGTGTGCGTCGGGAAGACGAGCCGCCGCGGCGAGGTGACGACCAGCCATTCCGTGGTCTCGTCCGTCGCGGTCACCGGCGGCAGGTCGGCGCGCGGCCGCTCCGGCAGCAGGCCGAAAACCAGCAGCACCCCGCCGTCGTTCCCGCTGTGCACGTCGAACAGGCGTACGTCGGCCGCGGCCGCGACGATTCCCGTCTCCTCGCGCAACTCCCGCACCGTGGCTTCCTGCCAGACCTCGCCGACCTCCATGAAGCCCCCGGGCAGCGCGAGCTCGCCGCGGCCCGGCTCGATATCGCGGCGCACCACCACCAGCCCGTGCCCGCCGTCCGCCTCGGCGACGGGCAGCAGCGCCACCGCCACGGGAGTCGGATTGCGCCACGTCGTCTCCCCGCAGCCGGCGCAGACCCGCGGCCACACCGCATCGGGCTGATACCTCGTACCGCAGCACGAGCAGAACGAATTCCGCATGGGCCCGACGATAATCGGGCCGCGACCCGCGGTCAGCGGCCCCAGGCGGTGACACCGATCTGGCGGGGCACGTCCGCGGCCCACCGCGCGACGGCGGGCCGCGCGGCGGGATGGCCGATCCGAGAGCCGCCCGCGGGTGCCGTGCCGTCCCCCTGGAGCAGGGACTCGACGAACAGCACGGTCAGCGCCGCGACCAGCCGCGCACCCGGGCCGGCCAGGATCCGGTGGCCGCCCGGCACCGATTCCAGCGTGGCCGTCCGCACCGTCCGGGTGATGATCCGCGCCAGGTGATGGGGGCTGACGTCGTCCTGCCGGCCGTGGATGAGCAGCGTGGGCAGATCGGGCAGCGCCCGCGGCGGCAGCTCCGCGAGCGCCTCGCCGGCGAACGGGCGGTGCAGCAACGGCAGGCCGAGCAGGACGAGTGCGTCCGGCCGCAGCGCGGGCGACCCGGCCAGGTCCAGCGCGCGCAACGCCCCGGTGTCGGAGCCGAGCAGGACGAACGGGGCACCGGGCCGCCGCGCCTCGGCGAGCGCGACGTCGGCGCGCTCGCCCGACGCCAGGAAGGTGACGTCGTAACCGTCGACCGCCAGCCTGACCGCAATCCCTTCGAAGAGCGCGACTTCCTCACCGCGGCCGGGCATCAGCACGATCGACGCCCGGGGAACGCCGTTGCCGTCGGCTGCCGGCCACACCCGGGTCGCGGCGCGACCGAGATATCCGCGTACCTGACGGTTGGACCGCACCGGCGTCTGTCGGCTGCCAGTCAAAGAGGACATCCAACTGCTCCTGAGAACGGGGACATCCGCGCCGGCGGCCCGGCTGTCCCAGGTGGGGAAGGATCCGGTTTCGGTCGCGAAACCGGGAAGAACACGGTGTTTCCTCGGCCGAGGAAACCAGTGGCCGGTTTCCGGCGGAAGGCCGGTGCCTCCGCCGGGGACGACCGCNGGAATCCGGCCGAATGATGGTTCCGCCGAGCCCGATGGGAAACGTTTCGCGAGCTCAGCGGAGACACTCGGGCAGTGTCGTCAGCCGGCCGGCGCGATGTCCGGCCTGGGCCGAACTATTCACACGCTGTACCCGACCGCAGAAAGCCGGGCACGGCGAGCAACGAGGAGAACCGCGGGAAGCGCCCCTACGGGCAGCCGCGGACCGAGCGAGGTCCGGTGCTTTCAGCCCGCGGACGGCCGCATACAGGCCGCGGAGGAGACGAGCAGGAAATCAATGTGGCAGCGGGTCACGAGGCGCACCGCGCGCAGAACCCCTGAGCTCGACGGACTCGGGGCCAGGCCGCGCGTCGCCGGAAGAGCAGGTACCGCCGAAAGATCCTGTGCCGACGCAAGATCCTGTGTCGACGAACCCAGCCACGGCATAGTATGACTCTCGGTGGCCGCGAAGCGAATGTCAACAGTTTTGCGCGTACCAGTCCTCGGGTTCCGCCGGCCGGAAAGCGCGATGCCCGGAAAGTAGCACTCGCTCCGATTGTGACGGTACCGCCCCGGTGCTGGTCGGCGGGTCGAGCCCGGCGATGAGCTCGCCGGCCGCCGCCCAGGCCTGCTCCGCGGCGTCCCTGGTGATCACGTGCGCGCGCAGCCCGAACCGCGGTGCCCGCCCCACCGCCAGCGCGGCGGCGCGGACCTCGGCGCACTTCGCCGCCACGGCGTCCGGCGGCTCCCCCCACGTCAGGTAGACGTCGGCATGACGGGCGGCGACGCGGACCGCCGCCGGTGACGACGTTGAGTAGCAGCCGCCCGCCCGACAGCCGCTGAAAGGTCGAGGCCATCTGCGCGGCCAGGGTCGGCGCGACCACCGACGAGGAAATCGTACTAAGTAGGAGGCGGCTGCCGTGAAGCTTCACGGCAGCCGCCCGACCCCTACCAGATACGCACCCGTTCGGCCGGGTCCAGCCACAGCCCGTCACCGGGGGTGGTCTCGAAGACCTCGTGGAACTCGTCGAGGTTGCGCACGATGTTGGCGCGCAGCTCCGGCGGGCTGTGCGGGTCGGTGGTCAGGTACTGGCGCTCCAGTTCGAGCCGGCGCTTGGTGCGCCACACATACGCCCAGTTCATGAACAGCCGCCGCCGGTCGTCGCGGGACGCCTCGCCGCCCTNGGAGATCACGTAGGCGGTGTGCGCGATCGTCAGGCCGCCGAGGTCGCCGATGTTCTCGCCGACGGTGAGCGCGCCGTTCACCTTCTCCCCGGGCAGGTTGCGCGGCTCGAAGGCGCTGTACTGCTCCACCAGGGCCTTGGACTTCACCTCGAACGCGGCCTTGTCGGCGGGCGTCCACCAGTCGTTGAGGTTGCCGGCGCCGTCGTACTGGGCGCCCTGGTCGTCGAAGCCGTGACCCACCTCGTGGCCGATGACCGCGCCGATGCCGCCGTAGTTCTCCGCCGGGTGGGCGTCCGGGCTGAAGAACGGCCGCTGCAGGATCCCGGCCGGGAAGCAGATCTCGTTGGTGCCGGGGTTGTAGTAGGCGTTCACGGTCTGCGGGAGCATGAACCACTCGTCGCGGTCGACCGGGGCGCCGATCTTGGCGAGCTCCCGGTCGGTCTCGAACGCGGCGGCGGCCTGGGCGTTGCCGACGAGGTCGCCCCGGCGGACCTTCAGCGCCGAGTAGTCCCGGAACCGGTCGGGGTAGCCGATCTTCGGCCGGAACGTCTTCAGCTTCTCGTAGGCCCGCTGCTTGGTCTCCTCGGTCATCCAGTCCAGCTGGGAGATCGACGAGCGGTAGGCCGCGAGCAGGTTAGCGACGAGGTCGTCCATCTGCGCCTTGGCGTGCGGCGGGAAGTGGCGGGCGACGTACTGCTCACCGACGGCCTCCCCGATCGCGCCCTCGACGAACGCCACGGCGCGCTTCCACCGGGCCCGCTGCTCGGGGGTGCCGCTGAGCGTGCGGCCGTAGAAGTCGAAGTTCGTCTCGACGAACTCGTCCGTCAGGTAGGGCGCCGCCGAGCGGAGCACGTGGCTGAGCGCCCACTCGCGCCACACCTCGATCGGGGTGTCGGTCAGCACGGTCGACAGGTGCTCGAAGTACGACGGCTGCCGGACGCACACCTCCGCCAGCGTCGAGTCCAGGCTGGTGAGCTGCCCGCCGAGCGCGGCGACGTAGTCGTCCCAGGCGAAGGCCGGGCACAGGGCCGCGAGCTCGCTCGCCGTCAGCAGGTTGTAGGTCTTCTGGACGTCGCGGGTCTCGGCCCGCTCCCAGTGGCCGCCGGCGAGCCGGGTGTCCAGGGCGAGGATCCGCGCCGCTGCGCCCGCCGGATCGGGGTGTTCCACCAGCCCGAGCATGCGGGTCAGGTAGGCCACGTACTTCTCGCGGATCTCGGCGAACCGCTCGTCGCGGTAGTACGACTCGTCCGGCAGGCCGAGCCCGCCCTGGACGAGGTGGAACAGGTACCGGTCGGAGTTGCGGTCGTCGGTGTCGACGTAGGAGCCGAACAGCCCGCGGCCGCCGATCCGCTCGAACCCGCCGAGGAACGCGGCGAGCTCGCGGATGTCGGCCAGGCCGCGCGCGGCGTCCAGCAGGGGCCGCACCGGGCCCACGCCGAGCGCCTTGATGGCCTCGACGTCCATGAAGGAGTTGTAGAGGTCGGCGATCTTCCGCGCGTCCTCGCTCTGATCCGCCGGGTCCTGCGCGGCGAGGTCGGTGATGATGTCACGGACCTGCTGCTCGGCGGCGTCGGCCAGCTGCACGAACGGGCCCCAGCTGGAGCGGTCCGACGGGATCTCCGCCTCGGCGAGCCACCGGCCGTTCACATGGCCGAAGAGGTCGTCCTGCGGTCGTACGTCGAGGTCCATGCCCGCGCGGGCGTCGTCGAGGATGCTCACAGAACGGAAGTCTCCCTCCGACGGGGTGTTCAGGAAAGGATGTCGGCACCTGGCCCGTCGACCAGCAGAACGTTCCGGACACGCCCCCGGGTTCCGGCGGTCAGCCCGCCGCGGGCGCCGCGGGCGGGGCGGGGGCCCCGGCGGGGGTGAGCAGGGCCCTGGCCGCTTCGGCGACAGCGGGCACCAGCGCGCTGGGCGCACCGCGGCGCCCCCGGACGTGCAGCGGCTCGGGCTCGACCGGTGGCAGGTCGGGACGCAGCTCCAGACCCTCCGGCGGCCCGCCGACATGGGCGAGCAGCGCGACGCCGAGACCGGCGCGGGCGGCGTTGAGCACGCCGGCCAGGTGACCGGCCTCGCAGACCACGGACGCCTCGATGCCGTGGTCCGCTAGGACCTGGAGGGCCCGGCGGCGGATCGTGCAGGGCTCGTCGATGACGACGATCGGGACGGCGGGCCGCGGGCCGCTCAACGGCTGCCACCCCGGCGCGGCGAACCACGCCAGCGGAAGCTGGCCGGCGGGGCGGGCGTCACGCCCGCGCACGTCGCCGATGAACAGCGATGCGTCGATCGCCCCGGTGTCGATCCGGTCGTTGAGCACTCTGCCCCGGTCGATGCGGAACCGGACGGCGGCGCCCGGGAAGCCGGCCCGCAGCCGCGCGGTGATCGACGGGAGCAGCAGGTCCGCCGCGTGCTCGGTCGAACCGATGACCAGCGTGCGGCGGGGGGCGTCAGCCAGCCGCAGCCGTTCGAGGATGTCGTCGTGCGCGGCGAGGATCCGGCGCGCCTCGGCGAGCAGCAGCGCACCGTCGGGGGTGAACCCGACCCCCGTGCGGCTGCGAGTGACCAGCGGGCAGCCGCAGACCTGCTCAAGGCGCCGGACGTGCTGGCTCACGGCCGACTGGGACAGGTGCAGGCTGTCGGCGGCCCGGCGGAAGCCGCCACAGTCCGCGATGGACGTGAGGCTGCGCAATGCGACGATGTCGAGAACGCCCCCCATGTCGATAGGATAACCGTGAAATCGTTTCGCGATCAGTGGAACCGGGGCCTGGGCTCGCTGTCGCGGGGCTGCCAGCTTCGGGGCCGCGCGACCGCCCGGGCCAGCGCCGCGACCGCCCGGGCCAGCGCCGCGGGCGTCCGATGACGGCACTGCCCCCGCACGACGAGGTCGACTGGCGGACGGACGCCCCCACGCTCGACGCGCACCGGTTCGACCGCTCCGGCTGGACCCCGGACGTGCGGCCCGCCGCCGTGGCCTCCGTGCGTGGCGTCGCCGGGGTGCGGCACGTCCTGCGCCACGCGCACCGGACCGGAACGCCGCTGGTGCCCCGCGGTGCGGGAACCGGGCTGGCCGGTGCGGCCACCGCCGCCGACGGCGGGATCGTGCTCGACCTCACCGGGATGAACCGCATCGTGGAGGTCCTGCCCGGCGACGAGCTCGCCCTCGTCGAGCCGGGGGTGCTGACCGCCGATCTCGACCGCGCGGCGGGGCGGCACGGGCTGCGCTACGCGCCCGACCCGGCCAGCGTGGAGATCTCGACCGTCGGCGGCAACATCGCGACCAACGCCGGCGGGCTGCGCTGCGCGAAGTACGGCGTCACCCGGGACGCCGTCCTGGGCCTGGACGTGGTGCTGGCGGACGGCCGCCTCATCCACACCGGCCGGCGGGCGATCAAAGGCGTCACCGGCTACGACCTGACCGGGCTGTTCGTCGGCTCGGAGGGAACGCTCGGTGTCATCGTCGGGGCCACCCTGCGGCTGCGGCCCCTGCCGGCCGCCACGGCCACCCTGTCCGGCTACTTCCCGGACGCCGAGGCCGCCTTCGCCGCGGTCGCCGCCGTCCGCGCGGCGGGCGTCGTACCGGCCGTCGCGGAGTTCATCGACGGGCCGACGCTGGCGCGCATCGACGAGTATCTGGGCACCGACCTGCGGTCCAGAGGCGCCGCCTTCGTGCTGTTGCAGTGTGACGGTGCCGCCGCGGACCAGGAGGCGGCCGCGGCCGCGCGGGTGCTGCGCGAGTGCGCCGGGCATCTGGAGGTGACGACGGACCCGGCCGAGGCCGCCCGGCTGACCGCCGTGCGCCGCGCCGCGCTGCCCGCGCTCGAGCGGGTCGGGCCGGTGCTGATCGAGGACATCAGCGTCCCCCGCTCGCGGCTGCCCGAGGCCGTCGCGGCCGTGCGCGACACGGCGGCGGCGACCGGCACCTCGATCCACACCTTCGCGCACGCCGCCGACGGGAACCTGCACCCGATCATCGTGCTGTCCCCCGGGCAGACCCCGGCGGACCCGGCGGTCGAGGCCGCCGCGGACGGTCTGTTCCGCACCGCGCTGCGCCTCGGCGGGACGGTCAGCGGCGAGCACGGGGTCGGCGTGCTCAAACGCCGGTGGATGCGGGTCGAGCTGGGTGAGGACGTGGACGCGCTGCAACGCGAGATCAAGGCGGTCTTCGACCCGACGGGCATCCTCAACCCGGGCAAGGCGATCTGAGGCCGGCGGCCGGCGCCTGGCCGCCGCGGTTACCGATAAGCGCTCGCGATCGCCACGATCGCGAATCGTCGCTGGTCACTCCTGGGGGCAACTACTAGGTTGATCGGCATGGTGGAGATCACGCCGGCGGGCCGTCCCGCGCCGCGGCCGGTCGACCACCGCCCAGCCGCTCTTCCGCCCGGTTCCGGGGCCGAGCCCGGGGCCGGGGCCGGGCGGCATCTCACCAGGCGCCGGGTGATCGACTTCATGCGTCACTGCGCCATGTGTTGTCGCTGACGCCCGCCCCCGAGGGGGCGGTTCCCCGTGCCGGACGTCCCCGCCGCCCACGCCCACGCCGCGGCACCGCTGTCGGCAGGCCCTCCGGGCGGGCGGCGGCCCGCGCCGGCCGGGCAGCCCGCCGGCCGGGCAGCCCGCGGCCACTCGGGCCTCGGCGAAGGGCGGTTCCGCGGCACCGCGGGCGGGTCGGCCCGCACCTGGCGCCGGGCCGCCCGTCCGGCGCATCCCACCCCATCTCCCACCGAAAGGTCGCTGATGACCCTCGCGCGCGAGGCCACTGTCTCCACCTGGCACGAGTCCGCCGGGCCGCCGCTGCGCGCGACGCTGGTCGTGCTGCCGGGCCGGGGTGAATCGCCCCAGGTGTACGAGCGTTTCGGCCGCCGGCTGGCCACCGACGCCTACCGGGTGCACGCCGTCGCCGCGCCCAGCGCGGAGCCGGACCGCGCCCGCGACGAGCTGCTCGGCGTCATCGCCGAGGCCGACCCGGACCTGCCCCGGGTCGTGGTCGGCTCCGACGCCGGGGCGGCCTTCGCGGCCCACCTGGCCGCCACCGGCCACCTCGACGGGGTGGCGGCGCTCATCCTCGCCGGACTGCCGACCGCGCCGTCCGCCGCGCCGGCGGCGGAGTGGGACGACGAGCTGACGATCCGCACCGCCTGCCCGACCCATCAGGGGCGCATCAGCGCGGGCGCGGTCCGCCGGGCGGCGCTGTTCGCCGGCCTGCCCGACGAGTGGTTCGACCCGGCCGTCCCCGGCCTGCTGAGGGTGCCGGTGCTCGGCGTCCACGGCCGTGACGACGCGGTGAGCCCGGTGGACGAAGCCCGCCGCTGGTACGCCGCCGTCCCCCGCGCCGAGCTCGTCACCATCGTCGGCGGCCGGCACGACGCCCTCAACGACGCGACGCACCGCACGGTCGCCGCGGCCGTCGTACAGTTTCTCGAGCGCCTGCGCGCGGGCTCCGACCTCGCGCCGATCGCCGTCACCGAGCCGCTGCGGGAGGGATGACGGTGCCCCGTTATGTGATCATCGGTGCCGGTGCCGCGGGGGTCACCCTCGCCGCCGAGCTCAGCCGGGTGGGCCGGCCGGCCGTCCTGGTGGCCCGCGGCCGGCAGCTGGAGCTGGCCCGGGCCGGGAAGCTGCGCTACTTCCGGCCGGACGGCGCCCGCACGCTCGACCTGCCCGCCGTGGGGGGTCCGGCCGAGATCGCCCTGGAGGCCGACGACGTCCTGGTGCTGGCCACCAAGACCCAGCAGGCCGAGGAGGCGCTCGCCGAGTGGGCGCGGGCGCCGGTCGCCGGCGGCCGGTGGCGGGCCGGGGAGGTGCTGCCCGTCCTCACCGTGCAGAACGGGCTGGAGGCCGAGCGCGCCGCGCTGCGCCGTTTCTCCACCGTCGTCGGGTCGGTGCTGTGGGTGCCGTCGACCTATGTCGCCGACGGCGAGATCGCCTCGCCCGGGGCGCCCGTGGTGGGCGTCTTCTGGCTGGGGAGCCACCCGGACGGGCCCGCCTCGGACGCGGCGCGGGCGATCGCGGCCGATCTGGCGGCGGCCGGCTTCGAGACGCAGCTGGTCGCCGACCTTTCCCGGTGGAAGGCGGCGAAGCTGCTGGCGAGCGTGACCTTCGCCCTCGACGCGCTCTACCCGGCCGGCCCGGAACGCGACCGGGCGGCGGCACTGGTGGTGGCCGAGGCCCGCGCGGTGCTCACCGCGGCCGGGTTCGGGATCGCCGACCTGGCGACGGAGAGCACCGCGCGCCTGGACGACTTCGTCATCCACCCGGTCGAGGGGCGCGAGCGGCCGGGCAGCTCGACCTGGCAGAGCCTCGCCCGCGCCCGGGACGCCGAGACGGACTTCCTCAACGGGGAGATCGCGTTGCTCGCCCGGCAGCTGGGCCGGCGCGCCCCGGTGAACGCCGGCCTCGCCGCGCGGGTCCAGCGCGCCGTGGCCGAGCGGACGGCGCCCGGTTCGCTGCCCGTCGACGACCTCGCCGAGGTGCTCGCCGCGGCGACCGTCCTCGTCGACCCGCGGACCCTGCGCGCCGAGCTGGCCGGGTCCCGGCCGCCGGCGCTGCTGGACGTGCGCTGGGCGCTCGGTGACCCCGACGGCGAGAAGCACTACCTCGACGGGCACCTGCCGGGTGCGGTCTACGTGGACCTGGAGACCGAGCTCGCCGCGCCGGCCTCGGCTGCTCAGGGCCGTCACCCGCTGCCGGAGCCCGCGGACCTGCAGCGGGCCGCGCGGCGCTGGGGGCTGCGCACCGGGCAGCCGGTCGTCGTCTACGACGCGGTCGGCGGGCTGAGCGCGGCCCGGGCCTGGTGGCTGCTGCGCTGGGCGGGTGTCGGCGACGTCCGCATCCTCGACGGCGGCCTCGCCGCCTGGAACGCGGCGGGCGGGCCGCTGGCCACCGGCGCCCACCGGCCCGACGAGGGCGACATCGAGCTGTCGGCCGGGCAGCTGCCGGTGCTGGACGCCGACTCCGCCGCCGCGCTGCCCGGTGCCGGCGGCGTGCTGCTCGACGCCCGGGCCGCCGAGCGTTACCGCGGCGAGGTGGAGCCGGTCGACCCGCGCGCCGGGCACATTCCCGGGGCGCGCAGCCTGCCCACGGCCGAGAATCTCGGCCCGGACGGCCGCTTCCTGCCCGTCGAGCGGCTGCGCGCGCGGTTCGCCGCGGCGGGGGTCGGCGCCGGCGGCGGCCCGGTCGGCGTGTACTGCGGATCCGGTGTCACCGCGGCGCACGAGATCGCCGCGCTGGCGGCGGCGGGCTTCGACGCGACGCTGTTCCCGGGCTCCTGGTCCGCCTGGTCGGCGGACCCGGCCCGCCCGGCCGCGACCGGCCCGGAGCCATCCTGACCTGACCTGACCTGATCGGCGAGGCAGCGGCTTGCGCTGCCTCGCCAGCCGGCCCTACGGTGAACATCTAGATGTTTCGGATGTGAGCGAAGGCGGCCGGCGAGATGGATCTCGGGGTGCGTGGTCGTGGGTTCGTGGTGGTCGGCGGTACCGCCGGTATGGGGCTGGCCACGGCGGAGGTGATCGCGGCCGAGGGTGCCCGGCTGGTGGTCGTCGGCCGTGACCGGGAGCGGGCCGAGGCAGCCGCGCTGCGCCTCGGCCCGGACGCCACCGCGGTGGTCGGCGACGTCAACGCCCCCGGCGAGGCCGACCGGGTCGTGGCCGAGGCCGTCGATCTTCTCGGCGAGCTGGCCGGGATCGCCGTCACCACCGGCACCGGGAAGGGCTCGCACCGCGCGCTGGAAGCCGCGACGGACGAGGTGTGGTCCCAGGCCTTCGACGACGTGCTCATGGGAACGGTGCGCACGGTGCGGGCGGCCGTCCCCCACCTGGTGGCGGCGGGCGGCGGCACCGTGGTGACCACCGCCGCCTACGGGATGCGCGCCTACCACCCCGATCGACTGCCCTACCTCACGCTGAAGAGCGGCATCGCCGCCTTCACCAAGACAGTGGCCCGGGCCTACGGCGCCGCCGGGGTGCGGGCCAACTGCGTCTGCCCCGGCGCCATCGAGACCGACTCGCTCGCGGGCCTGCGGCACGCCCTCGCCACCCAGCGCGGAGTGCCGCCGGAGGGCCTGCTGGAGCGGGTCATGGTCGACGAGTGGCACATGGACGTCGCGCTGCGCCGGCCGGGCACTCCCACCGAGGTCGGCGAGCTGTTCGCGTTCCTGCTGTCGCCCCGCGCCGGCTACCTGACCGGAGCTGTCATCAACATCGACGGCGGCACCCAGTTCTGAGCGGCCGCCGACAGCCGCCGCCGACGGCACACCCGCTGGTTCGATACGGGCCACTGGACCGCCAAGACCTTTAGATGTTGACTGCGGGTCCGGGCGGGGTCGAGGTCGCCTGGCCCGGCACTCCCACCCCGGCCCGCGAGCGGGCGTCACCCCTGCCCGGCCCGCACGTTCGCGGCCTGGCTTGCGTTCGGGCGTTGCCGCCTCCGGGATCAGGACCCTTTTTCGGGCCACCGGAACAACCTCCGGCACCACCCTTGACGACCCGAATACATGTATATATTTTTGCGCCAGA
Organism: Frankia sp. EI5c; assembly: GCF_001636565.1. GTDB lineage: Bacteria > Actinomycetota > Actinomycetes > Frankiales > Frankiaceae > Parafrankia. The sequence continues at coordinate 245,850 of NZ_LRTK01000008.1, forward strand.
TCGGCCGGACATGACGGACGTCACGTAGGCGGCCCGCCCGGCGGTCGGCCCACTGTGGCGCGCCGCGCCGGCCAGGCCCAACCACCCCCAGCACGTTCGACCGGCAACCCACCGTCTGACGGCACCCGCCGCCAGGGCACCCGAGAGCCGTGGACGAGCGCGCCCCCTTCGAAAGGGAGCAACAGGTGAACGGTTCCGACAGCAGGTCCCGCGGCGGCCCAGGGGAAACGCCCCGGCGAAGGCCGTGGCGCAAGCCGCCGGGTACCCGCTTAGGCACCCTGCCCGTTCTGCTGGTGGCCCTCGCGCTCGCCGTGGCCGCCTGCTCGAACTCCACGGGCGAGACGGACAAGCCCCCGGCCAGCAGCGGCACGTCGGCGGGCGGCGGGTCCACCGCGCCCGGCGTCACCGACAGCGAGATCCGGTTCGCGATGGTCGGGACCAGGAGCAACAACCCGCTCGGAACCTGCATCCTGGACTGCTTCGCCTCCGGGGTGAACGCCTATCTCGCCTACCGCAACAGCGANGGCGGGCTCTTCGGCCGCGAACTGGTGGTCTCCAGGACGATCGACGACCAGCTGGGCAACAACCAGCAGGCGTCACTGGAGATCATTTCGGCGAACGACACCTTCGCCACGTTCTCCGCACCCCTGCTGGCCAGCGGCTACGACGCGCTCGCCAAGGCCGGGATACCCGTCTACGGGCTGCCCGCGAACGCCACCGACATGGTCGGGAAGGAGTCGGTGTTCAGCTCCACCGGGGTCTTCTGTATCGAGTGCACCCAGACGTACTGGCCCTACCTGGCGAGGCTCGCCGGCGCCACCAGAATCGCCGCACTCGGGATCGGGGTCGCGCCCGCGTCCAAGAACTGCGCCAACGGCGTCGTCAAGTCGATCGAGACCTTCGGTGAGCAGTTCGGCCAGGAGATCGTCTACGCGAACGACAGCCTGGCCTACGGCCTGCCCAACGGCGCCGGCCCCGAGGTGACGGCGATGAAGAAGGCCGGCGCCCAGCTCGTCGTCGGCTGCATCGACCTCAACTCGATGAAGACGTTCTCCCAGGAGATGGAACGCCAGGGAATCGGCTCGGTGCCGATGGTGCACCAGAACACCTACGACCAGAAGTTCGTCGCCGAGGGCGGTTCGCTGTTCGAGGGCGACTACGTCCTGCCCCGCTTCCGCCCCTTCGAGGCCGACCCCGGCACTTCCGGGCTGAAGGACTTCTTCACCTGGATGGACCGGACGAAGGCCGAGCGCACGGAGTACGCGCTGCTCGGCTGGATCGACGCCGACCTCGCCTACCAGGGCATCAAGGCCGCCGGGGAGGGCTTCACCCGGGAGTCGGTGATCGCCGCGACCAACCGGATGACCGCCTACAGCGCCGACGGCCTGACCGACCCGATCGACTGGAGCCGCCAGCACTTCCCGCCCACCGAGGACGACCCGGTGACCCACGGCTACAAGCAGGAGTGCATCACCGTGGTCAAGGTGCACGACGGGAAGTTCGAACCNGTCGGCGACCGGACCAAGCCGTTCATCTGCTGGCCCGTCACCCGGGAACACGTCTGGACCGAACCCACCTTCACCGACTTCAGCTAGCGGGCACCCACTCCGGCCGGGCACCCAATTCAGCCGGGCACCCACTTCGGCCGGGCACCGCGGTCGGCACGGCGATCCGGGGGGTTTCCCGGGGTCTGGTCACGGCCCCGGGAAACCCCCCGTCGCGTCATCCGAGCGCGTCCGGGCCGGCGAACCCGGCCAGCGCCGCGCGGTCATCGGCCAGCGCGTAGCCCGCGCTGACCGTGTGTTCCACCGCGGCGTCATAACGCTGCTGGTAGACGTCCCGGTCGGAATAGAGCGCGGCGAGCCTGGCGGCGGGCAGCGGCTTCGTGGAACCGAGCAGCAGACAGATGATGGACGCGTCGGGCCCGGGCTCACCGGTCAGCACAGCGGTCGGCACGTCCACCGGTGGGGTGCGGATACCGCCCACCGCGATGCCGTCGGAGTCCCGGCGGATCGCCGGGGTGCCGCCGGCGGTCACCTCGATGCGCGGCGCGACCTCCGGAGCCCGGCCGGTGGTGATCCAGGTCTTCAGCGCCCGCAGCCCCGCCTTGCCGACGACGTGCATCGGGCCGTCGTTGACCGGGACGCCGCAGTTCATCGCGCTGGCGTTCGGGCCGAGCAGGTGCGCGTCGGCGTGGGCGGTGCCGGCGACCTCCCAGAGCCGGAAGCGGTCGCCGTCGGGCTGCCGGGCCTTGTAGGAGTTGAGCACGCCGAGCAGGTCGGACTCGGTCTGCGGGTTGAGGACCGGCGCGTCCAGGTCGGTGCGGAAGATCGTCGGCGTGCCCTGCAGCGCGCCGGCGAGGTCGGCCGGCTGGTCGCCCGTGACCAGCGGCAGGCCGGCGGAGCCGCGGCTGTGCACGAAGAAGCCGTCGAACTCGCGGGTGAGCGGCTGCACGCCGTTGTAGTAGGTGACCAGCGCCGCCGCCGACTGCGACTCACCGGCCGCGACCACGACCGACGGCTTCGCGCCGCCCAGCCCGGCCCCGGCCCCGACGGCCCGGGCGACCTGCGTGTAGATGTCGAACGAATAGCCGTCGCCGGGATGGCTCAACGAGCCGTACCGGGCCGGGTCCAGGGCCCTGAGCCCCCGGCCCGACACGCCCTCACCGCCGGGCGCGGTGACCAGCACCGGGCCGCCGAGCACGCCGATGCGCTGCGCCGAGACCCCGACCCAGACGTCGCCGCGTCGGGTGATCTCCTCCTGCAGGGTGGTCCACTCCGGGTCGGCGTCGACGCCACCGCTGACGTTCAGCCACTCGACGATGACGGTGCCGCTGAACCGGTCCGCCGCCGCGGGGCGGCGCACCAGCACCCGGGTGCGGTACGGCGCGGTGGTGTCCGTGGCGAACGTCCACCGGCCGTCTGGCGTGAGCTCTCCGGCCGCCCGGTAGGAGGTGGCCGTGCCCACGGCGGCGTACTCGTGCTGCACATAGCCGGCGGGCTCGAGGTCCGCCGGGGTCGGCGCCCCGATGAACACGCCCCTGCCCCCGGTGAGCTCGGCCGAGAGGTCCGCCGCCGGGCCGCCGGCCCGCGGCACCGTCCGGGTGACCGCCGTCGGGGCGGGTTCGGGGTGCTCGCCCTCCGCGGACCCGGAGCCGCCGGAACCGCCCCGACCGCCGGTGACATCCCCCGAGCAGGCCGCCAGTGCGGGCAACAGCACCGCCGCGCACGCCAGCACACCCGCCCCGCGCATCGGGCGGCGGGATAACCGCCGGCGACCCCGCCCACCGGCACCATCGTGCCCTCGCCCGGCACCACCCAGCCCGGCCGCCGGCCCGGTCGCACCACCCGGCCCGGCGGCGGCACCCGCCGCGTCCGTGCCGTCCGGGTATCCGGATCGCCTCCGCACCGGGCCGCCCGCCTCGGCGCGCCCGTAGCGGGAGCCGGTTCTGAAGTTCTTCATCGCCCACCTCTGTCGAAAGGAGACCCGCAGCCGGCACGCCGGACGCGTCCACGACGCGGCCCGCCGGTTCCAGGCCATGCGGCGGAGCCTGGCCCGTCCACTGATCACACGCAACCACTGGCCGGGCGGAGGGCGGAGGGGGAACGAGCGTCAGCCGGCGGCGACGGAGATCGACTACGAGCCCGGGCACCATCCCATCCCCGGGATCTACCGGGTGACCCTCGACCGGTCGAAGAACCGCCGAGCTGGAAACGTTCGCGCGCGCGTGGTGCCTGCCGACCGAACACGAGACCCGCTATAGGCGCGCGGCCGTGGCGGCCGCCACGTTACTGGTGGTCACGCCGGGGAAGCAGTGCCACATGACCGCCTCCCCCCGCACTGTCGGCGTCGAAGAAGAGTTCCTCCTGCTCGATCCCGACAACCTCGCGGTGCGGGCCGCCGCCCCCCGGGTGCTGTCCCGCAGCGAGTACGGCGGCCGGCTCGACGGTGACCTCGACGTCGAGCTGGCCGCGGAGCAGGTGGAGAGCGGCTCCGCCCCGCACACCTCGCTCGCGGCGCTGCGGGCGTCGCTGTCGGCGTTGCGGCACGCGGCCGCCCGCGCGGCCCGCGCCGAGGGCGTCGCGCTCGCCGCCACGGCGACCAGCCCCACCCCCGCCGACCCGACCGTCACCCCCAAACCGCGCTACGAACGGATGCACGCGGAGTTCGGGATCACCGCGCGGGAACAGCTCACCTGCGGCTGCCACGTCCATGTCGCGGTCGAGTCGCCGGAGGAGGCGGTCGGCGCCCTGGACCGGCTGCGCCCGTGGCTGCCGGTGCTGACCGCGATGTCCACGAACTCCCCGTTCTGGCAGGGCGAGGACACCGGCTACGCCAGCTACCGCACCCAGGTCTGGGCGCGCTGGCCGACGGCCGGGGCGCCGGCCGTGTTCGGCTCCCCGGCGGAGTACGAGCGGGTGGTCGACCTGCTGGTCCGCAGTGGTGCGGCGATGGACGACGGCATGATCTACTTCGACGCCCGGCTCTCCCGCCGCTACCCGACCCTGGAACTGCGGGTCGCCGACGTCTGCCTCTCGGTCGACGACGCCGTTCTGCTGGCGGCCCTCGCCCGCGGCCTCGTCACCACCGCGGCGGCCGACTGGGCGGACGGCCGGCCGGTGCCCGACACCCGGCCGGAGGTGCTGCGGGCCGCCACCTGGCGGGCGGCCCGCGACGGCCTCAAGGGCGAGCTGCTCGACCCCACCACCGGCGAGCTGGTGAAGGCCCGCACGCTGGTCGACCAGCTGGTGACCCGCACAACCCCGGCCCTGGCCGCGGCCGGTGACCTGGACGCGGTCGCCGGGATGGTGGACGACCTGTTCAGCCGCGGCACCGGTGCCGACCGGCAACGCGCCGCGCTGCGCCGCCGCGGCCGGATGTCCGACGTCGTCGATCTGATCACGCGGGAGACCGACCCGCGATAGCCGACCCACCAGCTGATGATCCTCCCTGGTGCCGCTCCCCCCTCGGCACCTACACCCCCGGCTGTCGGCACAGGTACGTAGTTCTTCTGATGTGGAGCAGCCGACCGGTCTGCGAATCTTGGCCCGCGGCGTGGCCGAACCGGCCTGACCAACGGGTGTCTCCGCCGGCCGGGTGACGGTCGGCCCAGCCCCAGCCCCAGCCCCGGACCCGGATCCGCAACCGGCCCGGGGCTGGTCGCGGGGCCGGTCGCGGGGCCGGTCCGGTCCGGTCCGCCGCGCCCGGCAGGCCGACACAACGCGGATGCCGACGCGGCCCGGCGTGACGCGCCAGGCCGTCCCGCCGGTGCGGCCGCTCCGTACCAGCGGCACCGCCGTACCAACTGATAAGGAAGTTATGAACACCATGATCCAGGGGGGCGGGCGGCGCACGCGGGCCGTCCGGCGAACTACCAGCCTCGTCGCTGTACTGGCGCTGGCGAGCGTCACCGCCGCCGCGTGCGGCGGCTCGGACGACGCGACCGGCCCGGCGGCCACCGACGCCAAGCCGGTAGCCGGCGGGAAGCTCACCTACGCGACCATTTAGGAGCCCGGCTGCCTCGACCCGGGCTACGACCCGAGCACGGTCACCGGCGTCATCAACCGCAACATCTTCGACTCGCTCGTCTCGCAGACCTCGGCGGGCGAGACGAAGCCGTGGCTGGCGACCAGCTGGACCATCTCCCCGGACGGGAAGACCTACCGGTTCACCCTGCGCGACGGGGTGCGGTTCCACGACGGGTCGGCGTTCGACGCCACCGCGGTGAAGGCGACCTTCGACCACGCCGTCGACCCGGCGACGAAGTCGCTGTACGCGGGTGCGCTGCTGAGCGCCTACCAGGAGACCCGGGTGATCGACCCGCGGACGGCCGAGGTGGTGCTCAAGCGGCCGGACGCGACCTTCCTGCAGAGCGTCGGGTCGCCCTCGCTCGGCATCCAGTCGCCCGCGTCGCTGCGGCGCTCGGCGGAGGAACTGTGCACCAAGCCCGTCGGCTCCGGTGCCTTCACGTTCGTGAGCTGGACGAAGAACCGCGACCTGGTGCTGGCGAAGAACACCGCCTACCAGTGGGCGCCGGACGCCGCGGACCACGACGGCCCGGCCTACCTGGACGGGATCACCTTCCAGTTCATCTCCGACGACACCGCCCGGTTCGGTGCGCTGGCCTCCGGTCAGGTCCACGTCATCAACAACGTGCCGGCGGCGAACATCCGCACGCTGAAGGCCAACAACTCGCTGCAGTACCTGCGCGCGGACTCCCCCGGCCTGACCTTCTCGCTGCTCCTCAACCCGACCCGCGAGCCGCTGTCGGACGTGCGGGTCCGCCGGGCGCTGCTGCNGGCGGTGAACCTCGACGAGCTGGTCACCTCGGTGTACTTCGGCGAGTACCGGCGGGCCTGGAGTCTGCTGAGCCCGACCACGATCGGCTACGACAAGTCGCTGGAGGGCACCTGGAAGGTCGACCAGGCGCTGGCGAACCGGCTGCTCGACGAGGCCGGCTGGACGGCGCGGGACGGTGACGGCTTCCGCACGAAGGACGGGAAGCGGCTGACCGTCGTCTGGCGCACCGGTGCGCAGCTGGACCGCGACAGCCGCGGCGTGGTGGCGCAGGGCGTCCAGGCGGACGCCAAGAAGGTCGGCATCGACCTGCAGTACGTCACGGAGGACGTCGGCACCTTCAGCCAGCACATCTTCGCCGCCGACCTCGACATCTGGGGTGGCAGCTACCAGCGGCCGGACGGCGACATCCTGCGCTTCGCGTTCGCCTCGGACCAGGGGATCACCAAGGGCGGCGGCAACCTGTACGGGCTGAACGACGCCACGCTCGACCGCCTGCTGAACGAGGCGTCGACGACCACCGACACGGCGGTGCGGACGAAGAACTGGGCGGAGGCCCAGCAGTACATCATCGACAACGCGCTGGCGGTGCCGCTCACCGTCGGGGCGAACCTGGTGGGTGCGGCGGAGAAGGTGCACGGTCTGCGCTTCGAGCAGTCCTCGAACCTGACGTTCTTCGACACCTGGCTGGACCCGACGAAGTGACGTCCACCGCGCGGTGGCTGGCCCGCCGGCTGGCGCTGTCGGTCCTCGTCGTGCTCGGGGCGGCGACGGTGGCCTTCGGGGCCCTGCAGGTGGTGCCCGGGGACCCGGTGCACGTGATGATGGGCGGCGCGGCCCCCAGCCCGGAGGTCTACCAGCAGACCCGCCACGAGCTCGGGTACGACCGGCCGCTGCCCGTCCGTTACGGCCGGTTCCTCGGCCAGCTGCTGCGCGGTGATCTCGGCCGGTCCTACCAGCTGCACCAGCCGGTGGCGGAGGTGATCGGAAGCCAGCTGTGGCCGACGGTGCAGCTCGCGCTGGCCGGGTTCGGGCTCGCGTTCGTGGTGGCGGCCGCGCTCGCCGTCGCCACGGCCGGGCGCCGGTCCGGGTGGCGGCGGCTGTCGTCCGCGGCCGAGCTGCTCATGATCTCTACGCCCGGCTTCTGGGTCGGTGTGCTGCTGCTGACGGCGTTCTCGTTCCGGTTGCAACTGTTCCCGGTGGCGGGCGGCGACAGCCTGGACGGGCTGGTGCTGCCCGCCGTCACCCTGGCACTCGGCCTGATCGGTGTGTTCGCGCAGGTCATGCGGGAGGGCCTGGAGCGGGCGCTGGAGCAGCCGTTCGTGCTCAGCGCCCGGGCCCGCGGCACCGGCGAGACGGCGGTGCGGCTGCGGCACGCGCTGCGGCACGCGCTGATCCCCATGGTCACGCTCGCCGGATGGATCATCGGCACGCTGCTCGGCGGAGCCGTGCTGGTCGAGACGATCTTCAGCCGGGAGGGTCTGGGGCGGATCACCGCGACCGCCATCGCCGGGCGTGACCTCCCGCTGGTCACCGGCATCGCGGTGGTGGCGGCGACGATCTTCACCTTGCTCAACATCGCCGTGGATCTGCTCTACCGGGTCATCGACCCGCGGATGAAGGAGGTCGTCCGGTGACCACGCCGAAACCGGCCGCGGCGCGACACCGGCGGATCGGCCCCGGTGTGGCGATCAGCGCCCTCGTGGTGGTGCTGATGGGCCTCGCCGCGGCCTGGCCGGGCCTGCTCGACCGGGCCGACCCGAACGCGGTGGAGCCGGTGAACGCCCTGCTCGGGCCGAGCGGCGCGCACTGGTTCGGCACCGACCAGCTGGGGCGGGACGTCTACAGCCGGGTGGTGCACGGGGCTCGGGTGTCGCTGTTCATCGGGGTCGGCGCGACCGGCATCGCGCTGCTCCTCGGCTGCCTGACGGGGATGCTCGCCGCCACCTGCGGCCGGGCGGTCGACGAGATCCTGATGCGGATCACCGACGNCCTGCTGTCGTTCCCCGGCCTGCTGCTGTCGCTGCTCGTCGTGGCCGTCCTGGGCCCGAGCAGCACCAACGTGGCCATCGCCATCGGCCTGTCCAGCGCGCCCGGGTTCGCCCGGCTGGTGCGGGGCGAGGCACTGGTGATCCGCCAGGCCGGCTATGTGCGCACCGCGGTGACGTTCGGCGCCGGGCGCGCCCGGGTGTACCTGCGCCACGTGCTGCCCAACGCGTTCGCCCCGCTGCTGGTCCTGGCGCTGCTCAGTGTCGGCGCGGCCATCGTCGCGGGTTCGTCGCTGAGCTTCCTGGGGCTGGGCCCGCGGGTGCCGACCGCCGAGTGGGGCTCGATGCTCGCGCAGGGCAAGGACTTCCTGACCATCTCCTGGGCGATGGCGGTCTTCCCCGGGCTCGCGATCACCGTGACCGTGATCGCGATCAACATCGTCGGCCGTGACCTGCAGCGGCGGTTCGAGGGGAGACATCCCGTTGGCAAGTTCTGAGGCGACCAGCGCGGGACCGCTGGCCACGGAGCCGCTGGCCACAGAGCCGCTGGCCACGGAGCGGCTGGGCACGGAGCCGCTGGCCACAGAGCCGCTGGGCACCGAGCCGCTGATCACCGTGGCGGACCTGCGGGTCACGTTCGCCACCCGCGGGGGCCCGCTCGCGGCTGTCCGCGGGGTGAGCTTCACCCTGTCGCCGGGCGAATGCCTGGCGATCGTCGGCGAGTCGGGCTCGGGCAAGAGCGTCACCGCCCGGGCGCTGGTCGGCCTGGTGGGCGCCGGCGGGTCGGTGTCGGCGGACCGGCTCGAACTCGCCGGCCAGGACCTGCGTGACCTGCGCGAACGGGACTGGCGGCGGATCCGCGGCCGGCGGGTCGGGCTGGTGCTCCAGGACGCCCTGTCCTCCCTCGACCCGGTGCGGACGGTCGGTGCCGAGATCGCCGAGACCCTGGCCAACCATCACCTGGTCCCCCGGGGCGGGCGGGCCGCGCGGGCGGTGGAGCTGCTGGCGGAGGCGAGGGTGCCGGAGCCCGCGGTGCGCGCCCGGCAGCGTCCGTTCGAACTGTCCGGCGGGCTGCGCCAGCGGGCGCTGATCGCCTCGGCGCTCGCCGGGCAGCCCACCGTGCTGCTCGCGGACGAGCCGACCACCGCCCTGGACGTGTCCGTGCAGGCGCAGATCCTCGACCTGCTCGCGGCCCGCAAGGCGGACGGCGTCGGCCTCCTGCTGATCAGTCACGATCTCGCCGTCGTCAGCCGGCTGGCGGACCGGGTCGCGGTGATGTACGCGGGTGCGCTCGTCGAGGAAGGCAGCGTCGAGGAGCTGTTGCGCTCGCCGCGTCATCCCTACACCCGTGAGCTGCTCGCCGCCGTTCCGTCCGCGCACGCCCGCGGCACCCGGCTGGCGATCCGCCGGGACGCGGCCACGGAGCCGGCCGTCGCCCCGCCGGACGCCGCCGGCTGCCGGTTCGCCACCCGCTGCCCGCTCGTCGAGGCACGTTGCCGGGCCGCGGAGCCACCGGCGGTCGAGGTCGGCCCCGCGCACCGTGCCTGGTGCTGGCGCACGGACGAGCCGTGGCCCGCTCCGCAGGCGGGCCCGGCCCGCAGCCGGCCACGGCACGCCGACGACACGGTGATCGAGGTCGACGAGGTCTGGAAGAGCTTCCGCGGGCCGGACGGTTCGCGCCGGCCGGCCGTCCGCGGCGTCTCGTTCGCCCTGCGCGTCGGCGAGACGGTCGGGCTCCTCGGTGAGTCCGGCTCCGGCAAGAGCACCACGGCGGAGATCGTCCTCGGCCTGCTGGAGCCGGACGACGGCACCGTGACACTGCACGGAAAACCCTGGTCACGACAGTCGGAGGCGGCCCGGCGGCCGGACCGGCACCGCATTCAGCTCGTCCCGCAGGACCCGCTCGGCGCGTTCGACCCGCGGTACACCGTCGAACGGATCGTCGGGGAGGCACTGGGTGCGCCGGGCCGGCGCGCGGCGGCCCGGCGGCGGGACCGGATCGTCGAGCTGCTCGACCTCGTCGGGCTCGACGCCGGGGTGCTCCCGCGGCGCGCCACCCAGCTCTCCGGCGGCCAGCGGCAGCGGGTCGCCATCGCCCGGGCGCTGGCACCCGAACCGGAAGTGCTGGTCTGCGACGAGCCGGTGTCCGCACTGGACGTGTCCATCCAGGCGCAGATCCTCGACGTGTTCGCCGACGTCCAGGACGCCCTCGGCGTGGCGATGCTGTTCATCTCGCACGACCTGGGGGTCATCTACCACGCCTGCGACCGGGTCCTGGTCATGCGCGACGGTGAACTGGTGGAACAGGGCGACGTCGAGCAGGTGCTGCGCGCACCCACCCACGACTACACCAGGGCCCTGCTCGCCGCCGTTCCACGCCTGGACACCGCGGCCCTCACCTGATCAGCGATCGTCGAGGCCGAGCGAAACTCGAGCACGTGCCATCGTCATCCGATATCAGTGGCCACCCGCATCTACACCTACGACGCCGATTCCAACCGCACCGCGCTCACCAGCTATCCCGACGCCCGCGGCAGCACCACGGGAACATGCTCCACAGCGACCAGCCCGTCGACCTACTCTTTCTTCCATGACCAGGCCGACCGGCTCACCACCAGCGGCTACGGCTACGACCTGTTCGCCTCCGAAACCGTCGGCGCCACGACCCGTACCTACGCGCTGGGGTCCGGCCCGGCGTCCAGCTGGACCGGGAACATCACCGGGATCGGCGGCGACTTCGCCGCCGTCCAGACCGACACCGGTGCCGTCACGCTGCAGTTGGCCAACCTGCACGGCGACGTGGTCGCCACCGTCGACGACTCGACGTCTGCCACCTCGACTGCCAGCTACGCCGAATCGACCGAGTTCGGCACCCCCTACTTCCCCTCGTCGGCCTACCCCCGCTACAGCTGGCTCGGTGCCAAACAACGCTCCCGCGACACTCTCTCCGGCCTCACCCTCATGGGCGTCCGCCTCTACGACCCCAACATCGGCCACTTCCTCTCCGTCGACCCCGTCCCCGGCTGCTCCGACAACCCCTACGACTACGCTCACCAGGACCCCTACAACAGCTTCGACCCCGACGGGAAGTGGAGAAAGCCAAGATGGTAACTGGAAGAAAGCAGCCCGCGCCGGGAGTTTTGCGGGCTTCGGTGCCTGCGTCTTTTTCTCGGCTGGCACCTGCATAGCGGCCGGAATTGTGGCGGCGGGGGNATCCGCCCGAGCGAGCAGCGGAACTTTTCGAGGTCCCGGATTCCGGAAATCATTCGCTCGAATGCTGCGACCAACACTCGTGGCGGAGTGGTCGGGTTGGGGCTTGCGGGGACTAAGCTAGGCGCCCTGGGGGCTCGGTACTCGCGACCTGGCGCTAGAACGCGGATGGATCGCATCTCGGGCTTCCCCTCGCATGCACGGCGAAGGCCGTGGGGCGGGCATGCCGCACAGGCGGGTGTCGGCTACTATTACCGCAGTCGCACACGATCATGTCCACGGTGACCTGCAGGATGGGGAGGTGGCGAGGATCCGGAATGAAACTGCCAGACCTGGCCAGCCAAGATGGTACGGCAAGGCGAACAGGTTGAGCGGATTCGTGATCATGGGAACCATGCTCGCGACCGGCTTAATAATCGCCGTCGGGGAGCGACCCGAGGGCGATAAAGGATTCAACGCCTACGACTTAGTTCTCCCTGGGTTCGGTTACGCCGGAATTATAATATTTTCTCGGGCGGAGATTGTCGCGAGTCCGTTCTTTCTGTTGATCAAGGGGCCGTTTATTCAACGAAGGATCCCCTGGTCTCGCATCGAGGACATCGATTCGAAGGGAAAATGGCTCACGATAACCGCCGACGGCGAGAGTTATACCGCCACCGCCGTCGAGGCCATGAACTACTCTCTGATGTTCAACAGGAGATCGGCGCCGCAGGATATTCACAAGCAGATTCTGGAGTATCGGGAGTCGCGGGCGACCTTTCTCGACGGTCCGGTCCGTTGGAGTTTCGTTAGGCCGCCGATGTACGAGCTTGCGCTCCTTCCCGTCTGGGTGGCCATTCTCCTGGACATCTGGACTAGCTAGCGCTTTGTTATTCATTTTTCTTCACTCACAGGCCAGCTGGTACACCAAGGCTAATCGGCGTTCAGGCTGGCTCCGAGTCTTGTTCGCCTGGTCTATCTATCTGCCGTCGGTCGTATTTTCGGATTCACAGGAACCCGCAGGACATTGGCAGCCGCTTGCCCATGCGGTCCCACTTTCGATTATTCCGTGGCGGCGTCCGTGACATCACCCGCTCCGACGTCGTCGGGCACCTCACCGAACCCGACGGGTCCGACAGCGACCTGCGCGGAGCCTCTTCCTCGCCCAGGTTCAGGTCAACGCGTCCGGGCGGACCGGGGGCCCGCCCGCTGACACCGGTGCGCTTAGTCCAGCCTTTAGGGACCCCTCCCATCCTGGTGCCATGTCACAGCACCCCAGCGGTCTCATCATCATCGGACCCCTCACCGAGGTGACCACCGAGCTCAAGCTTGGCGACGGCGTCCTCGGCGCGCCGAAGGTCGGGGACTACGGCACCTACCAGGACGACCTCATCGACGCGGACGAGAAGAAGATCGGCGAGGTGTTCGGGCGCGCCGAGGGCGTGTACCAGCGCCCGTCCGACGGCCACCTCTTCAGCTGGTACGTCGAGGACATCACGCTGCCCGACGGCACGGCCACGTACGAGGGGCCGCTCGACGTCACCGCGGCGCAGTCCTCCGTTCTGCTGCGGTTCCCGATCGTGGGCACCGGCGGCCGGTACGAGGGCCTGCTGGGCATCCGGGAGGCGCGCGTGCTCAACCCCAAGCTCTACGTCGACGTGCGGTTCGTGTTCTTCCCCGAGGTCTGACCCGGTGACCGGCCTCGAGGTTCAGCTGCGCTCGGTCGGCACCGCGCTGCCCGGGCCCGCGATCGACAACGCCGCGCTCGCGCGGCGGTTCGGGCTCGGCGACGTGTGGGAGCAGTGGGTCGAGACGTTCCTCGGCACGCGCACCCGTCACCTCTCCGTCGACCTCAACACCGGCGAGGTCGACGGGTGGCTGGCCGACCTCGGCACGCTGGCCGGGCAGCGGGCGCTGGCAGCGGCGGGCGTCACCCCGGGCGAGGTCGACCTGCTCGTGCTCGCCACGTCCTCCCCCGACCAGCTGATGCCCGCCACCGTGAACGTCATCGCCGACCGGCTGGGCATCGACGACATCCCGAGTTTCCAGCTCCAATCCGGCTGCTCGGGTGCGTTGCAGGCCCTCGACCTCGCCCGCCAGCTGCTGCTCGGCGGCCGGCACCGGACGGCGCTGGTGCTCGGCGGTGACGTGTCGGCCAAGCAGTGGGACCTCACGATCGACCCGCGCTCGATACCGCAGGGCGAGCTCGTCAGCGCCGCGATGTTCGGGGACGGCGTCGGCGCGGCCGTGCTGGGCGTCGGTGACGAGGGCACGCCAGGTGCGGTGGCGCTGCGGGAGGTGCGGGTGCGCCTCGGCGGTCTCGGCCGGCCGTCCGGGCACGTCGTCGAGTGGTTCGGCGTCGCCGACCGGGACCGGGTGCGCTCCGGGGTCGCCGAGGACTACAAGGCGATCGAGCAGCTCGTCCCGGGCCTGGCCGAGCAGGTGCTCGGCGAGCTGCTCGACGACGTCGGCTGGAAGCGCTCAGAGATCGACTACCTGCTGCCGCCGCAGTTGTCCGGACGGATGACCGCGCGGATCGTCGAGCAGCTGGCGGTCGAGGGGGCGGTGGAGGTCACCGTGGTGCCCGACACCGCCAACACCGGCAACGCGCTGCCGTTCTTCCAGCTCGAACGGCTGCTGCCGCGGCTCACCGCCGGCGAGCGGGCGGTGGCGGTGGCGATCGAGTCGAGCAAGTGGATCAGATCCGCGTTCGCGCTGGAGAAGGCGGCGGCGCCGTGACCCCCGCGCCCACCGGACGCGCGGCCGCCGGAGGTACGACCACCGGAGGTACGGGCACCGGAGGTACGGCCGCCGGGCGGACGGCTGCCGAGGAGCTGACCGCGCTGGCGCGGGCGGGCGAGCTGGCGGCCGCGTTCCCGCGGCTCGCCGGTCTGCTGGCGGACGCGACCGAGGGCGAGCTGGCCCGTGCCGGTCGGCAGCTGGCCCGGCTCGACCCGGCCGAGGTGCTGGCCGCGCATCCGGCGACACCCACCGTCCGCATCGCCGTCACCGGGCACGGGACGCTCGCGCCGCTGGTGCCCGCGCTCACCGGGGAGCTGGCCCGGCACGGCCTGTTGGCGATCCCCCGGCTCGGCGACTTCGACTCCTGGGTCTTCGAACTGAGCGATCCCGACAGCGCCCTTTACCGGCACCGGCCGGACCTGACTCTCGCCGTGCTCGACCCGGCGGTCGTGTTCGACGAGGTGGGGCTGCCGTGGGGGCCGGAGGACGTCGCGCGGGTAGTCGAGGAGAAGCTGGCACTGATCGAGCGGCTGGTCGCCGACTTCGCCGCCGCCGGCCGCGGCACCCTGGTCCTCAACACCCTGCCGCTGCCGCGGCGGTACGCCGCCCAGCTGGTCGACCACCGGTCGCGGGCCCGGCTCGGGGCCGTGTGGCGGGCGGCCAACTCCCGGCTGCTCGGCCTCGCCGAGCGTGAACCCGCCGTGGTGGTGCTGGACCTTGACCCGCTGCTGGCCGAGGGTGTCCGGGCCGTCGACCCGCGGCTCGCCGCCTACGCGAAGGCATACCTCTCCGGGGAGCTGCTGGCCGGCTACGCCCGGGAGGTCGGCCACCTGGCCCGCGGCGTCGCCGGGCGGACCAGCAAGTGCCTCGTCCTCGACCTCGACGGCACGGTGTGGGGCGGCATCCTCGGTGACGACGGCCTCGAGGGCATCGAGGTGGCCGACACCTTCCGCGGCGAGGCGTTCCGGGCGTTCCAGCGCGTCGTCCGCCAGATCGGCTCGCAGGGTGTGCTGGTCGCCGCGGTCAGCAAGAACGAGGCGGCGAACGTGCGCGCCGCGCTCGCCGACCACGCGGGGATGACCCTGCGCGCGGACGACTTCGTGCGGGTCATCGCGAACTGGGAGCCGAAGCACGACAACCTGCGGGAGCTCGCCGCCGGCCTGAACCTCGGCGTGGACAGCTTCGTCTTCGTGGACGACAGCCCCTACGAGCGTGGGCTCGTCCGCGAGACGCTGCCCGGCGTCGCCGTGGTGGCGGTGGACGAGGACCCGGCCGGCCACGTGGACGCCCTGCTGCGCGACGGCTGGTTCGACACCCGTGAGCTGACCGCCGAGGACCGGGCCCGGGCCGGCGCCTACCGCGCCGACGAGGCCCGGCGGGAGTTCACCGCGGCGGCCTCCTCGCTGGCGGACTACCTGCACGGGCTCGCCGTCGAGGTGTGGCTCGCGCCGGTGCGCGACGACGAGGTGCCGCGGGTCAGCCAGCTGACGCTGCGCACGAACCAGTTCCACACCACGACGCGCCGGTTGCAGCAGGCCGAGCTGCGGGCCTTCGCCGACACTCCCGGCAACACCGTGCTCGCGATCCGGTCGCGGGACCGGTTCGGGGAGAACGGCCTGGTGGGGGCGGTCTTCCTGCGCCGGGGAACCGATCCACGGACCGGTGTCGACACCGTCGTTCTGGAGAACTTCCTGCTCAGCTGCCGGGTGTTCTCCCGCGGTATCGAGCAGGCGGTGCTCGCCGCCGTGCTGCGGGCGGCCCGCGAGGCCGGTGCCGGAGCCGTCGTCGCCCACTACCGCGCGACCGCGAAGAACGTCATCGTCGCCGACCTCTACCCGCGGCACGGGTTCGCCGGCCCCGGCAAGCCCGGTGCCAGCGCCAGCGCCAGCGACGGCGATGGCGACGGCGACGGCGACGGCGACGGCGAGCGGATCTTCACGCACGACCTCACCGGGCTGCCGGCGGTGCCGGACCACCTCACCCTGCACGACACCGGCGCCCTGCCCGGCGCGCCCGGCCCGGCTCCGGGTGACCTACCTGTCGACCCCGCACAGAGCGAGCAGGACGTCGTCCACGACCGAGATCAGGTACGGGTCGGGGACGGGTGAGCCATCCACCATCGACCGGCGCAGCAGCATGGCCGGGCCCACCTCCGCCACCAGCGGCGACACCGCCGCTGGCCGGACCTCACCGCGCGCGGCGCCCGCCGCCAGGACCTCGAGGATCCGGCGCTCGCACGGCCCCATCACCAGATCGCTGATCAGCGACTGGCAGTCGGCGCCGGAGTCCAGCGCGGCCATCTGCAACACCGAACCATGTGTCGAGTTGACCGTCCGCTGCACGCAGCCGAGCACCGCCAGCAGGTCGGCCCGCAGGTCCCCGGTGAGCACGATGGCGTCGGGTGTGGGCAGCACATGGCGGACGGTGGCGAGGACCAGGTCCTCCTTGCACGGCCACCGGCGGTAGAGAGCCGCCTTGCCGGTGTGCGCAGCGGCGGCGACACCGTCCATCGTCAGGCGGGCGTAGCCGACCGAGGCAAGCTGGTCGAGCACCGCCTCGAAGATCGCCGCCTCCAGCGCCGAGCCGCGGCGGCGGGTCGGCGAGGGCGCCCCGCCTGCCGCCGGTGCCGCCGGTGCCCCGCCGGCGGCCAGCGGCGCCGGCGGCCCATCAGTCACCGAAGGCGACGGAGTGGCTGTCACCGCGCGCACCTCCCCCTACCTCGTCATCGGGTCGTTGCCGTCCGCGATGGGCCAGCCCTATAGTAGACGTCACCGTTCCTTAATCGCGCTACCCGCGGGGTGGCCATCGCCTGGAGGTACCAGTGTCCACGTCATCGACACCGGGTGTGGAGGCACGCGCACCCGGCGGCGGATTCACCCGCCGGCCGGGGATCGCACTGGTCGTGATCGCCATCTCCGAACTGATGGTCGCCCTCGACGCGACGATCGTGAACGTCTCGCTGCCGGCCATCCAGAAGGACATGGGCTTCTCGGCCACCGACCTGTCCTGGGTGCCGAACGCCTACACGCTCGCGGCCGGCGGCCTGCTGCTCCTGGGTGGCCGCATCGGCGACATCTACGGCCGCCGCCGGGTCTTCCTCGCCGGCGTCACCCTGTTCACCATCACCTCGGTGCTGGCCGGTCTCGCCCCGGACGCGGGCTGGCTGCTGGCCGCGCGGGCGCTACAGGGGGCCGGCGCCGCGCTCACCGCGCCGAACGCGCTCGCGCTGATCGCCACGAACTTCCGCGCCGGGCCGGAGCGCGACCGCGCGGTCGGCGTGTACGCGGCGGTTACCGGCTCCGGTGCCGTGCTCGGCATGATCGGCGGCGGCATGATCAGCACCTGGGCGTCCTGGCCGTGGGTCTTCTTCATCAACGTGCCCATCGGCATCCTGGTGCTCGTCCTCGCACCGCGGTTCCTCAGCGAGGCCGCGCGCACCCCGCACCGCCTCGACCTGCCCGGGGCCTTCACCTCGACGCTCGGCGTCGGCGCCCTGGTGTACGGCCTTGTCCGGGCGGCCTCCGACGGCTGGCGGGACGGCCAGGCGCTGATCGCCTTCGCCGTCGCCGCCGTGCTGCTGGTNGCCTTCCTCATCATCGAGCCCCGCACGCGGGAGGCCCTGACCCCGCTGCACCTGTTCCTGAACCGCAACCGCTCCGGCGCCTACGCCGTGAACCTGCTGATGATCGCCAGCATGCTCGGGATGCTGTTCTTCCAGACCCAGTTCTTCCAGGAGGTGCTCGGGTTCAGCCCGCTGCGCACCGGCCTGGCCTTCCTCCCGATGACGCTGGTGATGCTGCCGTCCACCCAGATCGCCGCCCAGCTGATGATGCGGGTCGGCCCGCGCCCGGTGGTCTCCGCCGGCGCCCTCGTCGCCGCCGGGGCCGCGATCTGGCTGGTCCAGGGCATCTCGCCGGACAGCGGCTACGTCGACACCCTGCTCGGCCCGCTGCTGCTCATCGGCCTGGGCATCGGGCTCATGATGGTGCCGCTGACGGCCGTCGCCGTCTACGGCATCCGCCCGGAGGAGGCCGGCGCCGGTTCCAGCCTGCTCAGCGTGACCACTCAGGTCGGCGGCACCCTGGGGCTGGCGATCCTGGTCACCGCGTTCGGGTCGGCCAGCCGTGACGCCGCGCGCTCCCCGGTCGGCGACACCGCCACCGAGCAGGCCCAGTACGTGCTGTCCGAGGGCATCGTCGGGGCCTTCCGCCTGGCCGTGATCTTCCTGGTGGTCGCGACGGTGCTGGCGATCGTGGTGATCAACGCGAAGGCCTCCGAACTCAGCTCGGCCGATCCGCACGCGCTCGCCGTCGGCGCAGTCGACGCGGCGGATGCGACCNAGGCGGCCGAGGCGGCCGAAGCCGGGGCGACCCCGGCACCGACCTCGACGGGCACGATCGCGCCGCAGCCGTCCGCTCCGGACCCGCTGGTCACCCCCGCGGGCGCGACCAGCCGCTCCGGAGCGGCCACGGACACCGCGACACCGAGCGCCTAGCGGCTGCCTGGCAGCACTGGCTGGCCTGGCGGCCGGCCGGGCGACCGGCTTCTCCCGGCCGGCCGCCTGGCCGGGAGCGCGCGAACGACGACCTGAAGGGAACCACCACCTTGTCCGAAACACCGTCCCCCACGCCCCGACCGACGCTTTCCGTGCTGGACATCGCGCCGGTGATGAGCGGCACCTCCCCGTCCACGACGCTGCGCAACACGCTCGACCTGGCCCGGCAGACGGAGGCCCTCGGCTACCACCGGTACTGGCTCGCCGAGCACCACAACACGCCCAGTATCGCGAGCTCGTCACCCGCCGTCCTCGTCGGCCAGATCGCCGCCGCGACCTCCACGCTGCGGGTCGGCGCCGGCGGGGTCATGCTGCCCAACCACCAGCCCCTCGTCGTCGCCGAGCAGTTCGGCACGCTGGCCTCCTTCCACCCCGGCCGGATCGATCTCGGTCTCGGCCGGGCGGCCGGCACCGACCCGTTCACCGCCCAGGCGCTCCAGCGCGGCAGCGGGCAGCCGCGCGGCGACAACTTCGGCGCGCAGATCAGCGAGGTGCTGGGCTTCCTCGGTTCCCCCGGCGGCCGGCCGCGCGGGCCGGTGGCCGCCTACCCGCAGGCGGAGACCCCGCCGCCGGTGTGGGTGCTGGGCTCCAGCCCGAACGGCGCCCGGCTCGCGGCCGAGCTCGGCCTGCCGTTCGCCACGGCGCACCACTTCAGCCCGCAGAACACGGTGAGCGCGGTGACCGCCTACCGCCGCGCGTTCCGGCCGACCGGGCACCTCGCGGCGCCGTACGCGGTCGTCGCCGCGGTCGTGATCGTCGGGGAGGACGACGCGCAGGCACTCCGGCTCGCCAGCTCGGTGGAGATCGCCCACCTGGAGCTGTTCACCGGCAACCTCGGCCCCTACCTGAGCCCCGAGGAGGCCGACCGGGCGCCCTACTCCCCCCAGCAGCGCCAGATCGCCCGGGAGTCGTTCGCCCCGCAGCTCATCGGCGGCCCCGAGACGGTGCGCCGCCGCGCGCTGGAGCTGCTGGCGGCCTCCGGCGCCGACGAGCTGATGGCCCTGACGATCGTGCACGACCACGCCGCCCGGGTCCGCTCCTACGAGCTGCTCGCGCAGGCGTTCACGGGCGGGCCCGCCGCCGTACCGAACCAGCCGGCCGCCACCGTCAGCGCCGGCTGACCCGGCCTGGGGGAGATCATGGCACCGGCCACATCACGGTGGGGCTCACCCGTCCCGGACCCGATGGACGGCCGGCACCCGAGGGCACAGTGCCGTGATCTCCCCCGGGACCACCGGTGGGGCTGGGCGTCCGGCCCGGAGCACGACTCAGCTGAGCTCGCTCATCAGCCGGGCCAGCGCCGCGCGCGACGGAACATTCAGCTTCCGGTAGATCCGGGTCAGATGGACGTCGACGGTGCGTGGGCTGAGGTGGAGCTCCGCCGCGATGTCGCGGGTCTTCTTACCCGTTCCGGCGATTCCGGCGATCTCCCGCTCCCGCTCGGTGAGGACGGACAGCGGGGATTCGGCGGCCCGTCTGGCGCGGGTGCCGCGCTCCGCACCGGACCGCTCCGCACCCGATCGCTCCGCACCGGACCGGTTCGCACCGGACCGGTTCGCAACCGGCGGCTCCGCACCGGAGCGGTCGGTGGCGAGCTGGGCGAGGCGGCGCTGCTCCTTGTCGGCCTCCTCGTAGATGGTCGTCGCCCCGCACTGCCGGGCCAGCTCGCGGGCCCGCTGGAGCATCACCGCCGCGTCCTCGCCCCGGCCGGTCGCGGCGGCGCACCGGGCTGCCAGGGTGAGCGCCCACGCCTCAAGGTAGATCATTCCGGCGGCCGCGAACGACGACGCGGCCGCCTCGTACAGCTCGGCGGCGGCCGCCGGCCCCAGCCGGGCGCGGATGACGTGCGCGTGCACCGTCCGCGCGTAGCCGTGCTCGCAGGAGACCCCGAGCTCGTCGACATCCGGCTGCCCGTCGAGCTGCCCGGCCCAGCCGGACGCCGGCCGGCTGCCGTGGATGTGCTCCAGGCCGGTCATCAGCAGTTCCTGGAAGGCCGCGCGCAGGAACGAGGGAACCGCCGGAAGGTCCGGGCCGCCGCCGGCGGTGACCAGCAGCCCGACGCAGCGCTCCGGGTCCCCGGCGATGGTGGCCGCGTTCGCCAGCGAGATCGTGGCGATGTAGCTCCACCAGGAGCCGCTGCCCCGCAGGGTGTCGACCGCCTGCTCGGCCAGCGACACCGCGCGGCTGGCCCGAGGCTCCGTCCAGGAGCTGCACAGGGAGGTCAGTGCCAGGGCCAGCCCACGGATGTGGTGGGCGTCGACCTCCCGGGCGAGGTCCCGGGCCTCCCCCGCGGCCTGCTGTGCCTCGGTGAGCCTGCCCACCCGGTAGCAGGTCACGCTCAGCCCCATCAGTAGCAGCGGCCGGATGTGCCGCTGGCCGCCGCGCACGGACAGCGCCATCCCGCGGCGGAAGTGCCGCTCGGCGCCGACGGTGCGGCCCAGGTAGGTCTCCGTCCAGGCCAGGGCGGCGATGTACTCGGGATTCCGGGCGAGTTCGGTGTCGGGCAGTCCGTCCACCAGCGGCGCGCAGGAGGTCACGGTACGCAGCGCGCCCGCCTTGTCGCCGCTCAGGCTCGCGTTGAGGCCCGCCAGCGCCAGCGCGCCGACCAGTGCCGTCCGGTCCCCCAGTGCCCGTGCCGTCGCGACGGCCGCGGCGACGTCGGTCTCGCAGGTCAGCCTGCCGTCGAAGACCCCGACGATCCCCTGCGCGGTGATGAGGCGCAGGGCGTCCGCCGGGCGGTCGCGGGCCCCGAGATCGAGCTCCGCGCCGACCAGCGCACGCGCCTCCTCGTACCGGCCCAGCAGGCACTCCATCAGGGCGCAGAAGGTCACCGCCGCGACCCGCGTCGCCGGCGACTCCACCGGGGACGCCCGCAGGAGCTCGTGCAGGATCTCCCGGCTCTCCGCCAGCCGGCCCGACAGGCCGAGCGCCTGTGCGAGCAGCAGCCGCAGCTCCAGCTCGTGCCCGGGTTCGGCGACGTTGCCCCGGGCGTCGCGGGGCAGTACCCGCAGCGCGACCCGCAGCCACCGCGCCGCCTGCCGCGGGTCGGACTTCACCGCGTCCCGCGCCGCCTGGGTGAGCACGGCGAGGTCGTCGGCGTCGGGCCCGGCGAGCGACCGCTCGATGTGCACGGCGACCTCGCCGGCCGGCGCGCCCTGCTCGACCAGCAGCGTTCGGGCCCGCCGGTGCGCCAGCACCCGCCAGCACGGGTCGATGTTCGCGTAGACGATCATCCGCAGGAACGGGTGGCGGAAGGAGTACAGCGGGGTGCCCTCGACCGGGCGCAGCGCATCCCGCCGGACGAGCTCGGTGAGCGCGGTGCAGGCGGCGGCGGCGTCGAGATCCGCGACGGCGGCGAGGCCGGGCAGGTCGAAGCGGTCCCCGAGTACGGCCGCGGCGTCGAGGACACCCCCNTGGCCACCGCCCCGCAGCGGCAGGTCACCGAGGACCAGCGCCACGTACCGGTCGAAGTCGGCGTCGCCGACGGGAAGCCGCAGCCCCGACCCGGTGTGCGCGCCGGCCCGCGCCAGCGCGAGCAGGTAGAGCGGGTTGCCGCTGCTGTCGCGATGCAGGTCACGCAGCCGCTGGCTGCGCGCCGGCAGCCCGGCGACCGCGGCCGCCTCGGCCAGCGAGAGGCCCCGCAGCTTGCGGCGCTCGACCGTGCCGATCGCCACGCCGCGGGCCAGGCTGCTGCGCAGGCGGGCGGAGGCCTGCCGGCTGCGGTGCGCGACGACCACCAGCAACGGCGCCTCGACCGGGCGCCGGATCAGGTAGTCGAGGAACTCCACCGAGCTCTCGTCAGCGCAGTGGAAGTCGTCGAGGATGAGCAGCAGCCCGCCGGCGGCCATCCGCTCCAGCATCGTCCGAGCGGCCCGGTACAGCGAGAACCGGGCCGAGTCCGCGGCGATCAGCGGGATCTCGCCGGCGCCCGGCTCGCCCTTCGGGCCGAGGTTGCGGGCCAGCACGTCGGCAGTCAGCGGTGGCAGGTCGGCGAGCATCCCGGTGGTGAGCCGTTCCGTCAACAGGCCCGCGAACACGCCGAACGGGACGTCGCGCTCGAACTCGTTGCACTGCTCGGAGACCACGGTGACGCCCTTGCCGCGAGCGTGCCGCTCGATCTCGGCGAGGAGGAACGTCTTGCCGATGCCCGGCTCACCGGAGATCTCCAGGATCCGGCCGGCCGTGCCGGGAAGGGGCTGGTGAAGCCGGTCGACCTCACGCACGACCCGCTCAAGGTCGGCCGCTCGCCCGCTGGCCACCGGGCCCGGGCGGCCGGGGCGGTCAGGCCGGCCCGCGATCGCCTCCTCGCTGCCGGCGCGGGCGCGGGCGAGACTCGCGGCCGCGTGAGGGTTCGGCCCCCGGCCGCCGGCTGAGCGGTCGGACGGGGCTCGGCTGATCGTGTCGACGCGGCTCACAGCGGAACAACGCTCCCTTCGCCGAAGTTACCGCCGGGCTGATCGTCCGTCTCGGCGAACGCCGGCCAGTGCGGTGGCAGCTGGTCCCCCACGCCGAGACGTGGCCGCGCGCGAACCACGGCAGCGGGCGGTACCGATCGCCAACCGAGCAGACTGTGCGGCGCGGAGCAGACTGTGCGCGCGGACTACGCGGCGATCTCACAACAGAGCGAGGACGCGTCTCGCACCGCGTCACGGTAAAGGCGTTTGGTCAGGATCCGGAACCGGCCCATGGGCAGTGACGCTACCTTCCCGCGGAGCGACGTGCAGGGGTTTACTCCTTTCCCGATCGGCGTGGTGGTAATCACGTGGCCGGCCGAGAGCCTCGCCCTCAGCCAGCCCGCCGCAGGTCAAGCCGGCCGTCGGCGGCGAGGATGGCGTCATGCAGCTCGCGCAGCGGCAGCCCCGGTTCCAGCCCCAGCTCCCCCCGCAGGATGTCGCGTATCCGACCGTAGACGCGCAGGGCGTCGGCCTGCCGCTCGGATCGGTAGAGGGCTAGCATGAGCTGCCGGTAAAATGATTCGCGCTGCGGGTGCTCGGCCGTCAGGGAATAAAGCTGGCCGACCAGTTCGCGATGCCGCCCGAGCAACAGCGCCGAGTCGATTCGGGCCTCCACGCATTCGAGTCGCATTTCCTCTATCCAGGTGACGAACGCGGAGATCATTGGGCTGTCCCGGAGATCAACGAGCACCGGCCCGCTCCAGTTCCGCAGGGCGGCGTCGAAGTTCTCGACGGCCTCCGCGTGCCGGCCCGCGCGAGCGTCGGCACGACCGCGCTGCATCAGTTTCTGGAAATCATGAAGATCGATTTCGTCGTCCCCGCGCTGTAGCTGGTAGCCACCGGGCCGAGTAACTATCGGGTGGCGCGGCACATCCGGCCGGGACAGGAATTTCCGCAGCTGCGACACGTACACGTGCACCGCGGCCGTGGCGCGCCGAGGCGGGTCGCCGTCCCAGATCTCGTCCATGATCCGGTCGATGGTGACCATCTGATCAGCCCGGATGAGCAGGACGGCCAGCAGGATCTGCACCTTGCGAGCGCCGAGCGTCGGACTTCCGGGCTTCCCGAGAACCCGCAGCGGGCCAAGTACCTCGTATCTCACGACGGCTCTCTTCCGACCGAAGAAACAGGCAAACGCACCGTCGGGACGGCAGGCTGCTCATCCCAGGATGCAGGTGAGGATGTCCAGTGACCGGACCAACACGCGAAGCGGGGCGAGCCCATCATCACACGTGGGTCGACACAACCACATCCGAGAAACTACGTACTTCTCCCGGCCGGCATCCGCGTACATGTCCCGGCCCCGCCGGGGCGCGAATGTGACGGCAGTCACCGGGATCAGCTTCCAAGCAATTAGCAATGCTTTAGGTCGCGCACGCAGCATTCGGTCGACCGACCCCGACGGAGGACGACGTATGGACAGCATCGAGGACTTCCTGGACCTCGTCCGTGATGAGCTGGGTATCCCGGTCGCGACGCCGGAGGCGGCTACGGCATTCGACGATCTCGCCGGCTGGGACTCCGTCCACCTGCTTGCCCTCGCCACCGCGCTGGAACGCGAGACCGGCCGGCGGCTGTCGCTTCCCGAGGTGCTGGAGACCACCAGCCTGGCGGAGCTGTACCAGCTCGCGGCGGGCCGATGAGCCCGCGCGGTCGGCAGCCGGCCACGACGGCCCCCGGCACCGCGGCGTCCCCCGGCACCGGTGTGGACGTCCGCCCGGTGCGCCGGGAGCGCCGGCACACGCTGTACTTCCTCGGCGACCTGCGCCGGTTCTCCCCCGTCCACCTCGACACCGAGGTCGACATGAGCGCGGTGCTGCGGCACCGCGAGGCCGCGGCGCGCACGGGGCGGCGGTACTCGGTCGTCAGCTACGTCCTGCACGCCGGTGGCCGGACGCTGGCGGCCCACCCGGAGGCGAACGCGGCGATCGGCGGCCGGCTCCGGCAGAAGATCGCGAGGTTCACCTCCGTCAGCGGAAAGCTGACTCTGGACCGGACCCTGTCCGGCCAGCGGGTCGTGCTGGCGGCCGTGCTCCCGGGCCTGGAGCGCGCGACCCTCGACGAGATCCAGGCGGTCGTCGACCAGTACCGCGACGGCGACCCGGAGACGATGCCGCAGTTCGCCGGCACCCGGGCACTGCACCGGCTGCCCGCCCCGGTGGCCCGCGCCGCCTACCGGCGGGCGTCCGCTCCGCTCGGCCGGCGCGCGGCGGTGCGGGGGACCTTCTCCGTGACCTCGCTCGGGCACCGCCCGGTGGACGGGTTCCACTCGGTCGGCGGCACCACGATCACGCTCGGGGTCGGCCAGATCGCCGAGCGCCCGGTGGTACGCGAGGGCGCGGTCACCACCGCCCCGCTGCTGCGCCTCAGCCTGACCTTCGACCACCGGGTGATCGACGGCGCGGAGGCCGCCGACGTGCTGGCCGACCTGCGCACGGCACTGGAGACCGTCGGCGCGGAGGAGGTGCCGGCGGGGCGAGCCACCTCCGGACCGGCCGCCGGCGCGCTCGATGACGTGCCGGCTGAGGTCCTGGAAGGACAGCCCCGGTGAGCGACGTGGCGCAGCTGCGGGAGTACGCCCTGGTGCACGCGCGCAGCCAGGGGATCGGCGCGGACGTCTACGGCCCGGTGCTCGACGGCATCGACAACGACGTGGACGGCGCCGACGGCTCGTGGGCGCTCGCCTGGAGCCGGGTCGCGGCCGACGCCGAGCGCCGCGGCGCGCTGCTCGACGCCGTCCGGCTCTACAACCTGGCCCGCTTCCCCTACGTGGACGGCCCGGTGCGCCAGGAGGCGCACGCCCGGGCGGTCGGCGCGTTCGACGCCTGGCGCCGGGCGGGCACCGACATCCAGTCCCTGGAGCTGGACCTGCCCGGCGGGCGCCTGCGCGCGTGGAGCGCCGGGCTGTCCGCCACCGAGCGCCGGCCGCTGGTGATCCTGATGGGCGGCATCGTGAGCACCAAGGAGAGCCACGCGCCGGCCCTCACCGACGCGGCCGCGCTCGGGGTGGCCGCGATCGCGGCCGAACTTCCCGGGATCGGCGAGAACGGCCTGGCCTACGGCCCGCGCAGCTGGCGGATGCTGCCCGACCTGCTGGACGCCGTGGCGGACCGGGCCGACGTCACGGAGACCTACGCGCTGACGCTGAGCTTCAGCGGCCACCTGGCACTGCGCGCCGCCGCCGCCGACCCGCGCCTGCGCGGCGTGGTGACGACGGGCGCGCCCGTGCACGACTTCTTCACCGACGCCGACTGGCTGGCCCACGTCCCCCGGATCACCCTGGACACGCTCGCCCACCTGACCGGGGCCAAGGTCGCCGACCTGCCCCATCACCTGCCCGGCTGGGCCATCCCGGACGAACTGCTGGCCTCCCTCGACATTCCCGTCGCCTACGCCGCGAGCCTGCGCGACGAGATCATCCCGCCCGGTGACGTCGCCNGGCTCCGCCGCCTGCTGCGGCGGTTGGAGGTGCTGGAGAAGGACGACGTCCACGGATCGCCGCGGCACGTGGACGAGGTCCGCCTCTGGACGATCCTCACCCTGCTTCGGTTCCGGAGCGTCACCGGTCCCGTCGTCGACGGGCTGACCGCCGCGCTCGAGGCAGCCCGTACGAAGGAGCACTGACCCCCGATGGGATCCGAGGAACACCGCGCGACCACCGACCCGGCCACCGACCCGACCGCCGACGCGACCACCGACCCGGCCGCCGGCACGGCGGGGCGGGCGGCGCCCGAGAGCGGCGGCACTCGCGAGCCGATCGCGGTGGTCGGTCTGTCCTGCCGACTGCCCGGGGCCGCGAACCCCGCCGAGTTCTGGCGGCTGCTGCGGAACGGCGTGGACGCGGTGGCGGACGCGCCGGCCGACCGCTGGGACTCCGCGCTGCTCGCCGAGCTCGGGCTGGCCCGGTACGCCCGCGGCGGCTTCCTGGACGCCGTCGACCGGTTCGACGCGGACTTCTTCGGGATCTCGCCGCGCGAGGCCGCCGCCATGGATCCGCAGCAGCGCCTCGTGCTGGAGCTGGCCTGGGAGGTGCTGGAGGACGCCGGGATCGTCCCCGAGGCGCTGCGGGGCAGCCGGACCGGCGTGTTCGTCGGGGCGATCGGCTCGGAGTACGCGAGCCTCGCCGGGCGGTACGGTCCGGCGGCGATCGACCGGCACACGATGACCGGCCAGGCCCGCGCCCTGATCGCGAACCGGGTCTCCTACCTGCTCGGGCTGCGCGGGCCGAGCCTCGCCGTCGACGCCGCCCAGTCCTCCGCCCTGGTCGCCGTCCACCTGGCCTGCGAGAGCCTGTGGCGGGGCGAGACGGCGCTGGCGATCGCCGGCGGCGTCAACCTGAACCTGCTCGCCGAGACCAGCGTCGCCGCGGCACGCTTCGGCGGCCTCTCCCCGGACGGCCGCAGCTACACCTTCGACGCGCGCGCCAACGGCTATGTCCGCGGCGAGGGTGGGGCGACCGTCCTGCTCATGCCCCTGTCGCGCGCGGTCGCCGAGGGGCGGCAGACCTACGGGGTGATCCTCGGCGGCGCGGTGAACAACGACGGCGGCGGCGCCGGCCTGACCGTTCCCGACCCGGCCGCCCAGGCCGCCGTCCTGCGGGCAGCCTACGCCGACGCCGGTGTCGACCCGGGCGACGTCCGCTATGTCGAACTGCACGGGACGGGTACGAAGGTCGGCGACCCGGTGGAGGCGACGGCACTGGGAGCGGTGCTCGGCGCCGGCCGGTCCGGTGACAGCCTGCTGCGGGTCGGCTCGGTGAAGACGAACGTCGGGCACCTGGAGGGCGCGGCCGGCATCGTCGGGCTGCTCAAGGTCGTGCTCGCCCTGCACCACCGCGAACTTCCGGCGACCCTGCACCACACCAGCCCGAATCCGGCGATCGGGCTGGCCGGCCTGGGCCTGGCCGTCCAGGACCGGCTCGGAGCGTGGCCCGGCGGTGCCGGCGTGCCGGTCGCGGGTGTCAGCTCGTTCGGCATGGGCGGCACCAACTGCCACCTCGTCGTCGCCGCGACCCCGGCACCGGCTCCGGCTCCGGCTCCGGCTCCGGCTCCTGGCACGGCGGCGAACGGGGCGGTGGACGGGGCGGTCGGCGGTGCGGTGCTGCCCTGGGTCCTCTCGGCCCGCGGCGACGCGGCGCTGGCGGCGATGGCCACCCGCCTGCTCGCCCATCTCGACGCGGACGACGCCGGCCACCGCCCGCGGCCCGCGGACGTGGCCTGGTCCCTGGCCACCACCCGGGCGACGTTCGAGAACCGGGCCGTCGTCCTGGGATCCACCGAGACGGAGCTGCGGGCGGGACTCGAAGCGCTCGCCGCCGGGCTGCCGGCGGCCGCGCTGCACGAGGGGCGCGCCGGCGCCGACCAGGCGGGCCGGGTCGTGTTCGTCTTTCCCGGCCAGGGCTCGCAGTGGGTCGGCATGGCCGGCGCGCTGCTCCGGCAGTCGCCGGTGTTCGCCGAGGCGGTGGACGACTGCGCGCGGGCGCTCTCCCCGCACCTCGACTGGTCCCTGCACGACGTGCTCGGCGGTGCTCCCGGTGCCGCCTCCCTGGAGCGGGTCGACGTCGTCCAGCCCGCCCTGTTCGCGGTGATGGTCTCACTCGCCCGGCTGTGGGAGTCGCTCGGCGTGCGGCCGGACGCGGTGATCGGCCACTCGCAGGGCGAGATCGCCGCCGCGCACATCGCCGGCGCGCTGACCCTGCCCGACGCGGCCCGGATCGTCGCACTGCGCAGCCGAGCGCTGGTGGCGCTCGCCGGCCGCGGCGCGATGGCCCAGCTCGCCGTGCCCGCCGAGCAGGTGCGGGCCCATCCGCTCGCCGACCCGGCGCGCGTCTCGGTCGCGGCCGTGAACGGGCCGGCGTCCACCGTCGTCGCGGGCGACCCGGCGGCCGTCGCCGCGCTGGTCGCCGAGCACGACCAGCGCGGTGTGCGGGCCCGGCTGATCCCGGTGGACTACGCCTCGCACTCGCCGCAGGTCGAGGCGGTCGGTGCCGACCTGCGCGCGGCGCTGGCCGACATCCGCCCGGCCTCCTCCACGGTCACCTTCTACTCCACGGTGACCGGTGGCGCGCTCGACACCGCCGGGCTCGACGCCGACTACTGGTACCGCAACCTGCGGCACACCGTGCGGCTACAGCCGGCCACCGAGGCCGCGCTCGCCGCCGGGCACCGGCTGTTCGTCGAGGTGAGCCCGCATCCGGTGCTGACCGGCAGCCTGCAGGAGACGTTGGCCGGGGCGGGCCACGACACGGCCGCCGTGGTCGGCACCCTGCGGCGGGACGAGGGTGGCTGGGGACGGCTGCTCGCCTCGGCCGCGCAGGCGTTCACCCGGGGTGCCGGCGTCGACTGGGCCGCGGTCCTGCGCGGCCAGCCCGCCGTCGCCGGCGTCCGCCCGGTCCCGCTGCCGACGTACCCGTTCCAGCGTGAGCGCCACTGGCTGGGCGACTCCCTCCAGGCACCGGCCGCCCCCGGCGACGTCACCGCGACCCGGCCGGCGCTCCCAGCCGGCGGCGCGACGTCCGACGGCACGGAAGCCCGCGGCGCCGGGCCCAACGGCGCGGGGGCTCCCGGTTCGTCCTGGGCCCACCGGATCGCGGCGCTCGACGCGCCCGAGCGGGGACGGACCCTGCTCGACCTGGTCCGGACGCATGTGGCGATCGTCCTCGGCCACGTGACCCCGGGCGCGATCGACCCGGACCGCGCGTTCAAGGATCTCGGCTTCGAGTCGGTGTCCGCCGTCGAGCTGCGTGACCGGCTGGCCGGGGCGACGGGGCTCCCGCTCGCACCGAGCCTGCTGTTCAACCACCCGACGATCGCCGCGCTGGTCCGGCACCTGGACGAGGTGGCACGCCAGCGGGCGGGTACCGGCCGGCAGGCGGACGGCCCGGCCGGGGCGGCCGCCGCGGCGGACGACGACGACCCGATCGCGATCATCGGGATGGCCTGCCGCTTCCCCGGCGGGATCGGATCGCCGGAGGACCTCTGGCAGGTGGCGGTCACCGGGGCGGACGTCGTCTCCGACTTCCCGACCGACCGCGGCTGGGACCTGACCCGCCTGTACGACCCGGACCCGGCCACCCCCGGCGCCAGCTACGTACGCGCCGGCGGGTTCCTCACCGCCGCGGGGGCGTTCGACGCCGACTTCTTCGGCGTCTCCCCGCGGGAGGCACTCGCGATGGACCCCCAGCAACGCCTCCTGCTGGAGGTCGGCTGGGAGGCGATCGAGCGGGCCGGGCTCGACCCCACCGCGCTGCGCGGCAGCCGCACCGGTGTCTTCGTCGGCGTGATGCCGCAGGACTACGGCCCCCGCCTGCACGAGCCGGCCGGCGGCCTCGACGGTTACCTGCTCACCGGCAGCACGACCAGCGTCGCCTCCGGACGCCTGGCCTACACCCTGGGTCTGGAAGGTCCGGCGATCACCGTCGACACCGCCTGCTCGTCCTCGCTGGTGGCGCTGCATCTGGCGGCGGGCGCGCTGCGGGCCGGCGAGTGCTCGCTGGCGCTGGTCGGCGGGGTCACCGTGCTCACCAGCCCGGGCATCTTCGTCGAGTTCAGCCGGCAGCGCGGGCTGGCGCCCGACGGCCGGTGCAAGCCGTTCGCCGCCGCCGCCGACGGCACGGGCTGGGCCGAGGGCGTCGGCATGCTGATCGTGGAGCGGCTCTCGGAGGCACGGGCCCGCGGCCACCGGGTGCACGCGGTGATCCGCGGCTCGGCGGTCAACTCCGACGGCGCGAGCAACGGGTTGACCGCGCCGAACGGCCCGTCGCAGCAGCGGCTGATCCGCGCGGCGCTGCACGGGGCGGGCCTGGGCCCGGCGGACGTCGACGCGGTGGAGGCGCACGGCACCGGCACCCGGCTCGGCGACCCGATCGAGGCCGAGGCGCTGCTGGCCACCTACGGCCAGGACCGGCCCGCGGACCGGCCCGTGTACCTGGGGTCGGTCAAGTCGAACCTCGGGCACACCCAGGCGGCCGCCGGCGTCGCCGGCGTGATCAAGATGGTGCAGGCGCTGGAGCACGGTGTGCTGCCCGCGACGCTGCACGTCGACGCGCCGTCCCCACACGTCGACTGGACTGCCGGCGCCGCGGCCCTGCTCACCGAGCCGACACCGTGGCCGGAGGTGGCACGCCCGCGCCGGGCCGCCGTCTCGTCCTTCGGGATCAGTGGGACCAACGCGCACGTCATCCTGGAGCAGCCGGAGTCGCCCGGAACACCGCCGGCAGCCCTCGTGCCGCCAATGTCCCTCGTGCCGCCAATGTCCCTCGTGCCGCCCGTGTCCCTCGTGCCGCCAGTGCCGCCGGTCGTGCCGTGGACGCTGTCGGCGCGCGGCGAGGCGGCCCTGCGCGCGCAGGCCGCCCGGTTGCGGGAGACGCTCACCACCCCGGCAACCGGCGAGGCCGGCGGGTTGGTGGCCGGTGGGTTGGTGGCCGGTGGGTTGGTGGCCGGTGGGTTGGACGATCCCCGTGCCGTGGGCTACGCGCTGGCGACCACGCGCGCCGCGCTCCCGCACCGGGCGGTGCTCGTCGGGCGGCGCACGGCGGACTTCGCCGCCCTGCTCGACGCGCTCGCGGCCGGAACACAGGCGCGCGGGCTGAGCCGCGGTGTCGCCGGCAACCGCCGGACGGTGGCGTTCCTGTTCTCCGGGCAGGGCAGCCAGCGGCCGGGGATGGGCCAGGCCCTGTACACGGCCCAGCCGGTCTTCGCCGACGCCCTGGACGAGGTCTGCGCGGCCCTCGACCGGCACCTCGACCGCCCCCTGCTGAGCGTCCTGCACGCCGAGCCCGACAGCGACGCCGCGGCGCTCGTCCATCAGACCCGTTTCACCCAGCCCGCGCTGTTCGCCTTCGAGGTCGCGCTGTACCGGCTGGTCACCGCACACGGCGTGGAGCCGGACTATCTGACCGGCCACTCGCTCGGTGAGCTGACCGCCGCCCACCTCGCCGGGGTGTTCGGCCTCGAGGACGCCGCCCGGCTCGTCGTCGCCCGAGCCGCGCTGATGCAGAACCTGCCCGCCGACGGCACCATGCTCTCCCTCGACGCCGACGAGGCGACCGCCGCCGGTCTGCTCTCCGGGCATGAGGCCGTGGCGTCGATCGCCGCGACCAACCACCCGACGGCGACGGTCATCTCCGGGTCGGGGGACGTCCTGGAATCCGTCGCCGAGGACGCCCGCGCCCGGGGCATCCGGGTCCGCCGGCTCACCGTCTCCGGCGCGTTCCACTCCCCGCACACCGACCTCGTCCTCGACGAGTTCGCCGCGGTGGCCGCCGACGTCCGGTACGCACCACCGCGGATCCCCCTCGTCTCGAACCTCACCGGGGAGCTCGCCGATCCGGCGGAGATCACCACACCCGGCTACTGGGTCCGGCATGTCCGCGGGACCGTCCGCTTCCACCAGGGCGTCCAGGCGCTGCGCCGGCTCGGCGTCACGACCTACCTGGAGCTGGGGCCGGACGGCACCCTCGCCGCCCTGACCCGCGGCACGCTGGAGCACCCGGCCGGCGCCGCTGACGGCGCCGCGGACGGCACCGCTGACGGCCGGGTCGGTGACAGCGGGCACGGTGGCAGCCGGGAACCGGACCTCGTCCTGCCGCTGCTGCGGCGGGAGCGGGACGACACCGGGACCGTGCTGGAGACCCTCGCCCGCCTGCACACGACGGGACACACCGTCCGCTGGAGCGCGGCCTTCCCCGGCCCCCGGCCACCGCGGGTCGAGCTGCCCACCTACCCGTTCCAGCACCGGACCTTCTGGCTCGCCGACGCCGCCGCCACCGGCACCGGCACCGGCCTGGCGGAGTCCGGTCTGCGCGGCACCGGCCATCCGCTGCTCGGCGCGGCGGTCGAGATCGCCGACGTCACGGACCTGGCGGACACGGCCGACCGCCCGGTGAGCCAGCCGGCCGGACGGCGCGACGGGCTGGTGCTGTCCGGCCGCCTGTCCGCCGCCGCCCAGCCGTGGCTGGCGGACCACACGATCGCCGGCACTGTCCTGCTGCCCGGCACCGGACTGGTCGAGCTGGCGCTGCACGCCGCGGGGCACACCGCGCAGCAGCACCTGGCCGAGCTGACGCTGGAGGGCCCACTGCCGCTGCCGGCGGACGGCGCGGTCCTGGTGCAGGTCACCGTCGGGGCGCTCGACGACGCGGGACGCCGGGACGTACGGGTGTACGCGCGCCCGGACGCGGCCGACGTGCCGTGGACCCGCCATGCGTCCGGTGTGCTGACGGCCGAGCCGGAGACCGCCGAACCGGCAGCGCGTGAGCCGGCAGCGCGTGAGCCGGCAGCGCGTGAGCCGGGGACGGGTGAGTCCGCCGGCCCGGAAGGAGCGGGCAGTTGGCCACCGGCCGGGGCCGTCCCGGTGCCGATCGAGGGCCTGTACGAACGGCTCGCCCTGTCCGGCTACGACTACGGGCCCGCCTTCCAGGGGCTGCGGGCGCTGTGGAGCGGGGGCGCGGACGGGCGGACCCTGTTCGCCGAGATCGCGCTGCCGGACGAGGCGGAGTCGGCCCCACCCGCACCGGGCCAGGGCGGCGCTCTGGAGCTGCACCCGGCGCTGCTCGACGCGGCGCTGCACCCGGTGGTCGGCGGGCTCGCGGTGTTCACCGGGGCCGGGACCGGGACCGGTGCTGAGGCCGCGGATTCGATGCTGCTTCCGTTCTCGTTCAGCGGCGTGAGCCTCGTCGCGACCGGTGCCCGCGTGCTGCGCGTCCGGATCACGTCGCTCGACGCCGGCCGCCCTGACGACGGTGGCGCCCGGGTCGCGCTCGCCGTCGCGGACGGCACCGGGCAGCCGGTGGCGACGATCGGTTCGGTCTCGCTGCGACCGGCGGCCCGGGCCCGGCTCTCCGCGCTGACGGCCCGCACGGTCGGAACCACCGGCCCGGCCCTGGGCCTCTACCGCTCCGCCTGGCAGCCGCTTCCGGCCGCGGGCGGTTCGTCCGCCGCGCCGTCCGCTGCCGAGGCCGGCGACCCGGCGGGGGCGCCCGCCGGCGACCTCACCTTCCGCACGCTGCCACCTGAGCCCGAGCCCGGTCCGTCGGCCGCGCGCCGGCGGGCCGCCGACGTCCTGGCCGGGCTGCGGGAGTTCCTGCGCTCGGACGGGTCGGACGGCGGCCGGCTGGTGCTCGTCGTGCCGGCGGGCGACCTGGCCAGTGCGCCGGTGCTCGGCCTGGTGCGATCCGCCCAGGCCGAGTACCCGGGCCGGTTCGTGCTCGTCGAGCACGACCTGCCCGCGGGTGCGGCGCCTGACGAGGCCGCCGTGCGCGCGGCCGTCACCGCCGCCGCTTCGGCCGGCGTGAGCGCTGTGGAGCTGCGCGGCGGTGTGGTCGGGGTGCGGCGCCTCGAACCGGTTCACCGGCCCGCGCCCGCCGCGGGCACCGGAGACGGACTGGATGCCGCGGGGACGGTGCTCGTCACCGGCGGCACCGGCACCCTCGGCGCCCTGGCCGCCCGCCACCTCGTCACCCACCACGGCATCCGCCACCTGCTCCTGGCCAGCCGCCGCGGCCCGGCCGCCCCCGGCGCCGACAACCTCGCCGCCGAACTCACCGCACTCGGCGCCGACGTCCAGATC
>NZ_LRTK01000009.1 GCF_001636565.1 Frankia sp. EI5c
GGTCACCTCGTCCGCGAACGACGAGAGCTGGTCCACCATCGTGTTCAGGGTGTGCGCGAGCCCGGCCACCTCACCGCGGGCGTCCACGGTGATCTGACGGGTCAGGTCACCCCGGGCCACGGCCGCCGCGACCTCGGCGNTGCTGCGCACCTGGGTGGTGAGGTTGCCGGCCATGACGTTCACCGAGTCGGTGAGATCCCGCCACACCCCGGAGACACCCTTGACCTGGGCCTGGCCGCCCAGCTTGCCCTCGGTGCCGACCTCCTTCGCCATTCGCGTGACCTCGTCGGCGAAGGCGGACAGCTGGTCGACCATCGTGTTCACGGTCGACTTCAGCTCGTGGATCTCGCCGCGGGCGTCCACGGTGATCTTCTGTGAGAGGTCACCCTGCGCGACGGCGGTGGTCACCTGGGCGATGTTGCGGACCTGGCTGGTCAGGTTCCCGGCCATCGAGTTCACCGACTCGGTGAGATCCCGCCACACCCCGGAGACACCCATGACCTTGGCCTGGCCGCCGAGGTTGCCCTCGGTGCCGACCTCCCGGGCCACCCGGGTCACCTCGTCCGCGAACGACGAGAGCTGGTCGACCATCGTGTTCACGGTGGTGCCGATGCGGAGGAACTCGCCGCGCACCGGCTGGCCGGCGATCTCCAGCGCCATCTGCTGGGAGAGATCGCCCTCGGCCACCGCGGCGATGACCCGGGCCACCTCGTGGGTGGGCCGGGCCAGGTCGTCGATCAGCGAGTTCACCGACTGGGTCAGCTCGTCCCAGCCGCCGTTGCCACCGAGGTCGTCCATCCGCAGGGTGAGACGACCATCACGTCGAATGACCTTGCTGACTCTGGAAACCTCACGGGCGTGCCGCTCCTGCATCCCGGCCAGCTCGTTGAACCTGCGCGCCACATCGCCACCGATGCCGTCACCGATCGGGAGCCGCACGCCGAACTCGCCGTCCACCAGCCGGTCGAGCCCCGTGAGCAGGGCCGGGAGCAGCGCATCCACCCCCGCTGCGGAACCCGCTCCGCCCCCGCCGCCCGGCCGGGCCGACCCGCTGGTGGGGTCGTCGCCCGCCGTCAGCGTGGCCGTCGAACCGGTCGGTGAACCGCCGGACGGGCCACCGGCCCCGGCGGCACGCTCGGGCAACTGCTGGCGGTCTGGGCTCGCGTCGGCGCTCATCAGTCTCCTACCTTGCCTGCGACGGTGGAATTATCAGGGCTGCGAGCGGCTCCGAGGCGGCCGTGCGGCCTGCTGCCCGCCGGCTTGACCGGCTGCCCCGGTGGCTGCCCGCCACTGGCCGGTGGCTGGCCGAACAGGTCCGGAACGGGGGGCGACCGGCCCGGGCCCGGAGTCCGTTGGTCAGGTTCCAGGGTGACTGACGGTGGTGTGGTCGAGATCCGGATGTGGGTAGGCGTACGGCTGGCGACGATGCGGGATGCATCGATGGGACGGAGGTGTGATGGTGTCGTCTGGTCGGTCCGAACTGTGGTTCTGCCGTGGTCTCTGGTCTCCAGCTGAGCAACTTCGCGCCGGGTGCGCTCGAACCGAGCGCATCAGCCGCCAGTATCCGCCTTACCGAGGACAACGCAGGANAGACTGAGGCACATGAACGCCGACCCAGCGGCCGGAGACCGGGGCGCACCCCCGCACTCCGTCGCGCTGCCACCGACCGCCGACTCACCGCGGTCGGCGCGGCGGTTCGTGCAGGACGTCCTCCGCGGCCGGCTCGGTGAGGACACCCTGGACTCGGCCCTGCTCCTGGTGACCGAGCTGGTCACCAACGTGGTGGTGCACGCCGGGACGATGGCTACCGTCGGCATCGCGCTGGAGCCGGCCGGAGTGCGGGTGAGCGTGAGCGACCGGCATCCCGTCCGCATCGGTGTCGGCCGGCGGGAGACGCCGGCGCCGCGGCCGCGGCCGACCGCTCCGGGCGACCTCGGGGATCCCGACGGCCTCGAGAGCCTCGACGGGCTGGGCCTGGAGGACCTCGACAGCCGCCCGGGCGGGCTGGACGGCCTGCGCGAGGACGGCCGGGGGCTCGCCCTCGTCGACGCGCTGGCCAGTTCCTGGGGAACCGAGCACGTCGCCGGCGGGAAGACGGTCTGGTTCCGGCTGTCCGACACCACCCGGGCGTCCCCCGCCGGCTCCGCCTCCGCGGCGCCCGCGGCGCCCGCCCAGGTCGGCGGCCCGACTCGGCAGCCCGCCAGCGCCCCCCTCCGGCTCCCCCGGCTGATCGCCCGCGACACCGCCCGCGCGCTGAGCGCCGAGGGAGAGGTCTCGGAGCTGCTCGCCCAGCTCCTCGACACGCTGCCCGCCGACGGGGGCCTGGTACGGCGCCCGGCGCAGGACGGGGTGCGCACCGAGACCGTCGCGACGATGGGCCGCACCGGGCCGAGCGCGGCGGCCCGGGTGTTCCGTCTCGACCCGACCCAGGAAAGCCTGGGCGAACTGCTGCTCTGGCCGTCCGCTCCGGCGGCGGCCGCCACGACGACGGCGGCCGACGGCTTCGACATCGAGCGCGTCCAGCTCGTCTCGCGCTGGATGGCGCTGGCCCTCGGTGGCGGCGACATGCGGCGGGCCGAAGAACGCCGGATCGGCATGCTCTCCTTCCTCGCCGAGGCGTCGGACATGCTGGCGGGAAGCCTGGATCTCACCCGCTCCCTCGCGCTGCTCGCCCGGCTGCCGGTGCCGCGGCTGGCGCAGTGGTGCGCGGTCTACCTGAACCGCGACGGGGCCGGCCCGACACTCCAGGCGTTCGGGCACGCGGAGGAATCCGAGACGGCCACCCTGACCCGGGCCGCCGTCGACCCGGACGGGCCGCTGATGGCCGCGGTGCGCGCCGCCCGCGGCGACAAGGTGCAGACGATGACCGCTTTCGGCGGGCCCGCGCTGGTCGTCGTCCTGCAGGCCCGCCGACGGGTGCTGGGCGTCCTCGCGCTCGGGCGCGCCGCCGGGCACACCTTCCTCGCGGACGAGATCGATCTGCTGGCGGACCTGGCCCGCCGGGCCTCCTTCGCCGTCGACAACGCCCGCCTCTACAGCCGCCAGGTGGAGCTCGCCAGCACGCTGCAGGCCGGTCTGCGCCCGCCGGCCCTGCCGGACATCCCCGGCATCGACCTCGGCTCCGCCTACGGCGCCGCGCGTTCCGCCGGCCTGGATGTCGGCGGCGACTTCTTCGACCTGATCTCCGGGCCGAACGGCTGGACGATCGCCATCGGCGACGTCTGCGGCAAGGGAGCGGAGGCCGCGACGGTCACCGGGGTCGCCCGGGCCGTGCTCCGGCTGCTCGCCGGGCGGGGAGCGGACCTGCAGGAGCTGCTGCAGGAACTGAACCGGGCCCTGCGGGACACGGCCACCGCCGGCAACGCCCGCTTCTGCACCGTGGCCGCGGCCTCCATGCTGCCGGTGGAAGGCGGGGAGGCGCTGCTGCGCCTGCATCTGGCCGGCCACCCGCAGCCGGTTCTCCTGCACCAGGACGGCTCGGCGACGCTCGTCGGCCGCAGTGGAACCCTGCTCGGGGTCCTCGACGACGACGAGCTCTCCTTCCCCGTCCTGGAGCTGCGGCTGCGGGCGGGCGAGTCGCTCGTCCTGTACAC
Source organism: Frankia sp. EI5c (assembly GCF_001636565.1). GTDB lineage: Bacteria > Actinomycetota > Actinomycetes > Frankiales > Frankiaceae > Parafrankia. Next base: position 3,594 of record NZ_LRTK01000009.1, read on the forward strand.
GGACGGGGTCGTCGAGGCCCGGCAGGGGCGGGAGCTGTTCGGCGAGCAGCGGCTGGTCGAGGCGGTGGCCGGGTGCGCGGGCCTCTCCGCACAGGGCGTGGCGGACAGGCTACGTTCCGCCGCCGAACGCTTCGCGGGCGGTAACCTGCGGGACGACGTGGCGATCCTGGTGGCCAGGGTCGCCGAATGATCGGCCCGCGCCACGGTTGCGCGGGCCGTCCGGTGGGTAAACACACCGAGATGTCCCCGTTCAAGACGTGGTGATTGATGAGTTCGACATCTGTTCCGATGGCCGTGGTTCAGCGGGCGGGTCCGTGCCGTCCGCCGTCCACGCACCTCGTGACGGAACTTCCCTATCTGCCGTCCGCCGTTCCGCAGGCGCGGCGGGTGCTGCGTGAGTGCCTCGGGCTGACCAACCTGACCGGCCTGACGGAGGAGAACAGGGCCACCGCCGAGCTGCTGGTGAGCGAGCTCGTCACCAACGCGATCAAGTACGGTCGCCCGCCGGTGTGGCTGCTGGTGGAGCTGCGTCCCGGGCTGGTGCACGCCTCGGTGTCCGACACGTCGACGACCCTGCCGTACCGCCGGGAGATCGACTCCGACTCCGAGGGCGGCCGCGGGCTGCTCGTTCTCGACGCCCTGGCCGGGAGCTGGGGCGCCGTGTCGGTGGAGTCCGGCAAGTACACCTGGTTCGATCTGCCGGTCAGCCGGGCGCGGGGCAGTTCACGGTCGAGTGCGAGGTGGCGGTAGTCGGATCCACCACCACCCGGCCCGCGCGGGGGTGGCCGAGGAACTCGTGCATCGCGAACTCGTAGCCGTAGGCCCCCGCCATCGGGAAGACCACGACGTCACCGGCCCGCAGCCGGTCGACGGTGACATCCCGGGCCAGGGTGTCCTCGGGTGTGCACAGCTCACCCACCACCGTGACCGGGCCGCCGGTCACCTCCGGCCGGGGCCAGCCCGCCGGCCACTCCTCGCGGGGCACGACGGCGAAGTTGTGCACGATCTCCCAGGACGTCGGCAGCTGGAAATGATGGATCCCGCCCCGCAGCACCGCGAACGCCTCGCCGTGCACCCTTTTGACGTCCGTCACCTCGGCGGCGTACCAGCCGCAGTCGGCCACCAGCGCCCGCCCCGGCTCGAAGATCACCCGGACGCCCGCGGGCGGCCGCAGCCGGGCCAGGCCGTCGCCGAACAGCGCGAGGTCGAAGGGGCGCTCGCCGCGCCGGTCCGGCTCGAAGGGCACACCGAGGCCACCGCCGACGTCCAGCACGCGCAGGTCGAAACCGGCCTCGCCCGCCTGCCGGACGGCGAAGTCGAGGCACCACCGCACGTAGTCCAGGTGCGCGAGCGCGTCCAGGTTTCCCGACACGGCGTGCATGTGGAAGCCGACCAGCTCGATCCCGGGCAGGGAACGCGCCAGCTCCACCGCGGCCGGCACCTCCCGCTCCTCGATCCCGAAGGCGGTCGGACGCCCGCCCATCCGCAGCGCGCCGGTGAGCCTGACGCGCGCCGGGTTCACCCGCAGCGCCACCGCGACCCGCTGCCCGGCCCGCGCGGCGCAGGCGTCGAGGCGCCGCAGCTCCAGCGGGCTCTCGGCGTTGACGACGTCCACCGCGCCCGCGGCTCGCCCGGCTGAGCCTCGCCCGCCTGAGGTGCCCAGCAGCGTGCGCAGCAGCGTCTCCGACTTGCCCGGGCCGGATGCCACCAGGCGCGGACGCCGGCCGGGATCGCCGGCCCGGGCGATCGCGGCCGTGGCCAGTTCGAGCTCACGCGCCGAGGAGACCTCGAAGCCGTCGACTCCGGGGAGACCGGTGCCGGTGCCGGGGCCGGTGCCGGGGCCGGTGCCGGCGAGCAGGGCGTCGAGCACCGGTGGGAAGGAGTTCGCCTTGACCGCGAAGCAGAGCTCCGCCCACTCCGGCAGGTGCCGGCGCAGGTCCGAGGCCGCGCGCGCCGCGACGGCCGGGGAGTAGAGGTACAGGGCGGTCTCCGCGCGGCCCGCGGGCCGGTGCCGCAGCCGGGCGACGACCCGCGGGGGCAGCCGGTCGGGCCCGAGCGCCCGCAGCGGCGCCGCCGAGACGGGAAGATCCAGCATCTCGCCCCCTCCGGGCCGAGCGGCCCCGACGCGGGCGACACCCGAGCACCACGTCGATACACAACAGAAACACTCAGGAAACCTGACCGACATTCGGTGAATCGCCACGATCGGCCGAACGCGACCGTAATCTTACATTCGGCAACGACTACGGATGGATCCCGCGTTGCCGGACATGGCCCCCGCCCGCCGCCCGCACCGCCCGGGCTCCGTCCCTCCCAGCACCGGAGTCACGACNGTGCGGCGCCAGGAGGCCAACAGTGAGGAACAGCTCGGCGCGTCCACAGGCCGGAGATCGGAACTCATTGAGGTTAGGCTTCCCTGATCCGGTCCGCTCGAAGGGAATCGCCTGTGACGACGATTTCACCGGCCGACATCGACGCTGGTCCGACCAGCGCGGATCCGACCGCCGCGGCCGCGATCCTGGCCCGCCAGGCCAGCCGCGAATCCGCGGCCCGCACCTACGCGCGATCGTTGCCGATCGTGCCCGTCAGCGCCGCCGGCTCCTGGATGGTGGGCGCCGACGGGCGGCGCTACCTGGACTTTCTCGCCGGGGCCGGCACCCTCGCCACCGGCCACAACCATCCGGTGGTCGTCGAGGCCATCCAGCGCGTCCTGCGTTCGGGGGCGCCGCTGCACGTGCTCGACATCGCCACACCGGAGAAGGACGCCTTCTCCGACGAACTGGCGAGCACCCTCCCCGCGGGCCTGCGCGAGGACCCGAGACTGCTGTTCTGCGGGCCGACCGGCGCCGACGCCGTCGAGGCCGCGTTCAAGCTCGCCCAGACGGTCACCGGGCGGCAGACCGTGCTGGCGTTCACCGGCGCCTACCACGGGATGACCGCCGGGGCCCTCGCGGCGACCGGCCGCGTCGACGTCAAGGAGCCGCTGCCCGCGCCCGGCGGGGTCATCCGCCTGCCCTTCCCCTACTCGTACCGGTGCCCGTTCGGAGTGGGCGGCGCGGCCGGCGCGGAGATCTCCGCGCGTTACGTCGAGCGGCTCCTCGACGACCCCTGCGGCGGTGTCACCAGCCCGGCCGCGATGATCCTGGAGGTCGTGCAGGGCGAGGGCGGCGTCATTCCCGCACCCGACGACTGGCTGCGCGCGATGCGCGAGCTGACCACCCGCCGCGGCATCCCGCTCATCGTCGACGAGGTGCAGACGGNGGTCGGGCGCACCGGCCGGTTCTGGGCCTGCGAGCGCGCCGGCGTGGTGCCCGACATCCTCGTGATGTCGAAGGCGATCGGCGGCGGGCTGCCGCTGGCAGTCGTCGCCTACCGGGCCGAGCTGGACACCTGGGCTCCGGGTGCGCACGCGGGCACCTTCCGCGGGAACCAGCTCGCGATGGCCGCCGGGCGGGCGACCCTGCGCCTGGTGCGGGCGCAGGGGCTCGCCGACCGGGCGGCCGTGGTCGGTGACCGGCTGCTCGCCGGCCTGACCGAGCTCGCGCGGGGCACCGACGTCATCGGGGAGGTCCGCGGCCGCGGACTCATGCTCGGCGTGGAGATCGTCGACCCGCGGGCGGCACCGGACCGGACCGGAGCCCGCCCGGCGGATTCCGGCCGGGCCGCGGCGATCAGAGCGGCGTGCCTGGCCCGTGGCCTGATCATCGAGCTGGGCGGCCGGCACGACGCCGTGCTCCGGCTGTTGCCGCCGCTGACCGTCACCGACTCCGAGGCCGACCTGGCCCTGGAGATCCTCGCGGAGGCCGTCGCCACCGCGCCAGCGGGAGTGGGATGACGAGGCCGGGTCACCGGCCCGCCGACGAGCTGCGGGCGCTGCTCGCCATCACCCTGGACGCACTGGACGCCGGTCGCCGGGACCGCGGCGGCCCGCTCCCCGCCGGCGGGCCCGCGGACGTCCGGCGCGCGGTGCTCGCCGCCCTCGGGCCGGGGCCGCTCCTGCCCACGGACGGCGACGGCGAGGCCGCGGCCCTGGGCGCGCTCACCCGCATGCTGTCGGCCGGGTCCGCCGACCCCGCCGACCCGCTGTGCGCGGCCCACCTGCACTGCCCACCGCTGGCTGTCGCCGTGGCCGCCGATCTCGCGGTGAGCGCGCTCAACCCGTCCCAGGACTCCTGGGACCAGTCCCCGGCCGGCACGACCGTCGAGACCGAGGTGGTGGCCACCCTGGCCGAGCTGGTCGGTTACGACCCCGGCCAGGCCGTGGGCACGGTGACCACCGGCGGCACCGAGTCGAATCTCATGGGCCTGCTGCTCGGGGGCCATGTCATCGGCGGTGCCGCCAGCCGGGCGACGGCCCTGTCGCGTGCCCAGCGGCGACCCGCCGCGTGGTCTCACCGGGCCCGTCCCGGGTCGGGTGCCGACATGGCGGCCGGCCCGCTGCCCGTCCTGTGCTCGTCCGCCGGTCACCACTCGGTGCGGCGCGGCGCCGAGCTGCTCGGGCTCGGCCGGGTCGTCCCGATCGCCGTCGACACCGCCCATCGGATGGACGTGCCGGCGCTGGGCACGGCGCTCACCCGGCACGGCGGCCCCGCGCTCGTCGTGGCGACGGCCGGCACCACCGACGCCGGTGCGATCGACCCCCTCACCGAGATCGTCGACGTGGTCCGGGCGCATCCGGCACCGGTGTGGCTGCACGTGGACGCGGCGCACGGCGGCGGCGCACTGTTCTCACCGCGGCTCGCCGGCCGGCTCGCCGGGCTGGCGCGGGCCGACTCGGTCGCGCTGGACCTGCACAAACTGGGCTGGCAACCGGCGCCCGCGGGGGTCTTCCTCACGCCGTCCCGGCGAGGATGGGACCGGCTGGAGGCGGAGGTCTCCTACCTCAACCCGGCGGACGAGACCGCCGCCGGCTACCCGAGCCTGCTCGGGCGTTCGCTGCGCACCACCCGCCGGCCCGACGCGTTCAAGATCGCGGTGACTTTCCGGGCACTGGGCCGGGAACGCCTCGGCGCGCTGGTCGACGCCTGCCACGACCTCGCCCGGCACGCGGCACGGGTTGTCACCGAGGACCCGCGGCTGGAGCTCGCCGCGCCGGTGACCTTGAGCACGGTGCTTTTCCGGTACCTCCCGGACGGGTCCGACCGGCGCGACCGCCCCGGCGGGCCCGAGCGGGTCGACCGGCTGAACGCCGCGATCCGGGCCCGGCTGCTCGACGAGGGCGCGGCGGTCGTCGGGCGGACCACCGCCGGGCCGGACGGAGCGGTGCACCTCAAGCTCACCCTGTTGAACCCCGAGGCCACCACGACCGACGTCACCGCCCTGCTGTCCCTGGTCGCCGCGACCGGCGACCGCCTCGCCGCCGAGCCACGACCATGACGAGCCCGAAGGCGACGGGGTCGAGAACGAGGACGAGGACGAGCCCCGACGGGACTGACCGGGCGGAGCGGGCGGACCGGGCGGACGAGGCCGACCGGGCGGACGAGGCGGATGCCGTCGTGACCGAGGTCCTGCTCCGCTGCTGGCTACGCGAGGGCGGGGCGGGCGTGGAGTGGGCGGCGCTGCCCGAGCGAGCGGTGCTGCGGCTGCCGTTACCCGCGAGCGGTCTCACGATCGACCTCGACGTGACCTACCGTTCACCGACCGGGTGGCACCGCTTCGGCTCGCCCCGGCTCGGCGGTCAACCACTCGACTCCGGCCTGCTGGCCGCGCTGCTCGTGCGGGAGGCGGGAGCCGGAGCCGCCAGGCCACCGGCGGCCGCCCGGACGGCGCTGGCCCGCATCCTCGACTCCACGGAGTGGATCGCGAGGTTCATCGCCTTCCGCCGTGACCAGCCGGTGCCCACGCCCCCGGCCGACACGCTCGCCGCCGACGCGCCCGCGGCCGAGGCGCCCGCGGCCGAGGCGCCCGCGGCCGAGGCGCCCGCGGCGGAAGTCGCCCCCGCCGCGCCGTTCCTGGTGGGCGAGCGTGCGCTGGTCACCGGACACCCGTTCCACCCCGCCGCCAAGAGCCGCCGGGAGGCGGCCGAGAGCGAGATCGCCCGGTACTCACCGGAGCTGCACGGGGCGTTCCCCCTGCACTGGTTCGCCGCCCGTCCCGACCTCGTCCGCCACGGCGGCCCGGACCCGTTCCCGGTCCTCGCGGCGCTCCGGGCCGGCGGGCAGGGGAAACCGACGGCGCCGGGAGCGCCGGGGAGGCCGGGGGCGCTGGCGGTACCGGCGGCGCCGGCCGGCCATCTGGTGCTGCCGGCCCACCCCTGGCAGGCCCGCGCCCTCCTGGAACGCCCCGCGTTCGCCGGCCTGCTCGCCGACGGCCGGCTGATCGATCTCGGCGCCTCCGGCCCGCTCTGGTACCCGACGTCGTCCCTGCGCACGGTGTGGCGGCCGGACGCGCCGGTCATGCTCAAGCTCTCCCTGGGCATGCGGATCACCAACTCGCGCCGGGAGCTGCAGCCCGACGAGCTCGCGCTGAGCGCCGAGATGGCCCGCTACTCCCGGCTGGCCCTGGACGGATGGCTGCGCCGGGAGCACCCGGCCTTCCGCCTCCTGCCGGAGCCGTCCTGGGCGTCGCTCGGGCCCGCCGGCCTGGAGTGCGCGCTGCGCGTGAACCCGTTCGGCGCGCACGACCGGGCCGTGTGCGCCGCGGCGCTGGTCGCCGACCGCCCGGACCTCGCCCCGGGTGCGCCCGGGCGGTCGCGGCGGTCGATGCTCGCCACGCTCGTCACCGACCTCGCCGGTCGGGAACCGGGCCGGGGCACCGGCGGCGCGGCGAGCACCCCGGTCGCGCGCGACTGGTACCTGCGCTATCTGAAGGTGCTCGTCCTCCCCGTCCTCGACCTCTATCTGCGCGGCGGGATCGGGCTGGAGGCTCATCTGCAGAACACCGTGGTCACGCTGGACGGTGACGGGTGGCCGGTCGGCGGCTGGTTCCGCGACAGCCAGGGCTACTACCTGGCCGAGTCGCGGGCCGACGCCGCCCGGCGCGAGGTCCCCGGCCTCGGTGACGGCCTGCCCCTCGTCTTCGAGGACGCGCTGGTCGAACGGCGGGTCATCTACTACACCGTGGTGAACAACGCGCTCGGGATCATCGGGGCGCTGGGGGCCGCCGGCATCGCCGGCGAGCGGGAGCTGCTCGCGGCACTGCGCGCGGAGCTGACCGGGCTGCGGCGCGGCCCCGGCGGCCAGACCGCGCGGCGCGGCCTGCTCGACCGGCTCCTGGACTCCCCCACCCTGCCCTGCAANGGCAACCTGCGGACCTGCGTCGACGGCCGGGACGAACTCGATGGTCCCGTGGCCGCACAGTCGATCTACGTGGAGATCCCCAACCCGCTCGTGGAGGTCGGTCCTTGACGTCATCCTCCCCGGCAGCCGGCGCCGCGCTGCCCGGCGACCCGCCTGATCACCCACCTNGTCATCTGCCGGCCGAGGTGCCCGCGGCCCGCACCGAGCCCTACGACCTGCTCGGCGTGGGACTCGGCCCGTTCAACCTGTCGCTGGCCGCTCTCGCGGACGGCGTTCCGGGGCTGCGGGCGGTGTTCCTCGACCAGGCCGAGAGCTTCCACTGGCATCCCNGGCTGCTTCTCGACGGGACGTCCCTGCAGGTGCCGTTCCTGGCCGACCTGGTGACCCTCGTCGACCCGACCAGCCGGTGGTCGTTCCTGTCCTACCTGCGGGAGCACGACCGGCTGTTCCGCTTCTACTTCTACGAGCGGTTCCACCTCCCGCGCCGCGAGTACGACGACTACTGCGGATGGGTGGCGCGCGGCCTGCCGTCCACCCGGTTCGGTTCGCGCGTCGAGTCGGTCAGCTGGGACCCGGCCACCGCGCTGTTCCAGGTTACGGTGACGGCCAGCGCGGGCGGCCCACGGCGGATCACGATCATCGCGGCGCGCAACCTGGTGCTCGGTATCGGCACCGAGCCGGCGACACCGGCCGCCTTCGGCGGTGTGCTGGGCCCGCGGGTGTTCCACTCGGCCGAGTACGGGCCGCGGCGCGGCGAACTCGCCGGCGCCCGGCACGTCACCGTCGTCGGGTCCGGGCAGTCGGGTGCCGAGGTGTTCGCCGACCTGCTGCGCTCCCAGCCCGCCACCGGGCATTCGCTCGCCTGGATCACCCGGACGCCCGCCTTCGCCNCGATGGAGTACTCCAAGCTGGGCCTTGAACAGTTCACCCCCGACTACGTGCGCTACTTCCACGGGCTCGACCAGCGGACGAAGGACGCTCTCGTACCCGGTCAGTGGCAGCTCTACAAGGGCATCGACGCGCAGACCATCGCCGAGATCTACGACCTGTTGTACGAGCGCAGCATCGGCGGCGCCGAGCCGGACGCCCTGCTCCTGCCGAACGTGTCCGTGGCGGCGGTGACGAGCCCGGGCGCCGGCCACGCCTACACGCTGCGGTGCCGCCACCAGGGCCAGCATCGGGAGTTCGCCGTCGGCACGGACGCGGTCGTGCTCGCCACCGGCTACGCACCGCGCCGGCCGGCCCTGCTCGACCCGCTCGCACACCTGCTGGACCTGGACACCGCCGGCCGCTTCAAGGTCGACGAGCGCTACCGCGTCGCGACGGCCCCCGAGCTCACCGGACGGATCCACGTCCAGAACGCCGAGCTGCACACGCACGGCGTCGGCGCCCCCGACCTCGGGCTGGGCGCCTGGCGGGCCGCGGTCATCCTGGATGATCTCACCGGCGGCCGGGCGTACCGGCTGCCGCGCCCGACGGCCTTCACCACGTTCGGCAGCCCCGAGCAGCCCTCGGCCCCGGCCCCGGCCTCGCCCCCGTCTCCCGGCCACCGGGCCGGGGAGCCTGTGCCGCCCCAGCCCGCGGACCTCGGCGGGGCCGGCCGGTGACCGGCGGCGTGCCTCTCCCACCTCCGCCAACCGGACCTGACAGACCAGACGGACCGGACGAACCGCACGGACCGCACGGACCGCACGGACCGGACGGACCGGTCAGGCCGGACGGCGAGCTGTGGCGGAGCGCCGGCCGGGCGCTGCTGACCCGGCTGATCGCCGAGCTCGCCTACGAGGAACTACTCATCCCCTCGGCCGGCACCGCGGAACCGCCCGGCACCGCGGAACCGCCCGGACCGGCGGCGGCGCCTGCCGTCGGGCGGGGCGCACCGGGGCACTACCGCATCGAGTGCGGGCCCGTGACCTACACGTTCACCGCGCGGCGGGGCACCTTCGGCAGCTGGTGGCCCGAGCCCGCGACGCTGCGGCGCGACGGCGAACCCGCCTGGGATCCGGTGCGCTTCCTGCTCGACGCACGCACCCCGCTGGGCTGGTCGGGTGACGTCCTGGCAGACGTCGTGCGCGAGGTGACGGCGACGCTGCGCGCGGACACCGCGATTCTGCGCGCGGACCTGCCGGCCGCGCGGCTGGCCGACCTGTCCCACCTGGAGCTGGAGGGACGGCAGAGCGGCCATCCGTGCATGGTCGCGAACAAGGGCAGGCTCGGGTTCGGGGCCGGGGACATCGCCCGCTACGCCCCCGAGTCACGCTCCCCGTTCCGGCTGCGGTGGCTGGCCGCGCACCCCGACCTCGGCCGCCTCGTCACCTGGGCCGGTCTCACCCCGGCCGCACTGTACGAGAGCGAGCTGCCGGCCGCGACCCGGGCGGAGTTCACCGCTGCCCTGGCGGCGGCGCTGGTCGGCGCCGGCCAGCCCGGGGCGGCGCGGACCGACGCGCCGGCGGTGTCCGCGGCCCCGGCGGCGGAGTACGTGTGGTTGCCGGTCCATCCGTGGCAGTGGGAGAACGTCATCGCCACGCTGTTCGCCGCGGAGCTGGCCACGGGGGCCCTGGTCGATCTCGGCGAGGGGCCGGACCGCTACCTGCCGTTGCAGTCCATCCGCACCGCGGCGAACCTCGACACCCCGGGCCGGCGAGACGTCAAGCTCGCCCTGATGATCCGCAACACCCTGGTGTGGCGAGGGCTGTCGGCGGACGACGCGGACGCCGGCCCGGTGGTCTCCGCGTGGCTCGCATCGCTGGCCCGGCACGACCCGCGACTGCGGGCAACCGGCATCATCCCGCTGCCGGAGGTCGCCGGCGCCACGGTGGCACACCCCGCCCTGGACGCCGTGCCGGACGCGCCCTACCGACTTCACGAGCTACTCGGGGCGCTCTGGCGGGAACCGCTCGCCGCCCACCTCGCGCCCGGCGAGCGAGCCCGGACCATGGCCGCGCTGCTCACCGTCGGCGCGGACGGCCGGGCCCTCGCCGCCGAGCTGGTCGGGCGCTCCGGGCTGGCCCCGGCGGACTGGCTCGCCGCGCTGTTGCGCGCGCTGCTGCCGCCGCTGCTGCACTACCTGTACGTGTACGGCGTGGCGTTCACCCCGCACGGCGAGAACGTGATCCTGGTCTTCGACGCGTCCGAGCAGCCGCGGCGCATCGCGGTGAAGGACTTCGGGGCCGACATCGACCTGGTCGAGGGCGACTTCCCGCAGCGTGCCGCGACGGCCGGCGCCGCCGCCTCGCTGTGCCGCCACTGGCCGGCCGGGCTGCTCGCCCACTCGGTGCTGTCCGCGGTGTTCGCCGGGCACTTCCGGTACTTCTCCGTGCTCGCCGCCGATCACCTCGGCATCCCGGAGGAGCTGTTCTGGACACTCGTGCGGGACACCGTGCTCGGCTACCAGCGGGAGCATCCCGAGTATGCCGAGCGGTACGCGCGGATCGACCTGCTGGCCGCGTCGTTCGAACGGGTCTGCCTCAACCGGGAGCAGCTCTCCGGCGCCGGGTTCCACGAACGCGCCGGGCGGGACGCCCAGTTCGACGTCCTGCACGGCACCGTCCGCAACCCGCTCGCCACCGCCGGCCGCACCGGAGCAGGTAGATGACCTCCGGCGGGATCACCTCCGACGGGATGACCTCGGGCGCGGAACCGCCCGACCGCGGCCTCCTCGACGATGTGGACGAGGTGATCGTGGCCGCACCGGACCTGCAGGGCCGGCTGCTCGGCACCGGGCTGTCCCCGGAGTACTTCCGCGAGCGGGCGCTGCCNGGCTCCGACGGTGTGGGCGCCTGCACCTACCTGTACGCGGTCGACGTGGAGATGGAGACGGGGCCGGGCTACGCCTACGACCCCTGGCAGGGCGGCTTCGGTGACCTGCGGCTGCTGCCGGACCTGGCGACCCTGACCCGCGCGCCGTGGCAGCCCCGGTCGGCGATCGTGATCGCGGACGCAGTCTGGCCCGACGGGTCGGTGGTGGAGGTGGCCCCGCGGGCGGTGCTGCGCCGGCAGCTGGACCGGCTGGCCGCTCGGGGGCTGCGGGCGCTCGCCGGCACCGAGCCGGAGTTCCTGGTCTTCGAGGAGACCTACCGCGAGGCAGCCGGGCGGGACTACGCCAGGCTCACGCCCGCCAGCTCCTACAACATCGACTACGCGCTCGCGGGCACCGAGCGGATGGACGGGCTCGTCCGGGCGATCCGCACCGCGATGGCCGCGGCGGGCGCCCGGGTGGAGTCCGCGCGGGCGGAGGNGCACCCCGGCCAGTACGAGATCGTCTTCGGCTACGACGAGGCGCTGCGCACCTGCGACCGCCACGCGCTCTACAAGACCACGGCGAAGAAGATCGCCGGCGCCGCCGGGCACGCCCTCACCTTCATGGCGAAGTACGACCAGGGCGAGGGCAACTCCTGCCACGTCCACCTCTCGCTGCGCACCGCGGCGGGCGGCCTCGTCCTCGCCGCCGATCCGGGACGTCCCGCCGACCCCGAGGTGACCGGGATGTCGGAGCTGATGCGGTGGTTCGTCGCCGGCCAGCTCGCCTGCCTGGCCGACTTCACCCTGCTCTACGCGCCGACCGTCAACTCCTACAAGCGGCTGGCACCGGGTGCCTTCGCGCCGACCGGCATCGCCTGGGGGCGGGACAACCGCACCTGCGCCATCCGGGTCGTCGGGCACGGCGCGTCGCTGCGGATCGAGCACCGGGTGCCCGGCGGGGACGCCAACCCCTACCTGGCGATCGCCGGGATGATCGCGGCCGGCCTGCACGGCATCGAACACCGGCTGCCGCTGGAACCGCCGCGGGTCGGGAACGCCTTCACCGCGCCCGACGTGCCGCGCCTGCCGGCCACCCTGGGCGAGGCGGCCCGGGCGTGGCGGGAGAGCGACGTCGCCCGGGCCGCCTTCGGCCAGTCGGTGGTCGACCATCTCGCGCACGCGGCCGAGGTCGAGCGGACCGGTTACGAACGGTCCGTCACCGACTGGGAGCGTCGGCGCTGCTTCGAGCGGTTCTGAAGCCGCGCCGGCGCTCCCGGTCAGCCGCGGCGCCACCGGCCGCGATGTCATCGGCGGGGGCGTGCCCGGCCGGGGTGCCGCCCTCACTGAGCCCGATGCGCGCGTGCAGCGCGCGCAGCGGCTTCGGGGCCCACCAGTTCGCCTGCCCGGCGACCCGCATGAACGCCGGCACGAGCACCCCGCGGATCAGCGAGGCATCCAGCAGGATCGCCAGCGCCGTGCCCACCCCGAACATCTGCATGAAGCGGACCGATGACGTGGAGAAGGCCACGAAGGTCACCGCCAGCAGCGCCGCCGCCGTGGTCACCAGCCGGCCGGTGCGCGCCAGGCCGGTGGCGACCGCCTCGGTGTTCGACGCGCCCGCGTCGTACTCCTCCTTGATCCGCGAGAGCAGGAAGACCTCGTAGTCCATGCTCAGGCCGAACGCGATGCAGAACAGCAGCACCGGCATGGACNTGTCGAGCGGGCCCGGGGTGAAGTCGAGGAACCCGCGGAGGTGACCGTCCTGGAAGATCCACACGGCCACCCCGAAGACGGCGCTGATCGTCAGCCCGTTCAGCACGATCGCCTTCAGCGGCAGCACCACGCTGCCGGTGAACAGGAACAGCAGCACGAACGTGGTCAGCGCGATGAGCCCGATGGCCAGCGGGAGGTGGTTGGCGATGGTGGCCTTGCCGTCGACGAGCACCGCGGGCGGGCCACCGGCGAGCGCCTCCGTCCCGGCCGGCGCGGGGGTCTTCCTGACCTGGTCGACCAGCGCCTCCGCCTCCTTCGAATGCGGCTCGACGGACGGCACGACCCGCAGGTAGGAGGCACCCTCGGCCGAGTAGCGCGCGGTCGACGAGCCCGGCGGCACGACGACGTCGCCGTCGATCAGCACCCCGGCCGCGCTGTCGACCCGGGCCACTGCGTCCAGCCTGGAAAGGCTGCTGGCGTAGTCGACGAGGTCGGCGGGTTCGGTGCTGTCCGCCGGGCCGGTCACCACGACCACGATGGCCCCGGCGTCGTTGGAGGAGAAGTCGCTCCGGATGACGTCACCGACGGCCCGGCTGGAGACGTCCTCGCGCAGCACGCGGTCGTCCGGTGTGCCGAACTGGACGTGCAGGAACGGAGCGCCGAGGACGAGCAGCAGCGCGACGACGGGCAGGCCGGCGAGCAGCGGCCGGTGCATGGTCGCGGTGGCCACCCGCCGCCAGAACGGCGACTCGACGGTCTCCCGGGGCACCTCCTCCCGGCCGGCGGCGGCCGCGCGGCGGCGCCGGACCAGCCCGATCAGGCCGCCGACCCGCAGCGCGTTGACCCGGCGCCCGAGCAGCATCAGCACGGCGGGCAGGACGAGCACGGCGGCGATCACGGCCACCGCGGTGACCGCGATGCCCGCGTAGGCCATGGACTTGAGGAAGTAGGGCGGGAAGACCAGCATCACCGCCAGGGCCACGATCACCGTGGCACCGCTGAACAGGATGGTGCGCCCGGCGGTGCGAACGGTCACCGTCACCGCTTCGGCGCGGTCGGAGCCCTTGGCCAGCTCCTCGCGGAAACGGCTGACCATGAGCAACGCGTAGTCGATGCCGAGGCCCATCCCGAGGGCCGTGGTCAGGTTGACGGCGAAGACCGACACGTCGGTGAGGCTGCCGACCACGGACAGCACCGCGAAGCCGCCGAGGATCCCGACCACCCCGATGCCCAGCGGCAACAACGCGGCCACCAGACCACCGAAGGCCATGATCATGAGTACCGCGGTGATCGGGATGGCGATGGCCTCGGCGACGGCCAGGTCCGCTGCCACCTGGCCGTTGATGTCCTCGCCGACGGTCGCCGCGCCACCGGGCCGCACTGTCACCGGCGAGTCGGCGGCACCGGCGGCGACCGGAGCCGCGCCCGCGCTCCCACCCGCCTGGCCGGGCTCGCCGGACTGGCCCGCCTCGTAGGCGTCCTCGAACCGGGCGACGAGGTCGGCGGCGTGATCCTCGTCCACGCTCGCGATGACCAGCGCGGACCGGCCGTCATCGGACTTCAGCGGCGGGGCGTCCGTCCAGTAGGAGGACACGTTGGTGACACCGGGCTCGCGGGCGAGGTCGGCGGCCAGCCGGCGGCCCGCCTCGGCCACCTCGGGGTTGTCGACGGCCGGGCCGTCGGGGCTGGTGACCCCGGGGCGTGCCGTGACCAGCAGGACCAGGTTCGGCCCGCCGCCGAACTTCTCGTCCACCAGGTCGGCCGCCCGGCTGGAGGCCGAGGCCGGGTCGTTGAAGCCGGCTGACTCGAGCTTGCCGAACGCGCCCATGCCGACCGCGCCCGCGCCCAGCAACGCGATGAGGGTGACAAGCAGAACCAGGCGCGGCCGCCTGGTGACGATCTTCGCAACAGCGGTGAACACGGGACCCTCCCGAGAGTCACGATCTCTTGAGAGAACAGTGTTCGCAAACGCCGTTCACGTCAAGACCTGTTGTTCTCGGAAGTTGACACCTGTCGCGACTGAGACACAGCATGGCGCTGTGACGAGTCCAGTACCCCGGCGCGAACGCCTCCGCCAGGCGACCATCGAGGAGATCAAGGCGGCCGCCCACCAGCAGCTCACCGAGCACGGGGCGGCCGGCCTCTCGCTGCGGGCGGTGGCGCGGGCGATGGGCATGACGCCGTCGGCGATCTACCGGTACTTCGACAGCCGGGCCGCACTGATCCACGTGCTGGCCCAGGATGCCTACAGCTCCCTGGCGGACGCACTGGAGGCCGCCTTCCGCGCGGGGCCGCCGGAGGACCAGATGGTCCGCTGGCTCCTCGTCGCCCGGGCGCNCCGCCGCTGGGCGAAGGAGAACCCCACGGAGTACACGCTCATCTTCGGCCCGCAGCCGGAGGATCTGGCCGACCCCGCCTCCGAGCCNGGCCGGGCCGGACGAAAAGCACCAATGCTCTCACCGGCGCCCGGCACCGAACGCACCGACCCCATCCGAAGCATTCGCCCGAGGGCGCACCCGATCCACCCGTCTCCCGATCGTCTCGAACGACCCCGAGATCTCGCATCACCCATCCCCCACATCCACCCCCACGTCGGCCCAGCGGAGTCGAGGAGGACTGATGTCCGGGTTGCTCTACCGGATCGGCGCTGCCGCGGCCACCCGGCCGTGGCGGGTCATCGGGATGTGGCTGGCCGCACTGGTCATCGCGCTGGGACTGGCCGCCGGCTCCGGAGGCAAGCCCCACGACGACTACGACGCCCCGATGACGGCCTCGCAGCGCGGCACCGACCTGCTACGCGCGAGCTTTCCGAGCCTCGCGGGCGCGGATGCCCGGGTGGTGGTGCACGNCCCCGACGGCGCGGCGCTGGACACCGGCCTGCTCACGATCGTCCGGGCCCGGCTCGCGGGGCTGCCCTCCGCGGTCGTGGCCGGCCCGCCGGAGATGTCCCGCGACGGCGACACCGCTCTGCTCACCGTGCACTACACGCAGCCGGTCGCCGACATGGACGCCGAGCGGGCGCTGGCGGACCTGCTCACCGCGACGACCCCCGCGACCGACCGCGGCCTGCAGGTCGAGGTCGGCGGCCAGGTCTCGGAGAACATGCAGGAGGTCGACGGCCGGGCCGAGGCGATCGGCGTCNGGCTGGCCCTGCTGATCCTCCTGATCGCCTTCGGCTCGCTGGTCGCGGCCGGGGTGCCGATCGCGGTGGCGATGATCGGGCTGGGCATCGGGGCCTCGGGCATCACGCTGATCGCGGCGGTCACCACCGTCAGCTCGATCGCGCCGTCACTGGCCTCGATGGTGGGCATCGGCGTCGGCATCGACTACGCGCTGCTGCTCGTCACCCGCCACGTCGAGGGCCTGCGCTCGGGGATGTCGGTGCGGGAGGCCGCGGGCCGGGCGAACGCGACCGCCGGAGCGTCGGTGGTCTTCGCCGGGCTCACCGTGATCATCTCGCTCACCGGCCTCCGGCTCGTCGGGCTCAACACCTACGTGACCACGGCATTCACGACAGCCGCCGTCGTCATCGCCGTCGTCCTGGTGGCGATCACCCTGGTCCCGGCCCTGTGTGGCCTCGCCGACCTGCGGGTTCTGCGACGCCGGGCGCACGCCGAGATGCTCGCCGCCCGCTCCATCGCCGGCAGCGCCGCGGCGGCTTCCGCGGGCGGCGGCTCCGCCGGAGCCGGGGCGGGTGCCGGGCCCGCCGCGCCGAGGCGCACCCTCACCGCCGCCTGGGCCAGGCGCATCGGCAACCGGCCCGGGCCGTGGGCCTTCGCGGCGCTGCTCATCCTGCTGGCCCTCAGCTCGCCCGTCCTGACCATGCGCACGTGGCCGCAGGATGCCGGCAGCCAGCCGGTCGACGTCACCCAGCGCCGCGCCTACGACCTGATCTCCGCCGAGTACGGGCCGGGCGCCAACGGCCCGCTGCTGCTGGCCGTCGACCTGGAGCTGGTCGCCCGCGACACCCTGGGGAGCCTGGTCGCGAAGGTCGCCGCGGTGCCGGGCGTCGCCGCGGTCGCGCCGCCGGCCGTCTCACCGTCCGGGAACGCGGCGGTGATCGAGGTGGTGCCGACGACCGGCCCGAGCGACGAGGCCTCGTCCCTCCTGGTCGAGCGCCTGCGCGACGGCGTCCTGCCGGCGGGGGTGTACGTCACCGGGACGACCGCGATCTTCGCGGACCTGTCCGCGCTGCTCGCCGAACGGCTGTGGTGGGTGGTGGGCTACGTGGTCGGGGTGTCGATCCTGCTGCTGACCATCGTCTTCCGGTCACCGGTGGTGGCGCTCAAGGCCGCGGTGATGAACCTGCTGTCGATCTCGGCCGCCTACNGGGTGGTGACGGCGGCGTTCCAGTGGGGCTGGGCGACGGACCTGCTCGGCCTCCCGCACAGTGTCCCGATGTCGAGCTGGCTGCCGGTACTGATGTTCACCGTCCTGTTCGGCCTGAGCATGGACTACGAGGTGTTCCTGCTGTCCCGGGTCCGGGAGGACTNGGTCNCCACCGGTGACCCGCACGGCAGTGTGGTGCGCGGTCTCGCCTCGACCGCCCGCGTGATCACGAGCGCCGCCCTCATCATGATCGCCGTGTTCGCCGGCTTCGCCCTCGACCCGGACGTGACCGTGAAGATGGTCGGGGTGGGAATGGCGGCCGCGGTCCTGATCGACGCGACGATCATCCGGCTGATGCTGGTCCCGGCCACGATGGCCCTGCTGGGCCGGGCGAACTGGTGGCTGCCGCGCTGGTTCGACCGGCTGCTCCCCCGGGTCGACGTGCACGGGTCGGAGCACCTCGGCGGCTGGGCCGCCGGGGCGGCCGAGGGCGACGGCGGGGCGGCCGGATCCGGCGGCGCCCGCGGGAAGCGCGGGCCCGGCGGTGCCGGCGGTGCCGGCGGTGCCGGCGGTGCCGGCGGAAACAGCGGCCGCGGCGGAGCGGGCCGGGGGGAGGCCACCGGGAGTGAGCCGGTGGCTGCCGGGGGTGGCCCCTCCCCCGACCCGCCACCCGCCGACGGGGGTGACACCAACCGGGGGGCCAGCCCGAAGTCGGGTGAGTCGGCGCGTCCCAAACCTGCTTCCGACTCCGCGATGGCCGGTTCGGGCATCCCCACACAGGTCTCGACCGAGCCGATCGACCAGGCGGCGCAGGGCCGGCAGTCCTATCACTGAAGTTCTATTTCCGCAGGTCAGAGCTATTGCGGAGGCCTTGCGGTTAGCACCTTCGGTCGCCGGGCTAACCCCGATCCGGGCGGCGGAATGGGGTGATCTGTCCTGATTAGCTGAGACGCCATAGGCAGAACGTCGCCCCCTGGCGGCACGGCGGAAGAGGGCTACACGGCGTGGACGAGCTCACCATTGACGGGCTCACCGTGGACGGGATCGCGGTGCAGGCGATCTCCATGGGTGGGTTCACCATCGAGGGGATCACTGTCGAGCGGATCCTGCCGCCCCGGCAGCCGGGGCAAGGCGGCGAGCCGCGGCGGGACGCTGATCCCATCCGGATTCCGGTCCGGAACCCGGGCGCCGAGCCGGTCTCCCGGCCCGCGCGGCTCGGCGGGCCGAGGCTGGCGGACTTCACGTTCGCCGAGCTGGAGCCGGCCGGCCTCAACCGGCTCGGCCTCGACCTGCGGCGCCTGGAGCTGCTGGCGGGCTTCCCGTCGGCCGGGGAATGGTCGTTCGGCCTGGCGCCCAGCGCCGCCCCCGGCGCCGGCGGCGCCCCCGGCGCCGCCGGCAACATGATCGACGCCACCGACCTGATCGACTCGGCCGATCTCGCCGGCCTGACCGACGCGACCGGCTTCCCCGGTCTGGTCGTCGAGGTGGAACGGATAGCCGCCGACCGGGCCACCCTCGAGAATGGCACCGCCGACCGGGGCACCGTCGGCATGGGCGCCGCCGAGAGGGGCACCGCGATGCAGAACGAGGCCGGGGGCTCGCCCGACACGGCACCAGCCGTTCCCGCGGGCGCGCACCCCACCGTCGCGGTCTTCGAGCGGGCGGCGCGCGACTACGACGCCGACATCCACGGCGTCCCGTTCTTCCGCCCCCTGGGGCGGACCCTGGTGAGCGCTGCCGGTATCCGGCCCGGCGACGACGTCGTCGACCTGGCCTGCGGGCGGGGAGCCGTCCTGTTCCCCGCCGCGGCGGCGACCGGGCCCACCGGGACGGTGCGGGCGTTCGACCTGGCGCCGACCATGGTCGAGCTCACTGCCACCGACGCCGAGGCCCGCTCCCTGCCCTGGGTCGACGTCACGGTCGCCGACGCGATGCGGCCGCCGGTCGAGCCGCACAGCGCCGACGTCGTGCTGTGCGGGATGGGCCTGTTCCTGCTGCCCGACCCGGCCGCGGCGCTCGCCCGGTGGCGTGGCCTGCTGCGTCCTGGCGGGCGGCTGGCGGTGAGCGTGTTCGGCGCGCCGGACCCGTTGTGGGACCGGCCCGACTACCCGCTGCGCCGCGCCACCGGCCTGGGGGCCGCCGACCGCCGCCCCGGCCTCGCCATCCTTCAGGAAGGCGCGCTCGCCGAGGCACTGGCGGCCGCCGGCCTGACGCTCACTCGGGACGAGTCCGTCGCCACCGACCTGGTCTTCCGCGACGTCGAGCACTGGTGGCAGTGGGCCTGGGGCACAGCCGTCCGGTCGATGCTGGAGCAGATCGACAGCTCGGACCTGCCGGCGATGATCGACGACCTCACCNGGTGGCACGCCCCGTCGGTGGACGCGGGCGGCCTGCACTGGCGGCCGACCATCCGCATCGTCACCGCGTGCGTGGGCGAGCCTCGCGGGTGAGACCCGAGCTACCGGACCCAGGCGAGGTGACGGGCCCAGGCGAGGTAACGGACTCAGGCGAGGTAACGGACCACGGTCTCCGCGACGCAGGCCGGCTTCGCCGTGCCCTCCAGCTCGATGGTGACCTGGTTGACCACCTGCACACCGCCGGACACGTCATCGATCGAAAGGTTGCGGACGACGCCGCGGATCCGGGAGCCGACCGGCACCGGCTGCGGGAAGCGCACCTTGTTCAGACCGTAGTTCAGGGCCAGGGAAATGTTGGTGACCTGAGCGACGTCCGCAATGATCATCGGGATCAGCGACAGGGTCAGGAACCCGTGCGCGATCGTCTTCCCGAACGGCCCGCCCTTCGCCCGCTCGACATCGGTGTGGATCCACTGCCAGTCACCGGTCGCCTCGGCGAAGCTGTTCACCTGCGCCTGAGTGATCTCCTGCCACTGGCTGGTGCCCAGCTCCTGGCCCTGCAGCTTCTTCAGCTCGTCGATTCCATCGATCGCCACCCCGTGAGTATCCCGAAACAGCGCTCGACGCGCTCCACTTCGGCCGCGGGGCCCCGGCGGCTCAGATGTGCGCGACGAAGTTGAAACGGCTGCCGTTCTCGAAGGTGCGGCGAAAGGTGCCGAGGGTGTACGGACCGGTACCGTCCAGGTCGAAGATCCGCAGCCCCAGGTCACCGTCGACAAGGCGGTACATATCCTCCGCCGTGGTCCCGTACTTCCGGGCGGCGACGCCGAACTCGAAGATCAGATATGGCCGGTTGGCCGCGAGCAGCTTCTCCCCGCCCTTGAGCACCCCGTACTCGGCGCCCTCGACATCGATCTTGATCAGGTCGAGCCGGTGGTCGGGCGGGAGCACCTCGTCCAGTACCTCGACGACGACCTCGATCGCCTCGATCTCCTCGGCGCCGTCAGGAGTCCGCTGGCGTAGCCCGCTGTAGGCCGGCCGGCTGCGGACGTAGGCGAAGGGGCTGACGCCGGCCTTCTCCCCGAGGGCCGCCTGCTTGAGCGTGACGGTGGGGAACTCCAGGCACAGGTACTCGAACAGGTGTGGCAGCGGCTCGTAGGCGATGTGCTCGCCGCGCGGCGCGTGCAGCACGATCGACTTGAGCACGTCGCCACGGTGCGCGCCCACGTCGATGCAGTTGGAGTCCTCCTGCAGCACGAAGGAGAGAAGCAGCGCGAGGTGCTGGTCGTCGACCGCATTGCGGCGGGCACTCGGCAGCACCGTGCGCCGCACCATCTTCAGCGCCGGCCCGAGCCCCAGCTCAACCGCGGTTTGGCGGAGCTGACCGAGCTGTCTGTTCATCTGCTCCTGCATCGCGGAACGTCCCTTTCGCGAGCCAGCCGCCGCGACCCGGCCCGGTCCGGCCCGCGCACCCTCGTGCGCCGGGAGCCGAACCGGACCGGACCCGCCAGCTGGTTGTCCGAAAAATGTGCGGGCCGTGCTGACAAGACACGGTTCCGTACATTTCGCCGTCGCGCTGATTGTGACAAGTGATGCGGGAGCGCCCGCCGCCACCCCACCGGAACACCGGCCGGGCAGGAGTCGCGCGGGGTCAGGCCGGGGCTGGTTCGTATCGGGAGTCGAAGGCCTCGACCGGCGGGCAGGTGCAGACCAGATTGCGGTCACCGTAGGCCCCGTCGATCCGGCGAACCGGCGGCCAGTACTTAGCCGCCCGCAGTGACGCCACCGGGTAGGCCGCCACCGACCGCGGGTATGGATGGGGCCATTCATCCGCGGTCACCATCTCCGCGGTATGCGGGGCATTGTGCAGCGGGTTGTCGTCCCGGGGCCAGACGCCGTCACCGACCTTCCCGGCCTCCTCCCGAATCGCGATCATCGCGTCGCAGAACCGGTCGATCTCCCCCAGGTCCTCGCTCTCCGTCGGTTCCACCATCAGCGTCCCCGCCACCGGGAACGACATCGTCGGAGCGTGGAAGCCGTAGTCGACCAGCCGCTTGGCGATGTCGTCGACGGTCACTCCCGTCTGCTTCGTCAGTGGCCGGAGATCGAGGATGCACTCGTGCGCGACGAACCCGTTGCGGCCCGTGTACAGGACGGGGTAGTGCGACCCGAGCCGGCNGGCGATGTAGTTGGCGTTGAGGACGGCCACCGAGGTCGCCTCCCGCAGGCCGTCCGCCCCCATGAGGCGGATGTACGCCCACGGGATCATCAGGATGCCGGCGGACCCCCACGGCGCCCCCGAGATCGGCCCCACCCCGGTCGCCGGCCCGGCCTCCGGGCGCAGCGGATGGTTGGGCAGGTACGGCAGCAGCTTCTCGCCGACCGCGACCGGCCCGACCCCCGGCCCACCGCCGCCGTGCGGGATGCAGAACGTCTTGTGCAGGTTGAGATGGCTGACATCCGCCCCGAAACGGCCCGGCCGGGAGAGCCCCACCAGCGCGTTGAGGTTCGCTCCGTCCACGTAGACGAGCCCGCCGGCGTCGTGCACCACCGCGCACGCCCGGGCGATGCCCTCCTCGTACACACCGTGCGTGGACGGGTAGGTGACCATGAGGGCCGCCAGCGTCGGCGCGTGCGCGGCCGCCTTCGCCGTCAGATCGTCCAGGTCGACGTTGCCCTCGCCGTCACAGGCGACCACGACCACCCGCATCCCCGCCATCGCCGCGCTCGCCGCGTTGGTGCCGTGCGCCGAGGACGGGATCAGGCAGACGTCGCGCACCGCCGCACCGGGCTCGGCCTGGTCGCGGTGATAGGCGCGGATGGCCAGCAGCCCTGCCAGCTCGCCCTGGCTGCCGGCGTTCGGCTGCACCGAGACGGCCGCGTACCCGGTGATCCGCGCGAGCCACAGCTCCAGGTCCCGGATCATCGAGACGTACCCGGCGGCCTGGTCCAGCGGGGCGTACGGGTGGATGTCGGCGAAGTCGGGCCAGGTGACGGCGGCCATCTCGGTCGTCGCGTTGAGCTTCATCGTGCAGGAACCGAGCGGGATCATGCCGCGGTCCAGCGCGAAGTCGACGTCGGCGAGGCGGCGCAGGTAGCGCAGCATGGCCGTCTCGGAGCGGTGCGCGTGAAACACGGGATGAGTCAGGAACGGCTCCGTCTCGGGGCGCCGCAGCGCCGCCGGCAGCCCCGGCAGTTCCAGCTCGGCCTGCTGGGCCTGCTGGGGCTGCTGGGCCTGCTGGGGCTGCTGGTCCGGGACACCCACGCCGAAGGCGGCCCAGACGGCCCGCAGATCGGCCTCCACGGTCGTCTCGTTGCAGGCGACCCCGACATGGTCGTCATCGATCAGGCGCAGGTTCACCCCCTGCACGAGCGCGTCCGCCACCACCTGCCCGGCCCGGCCCGGCACCCGGGCCAGCAGGGTGTCGAAGAACTCGCCGTGCGCGATCTCCACCCCGCCCGCGCGCAGCCCCGCGGCCAGGCGCGCCGCGTGCCCGTGCACCCGGGCCGCGATGCCCGCCAGCCCGTCCGGGCCGTGGTAGACGGCGAACATCGACGCCAGCACGGCCGGGAGGACCTGGGCGGTGCAGATGTTGCTGGTCGCCTTCTCCCGCCGGATGTGCTGTTCCCTGGTCTGCAGGGTCAGCCGGTAGGCCGGGTTGCCCGCCGCGTCCACCGAGACGCCGACGAGCCTGCCGGGCAGCATCCGCTCCAGGCCGGAGCGCACCGCGAGGTAGCCGGCGTGCGGGCCACCGAAGGACAACGGCAGCCCGAACCGCTGGGTGGTCCCGACCGCGATGTCCGCCCCGAGCGCGCCGGGTGAGCGCAGCAGGGTGAGGGCGAGCAGATCGGCCGCCACGGTCACCACGATGTCGCGCTCCCGCGCCTGCGCGATCAGCCCTCGGGGGTCCCGCAGCTCGCCGTTCGCGCCCGGGTGGGACAGCAGCAGGCCGAAGACGTCCGGCAGCACGTCGGCGGCACCCGCGGCCGCAGCCACACCCGCAGCCACACCCGCAGCCGCAGCCGCAGCCGCAGCCGCAGCCACACCGTTGCGGGCCGCGGCGACGCCTCCGACGGAGGCCGGTTCGCCGGGTGCGGGCGTGGGCCGGCCGGTGAGGCCGTCCCGCAGGTCGGCGACCACGACAGTGATGCCGAGCGCTTCCGCCCTGGTCCGGACGACGGCGATCGTCTGCGGGAGTGTGTCCGCGTCGATCAGGAAGGTCGACCGCCGGCCGCGGGTGGCCCGGTAGGCGAGCTGCATCGCCTCCGCCGCCGCCGTGGGCTCGTCCAGCAGCGAGGCACCCGCCACCGCCAGACCCGTCAGATCCGTGATCATCGTCTGGAAGTTCAGCAGTGCCTCCAGCCGCCCCTGGGAGATCTCCGGCTGGTACGGCGTGTAGGCCGTGTACCAGGCCGGGTTCTCCAGCACATTGCGCTGGATCACCGCGGGCATCACCGCGGGATGGAAGCCGAGGCCGATCATGGAGGTGACGCGGCGGTTCCGACCTGCCAGGGTCCGCAGTTCGGCGAGCACCTCGCTCTCGTTGACCGCCGGGGGCAGGTCGAGTTCGGTGTCCCGGATCGCGGCCGGCACCGCGGCGTCGGTGAGCGCGGTCAGCGAGCCCAGACCCAGCAGGTCCAGCATCGCGAGCCGGTCGTCGCGGTTCGGGCCGATGTGGCGGTCCGCGAAACGCGGCAGCGTTGCCTGCACGGACACCGGCGCGGGTGCCGGTGTGGCCGTGGCCGCCGGTGCGGCGACCGGCTCCGGTCGCTGCCGCGGCGCCCCGTCGGCTGCCGGACCGCTGCTCATCGTCGTGCTGGGCGTCGTCCTGCTGGTCGTCGTCGCATCGCTGGTCATCGTCGCTTCGCTCCGGAGGTCGGGCGACGCCGACGGCAGACCGCCACCAGACGGTGGCGGTCTCCCACCCGCGTCGCGGCGGGCCTCCCCCTCTGTCATCAGCCTGAGAGCTTCGCCGGCCGCCTGCGCCCGGGGGGCACCCGGGACGTCAGCGGTCGGCTTGCACCGTCGGCGGGACGCTCGCGCGTCCGCTTTTCAGAGTCGCCTGACCCGGCGGTCTTGGGCCTGAGAGTTTGTGGGGAGATCTTGCTCCTTCGGCGCCCCGGGATGACCCCCGGAGCTCTCCCGCACGGGTGTGAGCGGCGCGATGTGCAGTTGTGCGTACGGTTCCGCTGGCGTGCAGATGCCGGCCCGCGACGCGGGCGCTCGGTTCAGGCTAGACGGCACCGGGGCCGGCCGCCAACGGTCCCGAGCGCCGTCGCCGCTGGTCTCCGGCGCTATGCCCCGGCCCGGTGACGCGTCTCCCGCCGGTGTGCCTCACGGAACTTGGCAGCCTCCTCATCGCTGCGCGCCCCGCCCCGCTCACCTTCGAAGAAGGTCTTGGCGATCCGGTCGTGCGATGTCTGACCCGTCACCTGGCGGGCCATCTCGTCGTCCGTGATGCCCTGCCCGGCAGGTGTCGTGTGCCGGTCGTCCTTTACCGCCTGGTGCGACATGTCCGTCCTCCCGGAATTCTGTCGTCATTACCTCCGTGTCCGCCCGCGCCGACGGCCGCCCGGCCACCTCCGGCCGGCCGGGATACCGCCCGCGCCCTCGACATGCCCGGATGAGACCCAGGTCATCCGCGGGGGAGCCGACAGTCCGAATCATCCCGGGCGGCGGCGGTGGAGACGACGGCCGCGAGTACTCTTTCCCGGCGCTCCGCCGGCCCGGCTTTTACCAGTAGCCACAGCCCGGACAGGCGGCAATGTGCGCCATTTCACCCGTGTAACGTGATCAGTCACGATGCGTGCTCTGACGACCGGACGTCCAGGATGATCAACGGCTATCGCTTCCTGCGGGACCTCGGCCACGGCGGTTTCAGCACCGTCTACCTCGCCGAACAGGAGATCTTCGACCGACAGGTCGCCGTGAAGCTCTTACACGCCGACCTGCGCGACCCGGATGCCCGGCGGCGCTTCGTCCGGGAGTGCCGGGCGACCGGGCGGCTCACCGGCAACCGCAACATCATCACCGTCTTCGACGCCGGAACCACGGACGACCACCGGCCGTACATCGCCATGGAATACCTGCCGGCGGGCACGCTGCGCGACCGGCTGGAGGAAAGCGGCCCGCTACCCGTCCGGGAGATGGTGACACTGGCGGTCCCGGTCACCCAGGCGCTGGCCGCCGCGCACCGGCACGGCATTCTCCACCGCGACCTGAAACCGGCGAACATCCTGCTCCGCGGCCCGGACGACCCCGTGCTCAGCGACTTCGGCATCGCCAGCTTCACGATGGGACGTGACGCGGCCACCGTCTCGGCCGCCTTCACCGCGGGATTCGCCGCGCCCGAGGTGATACTCGGCGACCTGCCGGCGGAGGCCGCGGACGTGTTCGGGCTCGGCGCGACCCTGTTCGCCCTGCTCACGAAAAGAACGCCGTTTCCGGGAAAAACACCCACCGAAATATTCACCCGTATTCAGGCCGGTGTGATGGCGCCACTGGACCGCCCGGACGTACCGCCCGCCCTGGAAAACCTCCTGAACCGCATGCTCGCGCGCTCCCCGGAGCTGCGTCCCGGCCTGGACGAGGTCACCGCCGAGCTCGGTGTGATCCTTGACACGCTGGATCCCGACGCGACCCGGCCAGCCTCGTGGCACGGCGCCACCCGACCGGGAATCAGTGACCTCGGCACCCGCCTCGCCGGCAGCCCGACGCCCACGCCGGCCTCCCAGCCACAGCCGCAGCGCTCGCCGGAACCCCCGGAGCCAACCCGGCGGAACCGGCGGAACGGTCGGAACCGCCGGCGGGCCACCGGCCTCGCCGTCGCCGGGCCACTCGTCCTGCTGCTGGCAGCGGCGGCCCTGTTCCTGCTCCCCCAGCTCGGCACACAGAATGACGCGGCCGCAAGGACGGGGAACACCGGAACGGCCGCCGGAACCGGCGCGGCCGGCACCGCCGGCACACCGGCCGGGGCCGCCAGCCCGCCAGCCGGGGCGTCCAGCCCACCGACGACCGGGGTCACGGGCACGCCGGGGACGACGGCGCCGACGAGCGGGCCGACCGCGCCGGCCGGCGTCTCCTGCGTGGCGCGGACCAGGCTGGTCCGCGACTACCTGAACCGGGTGTTCCAGCGGCAGTACATGTGCCCGACCGACGTGGGATCGCCCGTCTTCGCCAACATCGGTGCCGACGCGACCGACCCGCTCGACGACTCCGGCTACATGCGCTCGAACCCCGCCGGCGTCTGGGTGATCTGCCAGACCCAGGGACGGGACAACCCGGAGATCGGCGGACGGCGCAGCCGCTGGTGGCTCTACACCCAGGGCGACCTGTCCCGGCAGAACGCCTTCGGCTACACCAGGGCCTGGGGATACCTGCCCGCCTCGGCGGTGCCGGGCAGCGGCGGCGAGGCCCTGCCGGGGGTGCCTGCCTGCCCCGGGCCGCTCTGACCCCGCCGAGCAGCCGCCGTCCAGGCACGTGCGCGGGCGGATCGGCATAGTCGAATCGGCAGGGAGATACCCACCCGGCGCCTGGTGCCGGACCGAGTGCGCGAGGAGCGGCACGTGTCAGGACTCGACCGCGATGGTGACGTGTTCATCCTGGATCTCGGTGACGACGAGAACCGGCTGAACCCGGCCTCGGTCGCCGCCATCAATCGCGCCCTCGACGAGGCCGAGGCCGCACCGAAGCCGAAGGCACTGGTCACGACCGCGTCCGGCAAGTTCTGGTGCAACGGCTTCGACCTCGCCTGGATGACGGCGAACCCCGGCGGGATCGACCCGTTCATCCAGTCGGTGCGGGTGCTGTTCGCGCGGTTCGTCACGCTGCCGATGCCGACCGTCGCCGCCGTGGGCGGGCACGCGTTCGGCGCGGGCGCCGTCCTCGCTCTGTCGCACGACCAGCAGGTCATGCGGGTCGACCGGGGCTACTTCTGCCTCCCCGAGGTCGACATCGACATCCCGTTCAGCGGCGGGATCACCGATCTGATCCGCTCCCGGATGCCGACCCGGACAGCCCACGAGGCGATGACGACCGGCCGCCGCTACGGCGGTGACGACGCGCTGGCCGCCGGGATCATCGACGGCGTCGCCGACCAGGAGAAAGTGCTGCCGACGGCGATCGGGATGGCCCGCCCGCTCACCGGCAAGGCCTCCCCGACGCTGGGGACCATCAAGGCGAGGCTGTACGCCTCGGCGGTGGCCGGCCTGGTCGCGAATCAGGCCGTCGAGATCCCGATCTGAGGCGCCGCCTCCTGGGCGGACGAGGCGACCAGCCGCCCGTCGGGGCTGAAGAAGGTGGCCCGGGTGAGTGTCCGGTCTCCCGTGCCGGACGGGCTGTCCCGCACGACGAGCAACCACTGGTCCGCGCGGAACGGCTGGTGGATCCAGACCGCGTGGTTCAGCGCGGTCAGCGCGCCGTTGGACGGCGCCCCGGTAGGCGGCGTTCCGGTTGACCGCGTGAAGGCGGCGAGCATCTGCCGGGCGAAGGCGGCCGTGACGTGGTCGGAGAGGAAGGTCAGCGCGCCGGCGTGCCACGGCGGGTCGTCCGGGAGCGGCTGGTCCAGTCGCACCCAGGCCACCGGGCGTACCGCCCCGCGCCGCGCGTCCGGCGCCGCGCCCGGTGGCCCGTCCCGAGACACGCCCCGGGATGTCCCGGCCGCGACCACCCGCAGGTCCACCAGCCGCTCGACGGTGGCGGCGGCCACGGTCGAGGCGGTGACGGGCACCCGCTCCAGGTCGAGCGGCGGTGGTGCGGAGGGCGCTTTCAGCTGGTGCCCGGCCTGCCCACCGCGGCCGAACAGCAGGGACATGACGCAGACCACCTCGCCGTCCTGGACGCCGGTGACCCGCCGCGTCGTCGACTGGCCGCCGTCGCGGACCCGGTCGACCAGGTAGACGATCGAGGCCCGCCCGTGCGCCGGGTGCGGGAAATACGCGTGCAGCGAGTGCACGGGACGGCCGCCCGCCACGGTGCGGGTCGCGGCGAGCTGGGCCTGCACCCCGATCAGCCCGGTGTGCACGGCCTCGGCGTCGGGACTCGTCCACCAGGCGCGGAAGACGTCCCGGTCGATGTGCTCAAGCGCCGCGAGATCCCCGAAACCGGGCCCGCGGGCCGGCGCGCCCGCCCCACCGTCCGCCGGGCGCCCCGCCGGCCCAACCCAGCGGACCGGCCGACCCGCCGGACGGCCCGCGAGCCCGGGCCTGGCCGGGTCGATTCGTTCCACCGTGATCCGGATGGGCGTCAGCCCGACCGATCGGACCAGCCCGGGACCGCTCCGCCGCCGGCGCAGCCGGTTCGGGACAGTCGGCTGCTCCTCGTGCGCACGTTCCGGCGCCGCCATCCGCTCCGGGCCGGGTGCGGCCCCGGGCCCGGAACCCGCGGCCCGGTCGGTGTCGGGGAACGTGGGATCACGCCACCGAGGCAAAGCTGTCCTCGTCCGCGGAGTCCTCCGCCGGGCCGCGGCCGCCGGCGGGCAGCCCACCCCCACCGGCGGCACCGGGATCACCGGCCCGTTCCCGGGCGCCCGGCCGGCGGCGGCGGGTCCCGCGTTCGCGCAGCGACCGCTCGGCCTGCTCCAACAGTCGCCAGGACTCCTCCGCGGCCTGGGTGCCAGCCGCGCCGTCCCAGTCCAGGACGGTGGCCGGGGCGAAGAGGGCCAGCGTCACCAGCTCCGCCAGCCCGTCGAGCGCCCGCTGGGCCGGCGGCCCCACCTCGGCCGCCGCGGCGAGCTCGACGACCCGCGCGGGGCTGGCTGCCGCCGGCACCACCAGGTCGGCGTCGGCGAGCGCCTCCAGGGCGTACCGCCAGGCGGCCACCACTCGGGCTCTCGCCTGGCCGGCGGAGCGGAGACGGCGGCGGCGAGCGCCCGCCCCCACCACCGCCACGAGTAGCACGAGTAGATAGAGGAGCGAGGCCGTGGCCACGACGACAACGCCGAGGAGCGGCCACCGCCACCCGGCACCCGCCGGAGCGGGCCGGTCCGCGGGCTCCGTCCCGGCGACCCCCTTCTCGCCGCCGGTGGCAGCGACTGCGTCCCGGGCGGTGGGGAGCGTGCCACCGCCACCGGCGGCCACGGAGCGCAGGGCGGCCTCGATGAGCTCCGCCTGCTCGGGTGTCTCGCCCTGGTTGGAGCCGGCGACACTGGCGCCCCGCACGTCGGCGGACCGCGGGGTCGGGAAGAACGGCACCCAGCCGACGCCCGCCAGGCGCACCTCCGCCCAGGCGAGGGCGTCGGCCCCGCGCACGGTGCGGGTCGGCCCGTCCGTGGCCGGCGGCGCGGAGAATCCGACCGCGAGCCGGGTCGGCAGCCCCAGCAGTCGCGCGGCCAGCACGAAGGTGGTGGCGAACTGCTCCGATGTCCCGCGCCGGGTGTGGCTCAGGAAGTGGTCGATGTGGCCGAACGCGTGCCCCGGCGGGACGGCCGGGTCGAAGACGAAGTTCGTGCTCAGATATCTGCTCAGCAGCGCCGCGCGTTCGAAGGGCGTCCGGCCGCGGGCGGTCGCGAGATCCGCCATCGACCGCAACGGGGGCGGGGGGTCCGCGGGGACGCGCAGGTCGGGGTCGCTTCCGGCGGGTGCGGCCGATCCGGCCGGCGGCGCGGACAGGGCCGCGGCCGCGGGTGCGCCTGCGGGTGCGGGCCGCCCGGCCGAGACGATCTCGAACCGGGTGCCGGCGGCCAGCGGGCGATCGCTGCGCAGCATCCCGGTCTCCGGGTCGATCCGGACATCCGCCGGCACGCTGGTCGGCCGGCCGTCGGCGGGGAGCAGCCGCCCGCGCAGGCCGACGATCTCGATCCGCTGGCGTACCTCGGCGTCCCGCCCGGGCGCCGGGCCCGCCGAGCCGTCCCGCGGCGGCGCGACGGTGCCGCCGGCGCGCACGAAACTCGCCGTGGACTGCCAGCTCATGCCGTCGTAGGAGTCGAGCACGGCGAGGCGCAGGGGCACCGCTTCGGTCGGGTCCGGGCCGGCGAGGTCCGCACGGAAGAGGATGTCGTCGGGCCGGGCCGTCCAGCCGCTGAGCGCGACGACCGGGCTGAGCTCGGCCGCGTCCACCGGCGGCGTCGCGCGATACGCCCGCGGGTCGACCGGGTCACCGAGCCCGTCTCTGGTCACCGCGGCGGCGGCGACCACCCCGGCGAGCAGGACCACCAGTGTCGCCGCGGTACCGCGGAGCCAGGTGCGGGCCAGGGTGCACCCGCCCGCGCGGGGCAGCCGGGTCAGGGCGTAGCCGGCGGACAGGGCCACCAGCACCCCCGTCTGGGGGAGGTTGTCACCCGGAACGGGCAGGGCTGTCGCCGTCCCGGCGACCAGCGTCACGACGGCGGGCAGGACCGGGGTGAGCACCGCCTTCGTCCGCACGGTGAGCTCCGCGCCGAGCGCGGCGGCCAGCCAGGTCGGCGCGAGCGCCACGATCAGCAGGTCGGGATCGGCGGGGGCGGGGCCCGCCACGTCGAGCAGCCGCGCCCAGCCGTCGATCACACCCGTGCGGACCAGGCTGAGACGCGCCAGGAACCCGCCCGCGCCGGCCGCGACGGTATAGGCCGCCCAGAGGATGAAGCCGAGCAGCCAGGCGGGCACGGTCAGCGCCGGCGACAGCGCCCGACCACGCCGGTACCCGCTCAGCAGGCCCACCAGCACCACCGGCAGGACGGCGGCCACCGGCAGCGGGACCCACAGGTCACGGGTGGGGAACAGGCGGGTGAAGGCACTGCCACCGGACAGCGCCAGGCCCGCGACGAACGCGAGCCCGGCGGCCGCCCGCACCGGCCCCGCCCGGCCAGGCTCTCCCACCCCGCCATGCGGCCCCACCCGGCCGCCCAGCCCCGCGCGGCCGCCCAGCCCCGCGCGGCCGGCGCGGGCCGCCACCGCCGCGCCGCCGGTCATGACCCACCCGGCCAGACGGCCGGCGCGGCGGCGGCGGAGGCCAGGTGGAGGACACGTACCCGGCCCGATCCGGTGGTGCTCAGCGGCGTCCCCGCGTCAGCCCGCTCGCGGCTGGCGGCGGCGGCGTTCGGGCGCAGCCGCGCCCGCCCGGTCGGGGTCCGCCGGCCCAGCGCACGGGCGGCCGCTTCGCTGCGTGGTCCCAGCCGCAGGACGATCACCTGGCCGAACATGTCGGCCACCGGCGTCAGGGCCGTGATCACATCGGCGCCAAGCGCACCCGTGACGAGGACGAGGGTGCCGACCGGGCCACGGCGCAGCGTCCGCAGCACATCCAGCTCCGTGCCCTCGTCGGGGCGCACCGCCGCCAGCTGGTCGAGCAGTGAGTCGACGTCCGCGGCCCGACGACGGCCGGTCATCCGCACCCCGCCCGAAGTGACCAGGCGGACGCTGTGGGCGTCGCGCGCGCAGGCGAGTACGGCCGAGGCCGCGACGTCGACCGCGTCCTCGAACACGCCTGCCCCGACCGGGCCAGGCGGGTAGGCGCCTCGCCGGGAGTCGAGCACGACGGTGGACGCGGGCTCGCTCGGGTCCACATGGGTGCGGACCATGAGGGTCCCCAGCCGGGCGCTGGCGGGCCAGTGGACCAGCCGCAGGTCCTCGCCCGCGGTGTACTCGCGCAGGGTGTGGAACATCAGCCCGCCCGCGCTGCCCGTCCCGCCCTGGCCGTCGGGGTCACGGGCGGGCGCGGTGCGCGGCGGCGGCAGCGGGCGGACCCGCGGGCGGACCCGCAGCGTGACCGCCGCGCCCAGCGGCTGGCGCCGGTGGGCGAGACCGAACGGGTCACGCCGGTCCACCCAGCACGGCCCGATCCGGCTGACTCCCCGGACGGAGGTGTCCAGCGGCAGCACGATCTCGCGGGTGGCGCCCCCGCGGAGCCGGCGGACGCCCACGGCACCCAGCGACGGCACCGGCCTGACCGGCTCCGCCGAACCGGACGGCTCCGCCGAACCGGACGGCGCCCCCGAACCGGGCGGGGCCGCGGACCCGACCGGTTCGGTGGGGACATGAAGCGTGAACGGCGGAGCCGTCCACCGGGAGTGGTTCACGAGCGTGACCACGAGGGCGGCTTCCTCCCCGCGGGTGACCGGATCGCCGGTGAGCCGCAGCCCGACACCGACCCGGGGCGGGCGGGCCACCGCCGCGACGGTGGCCAGCAGGGCGGCCGCGCCGGCGGCGCAGAGAACCACCAGCTCCAGGTAGCGCAGCAGCGCCGCGGCCACGCCGAACATGGCCGTCGCGACCAGCAGCCCCCAGGCCGTGGAGGTGATCTCCGGCGGCCGCCGGAGGGTCGGCGCGCTCACGCGCTGACGAGGCGCCGCGGCGACGGGACCGTGTCCAGCACCTCCGCGATGACGTCCTCGGCGGTGAGGCGACGCAGCTCCGCCTCAGGGCTCAGCACGAGCCGGTGCGCGAGCACGGGGCCGGCGAGCGCGCTGACATCGTCCGGCGTCACGTAGGCCCGCCCCGCCGCGGCCGCCCGGACCTGGGCCGCCCGCAGCAGCGCCACGCTGCCCCGCGGACTGGCGCCGAGACGCACCGCGTCCCGCCGGGAGCGGGTCGCGGCGACCACCCGCACGATGTAGCGCCGCATCTCCGGTGCCACGTGGATGCCCAGCGTCCACTCCGCGTGCGCGGCGACGTCCTCGGCGCGCATCACCGGCCGCAGATCCTCGACCCGCCGGCCAACCTGCCGACCCTCCAGGATCTGCAGCTCGGCCTCCAGCGTGGGGTAGCCGACGCGCAGCCGCATGAGGAACCGGTCGAGCTGGGCTTCGGGCAGCGCGTAGGTCCCGTCCATGTCCACCGGGTTCTGGGTGGCGATCACCATGAACGGCAGGGGCACCGGCCGGCGGGTGCCGTCGACGGTGACGAGCCGCTCCTCCATCACTTCCAGCAGGGCGGACTGGGTCTTCGGCGACGCCCGGTTGATCTCGTCGCCGATGACGAGGTTGGCGAAGACCGGGCCGGGACGGAAGGCGAACTCGCCCGCCCGCTGGTTGAAGACATTGGTGCCGGTGATGTCCGCGGGCAGCAGGTCGGGGGTGAACTGGATGCGGTGGCACCCGGCGTTCACCGAGGCCGCGAGGCTGCGGGCCAGGGTGGTCTTGCCGAGTCCGGGGACGTCCTCGACCAGCAGGTGACCTTCGGCGAACAGGCAGATGACGGCGAGCTCCACCGCGGAGCGCTTACCGCGGATCACCCGCTCGATGTTGGTGACCACGTCCTCGAAGGCGATCGAGAACGGGGCCGCCCGCTCGGTGCTGACCGTCATGATCGAACCTCCGCGTGTGGTGAGGCCTCAGGTGCTGGGAAGCCGTCTGCCCGGGGGAAGCCGTGTGGTGGGAGACCGTGTGCCGGGGATTCCTGTGTGGGGTGGGTCGGGTGAAGAGGCGGGTCGTGCCGGTCCAGGGGGAGTGACCGGCACGACCCGCCACGGGCAGCGGGGGGAGCTGCCCGGGAACGGAACGGCCCCCGGCGCGCCTCCCACGGCTGAGCCGCCAGTGCCCACCGACACCGCCGGCCAGCACCACCAGGCGGTGTCGCTGGCGACCGTCACCGCAGCGTCGCTGCCACGGAGCCGAACCGTTCCGCTGCAGTAGACGACGGGGTCGCCCGATTCGTTGTCCCCCGTCCGGAAAATGTTGTGAAAGCCGTGGTGAGGGGCCTCGGCACCGACCGCCGGCAGCGGAGCGGGGAGCTCCTCGGCCGCGGAGCGGACCCGCGCCAGCCACCACGCTGCGCGGGATACTTGTCACGCTCTGCCAAAAATTGTCACGCTTCGCAGAAGACGGACCGCAACCCGTGGGCATGGTTACGCGTCAGACCTGTCGACGGGCCACCACGAGTGGCCGACAGCCGGCGGGGGCAGCCGCCGGCGCCTCGGCCATCGCGCGACGGAAGGACCACGAACACCCAGATCCAGATGGGTTCTCGTTGTGATCTTCTCGTCGCGAGGAGGGTCCGTCACCGGCCTCCGCCCGGCTTTCCCTCCGGCCGGGCGGAGGCCCGTCCCGGCGGTGCGGCGGTGCGGCGGTGCGGCGGTACCGCGACCCGTTCCCGGCCGGGTGTTCCCGGCGGCCATCGATGCCACTGGAGGCCCGCGATCATCGGCTGTTCGCGCCGAGTCCCACGCCGCCCGGCCTCGCGGCGCCGCAGGTGCCCGGCTCCCGCCGGTGCGGGGCGGGCGGTCCGGCTGGCACGTGTCCTTCTCGGGGGCGCCGCCGTCGTCTGCGCGGTCGCGTCGCTCGGCGCCGCGGGGCGGGGGGCGGCACCCACCCGACTCGATCTCACCGACAGCGGCACCTGGCTCATCACCTCGACCACGGGCACGCTGGTCCACCTGAGTGGCCCGGCCGGTCGCGCGAACGCCGCGGTCACGATTCCCGAGGCGGTCGGCCGTGATCTGACTGTCACCCCGGCCGCGTCGAAGGTGGTCGTGAGCGAGCCGGCCACCGGTCGGGTGTACCTGGTCGACCCGGCCCGCCTGACCCGCACCGGCTCGGCGGATCTCAAGCCGGGAATGACGATCCTGGCAGGCGGTGCCGGCACGTACGCGCTGGATGCGGCGGCCGGCCGGGTCCAGCGGCTCGCCCCCGACGATCTGGCCGACGACGGGCCGGCCCTTCAGCTTCCCCCTCCGCTGGGCGGCGTGGCCCAGACCGACGACGGGACCCTGTGGGTACCACTCCGTTCCACCGGCGCCGTCGCGGCGGTGCGGGACGGCGCCGCCGTGCCCCTCCCCCGCCAGGTGGCCGATCCCGGCAACGCGGTCGACATCGTTCTGGCCGGCGGACGCCCGGTCGCCGTCGACGCCACCGCAGGCACCCTCACCCTGATCGCCCCCCTGACCGGCCAGCCAACCGCGCCCGGCCGGAGCATCGCCCTCCCCCGGCGGGACGCACCGCCCGGGCCGGCACCGGCACCGGCACCGAGCCTGCTCGCCGCGCCGCGAACCGAGGACGGCCCGGTACCCGTGGTCGACCCGGCGAGCCGGCGGCTGTTCCTGGTGGATGTGGACGCCGGCACGGCGACCGCCGTCGACCTTCCGGGGACGGGGCGGCCCGGGAGCCCCCTGGCCCACGCGGGCCATGCCTACGTTCCGGTTTCCGACCTCGGCATCGTGCTCGACTACGACCTCGACCGGGGCGTCTTCGGGGAACCCGTTCGAGTCGCCGCCACCGGCGGGCAGGCGCGGCTCACCGTGACGGTGGACGACGGACAGGTCTGGATCAACGATGCCGCCGGGCCCGACGCGGTACTGATCAACGACCGAGGGCGGGTACTGATCGCCAAACAGCCGCCGGATCTTCCCGGCCTGCCGACCGGATCGGCCCGGCCGCTGCCCGCACCGCCCCCGCTCCCCGACCCGGAGCGCACCCACCCATCGGGACGGGGCGGGCACGGCCCGGTTGAGCCGACGACCGCCCGACCGGCCACCGCCGGGACCCCGAGCCCACGGACCAGCGCGTCGACCGGCATGGAGCCGGACCGCGACCAGGTGGCCGAGCCGACCGCGCTCCCCAGACCGACGCCGTCGCCGACCGCACCGCCACCACCAACACCGCCGCCACCGCCGCCACCGCCGTCCCGGCCGACCGTGACCGTGCCGCCCAGCGGCACACCACGCCCGTCACCCACCCTGACCGCGGACCCGTCACCGCCGCCTGGCGGGCTGCTTCTTCCCTGACCAGGACGATTTCCCTGACCAGGACGATGCGCCGTCGCCAGACCGACGGTCAGGCCCTGAAGTCGATCACCAGGCGGTCCGGGTTCCGCAGCTCGATGACCCGGTAGCCCGTCCGACGGTCCAGTCCGGCGCCGACGTGCACATAGCCCTCGAAGTCGCCGGCAAGCACATAACTGACCAGCATGGGCAGCCCACCCCCGGTCCGCGGGGTGGTGAGTGTCGGTTCACCCGCGTCGTCATGCGCCGCGGCGGGCATCATGACCATCTCGAACGTGACCGCGCCCGTCAGCGGCAGCGGTGCTCCGGAGCCCGGCCGCACCACCTCGTCGACGTAGCCGGCGGTGTAGCCGGGCAGACCGCCGCGGAACTCCAGGACCAGCCGGTCGAACACCGCTCCGTCCGCCTGGTTGCGGGCGCTCCGCAGCGCGACCAGTTGGGGAGCTCCCGTGATCTGGCGCTCCACCCGGGTCTGACCGGTCTCCCAGTTCGGCGCCGCCCCGCCCGAAGGCACGTCACCCGGTGGGACCTGCCCAGCCGGGCTGGGGATGCCCGACGAGCCCCCCGTACCGGACGAGGCCGCCGGGTCACCCGGAGTCGCCGGGCCGGCGGTGGAACTGGCGGTCGGCGGCTCGTCCGTGTCCGGACCGTCTCCGCCGGCACAGGCCGCGAGTCCGACACACAGCAACACCGAGAGCACGGCGAGGGCGCCCGTTCGTGCCGGGCGAACGGGCCGCCCGCGCCGGCGGAACAACGGGGATCGCTGCATGAGAGCCTCCGAGACGGGCTGCGGGAACACGGCGATATCGGCAGTGTGGGCCGCTGACCAGGAAAAGCAATCGCGCACCGGACACTCCCGGCGAGGCGCGCGGTAAGGTTCGCGCCGCGGACCGGGTTAGCCGGTCGGAATACCGTGACGGAATCGGCCCACCGATCCGGGCGTCGCGCGACAACGATGTCCACACGGCGACGGCCACGCACAGAGTCCACGGCCACCGGCAGCCGGTCGGGCGGGAACCCACGAGAGGGAACGCCGATGTTCAGCGATGCGCCAGAACCGCGCGCGGAGCGCTCCTCCGCCCAGTCTCCGATGAGGTCGCGGGCCCCGCGGTCACCCCGGCAGCGCAGGCCGGGGCCCGGGTGGGGCCGGGTGCGGACCGGCCGGGCGGCTCCGTTGGCCGCGGCGCTGGCCGGGGCCGTCACCGCGAGCCTGCTCACCGCCTGCGGCGGCGGTTCCGACTCGGCCGTCGACCCGGCCGAAAGCCTGCGCCCGACCGCCCGGCCCGCCACCGCCAGCGTGGATGACGTGAACGGCGCGAAGGCCTCGCCGGAATGCGCGGCCGCGGTGAAGACCCTGCGGATGGCCGCCGTCGGGTCACTCAACGACGCCGCCAAGTCGGGCAAGGCGTACATGGAGAAGGCCCACCCGGGCCTCACCGTCGAACTGTCGGCGGAGGCACCCGGTTACCCGGAGCTGGTGGCCCAGCTCAGCGCGGACCGCGCGGCGGGCCGCTCCACGGATGTAGCCGTCGCCGGCTTCGACCTGCTCCCCACCTTCGCGACCGACCTCGGCGCCCAGGAACTCTCGCCCAGCCTGTTGCGTGCCTCCTACGACCAGCGGTTCCTGCCGCTGGGCGAGTACCGCGGCAAGCTGGTCGCGATTCCGCAGCAGGTGTCGGTCCTCACCCTCGTCTACAACAAGGGGGTTCTGGAGAAGGCCGGGGTGGACCCCGCGACGCTGACGACGACCACCGGCGTTCTCGCGGCCGCGGACAAGATCAAGGCCTCGGGCCAGTCGATCCAGCCGATCGACCTGCCGACCGGCGGATTCGCCCAGTGGTATCTGAGCACGCTGGCCAGTTCCAAGGGCACGCCCGTGCAGAAGGCCGACGGCCAGCCCGACCTCACCACACCCGCTGCCCGTGAGGCCGCCGCCTTCCTCGCCAAGGTGGGCACCTACGGACCGCAGTCCAGCGACCCGACCACCGAGGGACTGCTGCGGTTCGGCATCCGCCGGGAGACGGCGATCAGCGCGGTCACGCTGCCGACGCTGGCGGGGGGCCTGCGCTACATCCACGATCAGGGCGCCCAGGGCTTCGAGGTCGGGGTCCTGCCCTTCCCGACTCTGCCCGGCGGCAGCGTTCGGCCCGTCGCGGGCGGCAACGGTCTGGCGGTGCTGTCCACCGACCGCTGCCAGCGGGAGATGGCCACGGAGCTCGTCGTCGCGCTGCTCTCCCCCGAGGTGATCGCGGCCGGCACCGAGGCCTTCAGCTTCTACCCCGTCGACACCGCGGCGCGGACCCAGCTCGCGCCCTTCTACCGGGAGTTCCCCGAACTGACGCAGTTCGACGCGCTGATCCCGGCCATCGTCCAGGCCCCGACGTGGGGCGGTGAGCGCGGCGGCGAGGTCCACGACACGATCAACGACGAGCTCGTCGCGATCATCAGGGGAGCCGATCCGAACGCGACCCTCACCGCGGCGCAGCGAAAGGTAACCGAACTGGTGCGCTGAGCCGCGGGTTCGCCCGG
The DNA here is from genome assembly GCF_001636565.1 of Frankia sp. EI5c. Lineage (GTDB taxonomy): Bacteria > Actinomycetota > Actinomycetes > Frankiales > Frankiaceae > Parafrankia. The sequence goes on from NZ_LRTK01000009.1 coordinate 42,131, forward strand.
GGCGGCCGGCGGGCCGTCAGCCGATCGCGCGGACGGGATCAGTCCCGTCCCAGCCCGCCGCCGCCTCCCGGACGAGCTTCGCCATGCCCTCGGTGGCCGGGTTCAGCTCCATGATCTCGATGATGGTCGCCGGACCCGCGGGCGGCTCGAAGTAGGCGTAGCGGGTGCCGCCGTCCTCGCCGCCGCCGGACCACACGACGGGCCACCCGGCGGCGGCCACCGAGCTCATGGTCGCGTCGAAGTCCGGTGCCCAGAAGGCGAGCTGGTGGTAGCCCTCCTGCCCGGAGTCCAGGAACTCGGTGTAGATGCTGGGTGTGTCGCCGTGCTGCTGTATCAGCTCCAGCTGCAGGTCACCGCTGTTGGCGAAGGCGACCGACACCGTCACCTCGCAGTCCTGGCCGCGGTAGAGACCGGCCTGGCGGCGCTCGCGGAGCACGTACCAGGGACCGACGCCCAGGCTCAGCCAGGCGGCTATCGCCGTGTCGATGTCCCGCACCACATAGCCGTTCTGGCGCACCACACCCGGCAGGATGTTCGGGTCGACGGCTGACGGCAGACCAGGCACGGGATCGCTCCAGGAGTCGGGGTACGGCCTTCGGACGGCGGGCCGGCCGCACCCGGAACGCTATTCCCGATATTGAAAACGAGTCAACATATTGGCCGTGGCGTTAGACTTGATCGATGGCCACAGNGGCAACCAGCACAGGTGCTGACCGTGGTCAGCGCCGCGCCTCCTACCAGCAGGCGCGGTCGCGCGAGACGAAGCGCGTCCTGGTCCAGGCGGCGTTGGCGCTGTGGCGGGCCAACGGGTACGCGGCGACCACTGTCGCCGACATCTGCCGGGCCGCCGGTGTCTCGAAGGGGCTGTTCTACTTCTACTTCCCGCGCAAGGAGGACATGCTCTTCGAGATCAGCCTGCAGTCCACCGACGCGGCGAAGCAGACCGCGCGCGAGCTGTCACAGGGCCGCTACGAGATCTCCGCCGTCGTCACCGCCACCCTGACCAGCCTCGAACGCTCGATGCGCCGCAACCCGCCGGAACTGATCTTCGAGATGGTCATGGAGGGCTACCGGTACGAGCAGCGGAGTCTGGTCGGCACCGTTCAACCGGAGCACTCGACCCTGATCTTCGGCGAGCTGTTCGACCGCGCGGTCGTCACCGGCGAGCTGCCGCCGCATGTCGACGCGGCGCGGCTGGCACGCCTCGCCCAGTCGATGATCAGTGAAGGGGCCCGGCACTGGGCCGCCGGGGCCTACGCGGACCGTTCCTTCACCGAGATCGTCTCGGCGGACATCGCGGTCCTCATCACGGGGTTCCGCCAGCCACCGCCCCCGCCTACCGGCTGAGGCCGCCCCCGCCAGCGCAGAGGAACCCGCCCGCCGGCGGAGAGGAACCCCCATCCCGGCCCGGCGCGGGTCAGCCACGGCGACGTTCCGTGAGGCAGCCGGTCGCCCGGCACGTGACCGGTGTGCCGGGCGACCGTTTCCGGTGAGCGGAACCTGAGCGGACGGTGGTCAGGCCCCGGCCGTCCCTCGGCCGCGGAATGGCGCGGACCTCGGCGACGGGACCAGGCAGCTGTGGGCCAGCAGCCTCGGGGTCCGGGCGCTGGCCGGCCGCCGGACGACCCGCCGCCGCTCCACCTCCACCGGCATCTCCGCGCCCTGCTCGCCGCCCTGCTCGCCGCCCTGGTCGCCGGCCTGCACGCCATCAGGCGCCTCGGCGTGCCGCTCACCGTCCGGCCGGGCGACGGCGCGGACGAACACCACACCGGCGGCGCAACGGCCCGCCGGGAAGGACCCGGTCATGCCGTGGACCCGAACGCCATCAGACCGAGCATCCCGAAGGCGAGCGCGATCGTCATCAGGCTCGCGGTCGTGGCCAGCAGTGCCGACCTGCGGTCGGAGACCTGCACCCGGTCCGCGAGGCAGGCTCGGTCGGCGACGTGTCCGCGAAACTCTCGGTAGGCGTGCTCGACCTGGCGGGGGCGCGGCCGGTGGGCCGCCCGGCGGCGCGCGCTGTGCCGGCCGCTCACGCCGAGCCCGCCCGCCGCCGACGCGATCCGGCCGGCCCGCCGAACGCCGACCGTAGCTTTTCCGTTGACCGGGAATCCCCGATCAGACCGCATGACGACACAGCCGCCACACCGGGCCGGGGACCCCCGGCGACATCCTGCTCGCTCATCACTGACCGCCCTGTCTCCACTGTTGTGCCGCCGGCCAGCGCCAGATGGCCCGCGACGCCCTGCCCACCCCCTCCCCCGGACGGGGCGAGATGGTCGCCGACGGGCACCGGGAACACCAACACCAGCACCACTCACCCCCGTCCGGGGTAGTGAAAACGTAGAGCTTTCGCTGTTCCCGAGTGGAGAGTCTGACAGTCGGGCATGAAAAGTAGCGGCTGTGTTACAACGAGAAACCAGGTGACGCCCAGTCACCGGCGCCCGGACGCTGGTCTGGGCGCGTTACCGGCACATCCGCAAGATCGCTCGCGAGACGTCCCCGCAATGTGGCCTGTTCACCCGCTGGCCGGCAAGGTCGCCGAGGCCGGCGGGGCCATGGTCGGCGAGGTGGTCGGGAGCTCGGTGAGCGTCGCGAAACCGGCGTTGAAGGCCGCGACCTCCTCGGCCGGTTCGGCGCCGGCGGCGCAGTCCTGCTTCGACAGCGCCGTACCCAGGTCGGGCACACTCCGCTGAGTGGGCAGCTCGCGTAGCCCACGGATCTCCCCGCCGGCGGCGCAGTTCGGGATGTTGAGGTTGGCGAGGCTCGCCCGCGGGCCGGTCGAGGCCGCGTCGCGGGCGAGCTCGGCCCGGTGCCGGCCGACCCATTCGACGACCAGAGCGACGCCGGGGGCGTAGTCGAAGCTGTCCGCGAAGCCCAGGCTCGACGCGATCGCCGGGATGCCGCGCGCGGCCGCTGCCCGGGCCGCCCCCACGGTGCCGGAGAGATCAACTACCGGCCCCAGGTTCTGGCCCTGGTTGATCCCGGAGACCACGAGGTCGGGGTGCAGCCCGAGGACGTCGAGCGCGACCAGGACCGAGTCGGCGGGGAAGCCGTCTACGGCGGTCGCGGCGACACCACTGGCAGTGGTGGCGTCGCGGTGCGCCGGAGTCGGCGTGGTGGTCTTACCGCCGGAACCCGACTGGTTCGCCGCCGGCGCGACGACGGTCACCGTCACGGCGGGAAGCGCCCGCAGGCCACTGACGACCGCGTCGATCCCCGGTGCTGCGACCCCATACCGCTGCCCCGCGCCGCCCCGCCGCGCTGGGCGGCTGATCCGCGGACCGGCGGCGAACGAACCGTGCCGTAGCCTCTAGCTCAGCCTTTGCCACCGAGACCGGTCACAGCTCCGGCAGGCTGGCACCGGCCATCACGGTGAGGATGAGATGGACGAATTTTCCTATCGCGACGGCACCTTGTGGTGTGAGCAGACGCCGTTGCGCGAGGTGGCCGAGAAATTCGGTACGCCTACCTATGTCTACTCGGCGTCTACTCTCGTCGACCATTATGTTCGGTTCGCCAAGGCGTTCGAGTCGATCAACCCACTCATCTGCTTCTCCGCCAAGGCGCTGAGCAACGTCCATCTGCTCCGGCTGCTCGGTGAGCAGGGCGCCGGCATCGACACGGTGAGCGGCGGCGAGCTGCACCGGGCCCTGGTCGCGGGGGTCGATCCCGAGCGCATCGTCCTGGCCGGGGTGGGCAAGTCCGCCGACGAGCTGCGCGAGGCGGTGCGGCACGACATCCGCTGCGTCAACGTCGAGTCCGAGGAGGAGGTCGCGCTCCTCGCCCGGATCGCGCGCGAGGAGGGCCGGCGGCCCCGACTGGCCATCAGGGTCAACCCCGACATCGCCCCTGACCTGCGCACCCCGGCCCAGACGACCACCGCGATCCGCGGCGTCAAGTTCGGCGTCGACATCGAGCGCGCCGCCGAGCTGTTCAGCGCCGCGGCCGCCGACGGGCATCTTCGGCCCGAGGGCATCCACGTGCACATCGGCAGCCCGATCTTCGACCCGCGGGTCTACGCGATGGCGATCGAGCGGGTGCAGGCCCTGATCGCCGAGATCGCGGCCGCCGGGCACGAGGTGACCACGATCAACCTGGGCGGCGGCTTCCCCGCCGAGTACGCCGAGGGCAGCGCTCCGGGCTGGGATGACTTCGCCGAGGCCATCTGCCCGCGGCTGGAGGGCTTCGTCCGCGGTGGCGGGCAGGTCATCTTCGAGCCGGGCCGGACCATCGCGGCCAACGCCGGCATCCTGCTCGCCGCCGTCCGCTACCGCAAGCAGGCCGGCGAGCGGGAGCTCGTCGTGATCGACGCGGGCATGACGCACATCGTCCGGGCCGCGATGTACGACAGCTACCACTTCATGTGGCCGGTGACGCCGGTGAACGGCGCGATTCCGCAGTCGCGCGACGGCCGGCCGGTGGACGACCTCGTCAGTTACGACGTCGTCGGCCCCGTCTGCGAGTCGAGCGACTACCTGGCGAAGGGCCGGGCCCTGCCGGCCATGGTGTCGGGTGACCTCATCGCGATCTTCACCGCCGGCGCCTACGGGATGACGATGACCAGCAACTACAACAGCCAGCTCCGGCCGGCCGAGGTGCTGATCCGGTCGGACCGGGCGAAGCTCATCCGGCGCCGGGAGACCTACGACGACCTGACCGCGCTCGAACTGCTCGACGGCACCGAGCCGACCGGCTGACCTGTCGCCAGCTCCCCCGCCGGGGTCGGGTGGGATCCGCCCCCGCCCCGGCGCGGGTGTGCAGCCAGCGGACCGCCCGCGCCAATCCCGGCGAATCGTCTCCGGCGTCATGCCGTGCATCATCCCGCCCCGGGCGCACCGTCGGCGTGGAATTCGGCACCTCGCCAGCAAAGCCGATCGCCCGATATTCGTCGGCCGGGTGCCGCCCCGCCCCACCGGGGCCGCCCGCACCCAACCGGCGCCGTGCACCGCCGGGAAGATATCCGGGTGAATTCCGCACGCATTCTCGCCGGATAAGTAGATACGCCGCACGGCCGCCCTCGGAAAAATATCGACGGCCGCCCACGGCGGGGCCCGGCCGGGTAGTAACGGGGCCAGCCTTTCCCCTCGCGGAGCCGGTTCCCGGCATTCCGCCGGCATTCCGCCGGCGGTCGGCCGCCGACGGCCGCGGCAGCAACCGGCCACCGGGGCGGCAACCGGCCGGCACCGGCGAACCTTCCGGCCGGCTGGCCGGTTCTCCCCGCGAACGGCCGCTGATCCCGATTCTCGCGCGACCTACAGAAGCGGAATATTTCCCTCCGAAAATACCGGAGCATTTTCTTCCGGAAACTGGCTGACATAGCTCCGGGCGGGCGCCTCCCCGACCACCACGCAGGGCCATAACCCCATGTCCGGCAGCCTTTTCCGGCAGTCTCCGGCCCGGTGGAGCAACCGGGCCGCGGCGGCCGGCCAGCCGGGTGTCCGACTCCTCCGCCCACCCGCGGACGTCCGCGCGACGCCCGGGTGGGGCCCGGGTGGGGCCCGCCGGAGGCACTCGGCGGGCGGCGGCGGCGACCGCTGGGCGGGCACGCGGGAGCGCGACAGACCGCCGCACGCCCGCCGCGGGCCGCCCCTTTCCGGGCACGCCGGCCGCTGCAGGACAGGACGGCGACCCGGCCCTCCCGCCTCCCCGGTGGCGGAACGGCAACACACTCCATCATCGCCAGAGCAGTGGGGATAATTCCGGCGAATGCAGATCAATGACACTGGTTGACCACCCAGCGTCGACGCTTCCCAGCCGGCGATTAGCGCGACCGCCGGCGTCCACTCGCTGATCCGCCGGATGAGTCACCAGACCTGCTACTATCGGCCGAAAAATTCATCAGAATGACCTTTTTGATGGGGGCATCCACCCGAGTTCAGCCATGTCTGATCGGCTGTGGCCTGCCTGACCCCCGCGCCCCAGAACCCCCATCACGATCGTCGTTTATTTTTTGTGGGGTAACTGATGGGCTCAGGCGTCTTGACAAGACGGTTCAGCGCGGCGGCGGCTGTTGCCCTCGTCGTCGCCGTGACCGGGTGCTCGGCCTCGGGGGGAGCCGGGGATACCCCGCCCGCTGCCTGCACCACCCCCGGGGTCACGGCGGACCAGGTCAAGGTCGGCTTCGTCTACTCGGACTCGGGTACCGGCAGCAGCGCGCTGTCCTCCGCCCGGGCCGGCGTCACCGCCAGGCTCGGCCTGGTGAACGAGGAGGGCGGGGTGAACGGCCGGCACATCATCTACAGATGGCGGGACGACTCGAGCTCGCCCGCGGAGAACACCCGCGCCACCGCCGAACTGGTCGAGCACGAAGGAGTCTTCGGGCTCATCAGCGCGACCAGCGCACTGGCCGGGTCACTGGACACTCTGGCGGACAAGCGGATCCCCGTCACCGGTCTCGTCCAGTCCGGCTGGGGAAGCTACGACAACCTGTTCTCCTTCATATACGACGTCTCGCCCGAGATCACCGCGCGGTACATCCTCAAGAAGAACGGCCGGAAGGCCGCCATCGTGATGTCCGGTTCCGCGGAGTTGACGCAGCAGATTGCCGCCAAGTACCGGGCCGCGTTCGAGGGCGCGGGGCTTTCCACCGCGCCCGAGGCGGTCAGCTACGCGTCGGGAAGCGACAGCCCCAACCGGATCGCGCAGCGGCTGGAGAGCGCGGGGGTGGATTCCCTGGTCGCTCTCACCTCGCCGCAGGACCTGGCCGAGATCATGCAGGGCATCCGGAATGTCGGCGTTGAGCTCGCCAGTGTGGTGTCCCTCACNGGGTACGACCGCACCGTGCTGCGCGAACACGGCACCGAACTCGCGAACGTTTCCATGTCGGTGAACTTCCTCCCCTTCGAGGCCGGCGGCGAAGCCATCGAGCGGTACCAGAACGCGATGTCGCGCTTCGCCCCGGAGACCACCGTTCCCGAACAGCAGTTCGCCATGTACGGCTACCTGTACGCCGACCTGTTCGTCCGCGGCCTGGAACTGGCCGGCCCCTGCCCCACCCGCGAGGCGTTCATCAAGGGCCTGCGCGCGGTCACCGGCTACAACGCCGACGGGCTGGTCCAGCCGGTGGACCTCGCCAACATCGCCAGCCAGCCGCTGCAGTGCAACGCCTTCGTCCGGATCAGCCCGGACGGCAGCGTGTTCCTGCTGGACGGGACGCGGGTCTGCGCCGACGGAACCGGCGAGTAGCCGGCCGACGGAACCGGCGAGTAGCCGGCAGCGGACAGCAGCCCCCGCGAACCTCCACCGGCGTTCCCGTTCCGGCCCTCCGGGGACGGGGACGCCGGCGGCACCGGCAAGGCGCGTCGACCCCCGGCGGATCATCCGGCGGGGGTCTGACGATGGCCGAGTTTCAGGGCCTGCCGATGAGCCGGGCGGTCTCCCGGGCGATCTTCTGTAGCGACTCCTCGGGCAGCGCGCCGGCGAGCCTGGGGACGTCCCGACGCCGCGGTTGCAGGCGGGCGTACGCGGCGGCGGCCAGGAGCGCGCCGATCAGCGGGGCGACGATGAACAGCCAGAGCTGGCTCAGCGCCCAGCCACCGGCGAAGAGCGCCGGCCCGAGGCTGCGGGCGGGATTGACGGACGCCGAGTCCACCGGGAGCGCGACCAGGTTGGCGACGGCCAGGGCGACACCGATCGACAGGCCGGCGAGCCCGAGCGGTGCCCACAGATCCGTGGCCACCAGGACGGCGAGCACCAGCAGCGCGGTCACCAGGATCTCGACGACGAACGCGCCGGACCAGCCGAACCCACCCGGCGAGTGCGTGCCGTAGCCGTTCGAGCCCAGTCCCTGCGCGGACGGCGAGTACCCGACCGCCGTGGAAGCGGCCACGAACCAAACCACCGCGGCGGCGGCGACTCCGCCGAGGCATTGCGCGCCGACATAGCCGGCGGCGTCCCGCGGCGCGATCCGGCCGGCCGCCAACAGGCCCACCGTCACCGCCGGATTGACATGGCACCCGGAGATCGGGCCGATCGTGTACACGAGAACCAGCAGTGCCAGGCCGAAGGCCAGTGCGATCTCCAGGTTGCTGACCCCGGTTCCACCGAACACGGCCGTCCCCACGCCGACCAGCACCAGCGCGAAGGTGCCCAGCCCTTCGGCGATAAAACGTTTCATGAGATTTCCCGTCCGATCCGATGACCGACAACGTGCATGTGGCGGACCGGGTACCCGTGTTGTGGATTTCACCCGCGACGGGTGATCCGAAACATCGCCGCACCGGGAGGGCATTTTCCGGAAGAACTTTTCCGTGGGCATTCTGGGAAGAAACCGAACGTATGCCGGCGGACCCGCGCGCGGCCGGGCGTCCGCGGACGCCCACCGACCTGGCCGGGCGGTGAACGGCCGCCCGCTACGCCCGCTACCGCTCGGCGGGGACGAGCCCGGGCGGCTGGCAGCCCGGGCACCAGAACAGGTTGCGCCCCGCCAGCCGCGAGCCCCGCACCTCGGCGGCGCACACCAGGCACGCCTGCCCGAGCCGGCGGTACACGTACACCTCGCCGCCATGCTCGTCGACCCGCGGCGGACGTCCCATCGCCGCCGGCAGGTGCTCCGGGCGCACGGTGTCGATCCGCCCCGAGCGCACCCCGTCCGCCATGAGCAGGACGAGGTCCGCCCAGATCCCGTCCCACTGGGCTCTGGTCAGGTCGCGGCCGGGCGTGAGCGGGTCGAGCCCCGCGCGGAACAGCACCTCGGCCCGGTAGATGTTGCCGGGCCCGGCCACCACCGACTGGTCCATCAGCAGCTGGGCGATCGTGACCCGGCTGCGGGCCACCTTCCGCCAGCCCCGTTCCGGATCGGCGTCAGCGCGCAACGGATCCGCTCCCAGCCGGTCGAGCAGGGCCTTGACCTCGCCCGGTTCGAGCAGCTCGCAGGCGTTCGGCCCGCGCAGGTCCGCGTAGCCGGTGTCGGCGGCCAGCCGGAGCCGGACGGCACCCGTCGGTGCCGGCGCGGGCGCCGCGCCGAGCTCGTACTTGCCGTAGATGCCGAGGTGGACGTGCAACACGCGCTCGTCGTCGAACCGCAGCAGCAGGTGCTTGCCGTACGCCTCCGCCCGCTCCAGCACCCGGCCGTCGAGCAGGCCCGCGCCGTCGGCGAACCGGCCCTGGGGACTGGCCACCCGCACGGGCCGACCACCGAACATCCGCTGGTGGGCGTCGGCCAGTCTGTGCACGATGTGACCTTCGGGCATGGCCCGCAGAGCATACCGATCCGGGCTGTCACCCCCCGATCCGGACTCGCGCCCCAACCCGACGCAGCCCGGGCACCGACCTTCGTCCGGCTGTCCCCGCCGGCCGCCCCCGCCAGCGCCCCGCCCGATGACCCGCGGGCGCCGAAAGTATTCGTGAGCGCCGTCACAAAGGGCTGGTGAATCATTTGGCGATGGGCGCTCCGGGATGCGCTTGTAGACGGGTGAAATGAAAAAGGTTGCGCTGTTCTGACACCGGGATCCCGCACTTACATGCCCACCTGGCACATGCCTTACCCGAGCACACCTGAACATCTACGTTCTCACTACCCCCGATGGGGGTGGCGAACAGTGGCGGCGACGGGATCCGGCCGGCACACCGGTCGACCCGCGACCGGCGTGCCACCGAGTGGACCATCCGTCGACGTGTCCCAGGTCACCTACAGAACGGAGCGGCCACCAATGGGCGGAGAAAGCGGAACAGGGGATTTCCCGATCGGCCCCGCCACCCGGCCGGTGCCCTTTGAGCCGATGCCCTTCCAGCCACACCCCGGCCCCCGCGGCGCCCGGCCCGTCTCGTCCGACACCCCCATGGACCGCACTGTGCGCATTCCCCGCCCCCGCGATGTCGTGGACCCCGACGCGTTCCGCCGCGGGCCCGGCCGCGGGCGTCCCGGCGGAAGCGGGCCGGCGGCCCGTGGGCCGGAGCGGCTCGCTCCCGGCGAGGACGTCATCAGCTCCGAGCGCCGCAGCGGCCGCGGCCGCTCCGCCGGTCCGGCCGCCCGGGCCGCCCGATCTGGGCACCTGGGCTCGGGGCGGCGCGAGGGGACGGGCGCGCGCCCGGTGGGTGCCGCGGAGCCCAGGCCGGGCGGCGCCCGCCGCGGCGGCGCGAGTCCGAGCCACAGTGGCCTNGGGCCGTCCCGCAACACCCCCCGGCCCGGCGCGGACCGCACGCCGAACCACCCGTCGGACGGCACCTCGGGCATCAGGGACTTCGCACCGGGCCTCACCGGCCCAGACCTGCCCGACCTGCCCGACCTGCCCGATCTGCCGGACCTGCCCGGCCTCGCGGAACTGGCGGAAGCCGCCTCGTCCGACCTGCCCCGCTCCTTCGTGACCTCGATCCGGCCGGACCTGCGCCGCTGGTACACGATCTGCGAGCCGGGCCACTACAGCGCCGGTGTCCGCCCGTCCGCGGTGCACGGCTCGACGGGGCAGAACGGAGTGGTGGTGCCGGCGACCCCGCCGCCCGGCCGGAGCCTGACCGGCCAGCACGGCACCCGGTACTCCACCCGCTGCCCGCGCGAGTACGAGACGGCGGCGGCGCGCGCCGACCTCGCCGAGCAGCACTCGGTGCGGGTGGCGACGACGGTCAGCATCGCCGTGATCATCATTGCCCTCGGCATGCTCGGCCTGATGGCCGTCGGAACGACGATGTAGCGGCGCGGCACCGATACCCCGCCGACGCCCCGCTGACAGGTGCCCCGCCGACAGATGCCCCGCTGTCAACAGGGCGGTGCGACCCGACTTCGATTTGCCCATGTTAACCGAACACATCAATCTAGTTACATTGGGTAATCGATCCGGGGAGTGGAGTAGTAATGATCGAAATGCTGCCGCCGATCCCGCTGGCGGACTGGGCCGGCACCAAGGAGACCCTGCACCGGTACCTCCAGGTGGTCGGGAAGATCCGACTGGCCGCCAGCCAGCGCCGCAACCACTGGTGGAACGTGCCGTTCCACCTCACCNGGCGGGGGCTGACCTCGCGGCCGATGGGGCAGGTCGACGGCAACCCGATCTTCACGATCGACTTCGACTTCGTCGCGCACGAGCTGGCCGTCCACAGCCTCGACGGGGAACGGATCACCCTCCCGCTCGCCGGCCGGACCGTCGGGTCGTTCTACACCGAGCTCACCGAGGCCCTGCGCGACATCGGTGTGACGACACGGATCGAGCACCCGCACCCCTTCGACCTGCCCGACTCCGGACGTCCCTTCGCCAGCGACACCCAGCACGCCGAGTACGACCCGGGGATGGCGCTGCGGTACTGGCAGACGCTGAGCCAGGTGGTCCTGCTGCTGGAGGAGTTCGCCGCCGGGTTCTCCGGCAAGGTCAGCCCGGTGCACCACTTCTGGCACACCTTCGACGTCGCGCACTCCCGCTTCCGCGACCGGGCCGTCGACCAGTCGGCCAGCACCGACCCGGTGACGAGGGAGGCGTACTCCCGCGAGGTCATCAGCTCCGGGTTCTGGTTCGGCGACGACTCGCTGCCCGAGCCCGCGTTCTACTCCTACACCAGCCCGGAGCCGCCGGGTCTCGCCGAGACGCGCCTGCACCCGGCGGGAGCACGGTGGGTCGAGCGCGGTGACAGCCACCTCGCCGTGCTCCCGCTGTCAGCTCTTCAGGACGGTTCGGCCGCCCAGCGGCGCGGCGCCGTCCTGGACTTCCTCGGCGACGCCTACCAGGCCGGCGCCGTGCTGGCCGGCTGGGACATCGACCGCTACGCCTCCCCCGGGGGGGTCACCGACCCGGTTCTGCTGCCCTCCCCGGACCAGCCGCACCGGGCCGCCACCGTCCGGTAGCCGGGCGCCGCGGCGGCTCAGGGCCCAGGCCCAGCGCGCTGCGCCGTCCCGTCCAGCCAGGCGAGGACGGCGAGCACCCGGCGGTTGTCGTCCGCCGCGGGCGGCAGATCCAGCTTGGCCAGGATGCTGTTGGTGTGCTTGGTGACGGCCTTCTCCGTGATCACGAGCCGATGCGCGATGGCCGCGTTCGACCGTCCTTCGGCCATCAGGGTGAGCACCTCGCGTTCGCGGGCGGTCAGTCTCGCCAGCGGCCGGGCGTGCCGGGAGACGAGCCGGGCGACCACCTCTGGGTCCAGCACCGTGCCACCGGCCGCCACCTGGCGCACCGCCGCGAGAAAGTCGTCGACCGCGGCGATCCTGTCCTTCAGCAGGTATCCGAGGGCCCCGGTCCCGGAGGAGAGCAGGTCCCGGGCGTAGAGCGGCTCCACCCACTGGCTCAGCACCAGAACCGGCAGCGGCCGGACCCGCCGGGCCTCGATCGCCGCCACCAGCCCTTCGGTGCGGTGCGTCGGCGGCAGCCGCACATCGACCACGGCGATGTCGACGTCGTCGCGGGCCAGTGCGGCGGTGAGCGCCGGCGCGTCCTCCACCGCCGCCACCACCGTGATGCCGCCGGCCTCCAGAATCCGGACGAGACCGACCCGCAGCAGCGCCTGGTCCTCCGCGACCACCGCCCGCAGCGGGCTCGGCGGCGGCGGGCTCAGCTCGGGCACGGGATCTCGATCGTGACCGTGGTCGGGCCGCCGGCCGGGCTGTCGAGGCGCAGCGTCCCGTCGAACGCGGCCAGCCGGCGGGCGATGCCGGTCAGGCCGGTACCGGTGGCGTCCGCCCCGCCGCGCCCGTCGTCCCGCACCACCAGCCGCAGTGTCGCACCGTCGTGGCTGCCCGCGATGTTCGCGAACGTCGCCTCGGCGTGCTTGATGGTGTTCGCGAGCACTTCGGCCACCGCGAAGTACGCGGCCGACTCGACCGGGTCCGGCAGCCGGCCGTCAAGCCGCAGCGCCACCGTCACCGGCAGCGGCAGCGTCATGGCCAGCGCCTCGACCGCTCCGGCGAGCCCCCGGTCGGCCAGCACCGGCGGGTGGATCCCGCGGACGACCGACCGCAGGTCCTCCAGTGCGGAGACGGTTGTCGCGCGGGCCTCCCGCAGCAGCTCGACGGCCGCCGCCGGATCGTCTTCGACCAGCTTCTCGGCGAGGCCGACGGTCATCCCGACCGCGGCGATCCGCGCCTGCGCGCCGTCGTGCAGGTCGCGTTCGATGCGCCGGATCTCGGCGGCCGAGTGGTCCAGCGCCTCGCTGCGCGACTCCGTCACCCGCTCGACCCGCCGCTCCAGCCGCGCCACCCGCGAACCACCGAGGATGCCCCGCTCCGCCCGAGCCCGGGCACGGACCAGCGCCGGGGTGATCAGCCACCAGACGTACAGCCCAGGCCCGGAGATACCGAGCAGCAGCAACCAGACCCAGCTCGGGTCGATCAGCAGGCCGACCAGATGGGTGATCGGCGCGGCCACGAGCGCCACCGGGATCGTCGACAGCACGAACCCGCCGGTGGCGGAGAACCACAGGAAGGCGAAGTCGCGCCAGCGGGCCGGGTCACGCAGCCAGTGCAGCGGCCGGGCGAGCGTGGTGACGCCGCTGGTATCGGTGTAGGTGGCGGTGAGCTGCTCGCCGAGCAGGGCGCCGCTGACCCGGCGGTGCGCGGCGGTGAGCGCGGCCGTCGCCGGCACCACCCCCAGCGCCAGCAGCAGGCCGGCGGTCAGCGGGCCGAGCCCGATCGACAGGACGGACAGGATGCCCAGCGCGAGCGCCGGCGCCATGGACAGGGCGCACCCGAGTGAGATCACGGTGAGCCGCAGCCGCTCACGTAGCGCCTCGCTGTCGGCCGGGCCGGGGCGCAGCGTCCCGACCGGCGCGAGGAGCCCCCCTCCGGCCACTTCCGGCGGCACCGTCACCTCGCCAGTATCGACGTGGACCGGGTGGCCCGACGGACCGTCGCCAGACCGGTCAGCACCGTCAGCGCGACGACGCCGCCGACGATCAACGGCGGCAGCCACAGCTGCCCGTCCGGGACGACACCCTCGCCTCGGGCCAGCCCGAACGGGATGACCGTGGCGAGCGAGCCGACCAGGCCCAGCACGACGCCGACCGCCGCCACCAGGCCCGCCTCGGCCACCACGGACCGCTCGATCTGCGCGCGGGTGCCGCCCACGAGCCACAGCCGCCGCAGCTCCGCCCGCCGGTGCGCGACCACCGCGGCGAACGAGTTGACCACCATGATCGCGGCAAACAGGCTGATCATGCCGGTGACGACGTTGTTGAGCAGGTTGATCGTCTCCGTTCCCGCCGGCGCCGGGCCGACGAGCGTGCGCCCGTCGGTGCCGACCAGCATCAGTGTGCCGACCGCCCCGGACGTCAGCACGATCACCGGCCCCAGCACGCCGCCGAGCAGGTGCGCCCGGCGCGAGGCGTTGTAGGTGGCGAGGTAGGCCGCGCCGCCACCGCCGCGCAGGAACAGGCGGGCGAGCGCCGCCCCGGCCGGCAGCAGCACTGGGCCCAGCAGGGCCAGGCCGACCCCGACCAGGAGCGAGTTCGAACCGGCGGTCGACATGGCGTCGTACGGGTCGTCCGAATGGCCGGTGACCGTCACGGTGACGACGCCCATCGCCGCCCCGTACCCGATGAGGACGACCGCGAGCGGCACCCGCCACCAGCGGACGGGCGGCCGGCCGACGAGATCCTCCCCGGCCGTGACCGACGCCGGCCCGCGGGTGGCCCGGCGCCCGGCGATCGCCGCCGCGGCGAGGCAGACGAGCAGCATCCCCACCCCGGTGGCCGCCAGCGCGGCGAACCCGCCGCCGTACTCCACGTCCCGCACCGCCTCGCTCACCACGCCGGTGGCCACCAGCGCCGCGAGCAGCGCCCGCCCGCCGCCGAAGGCGACAGCCGCCCCGGCCGACGACGCGACCAGGCACACCACGAGCGTCTCGGCGCGGACCAGCCGGCGGGCCTGGCGCGGCGTGGCGCCGACCACCCGCAGCAGGCCGATCTCGACGTCGCGCTGGCCGACGGTGACGCCGACCGTCGAGACGACGGAGAACAGCACGATCAGCGCGCCCCAGCCACCCACCACGGTGCCCATGACCCGCAGCGCCTCGGCGTCGTCGGCGGGCACCGGGCCGGCGGCCGCCTCGACGAGGATCGCGAACGACCCGACGAGCGCGGTGCCGAGCAGCACCGCGACGAACGTGGCGGCGAAGGCGGCCCGGCGGTGCCGCAGCGACCGCAGCGCCAGCCAGACCGTGCCGCCTCCGCCCTGCCTGCCGCCTCCGCCCTGCCCGCCGCCTCCGCCCTGCCCGCCGCCCCGGCCGCGCATCACGCCACCCACTCGTCGAGTCGGGCCAGCTGGCCGGCGACCGCCGCGGCGGTGGGGCGGCTCATGCTGCCGGCGACCCGTCCGTCGACCAGGAAGAGCACCCGGTCGGCGTAGGCCGCCGCGACCGGGTCGTGGGTGACCATGACAACCGTCTGCCCCAGCTCGTCGACGCACGCCCGGAGCAGATCGAGCACGGACGAGGCGGTCGTGGTGTCGAGCGCGCCGGTCGGCTCGTCGGCGAGGATCACCGCCGGGTCGGTCACCAGCGCCCGCGCGATCGCGACCCGCTGACGTTGCCCGCCGGACATCGCCGCCGGCAGGTGACCGGCCCGCTCGCCGAGGCCGACCCGTTCCAGCAGGCCGCGGACGCGGTCCGGCTTCGGCCGCCGGCCGGCGAGGCGCAGCGGCAGGCCGACGTTCTGCGCGGCGCTGAGGTATGGCATCAGGTGGAAGCTCTGGAAGACGAATCCGATCCGCTCGCGACGCAGCCGGGTGCGGCTGTCCTCGTCCCAGTCGGTGATGTCCGCGCCGTCGATCACCACCCGGCCCGACGTCGGCGGCTCAAGGCCCGCGGCGCAGGTCAGGAAGGTGGACTTACCCGAGCCGGACGGGCCCATGACGGCGGTGAAGGTACCGCGGTGGAACGCGGCGCACACCCCGGACAGCGCGGCGACGCCGCCGGCTCCCGCGCCGTAGGTGCGGGTGAGTTCCCGGACCTCGAGCACCGGGCCGTGGCCCGCCGGACGGCCCGGCCAAGCGCTGGTCGGATGGCTGGTCGGATGGCCGGCCGGGGGGCTGGCCGGGGTCGGGTGGCTGGTCATCGGACAGCTCCGCAGGGTGAGGAAACGCGACACCCACGACGCTAGGAAGAACGCACCCGCTGATCGATGGGCCCAGATGGCCTCTCCGCGGTGGGGTTCTCCCCACCACCCGTCCTCCGGTCGGTCACCCTCGAAGCTCCTCGGGCAGCTCACCGTCGTACACGACCGTCAGCGAGGTCACCGCGCGGGTGAGCGCGACGTAGAGCCGGCGCAGACCGTTCCTCCGGCGCGGTTCCCCGGCGACGATGGCCGCCGGGTCGACCAGCACGACCTGATCGAACTCCAGGCCCTTGGCCAGGGAGGCGGGCAGCAGGCAGGAACGGTCCACCGCGGCGTCGTCACCGAGCCTGACGAGACGCAGGCCGGCCCCGCTCAGCGCTGCCTCGACCGCCGCCGCCTGGCCGTCGGCGACCAGCACCGCCGTCGAGCCCTCGGCCGCCAGCGCCCGGCGGGCGTACCCGGCGACCTCCGCGGCGAGACGGCCCGGGCCGGCCCGCACCACCGTCAGAGCGCCGGGCAGGCCGCGCACCGAACTCGACGGCGGCACGTCCGCGGCGATGGCCGGCAGCAGACGGTTCGCGTACCCGAGGATCTCCGCGGGCACCCGATGGCTGCGGGCCAGCACCTCGACCTTGGCGGTCGGCCGGCCCAGCTGGCTCAGCGTGGACGACCAGGAGGTGGCAGCCCAGGCGGTGGTTCCCTGCGCCAGGTCGCCCAGGACGGTCAGCGAGCCGTCCGCGCACCGGCGGCCGATCGCCCGGCACTGCATGGCCGAGAGGTCCTGCGCCTCGTCGACGATCACGTGGCCGAAGCCGGGGATGCGCTCGATCAGGCTCCGGGCCTCGTCGATGCAGTAGGCGTCGGCGAGCGACCACCTGACACCCCTCACGGCCGCGGCGGACCCGAGCAGCAGCGCCTGCTCGTCCCGGGTCAGCACACCGTCGGCCGCGGCGGCGAGGAAGGGCCCGTCGGTGAGCAGCCGGCGGAACAGCTTCGCGCCGTCCGCCTTCGGCCAGACGGCCTCGACCGCCTCACGGACCGCCGGGGAGCGGGCCAGGGCCTCGATCCCGCCGTCGGTGAGATACCGCCCGCTCCGCTCCGCCTGGCGGCCGGCCGCGGCCGCGATCCGCCGCGCGAGCCGGGTCCGTCCCGCGCCGTAGTGCAACGCCGACGAGCGCACCGCGGCGAGCAGCTCCGTGACCTCCTCCGCGCTGACCGTCCAGCGGCCGTCCTTCGTCACGACTGCGACGGGACGCGTCGGCACACCGATCCCGCCGTCGAGCGCCCGCCGGATGACGGTCGCCATCCGCTCGTCACCCTTGAGGGTGGCGAGGTCGGTCGGATCGGTCCGCCGCACCACCGTCTCGTCCAGCAGGTCCAGGACGCTGCGGTGCAGGACGGTGAGTTCGCCGAGCGCCGGCAGCACCGCGGCAATGTAGCCCAGAAAGGCGCGGTTGGGGCCGACGACGAGTACCCCGTCGCGCGCCAGCCGCTCACGGTACGTGTACAGCAGATAGGCCGCCCTGTGCAGCCCCACCGCGGTCTTTNCCGTTCCCGGCGCGCCCTGGACACAGATACTCAGCTCCAGCCCGGCCCGGACGATCTCGTCCTGTTCCGGCTGGATGGTCGCCACGATGTCGCGCATCGGCCCGGATCGCGGCCGGGAGATCTCGCGTTCCAGCAACGTCGAGCCGCTTTCCGCCGCCCCAGCTCCGGTGGCGGCGGTGCGGCCGGTGGCGGACGGGCCGGTGGCGGACGGGCCGGTGGCGGACGGGCCGGTGGCGGACGGGCCGGTGGCGGCGAACGGCTCGTCCTCGTAGGCCGTCAGCTCACCGTCGGCGAACCCGAAGCGGCGCCGCAGGCGCAGGCCCATCGGGTCCCCCGGGTGCGCCCGGTAGAACGGGCGCGCTACGTCGGTCCGCCAGTCGACGACCAGGGGGTCGTCGCCCGCCTCCTCCCGCACGTGCCGGCGGCCCAGATAGACCCGCCGCCCCGGCGCGGCCGGCGCCTGCTCCGTGAAGTCGAGACGGCCGAAGAACAGCGGTGTCGAGTCGTCGTCGCGGTCGAAGGCGGCCAGCCGGCGAGCCCGGTCGGCCCGCAGATGCGCGATCGTCACCTTGTCTCCGACCGGGTCCCCACCGGCGATGTCGGTGTCGCGGGCCTGCGCGCGCATGTTCCCGAGCGCCCGCAGGGAGCGCTCCAGATGGCCGCGTTCCGCCCGCAGCTGCTCGTCGCCCGCCACCGCCGGGTCGCCCGCCGCCTTCACGTCGCCCGCCGCCTTCACGTCGCCCGCCATCTTCACGTCGCCCGCCGCCTTCACGAGGCCTCCTGCCTGTGGTTCCGATCCGCTGACACCCTCAGGGCACCCGCCACTCACGCGAAGTCGGGGTGTCCGGTGCGCAGCGCCTGGAAGGCCCGCCGAGCGGCGGTGACCGCCGCCGGCAGCACCTCCTGGGCCGGGCGGCCGGCGGCGAGCTGCCGCCAGTTCTCCCGCGCGAGGACCCTGCGCACGGCGCCGACCTGAGCCGCCACCAGCGCCGCGTCGAGCTGGCCCGCGCGGGGCACCGTCTCGGCGAGCGCGGCGGCGAGCTCCTCCTCGTCGCGGGCCGCGTACTGGGCCAGCCGGCCGGCCAGGCTCCGGGTGGCGAAGACCATCCCGTGGAAGGCGAGGACCTCGCGGTCGTCGTTCAGGCCGGTCACCGGGTCACGGCGCGCCAGCCCGGCGAGGAGGTGGTTCTCCAGCGCGACCAGGGCCGACTCGCCGCCGGGCCGTTCACGGACGACCCGGCCGGCCTCGCCCCGGTGGTCGGCGATGCGGTGGAGGACGAGGTCCTCCTTGCTGTCGAAGTAGGCGAAGAGGGTCGGCTTGGAGACCTCGGCCGCGGCCGCTATCTCCGCGACGGAGACGTTGTCGAACCCGCGCTCAAGGAACAGCTCGATGGCGGCCGCCGACAGCGCGTCGCGGGTGCGCCGCTTTTTGCGCTCACGCAGCCCCAGCGGCTCCGGACCCACCGACACCCCCAGGACACCTGCCGAGATCTTTACCAGGTAAATTTTCTTTCCCAGATAATACCCTGACTTGGTCAGGACCGCGCCGACACCCGGGGCCAGTCGGCGTCCCCGCGCGCTATCGGGAGGCAAGCTCGCGCATCGCGTCCAGGTACCGGTCGGTCAGGACGCGCTGGACCTGCCGCCCGACCGGCCCGCCGAGCGTCGGCAGGCCCCCGTTCGGCCGGCTGAAGGCGACGATGTCGAGCCAGACGCCGCCATCGGAGTCCCGCTCGACGACGAAGGACTCCTCGCCGCGCACGGGGTGGTCGGGAAGTGTCCCGTAGGCGAAACCGCGGCGGTCGGGCTCCTGGAGCGTCCAGACGACGCGGCACGGCGCCAGGACCCCGAACGGCCCCGGACCGGCACACATCACCACGGTCACCCCCGTGGACGCCTCGGGGGCGGTGGCGGCGAGGCGCAGCCCGGCGCCGCGCTGCGCCTGCCAGGTCAGCAGCGCGCCGGCAGCGCGCTCGAACGCGGCCCGCCCATGCCCCAGCCCGGCCCGACGGGCCACCCGGTGGTACCCGGCGGGGAGCGGCCCCGCCGTCGCGCCGCGCTCGGGGTAGGTCAGATCGAGGTCTCGATACCGGCTCAGCGCACGTTCCAGCGCCGCGGGGGAACTTCCGACCAGCCGCATGTGAAATCACCTCAGGGCACGGACGAGCTGGGCCGTCCGGGATTCGGGGGTACGTGCACAACCGGCTCACAGAACCGCGGCGCGATCTGGTGAGCNACCGGTCACATCACGCTTGACACAGACCGGAATCTGGACTCCACTTCTCCGTGGCCGCCGCACTGTCATCCGTGTCGGGCAGCGCCACCACCGATCGACGAACCCACGGCGCGGCACCGCCGAAGAACTCGTTAGGAGCACGGATGAAGTCGGGGACCTACCGGCTGACCTTCGGGGTCGTCATAGCCGGGACGGCGGCGTTCGCGCTGCTGCAGTCACTTGTCGGGCCGGTCCTGCCGACAATCCAGCGAGAGCTGCACACCGACCAGACCACGGTCACCTGGGTGATGACCGCCTACCTGCTCGCCGCCTCGGTCGCGACCCCGATTCTCGGCCGCGTCGGCGACATGGTCGGCAAGAAGAAGATCTTCGTCCTCGCGCTGCTGCTGCTCGGGCTGGGCGCGCTGGTGTCAGCCCTCGCCACCAACATCGGTGTCATGATCGTCGGGCGGGCGGTCCAGGGGTGCGGTGGTGCGATCCTGCCGCTGTCCTTCGGGATCCTGCGCGAGGAGCTGCCCCCCGAGAAGGTCGGCACCGCGGTCGGTGTCGTGGCGGCGCTCACCGCCGTCGGCGGCGGCATCGGCCTGGTGCTCGCCGGCCCGATCGAGGACGCCTTCGGCTACCACTGGCTGTTCTGGGCGCCGATGATCCTCGTCCTGATCGCGGCGGCCGCGGCGGCGAAGTTCGTCCCGGAGTCCCGGAACCGCAGGCCCGGCGGAGTCAGCTGGCTCGGCGGGTTCCTGCTGGCCGGCTGGCTCATCACACTCCTGCTCGGCGTCAGCCAGGGCAGAAACTGGGGCTGGACGTCCACCCGGGTCCTGGGGCTGTTCGGCGCGGCGGTCGTCCTGCTGGTGCTGTGGCTGGTGGCCGAGGACCGTGCCAGGGAACCNCTCATCGACCTGCAGATGATGCGCCGCCGCCCGGTGTGGACGACGAACCTCGTCGCGCTCCTGTTCGGGATGGGCCTCTACGGGACGATGACGTTCCTGC
Source organism: Frankia sp. EI5c (assembly GCF_001636565.1). Taxonomy (GTDB): domain Bacteria; phylum Actinomycetota; class Actinomycetes; order Frankiales; family Frankiaceae; genus Parafrankia. The sequence continues at coordinate 62,871 of NZ_LRTK01000009.1, forward strand.
CCGCCTTCCTGCAGACGCCGAGCAGCGTGGGCTACGGCCTGGGCGCGAGCGTCACCGAATCGGGGCTGTACGCACTGCCCATGACCTTGTCGATGTTCTTCGTCAGCCTGGTCAGCGCACGAATCGCCGCGGCGATCGGCTCACGTGCCACGGTGGTCGGCGGGGCACTGGTCAGCGTCGCGCCACTGGTCATGTACGCCTACGCCAACGACCGCCCCTGGGAAATCCTGCTCGCCTCGACGGTCTTCGGGGCGGGAATGGGGCTCGTCTTCGCCGCGATGGCGAACATCATCGTCGAGTCGGTGCCGCCCACGCAGACCGGCGTGGCCAGCGGCATGAACGCCAACATCCGGACCATCGGCGGCTCCATCGGCTCCGCCGTGATGGCGGTCCTGGTGGCGGGTGGCGCGACCACCGGCCAGCTACCGAAGGCAAGCGGCTACACCCACGGATTCCTCTTCCTCACCGTGGCCACCGTCGCGGCGGCACTGGTCGCGTTGCTCATTCCACGTATCAGGAACGAGACTGTCGTCCTACAGCAGTCGGGTGCCCGCGAGCACCCGGAGACCGCGCTGGTCGCGGGAGCGGAGCTGGTCGACTGACCGCACCGGCGGCCGGCCCCGTGCGGGTGCGGCCGCCGGCCGGGAGAGGACGTCATGAGCAGGGTGAGTGCACCGGCGGCGACGCCACCGTCCCAGGCGGCCGAGAGCCCGCCACCGGCCGGAGCCACGCCACCCGCCGGGGGCGCGCCACCCGCCGAGGGCGCGCCCCGCCTGCGCCAGGACGCCGCCCGCAACCGGGACAGGATCATCACCGCCGCCTGCGAGATCTTCGCCGAGCGCGGGATCGAGGCCGGGGTCGAGGAGATCGCCCGGCGCGCCGGGGTCGGGGTCGGCACGCTGTACCGGCGGTTTCCCACCAAGGACCACCTGCTCCGCCAGATCGCCGAGGACCTGCTGCGTGACCTGCGGGACGGCGCCCGGGCGGAGCTGGGGGCCGGCGACGGCGGGGGCCTGGAGCGGACGCTCCGCCGGTGCGCGCTCCTGCAGATCCGCAAGCGCGGCTACATGATGCGGATCTACGACGCCGCCCAGTCGGACGAGTTGCGGCTGGCGTTCCGCGCCGCGCTGGCGGAGCTGCTCGCCGAGGGCCAGCAGGCGGGCACCATCCGCCCGGATGTCACCGTCATGGACGTCGTCCTGTTCCTGTGGTCCCTGCGCGGCGTGGTCGACATGTCCGCCATCGCCGGGGCCGACACGACCGCCGACACGGCGGCTGACACGGCGGCCGACACGGCCGCCGGGCCCACCGGCGACTCCGGGGCCGTCTCCGCCGCCGGAGCCGGAGCCGGAGCCTGGGCAGTCCCCGGGGCCACGGCCGGGGCCGTCGAACGTTACCTGGATCTCTTCATGGCCGCGCTACGCCCGGGAGCGGCCCCGCTCGCGCGTCCCCCCGTCCCGAACCTCTGACGGCGGACCATCCACAGGCGGAGCCGCTCCGCTCCCAGGAACCCGGCACCACCGGAATGGCCCCGGGCCCCGGGAGCCCCGGACACCCCGAACCCCCGATGGCGGGTGCCGGTTACACGGCGAAAGCCGGGGTGGCCTCGGACGGCCGTCCGCTCGCCCTGATCAGCGGGGCGGCCAGCGCGCCGAGCAGCGCGACGATGCCGCCCACCAGCAGCGCGACATGCAGACCGGACATGAACGCGGCGTGCGCCCCCGCGGTCACCGCGTCGGCGATCTGCGGGGAGGCCCCGGCCGGCACGGGCGCCAGGCCCTGCGTCACCGCCTCGGCGGCCTCACCGACTCCGGCCGCGACCTCGGGAGGGGCACCGGCGTTCACCGTCTTGTCGAAGAGGACTCCCTCGACGCGGGCGGCCAGGACGGAGCCGAGCACGGAGGTGCCGATGGCGCCGCCGAGCTGCATCGCCGTGCTCTGCAGTCCACCCGCCACACCGGAGAGCTCCAGCGGGGCGTTCCCGACGATCGCCTCGGCGGAGGCGACCGACACGAAGGCGATGCCGACACCGATGGCGAGCAGCGACGGCCACAGCCGCATGTAGGACGTGTCCGTGCCCAGGGTGGTCATCCAGAACAGGGCCAGCGACATCACGAACATCCCGACCCCGATCGGCACGCGCGGGCCGAAGCGGGTGGTCAGGCTGGCCGCGATCGGGCTGCCGAACATGAAGACGACGGTGAGCGGAAGCAGCCGCACCCCGGTCGCCACCGCCGAGTAGCCGTGGACGTTCTGCAGGTACAGCGTGAGGAAGAACAGCACGCCGAACATGGCGAAGAAGTTCACCAGCACCAGGGCGCTTCCCAGTGCCACCGACCGGTCGCGGAACAGCGACATCGGCAGCAGCGGCTGTGCCACCCGCAGCTCGGCCAGGACGAAGAGCACGAGCAGGACGACGGCCCCGCCGAGGAAGCCGATGGTGTTCATGCTGCCCCAGCCCCAGGACTGCGCTTTGACCACGCCGAAGACCAGCGCGAACAGTCCGCCGGAGAGCAGCACCAGGCCGGCCGGGTCGAACCGCTGACCGGGCTCTTCGTTCCGGCTTTCCCGCACCACCGCCATGCCGACGGCCAGCGCGATCACCCCGACCGGGATGTTCAGATAGAACACGGATTCCCACGAGACGTTCTCGACGAGAAGCCCGCCGATGATGGGACCGGCCGCGATGGAGATCGCGGAGCTCGCGCTCCAGATACCGATGGCGGAGTTCAGCTTCTCGGCCGGGAACACCGACCGCAGCAGGGCCAGGGTGTTGGGCATCAGCAGCGCGCCGAAAACACCCTGCATCGCCCGCCAGGCGATGACCTCACCGATGCTCCCGGACAGCCCGACCAGCAGCGATGTCAGCGCGAAACCGGCGACACCGACCAGGAAGATCTTCTTGCGACCGAACCGGTCACCGAGCTTGCCGCCGACGATCAGGAGCACCGCCAGCGCGAGCAGGTACGAGTTCGTGACCCATTGCAGGCTCTGCAGACCGGCGTCGAGATCCCGGGCGATGAACGGGTTGGCGATCGACACGACGGTGCCGTCGAGCCCGACCATGATCACACCCAGGGCGACGCTCACGAGGGTCAGCCACGGATTCCCCCGCAACCGGTCCAGGCGGCCCGGCGGCGCCACCGCGGCATGCTTCCTCGCCCTGCCGGGCTGATGCCGAGCGGTCGCGGAGGGTGGTGCGGTCATCGGATCTCCACTCCTTCGAAGGCGTTCGTCTCAGCCTCACATCCCGAAAGCAAAGTGGCAACCGTGTGCCATTTAACATTTACCTGCCAGATGATTGGTAGGATCGCGGCGAGGAGGCAGCCATGGGTCTTCGGGAGACGAAAAAGGAACGGACGCGTGAGGCGCTCGCGAGCGCCGCGATGCGCCTGTTCACCGAGCGCGGCTACGAGGCGACCACAATCGAGGACATCGCCGCCGCGGCCGATGTGTCTCCGCGTACGTTCTTCCGCTATTACCCGGCGAAGGAAGACGTCGTCGACGAGATCTTCCACTCCGCCGGGTTCGGCAGCATCGTGGCCGCCCGGCCCTCCGACGAGCCGGTCATCGCCGCGCTGCGGGCCGCGACCTTCACCGTGCTGCAGGAGTGCGCCGACAACCCGGCCCCCGCGCTCGCGGTCCTGCGCATGGCCACCACCCGGCCCGAGCTGGGCGCCCGCCTCGCCGAGGCGCAGCGGGAGCGGACCGCCGCGCTGACCACCTCGGTCACCACCCGCCTGGGCACGGCCCACGGTCCCCTCACCGCCCGGCTGCTCACCGCCTGGACGCTCGCCACCGTCGACTCCGTCCTCGTCCACTGGGAGGCGTGCGACGGCAAGCCCGACCTGCTGGAGCTCGGCCGGCACGCGTTCGACCAGCTCACCCCGTCGCTGCACGCCCTCCTGAAGGAGCCGGTCAGCCCGCCCGACGCCGCGCGCGGCCCAGAGCTGACGGCACCCCACGCGGCGGGACCCCACGCGACAGCACCCGACACAGCGGAACCCCACGCGGCGGGACCCGACATCCCCAGGTAACGATCCCGGAGGCCGCGGCGCTCCCAGGGGGATCAGCGCGGCGCTCCCAGGGGGGTCAGTCAGTCGTCGGCCTGGGGCGGATCATCTCGGGGATGTCCGGCTCGGCGTCCAGGATGCGCCGGAGCAGGTTCAGCAGCTGTTCCTGCTCGGCGGGCGAGAGCACGTCGAAGGAGGGCGGGGGAACCGCCATCCGTTCCCTGACCCGGGCCACCACCTCGCCCCCCTCGTCGGTCATGGCGACCGTCTTGGCGCGCCGGTCCGTCGGGTGGGGCTCGCGGCGGGCGAACCCCCGGCGCTCCAGCGCGTCCACCGTGCTGGTGATGTAGGAGGGATCCAGCCGGAAGGTGCTGACCAGCTCGCGCATCGGCCGCGCCCCGGCGGACAGCACGAGCAGCACCTTGAGGGCACCGGGCGGGAGGTCGACCTCCTGGCAGGCCTGGTGGAGCTGCCGGTACCCCTCGCCGCCCAGGAGGAGCGCCTGGAGGGCGAGCCATGCCTCCGCGGCGACCGGACGGATCATGTCCCGACGGTACCCCGTCCATGCGCCGTCCACGAAGACTTTTCGTTGTCAGCCGTAAATATTTGACGTTACTCAATGACCAGCGGATGCTGGGCCGCGACAGGGCTGTCGGCGGCGGGAGCCGCGCCGGGGGCCACACTGGACCGTCGCCGGGAGCTTTGCTGTGTCCGATCACCCTAATGAGACCGCCCACGCGGGTCGGTCCGGTGACTCCTCGACCGCCGCGCCACCCCCCGGCGACGACCGGATCGACCCGGCGCTGCGGCGCCTCGCGCTCACCGTCACGCTCGGCGCGATCATGTCGATCCTGGACACGACGATCGTGGCCGTCGCCATCGAGACACTCAGCCGGGACTTCGACACCTCACTGTCGACGATCTCCTGGGTCACGACCGGCTACCTGCTGGCGCTCGCCGTCGTCATCCCGCTGACCGGCTGGTCGGTGGAGCGCTTCGGCGCGACCCGGATGTGGAACATCTCGCTCACGCTGTTCCTGATCGGCAGCGCTCTGTGCGGTGTCGCCTGGTCGGCGAACAGCCTCATCGTCTTCCGCGTGCTCCAGGGCATCGGCGGCGGCATGATCATGCCCATCTGCATGACCCTGCTGGCACGCGCGGCCGGGCCACAGCGGATCAACCGCGTCATGAACGTCGTCGGCGTGCCCGCGCTGATCGCCCCGGTCCTCGGCCCCGTCATCGGCGGCCTGATCGTCGATCACCTCGACTGGCGCTGGATCTTCTTCGTGAACCTGCCGGTCGGCGCGGTGGCCCTGGTCGCCTCGTGGCGGGTGCTGCCGCGCGACGACCGCGGGCAGGCGAACCACCGGCTCGACGTTCCGGGCCTGCTGCTCATCTCCCCCGGGCTCGCGGCCCTCGTCTACGGCCTTTCCCAGGCCGGCTCCGACGGCGGGTTCGGCTCCGCGCGGGTCCAGATCAGCAGCGCGATCGGCGTGGCGGCGCTGCTCGCCTTCGTCGTGCACGCCCTGCGCCGCCGGGACGCCCTCCTCGACCTGCAGCTGTTCGGCAACCGCACGTTCACCCTCGCCAGCATCACCACCTTCGTCGTCGGCGCGGCGCTGTTCGGCGGGATGTTCCTGCTCCCGCTCTACTACCAGATCGGCCGCGGCCAGAGCGCGCTCGCGGCCGGGCTGTCGCTGGTGCCCCAGGGCCTCGGCGCGATGATCGCCATGCCGCTGGCGGGGCGGCTGGCCGACCGCCGGGGCGCTGGCTGGGTCATCCCGATCGGCATGGCGGTCTGCGGCCTCGGCACGCTCGCGTTCACCCAGGTGGACGCACACACCAACGAGGCGCTGCTGGCCGGGTTCCTGTTCGTGCGCGGGCTGGGCTTCGGCGCCTCGATGATGACGGCGATGAGCGCGGCCTACCAGACGCTCACGCCGGCGGCGGTGCCCCGGGCCACCACAGCCCTCAACATCCTCCAGCGGGTGGGCGGATCACTCGCGACGGCACTGGTCGCGGTGCAACTGCAGCACGCCATCGCCAGCCGCATCCCGGGCGCGGGCAGCGGGATGCTGGAAAGCGCCCAGCAGGTCAGCCTGCCCCCGGAGGTCGCAGACAAGATCGGCGCCGCCTTCGGTGAGACGTTCTGGTGGATCGTCGGCCTCACCGTGGTCGGTGTCATCTCAGGGCTCTTCCTGCCCCGCCATGCCGCGCCCCGCAGCACCGCGGGCGCCCCGACACCGCCCTCCACTCCAGAACCGATCTCGGACGTCGCTGCCAGCGCGGACGCCCCAGTTACCGGGGACGCCCCAGCCAGCGCGGACCCCGCGGTCACCACAGACGCCCCAGCCAGCGTTGACCCCGCGGTCACGACGGACGCCCCTACCAGCGCAAAGCCGGTCGCCACTGAGCCGGTCACCGCGGTTTCGGGCTCCGCGGAGCCGGTCACCGCGGATTCGGCCACCGCAGAGCCGGCCACCGCGGAGCCGGCCACCGCAGAGCCGGCCACCGCGGAGCCGGCCACCGCGGAGCCGGCCACCGCGGAGCCCGAATCCGTGCCTGTACCGGAGCTCGCGGTCGCGCCCCAGCGGAAGCCGGTTCCCGGCGGCGACCCGGCCGCCCCGGATCCCGCCCCGGCTGGTGCCCCGACCCCCGGGGTGACCTCCTAGCGGTCGATCCCGTGGATCTCGACCCGTGCGGGTGCTGATTCGGGCGCGGGCGCGCGGGCGAGTGCTCGGCGGAGCCGCAGGCGAGTGCTCGCCGGGCTGGTTCGCGACGGACGGCGCGTGCGGAGGCGCGGGCGGGCACGGAGCGGACGGCGCGTGCGGAGGCGCGGGCTGATTCTCGACGGACGGCGCGCATGGAGGCCCGGCGGGAGCGCGGGCGGAGGTGCGGCGGGCGCGCTCGGTGATCTGACGACGATGGTCAGCATTTCGAGCGCGGGCGCGGCAGTGCCGATCCCGCGACTGAAGGGCTGTTCGTGTCTCCTGCCGAGACGTCTTGACAACCACGGTGACGCTGGGGCCGCAACCCCTGCGAGTGAAGGACACAAGGAGCCCTTCAGTCGCTGTCGGCGAATCCTCCCGGACCCACGCCCCACGGGTGGGTGACGGCTGCCGCGGCGCCTGCCGGCGCGCTGAAAGCCCAGGCAGCCCCATTACCGCGGGGTCCCGCCGAGCGCCCGCAGCCCCGTGGCCCCACCACGACGCGATCTTCACCACCCCAGACGTCCACCGACGGGATCGTGGACATCGAACAGCCGGCACAGTGCGCCCCCCACACCAGCCCGCAGCCGCCACCCACCGCACCCCGCCGCCGGCCCAACAGCCGCGATATCCCGCCGATCAGACAGCCACGTCACCCGAAGCGCTCGACGCGGCCCCCGCAGCCCGGCCAGGCCCGGCCCCCGTAGCCCGGCCTGGCCCGGCCCCCGCAGCCCGGCCAGGCCCGGCCCCCCGCACCGACCTGGCACCCGAAGCCCGGCCAGGCACCCGCACCGGCCGGCACCGCGCCGGCGCGGCACCGCGCCGCGCCGACCCGGCCCCGCGCCGACCCGGCCCCGCGCGCTGGCACGACGGTCCAGACCGAGGCGCCTGATTTCGTACCGGTGCACTAAGGACAAATCGGTCTCAAGTGACCAGGATTGGCTCCTGCTCAGGGCCCTCCGAACTCCCGCCTGGCTGGAAAATTCCGGGCCCGTTTTCCACACCCCACACCCCACATCCCACCCCGCGGGCCTGGAACCGGTCGGCGGTTTCATCAATGAGGGAGAGCGCTGTGCGCGGGAGATTGAGAAAAGGTTTATGCGCGGTCGCGATGACCACGACCATGGCCGCCGGCCTGGTCGTTCTGGACACCGCGACCGCAAGCGCGGCCGTCACGCCGTTCGGGCACGACTGCACCGACCAGAACGGCGTGCGCTTCTGCCCGACCGCGACGCTCGACCAGCGCGTCCCGTCCTGGGACGGCACGCCGCTCGACGTCGACGTGACCCTGCCGGCGACCGGCTCGGGGCCGTTCCCGACCGTCGTCATCCTGCACGGGCTCGGTGAGGACAAGACCGCCTTCGAGGACACCTCCCCCGAGGGGTCCCAGGCACTGACCTACCACTACAACACCAACTACTATGCCAAGCGCGGCTACGCGGTCGTGACCCCGACCGTTCGCGGCTTCGGCGGCTCCTGCGGTGCGGCGAGCAGGTCCAGCGCCGGCTGCGAAAAGGGCTGGGTCCGCCTCGACGACTACCGGTACGAGGCACGGGACGTCCAGCACCTGCTCGGGCAGCTCGTCGACCAGGGGGTGGCCGACCCGGCGGCGCTCGGCGTCACCGGCATCTCCTACGGCGGAGGTACCTCGGCGCAGCTCGCGTTCCTGAAGGACCGCGTCGGACTGCCCGACGGCTCCTTCACCCCGTGGACCAGCCCGGCGGGTACGTCGCTGCGCATAGCGGCCGCCTACCCCCGCTGGGGCTGGGCCGACCTGGTGACCGCGCTGGTACCCAACGGCCGCCTCACCGACACGGCACCGGCGGACTACGCGGCCGACATCTCCCCGTTCGGCGTTCCGAAACTGTCGTACACGACGTTTCTCTACCTGATATCCCAGCTGTTCGGAACCGTCGCCCCGGAGGGCGCCGACCCGCACTCCGACCTGACCGCCTGGTACAAGGCCATTCTGAAGGGCGAGCCGTACACCGGGACCGCGATTCAGGGCCTCCTGCAGTCCATGAAGTACAAGGGCACCACGGCGATTCCGGGGGTACCGGCCCCGATGCTCGTGGAGAACGGCTGGACGGACGACCTGTTCACCGCACAGCAGGCCCTCGCGCTCTACAACCAGGCCCTCGCGGCGAGCCCCGGCGCGGATGTCTCGCTGCAACTGGGCGACACCGGCCACCCGGGCGCCAGCAACCGCAACGACGTCGTCGCCCGGCTGGTCGACGCCGGTTCGGCGTTCTTCGACGCGAAGCTGCGCGGCCTCGGCACGGCCCCGGCGGCCCAGTCGGTATCCCTGTCGCCGATGAGCTGCCCCGCCGGCGCGCCGACCCCGGCAGCCGTCAGGGCGGCAAGCTGGGCCGCGGCGCATCCGGGCACGCTGAGCTACACCTGGTCGGGCCTGCAGTCCTCGACGTCGACCGGGCTGAACTTCCTCGGCGCGGTCGACCGTGACCCGGTGCTGGGCATCCTGCCCGGAACCCTCGGCGACATCGTCACCGGACTCATCACCGGGACGGTCACGGTCGACAGCCTCGGCGCCATGCTGGGCGGTGACTCGACGAAGTTCGGCCCGCTGTTCTCGCAGGCCCTGCAGAAATCCGACCCGTGCAAGACGTCGATCGCGCTCCCCCCGGCGAACGGCATCATCGCGACCGGCCCGGTGCGCACGAAGGCCTACACGCTGGCCGGGATGCCGCAGGTGACGGCGACCATCCGGAACATCGGCGCCGACAGCCAGCTCAACGCGCAGCTCTGGGACGTCGCCCCGAACGGGACCGAGATCCTGGTCAGCCGGGGTGTCGTCCGGGTGAAGGCGAACCAGTCCGGCCCGGTGACGTTCCAGCTCAACGGCAACGCCTACACCTTCGCCGCCGGTCACCGCCCGCGGCTCGACCTGCTGACGTCGTACAGCCCCTACTCACGCCCCGGCAACGGCCTCAGCACGATCTACGCCACCAGCGTCCGCGTGCAGCTGCCGACCGTGCAGGTCTCGCCCTGAGCTGACCGCATCCACGGAAGGCGCCGCCCGCACCGGAGGCGGTCCGTCACCGGAGGCGGCCCGTCACCGGAGGCGGCCCGTCATCCGGCGGGGGCGCCGACCAGCTCGAAGGCGCGCCACATCGAGGCGTAGCGGCCATCGGCGCTGATCAGCTCCTCGTGGGAGCCGACCTCGGCGATCCCGCCGCGGTCGAGCACGACGATGCGGTCGGCGGTGCGGGCCGTCTGCAGGCGGTGCGCGATGACGACGGTGGTCCGGGCCCGCGCCAGCCGTTGCATGGCCGCGGAGACCCGGTGCTCGGTGGCCAGGTCCAGGTTCGAGGTGGCCTCGTCCAGCAGGAGCAGGACCGGGTCGACCAGCTCGGCGCGGGCCAGCGCGATCAGCTGGCGCTGCCCGGCCGACAGCGAACGGCCCCGTTCGGCGACCTCGTGGTGGTAGCCACCGGGCAGCGTGCTGATGAACTCGTGCGCGCCGACGGCCCGCGCCGCCGCCGCCACCTCGTCGTCGCTCGCCGCCGGGCGACCGTAGGCGATGTTGTCCCGGATGGAGCCGCTGAACAGGAAGGCTTCCTGGGGCACATAGCCCAGCCAGCCGCGGAACGTGCCGAGGTCGAGGGTCCGCAGGTCGAGGCCGTCGATGCTGACGGTGCCGGCGTCCGGGTCGTAGAAGCGGGCGATCAGTTTCATCACCGTCGACTTGCCGGCCCCGGTCTCACCGACCAGCGCCACCGTCTCCCCGGCGGCGATGCGCAGGTCAACGCCGCGCAGTGCCTCGGGCGGCCGGCGGGGTACGGCGTCTTCGAGCCGGGCGAACCGCGGGTCGGCGGGGCCGATCGCCGAACGGGTTCGCGCCGGGCCGGAGCCCGGCAGCGGCGCGGGCGGCGGCGGGTAGGCGAAGCGCACCCCGGCCAGCACCAGCTCGCCGCGCGGCCGCGGTGGCGGGTCGACCGGGTGCTCCGGCGCCGGGGTGAGGGTCTCCAGCCGCATGAGCTCGGCGATGCGGGCTACCGAGACCCTGGTCTGCTGCCAGGCGTCGAACACCTGGGACAGCTGCTGGATGGGCGAGAAGAACATGCTGATGTAGAGGATGAAGGCGATCAGCACCCCGACGCTGAGCTGCCCGTGGACGATCAGCGCCGAGCCGACTCCGAGCACGATCGCGTCCGCCACCGCCGACAGGAACTGGACGAACGGGAAGTAGATCGCGACCAGCCGCTGGGCGGCCAGCCGCGACCGCAGGTAGTCCTGACCCAGCCGGTGGAACCGCTCGACCGTCGCCGTCTCGTGGACGAACGCCTGCGCCTCGCGGATCCCCGCGATGCTCTCCTGGAAGTCCGCGTTGACGATCGCGATGCGCTCCCGGGAGAGGTCGTAGAGCGCGCCCGCGCGGCGGCGGAAGAAGACCGTCGCCACCGCCAGCGGCAGCACGACGAGCAGGGTCAGCCCGCCGAGCTCCAGATCGAGGCTCAGCAGTGCCACCCCGACACCGGCGAAGGTCACGAACGAGACCAGCGCGGCGAGCAGCCCGTTCTCGATCAGTGACTGGAACTGGTCGACGTCCGTGGTCATCCTGGTCATGATCCGGCCGGACATCTCGCGCTCGTAGTAGTCGAGGGAGAGCCGCTGGAGCTGGGCGAAGATCCGGATCCGCAGCGAGAGCATGATCTTCTCGGCGGCCCGGCCGGTCACGAACGTCTCGCCGATCTGGTCGAGCAGGTCGGCCAGGGTGATCACGAGGAAGAGAGCTGAGGCCAACCACAGCACCCGGTAGGAGCCCTCGGCGACCCCGCTGTCGACACCGGTGCGCACCAGCACCGGCCCGGCCAGGCCGGCGGCCGCGTCCCCGATCACCAGCAGCAGCCCGACCAGCAGCGGCCGGCGGAACCGGCGCAGCAGCCTGGGCAGGCTGAAACGGGGGTCCGGGCGGCTCTCCGCCGCCGCGTCGAGGTCGGCGACGTCGCGGATCGGCGGCAGCGCCGCGACCCGGTCCAGCAGTTCCGGGGTGGGCGCCAGGTTCATCCGCCAGCTGCCGCCCCGGCCACCGCCGCCCAGGCCCGCGCCGATGCTCACAGCTGCCCCGGCGACACCGGCAGACCCGGCGACACCGGCGGCCGCGTCCAGCAGATCGCGGCGCGCGGCCGCCGGAGTCGTACCCGCCGGGGAGATACCCGCCGAGGACGTGCCCTCGCCCTCGGCCGCCGGCTGGCCCTCGGTGCTCGCACCGTCGCGCTGCCCGGTGTCAGGTTGCTCGGCGTCGACGAGGGCGGCGAATGCCTCGACGCGGTCGCCTAGCTCGTCCGCCAGCTCCGCGTCCAGCCCGGCCAGGAGGGCTCGGTAGGCGGCGCTGCGTTCGACCAGCTCCTCGTGGGTGCCCGACTCGATCACCCGGCCACCGTCCAGGACGACGATCCGGTCGGCCAGGTGCAGCGTGGAGACGCGGTGGGCGATCAGGATCGTGGTGCGGCCGGGCAGCAGTTCGCGCAGCGCCCCGTGGACGCGCTCCTCGGTGTGCGCGTCCACGGCGCTCGTCGCGTCGTCGAGAACCAGCACCCGCGGGTCCGTGAGCAGGGCGCGGGCCAGCGCGATCCGCTGGCGCTGGCCACCGGACAGCGACAGGCCGCGCTCCCCGACGACCGTGTCGTACCCGCGGGGCAGTCCGGTGATGAACTCGTGCGCCGCCGCCGCGCGGGCCGCGGCCTCCACCTCGGCGTCGCCGGCGTCGGGACGTCCGTAGGCGATGTTCTCCCGCACCGAGGCGGAGAACAGGAAGCTCTCCTCGAACGCGACGCCGACCTGGGAACGCAGCGACCGCAGCCGGACCGACCGCAGGTCGTGGCCGTCCACTGTCACCCGGCCGGCGTCCGGGTCGTNGAACCGGCTCAGCAGCGTCGCCAGGGTCGATTTCCCGCTGCCGCTGCGCCCGATGACAGCGACCCGCTCCCCCGCGGCGACCCGCAGGTCGAGGCCGCGCAGGACGGGCGGGCCGTCCGGGTAGGCGAACTCGACCCCCTCGAAGACGATCTCGCCGCGCAGCGGGCCGAGCTCGACGGCGTCCGGGGCGTCCGCGATCGCCGGGCGTAGGCGCAGCAGCTGAAAGATCCGCTCGACGCCGGCCCGGGCCTGCTGCCCGACGGTGAGCACCCCGGCGAGCTGGCGGGCCGGGGCGGCGAACTGGCCGACGTAGGTGGAGAAGGCCAGGAACGTGCCGATGGTCAGGTCGCCGCGCAGTGCCATCCAGCCGCCCACGGCGAGGATCGCGACCTGGGCCAGCGTCGGCACGGCCTCCAGCAGCGGCTGGTAGCGGGCCCGCAGCCGTACCGCGCGCATCCGCGATCCGTAGAGATCGCCGGCCGCCTCGACGACCCGGTCCAGCTCCCGCCGCTCCTGGCCGAACGCCTTGACCACCCGCACGCCGTTGACGTCCTCGTCCACGATCTGGGCGACCGCGCCCTCGCGCTGCTGGGCGTCCCAGGTGGCGGGGAAGACGCGGGACCGCAGGCGGTAGGACAGCACGAACAGGGTCGGGACCACGGCCAGGCTGATGAGCGCGAGCGGCGGGGAGAGCACGATCATGACGATCAGCGTCGCGATCAGCATGAGGACGTTGCCCATCATGATCGGCAACAGGCTCAGCAGGCCCTGCACCAGCGCCGAGTCCGAGTTCGCGCGGGCCACGAGCTGCCCGGTCGGCAGCCGGGAGAGATTGTCGGCGTCCATGGTCTGCAGGTGGTCGTGCATGGCGTTGCGCAGGTCGAACTGCACGCCGAGGGCGACCCGCCCGCCCCGGTACCGGCGGACGTAGGCGCAGCCGAACGTGCCGGCCGCGGCCGCGAACAGCACGATCAGCCACGGCCACAGCGGCGACGTCCGCCGCACGATCACGTCGTCGACGATGTGCCGGGCGATCAGCGGGACGACGGCCTGGCAGGCGCTGCCGAGCACGGCCGCGGTGAGCGCCAGCGCGAGGTCGCGGCGGTGGAGCATGAGGAAGCCCCACAGGCCGCGCAGCCAGCCGGGAGGGGCCGCCGGCTGGCCGGCGGAACTCACCGGCCTCTCCGCGCGGCGCGTTCACTGAGATCCGCGTCCACCGTGTCGTCGAGTGCCAGCGGCACCTCGACGACCTCGGCTGGCACGCTCACCTCGGGGATGCGTGACCGCCGGGCCACGGCCCGAACCGTGCCGACGGGGATGTCAGATACCACCCCAGGACCGTAACAACTGGTTCGTGTTTCGAACTGGCGCCGGCAGGGGCTCCGGACTGGTCAGGCGGCGGGCAGGAGCAGGCGCCGGGTCACCTCAAGGAGCAGGGTCCGCAACGTCTCGTCGTCCACATCCGCCACGAGCGGATGGGAGACACCGCCACCCAGCGCGGCGGAGAGCATCGCTACGCGAACCCTGGTCTCCGGTTCCGCCGCCNCGCCGATCAGGAGGCGGTAGATGCGTTCGATCAGCTGCTGGAACGGCTGGTGTGTGCCGAGGAGACGGACCATCGCCGGGTCATGTCGCAGGACGCTCGTCTCCCGCCGCCGCCTGACGGCGGTGTCGACGACCTTCACCAGCAGGATCTCCTGGGCGCGCTCGCGACGCGGCTCGGCCTCGGCGGCGTCGACCGCCGCCGCCAGCTCGGCGAGCTCCGCCTCCGCCACGGCCAGGACGATCTCTTCTTTGGTCCTGAACTGGTGGTAGACCGCCGCCTTGGTGACCCCGATCGCGTTGGCGATCATCTGGAGTGACGTCCCGCTGACCCCGTGGACGGCGAAGAGCTCCAGCGCGGCCGTCAGGATCCGCGTCTGCGCCACGCTGCGCCCGGCCGGCCGCGGGCCACTGCCCGCCGGCGGCGCGGAGGTGGACATACGGCCAGGATAGCCGCGACCTTCCCGCGCAAGGTCCGCCGATCAGGCAGCCGCCCCCGCCTCACCGCGGGCCTCGTCCGGGAACCGCCGAAAAGCCCTTCGTCTGCTGGCAGAACAAGGACCGTTCATGGTCGGAGCCGACTCCCACCTCCTTCGGCTGACGGCCTGACGCCAACGCCACGACGGGCGCCCGCCGCCCGGTGGCATCCAGCCCCGGCTCCGCCACCGCACCGTCACCGCCTGATCCATTGCGAAATTTTGCAACTCCTCAAGCTTGGTTACCATGTGTGGAGCGACAGGCGAGGCACGGCCGGAGACGGACGGAGGGGACTGCCGGTGGGAGTTCCGCTGTACCAGGCGAAGGCGGAGTTCTTCCGCATGCTCGGCCATCCCGTCCGGATCCGGGTGCTGGAGCTCCTCCAGGGCGGGCCGATGCCGGTGCGGGATCTGCTGTCGGCGATCGAGGTCGAGCCGTCGAACCTCTCCCAGCACCTGGCTGTGCTGCGCCGCTCCGGCATCGTGACGGCGACCCGGGACGGTGCGACCGTGGTCTACGCCCTGGCGGGCGGCGACGTCGCCGATCTCATGCGGGCGGCCCGGCGAATCCTGACGGAGATGGCAGCCGGGCAGGCCGGCCTGCTCGCGGAGCTGCGCGAAGGAGATTCGAGCAGGTCATGAGCGGGGTGACGGGTGACGGGTGACGGGTGACGGCCAGCTGGTCACCCGGGTCAGCCCTGCGTTCGGTCTCGCCGTCTACGGCCCACACAGGCGCGCCCGGCGGTGGACAGCATCGTGGCGATGGCCGGCGGCGGGCTCGCCCTGTACGTGGACGAACCGGGCTGAGCGGGCTCCGACCCTGAGCGGGCTCCGGCCCCACCGTTCCACCCACCCCACCGTTTCCCACCCAACACTTGCGAAGTTACGCAATTCATAATCCGACTACATGGGAGATCGTCCACCTTGCCATGACCACAACCGTGAGAAGTTCCGCCGGAAGGGCTGCCCCGCTCCGCCAGCTCCTGCCCGGTCGGGAGGATGTGGCCGCTCTGCGCCGCCGACCGCTACCGAACCTGCTCGCGGGTGCAACCGTCGCCGTGGTCGCGCTACCGCTCGCGCTCGGCTTCGGCGTCTCCTCGGGTGCCGGGGCGACCGCGGGTCTCGTCACCGCCATCGTCGCCGGGGCCGTCGCGGCCGCCTTCGGCGGATCAAACCTGCAGGTCACCGGCCCAACCGGCGCCATGACCGTCGTCCTCATCCCGATCATGCACGAGCACGGCCTGGACGGGGTGCTGACCGTCGGCGTGCTCGCCGGGCTCATTCTGCTGGGCCTCGCCCTGCTCCGCGTCGGACGCGCCATGCGCTACCTGCCGATCTCCGTGGTGGAGGGCTTCACCGCCGGAATCGCGGCGGTGATCTTCCTTCAGCAGGTTCCGGCCGCGCTGGGAGTACCGGCCGGGGAGCACGACCGCGTACTGACCACGGCCTGGACCGCCGGCGGCGACTTCCTCCACCACCCGCGGTGGACGTCGCCCGCCCTCGCCGTCGGTGTCGTCGCCGTGATGCTCGCCGGCGCCCGCCGATGGCCCACCATCCCGTTCTCACTGCTGGCGGTCGCCGCCTCGACACTCCTGGTAGCCACCACCGGCTGGGACGTCGCCGTCATCGGCGGCCTTCCCTCCACGCTGCCGGCGCCCTCACTCGGCTTCCTCGACCTCGCCACCGTGCCGTCACTCGCCGGTGCCGCCTGCGCCGTCGCCGCGCTGGCCGCGCTGGAAAGCCTCCTGTCCGCCAGCGTCGCCGACGCCATGACCAGCGGCGAGCGGCATGATCCCGACCGGGAGCTGTTCGGTCAGGGGCTCGCCAACCTCGCGGCCCCGCTGTTCGGCGGCGTGCCGGCCACCGGGGCGATCGCGCGCACCGCGGTCAACGCCCGCACCGGCGCGTCCTCCCGCCTCGCCGCCCTCACGCACGCCGCGATCCTGGCGCTGATCATGCTGTGCGCGGGCCCGCTCGTCGCCCGGGTCCCGGTGGCCGCGCTGGCCGGCGTCCTGCTCGCCACAGCGCTGCGCATGGTCGAGGTCTCCTCGCTGCGCGCACTCGGCCGCGCCTCACGTTCCGACGCGCTCGTGCTCGCGCTGACCGCCGGCGCGACCGTCGCCTTCGATCTCGTGATCGCCATCGTTCTCGGCCTGGCGGTCGCCGGCGCGCTGGCGCTGCGGGCCGTCGCGCGCGGCGCCCGTCTCGAAGAGGCCCCCCTGGAGCCGGTCGAGCACCTCGCCGTGTACCGCATCGAGGGGCCGTTGTTCTTCGCCGCGGCGCACCACTACCTCCACGAGCTGACGGCCCTCACCGACATCAAGGTGCTGGTCCTGCGGCTCTGCCGCGTCAGCGCGCTCGACGGGACCGGCGCGCTCGTCCTGCGTGACGCCGTCGACCGCCTGGAGCGGCGCGGTATCGCCGTGTACGTCTCGGGAGTACGCCCCGAACACATCGGGACACTGTCCGCCATCGGCATCCTGGACCGTCTCCAGCCCGGCCGACGCCTTTTCGACTCCGTCGAGACCGCGGTCCGCGCCGCCCGCGACCAGCTCGGCGCGCGTCCGGACGCGACCGCGGGCCGCCCCGCGACCCCCACGGCGAGCACTTCCGCACCCACGGGCGCCGCCACACCCGACGCCACATCCATGGCAGGCTGACCGGGGCCGGCAGGAGGACTTCACGCCGCGGGCACGGGGGCGGTTATCACACATCAGGCCGAAAAACAATCCTACCCACCAGTAGGCATGTGGATGTGAGCTGCGCTATACACCTCTGAGACCACCCAGGACCAAACCGGCTCCGAACCCCGATTCCTGACCACCTCACCGCTCCGGAGCGTGCCGATGTCGAGCTCGCCAGTGCCACCCGACTCCACGGCGTCGCCTGGCGCGCCCGCCGCGGGCCAGACCGAACCTGCGCCCGGCCCGACCGGCCCGCTCTGGTCGGGCGTCGGGCGGGCGCTCAGCCGACGGACGGGCATCGTCGCGGTGGTGGCGGCGGTGGTCACCGTCATCCTGGGCCTCGGGCTGCCCCGTCTGGAGTTCACCACCGGGCAGGACAACTACCTCAACTCCGACTCGCAGGTCGCGCGGGACAACGTCGCCTACCAGTCGCTGTTCGGCGGCCAGGCGATGATCAGCCTGTTCACCGTCAAGCCGGACGTCGAGCTGAAGGATNTGTTCACGACCGGCAACGTCGAGAAGTTCCGTGCACTGTCGGNAGAGCTGGAGAAGGACCCGCGGATCACCGCCGTGGTCACCCCGCTGACGGCGCTGGAATTCACCCACAACCTGGTCACGAGCAGCGACGGGAATCCGATCAACAGCGCGGCCGGGCAGATCCTGCTGGGCGCCCGCGACCGCGACCCCGACGCGGATTCCGCGCAGCGCCGGCTGGAAGACTCGCTGAAGACCCTCGGCCGTATCAACGACATCCCCGCCCAGCGGCGGGTGTTCGACGATCCGGAGTGGGTCGACTTCCTCCTGCACGACAACACCGGAGCCATCCGCAAGTCGCTGCGCCCGTTCTTCCCGAACGACACCAGCGCGCAGATGATCGTGCGGCTGGAGGGCAACGCCTCGATCAAGGACGAGGGTGAGGGCGCGTCGGCCGCGGAGGCGGCCATGAAGGACCTCACCTTCGACAACGCCGAGGTGACCACCACCGGCGCGGCCGTCCTGCTCCGCGACATCAACGACTACCTGCGGGGCGGCTTCCTCACCCTGGGCGGCATCTCGCTGCTGATGATGGCCGTACTGCTGATCGTCGCCTTCGCCGTGCGCTGGCGGCTGCTCCCGCTCGGCGTCGTCGGCGTCGGGCTGGTCTGGGCCTTCGGGCTCGCCGGCTATCTCGACGTGCCGCTTTCCATCGTCACGATCGCCGGAATGCCGGTCCTGCTCGGCGTCGGCATCGACTTCGCGGTGCAGCTGCACAGCCGGGTGGAGGAGGAGGCCCAGCTCGACCGGGCCGGCCAGCCGGTCGCGGAGGCGTTCGGCCGGCTGATGCCCGCCCTGCTGCTCGCCACCGTCGCCGGCGTCGTCTCGTTCCTCGCCCTGGAGTTCAGCCAGGTACCGATGATCCGCGACTTCGGCGTCCTGCTGGCGATCGGCCTGCCGGTCATCGTCCTCGCGACGGTGCTGCTGATCGCCGCCTCGCTCGGCTTCCGGGAGCGGCGCCGCCCCACCCCGCCGAAGGACTACTCACACGGCCCGCTCGGCCGCACGGTGCTCGTTCTCGGTTCGCTCCCCCGGGTCACCGCGATTCCCCTGGTCGTGGCCGCGATCGCGGTCTTCGCCGGCGGGGCGCTGGCCGAGGGGCATCTGAAGGTCCAGACCGACCCGGAGAAGTGGGTCAACCAGGACTCCCAGGTCGTGCAGGACATCCGCACCCTGAAGGCGCGCACCGGCTCCAGCAGCGAGCTGGGCATCTTCATCCAGTCCGAGGACGTGTTCGACGACAAGACCGTGAAGTTCGTCCACGACTTCGCCTACCAGCAGCTCGACGAGCACCCCGGCGATCTGCTCACCGCGTCCAGCCTGGTGACCACGGTCAGCTTCCTGATGGAGATCCCCGACACCACGCTCGTGCCGCCGACCGGGGCCGACATCGAACGCGCCTACGGGGTCGCGCCGGCGGCGATCCGCAAGAGCACCGTCAACCTGGACGGCAAGGCGCTCAACCTGATCTTCCGGACTGGTCCCGGCTCGTTGCAGGAGCGAGCGGTCGTGGTCAACGACATCCGCGACACCGTGACCCCGCCGGACGGNGTGCGGGCCACCCCGTCCGGTCTGGCCGTCGTCGGCACGGGTCTGCTGGAGAACTTCGAGAAGAACCGCGTCGAGCTCACTTACTACGCGCTGATCGCGGTACTCATCATTCTGTTGATCCGGCACCTGAACATCGCACGGGCACTGGTGTCGATCGTGCCGGTCCTGATTGCGGTCGGTCTCTCCGCGATCGTCTCCTGGGCCGCCGGTTTCGAACTCAGCCCGCTGACGGCCGTCGGCGGCCCGCTGGTGATCGCGCTGTGCACGGAGTTCACCACTCTGATCGTCATGCGGCATCTGGAGGAACGGGAACGCGGGCGCAGCCCGCTGACGGCTCTGGAGGAGGCCGCGACCAGGACCGGCCGCGCCTTCATGGTCTCCGCGATGGCGGCGGTGATCGGCATCCTGGTGCTGGCGTTCAGCTCGCTGCCGCTGCTGCGCGGCTTCGGCCTCGTGGTGGCCATGAACGTGGGCGTCGCCCTGCTGTCCGCCCTCATCGTCCTGCCGCCCCTGCTGCTCTTCGCGGACGAACACGGGTGGATCTACCGCGGGGCCGCACCGCGGGCAGGGTCGGCCCCCGAACCCGCCACCGCCTCCGTGGCCTCGTCCGCGACCGGCGCCGGGGCCGGCTCCGCGTCCGCCTCCGGGGGCGGGGCCAGTCCCGCCCCCGCGCCCGGCGCGGCGCACGTCCGGGTGACGGGCCCGCCCCAGGAGCAGCCCGGGAGCCCGGCGGCGGAGACCACCGGCGCGACCGAGGCGGACGACACCCCCGCCGCGTCCGCGGGCGCCGCGTCCGCCGGCACGCCCCGCAAGAAGGACGCCAACGAGGACTGAGCGGCAGACCAGGCGGGGCGGGGCCCGCGGCAGGATGTGATCTTGCCGTGGGCACCCGCCCCGCAGGCGTTACTCCCCCGTTCCGGGGCATGGCTCCCGCGTGCCCTGCGGACCACGCCGCCGACAGTGGGGAGACCCATGTTCTACGACCCGGTCGAATCGGATTTCTACGCCTGGTGCGTCGAACGTCTGCTCAGATCGGAGGTGGCGGCCCGCTACCTGAGCCACGGAATCGTCGAGCTCGGCGCGGGCACCGGCCTGCCGATCGCCGCGGCACTGTCCCGCTGCGAGGCGACGGTCCCGGTGCGCGGCTTCGAACGCGATCCGAAGTCCTTCCAGGTCGCCAGCCGGCTCGTGGCCGCGAAGGCGCCGCCCGGGTACACCGTCGAACAGGGCGACTTCTTCGAGCGTGGCGTCGACGGACCGGAACGGGTCGCGGTCGCCAACCCGCCCTACCTGGCCGCGCCGAGCGGCGACACCGGCACGCCGGAGCTGTGGGGCGGCGAAAGTGGCGCCGAGGTGACAAATCGCCTGCTGTCCGGGCCGTTCGACGTGCTGATGCTGATGGTCGCCTCGATCGCCGACCCGCTCGGCGTGATCGACCACGCCCAGCGCTCGGGCTACACCGTCGCGGACTGGTGCGTCCGGCCGATCGCCTTCGGCCGCCACAGCCGCGAGCCCGGCGTCCACCGGCGCGTGCGGGAACTGCGCGCCGACGGCCGGGCGTTCAGCTCCGAAGCCGGTTACCTGCTGGCCGGCGTCACCTGGTTGCGCGACCCGACCGACCCGGGTCACACTCCGGCCACGGTCGACATGAACGCGGACGTCCTGCGCAGGGTCATGGTCACGGCCGCGGAACCGGAGCGAGTTTCATGACCCCTCCAGGCAGTGCTCCGGCGCAGGCAGCGCCCGCGCAGGCCGCCCCCGCACGGGCGGACGGCCGCCCGGACATCCCCTCCTACGGGACGGTGCTGCCGGCGGACGATCTGCGTCCCGGCCGGCTGCCGCGCCCCCGCGGCCCCCTCAGCGCCTTCGTCACCGACGCGCTGCGGCGGCCGGCGGAGGCCGGTCTCGGGCCCGCCCCGCGGCCGGCCGACGACATCCTCTACGGGGATGACGGCGCGCTCGCCCTCTACTGCCTCTACGAGCTGCACTACCGCGGCTTCGCCGAGGTCGACGAACGCTGGGAGTGGGCACCACCGCTGCTCGCCTTGCGTCAGGAGCTGGAGAAGACGCTGGAGGCCCGGATCCGGCAGGAGGCGGAGAGCGTCCCGCTGCCGGAGTGCGACTCCCGCGACGCGGACGCGATTCCCGCCGCGCTGCGCGAGATCATCACGGCGCCGACTGGGCCGTCACTTTCGAGGCATCTCGCCGAGCACGGTTCCCTGGAGCAGTTCCGGGAGTTCGCCATCCACCGCTCGCCGCTGCAGCTCAAGGAGGCCGACCCCCATTCCTGGGCCATCCCGCGGCTGGCCGGGCTACCCAAGGCCGCCCTGGTGGAGATCCAGGCCGACGAGTACGGCAACGGCACCGCCCGGGACGTCCACCAGAACCTTTTCGGCGTGACGATGCTCGGCCTCGGCCTGGACGCCCGCTACGGCGCCTACCTCGACCGCGTACCCGGCACGACGCTCGCCTCGGTGAACCTCGCGTCCTACTTCGGGCTGCACCGACGGCTGCGCGGGGCGCTCGTCGGCCACCTCGCCGTCTTCGAGATGACCTCCGTCGAGCCGATGGCCGCCTACGACACGGCGCTGCGCCGGCACGGCCAGCCCGCCGGCACCCGCCATTTCTTCTCCGTCCACGTCGTGGCCGACGCGCATCACCAGACCGTCGCCGCCGAGGCACTCGCGGGCGGCCTCGTGCGCGCGGAACCGGCGCTGGGGGCGGACGTACTCTTCGGCGCCCGCGCGATCATGGCGGTCGAAGGCCGGTGCGCCCGGCGCATCCTGGACGCCTGGGAGGCGGGGCGCTCCTCCCTGCTCGCGGCGCCCGCCGCCTGACGACCGGCTGACGACCGGCCGACGACCGGCTGTGCCGGGTCGAAGAAGGGCCGACCCGGCACGGCGCGGCGGAAGAAGGTCGAGATCCGGTCGGCCTCTCCTCAGCAGGACCGGGTGAAGGGCTTGTTGGCGAAACGGTCGCCCAGGAAGCTCACGGCATCGCCCTGCGCGGTGAAGATGGTGAGCGCGTGCTCGCCGAGATACGTCTTCCAGCGGACGGGGGCGCCGGCGGCGCAGTAGGTGTTCTTCAGCGCCTCGGCCTGCGGCCGTTCCACCAGCTCGTCCACCGGCCAGCTGTGGTAGAGGAATGTCGGCACCCTCGGCGGCACGGCACCCAGCTTCTGCTCGTTGATACGGGCGATCCAGGCGGGCGTGGCCAGCGGGTTCGCCGTCGTGTAATCGCTGATCTTGTGGAACGCATAGGTGACGATGGCGTCGATGCAGGCGTTGCCGAGATCGGTGAAGAGTTNCCGGCCGGCGTCGTTCAGGTAGCTCTGCAGGTTCAGCTCGGGATAGGCCGCGTCCAGCCCGCCCGCCGCCATCGCCAGCACCGTGAAACCGAGGCCGCCGTCCAGCTGCTTCGAGACGGCCAGCAGGTCGGCGGGCACGCCACCGGCCGAGATGGCCCTGAGGTTCAGTTCCGGCGCGTAGGTCGGCTGGAGTTCGCCGGCCCACGCGGCGGCTCCGCCGCCCTGGGAGTAACCGAGCAGGCCGACGGGGTTCGCCACGGTCAGGCCCGTCGCGGGCAGCCGCTGGGCGGCGCGCACCGCGTCGAGCACGGCGTGCCCTTCGGAGCGACCGACCACATAGGTGTGCTGGCCCGGAGTACCGAGCCCTTCGTAGTCGGTCATCGCCACGGCCCAGCCGCGCTGCAGCGCCCGGTCGATGAAGCCCTGGTTCTGCGCACTACTGACCAGGCCGTTCTTGGACGGCGCGCACTGGTCACCCATTCCGACCGTGCCCGAGGCAAGCGCGACGACCGGCATACCCGCCGGGCGCACCCCCTTGGGGACGAAGATCGTGCCGGTGACGGCGTTCGGCTTCCCCAGGGCGTCGCGTGAGTGGTACAGGACCAGGTACGAGCTCGCGTTCCCGACGTCGGCCTGCTTGCGGAACCAGATCACGTCACCGGGCGCGCCCGCGGGCAGCGGCGACGGCGGCGTGTAGAAGGCATCCCCGGCCGGCCCCTCGACAGCACCGGCGGCCGCGGCCGCCGTCGTGCTGACGGCAATCGGGACGATCACCCCGAGCATCGCGAGGGCAAGCGTCACCACGACCGAACCGATCCGCGCCCGCGGTCGTAAACCGCGCCCGGGTAAGTTGCGCCACATACCGATCAACCTTCTTTCTGCACCGGGTTCGCCATTGGGTGGACGACGTCTCCGAGAACCGCGGGCGACACGGCCGGCGGTGGCCCCGCCCACGCCGGGCACCGCAATGCACACTCGTTACCACCGGGTACTACTGGCGAGTAGGTTCTGCACCCTAACAATTTGTGCGCTCGTTGCCCATATGAAGATCCGGGCTCCGCCCGGACACCGGCCGGGTAATCGGCCCGCAGGATCGTCAGTGCCGGGAGTGGTTCGATCACGCGGCGGACGTCGAACACCCGGTAGGAGACAGGCACAGCCCAGCTCAAGGCAGGTGTCTCGACGCTGGGCCACAGCGCCGCGGAGCATCGGGCCCCGGCGGGGGAATCAATACGGCCGCGGGTCGCCCCGGCCCGGGCAGGTGGTCGGAGCGGTCCGCCGAGTAGCACCGAAGTGTGACTTCCACGAGCCGCCGTCACACACCGAGCCAGGGCGGGCACCGGACCGGCTCAGCGCACCGACGCCCCGCCCACCCGGCCGGCGGCGGAGGCGTTCCGGCCGCATCAGCAACCATCAGTGCCTTAGCCTGGCGATATGCCAACAACCCGCCGTCTGCGCACCCGCGCGGCGTGGGTTGTGGTCATCGCCCTCGCCGCGTGGATGCTGCTCAGTGTCGGCAGCGGCACGAGCACACCGCGGGGCCTGCTCGTGGTCGGCGCGGCCAACAGCGCTCCGGGGGCGTTCACACCCCCCACGGCGGTCGCGCACAGCGACGAACAGCGGCCGCACCTCGATCACAAGGCCCATCTGACGGTCTGGTTCTCCGCCTGGGCCGGTGTCGACCAGTTCGGTCTCGCCGGTGGCCTCCTGCTGTTCGTTCTCTGCGGGGTCCTACTGCCCTGGCGCAGCACCCGGTCACCGGCCCGGCCCGTCGGCCCGATCGGTGCCTGCGGTGCGCGCGCTCCCCCACCGGCTCGCGGTGGACCGGTGGCCTGACGCACGTCGGCGGCACCTCGGCACCTCGGCACGATCACCGGGTTCGGGGCGCGAGAGACGCGAGGTAGGCCCCGGCCCGGGCGCCGCCGTCCGCCCGTTCCGCCGCCGGCCGCNCATCGGCAGCCCTCGCGGCGCAGGCTCACCCGCCGATGCCGGGAACATCCGGTCCGGTCCCTGCCCTGCTGGCCACCGCGCGACGTCGGGCCGTCCACGGCGTCACGCACCGCGACAGCACCCCCGACACGGGTGTCCGCGACTGTTCCTGCCCTGCACCAGAACTCACAGAAATCACTTGCGAGGATCCACATGAATGTCGAAGAAACCGGGCTCCCGGGAATCGGGCTGCGACACGACTTCTCAACTCGTGCCGGCCGGCGGGTAGGTGTGGTCTCGCATCACAGCGGTCGCCGTGTCCTGGTGGTCTACGACGCCCACGACCCGGACTCCTGCGCCGAGTCGATAACCCTCACCGCGGAGGAGAGCGACGTGCTTTCCGAACTGCTTGGCGCTCCCCACATCGTGGAGAAACTGGCCGACCTGAGCCGGGCGTTCGCCGGGCTCGTGGGCGAGCAGATCACGATTCTGGCCGGTTCGCCGTACGTGGGCCGCCAGCTCGGCGACACCCACGCCAGGACCCGGACCAGCGCGTCGATTGTCGCCGTGGTCCGCGACCGGCAGGTCCTCGCCTCACCCCGTCCGGACTTCCGCTTCCAGGCCGAGGACGTCGTGGTCGTCGTCGGCACACCGGAAAACACCGCCGCCGTCGGTGAACTCCTTCGGTCCGGATGAAGGGCGCCGCGATCATATGCATGACATCACCTCAATAATGCTGGAACTGGGTGCGGTTCTCTTCACGCTCGGCCTCGTCGGGCACGCGGCATCCCGGTTCGGTATCTCCCCGATTCCCTTCTACCTGATCTTCGGCCTCGCCTTCGGGCACGGCGGGCTGCTGCCGCTCGGCGCGAGCGAGGAGTTCATCGAGGTGGGCGCCGAGATCGGCGTCGTTCTCCTGCTGCTCACCCTCGGCCTGGAATACACGGCGGGGGAACTGCTCGCGGGGCTGCGGCAGAACACCCCGGCCGGCGGCCTCGACCTGACACTCAACGCGGCACCCGGAGTGGCCGCGGCGTTCGTGCTCGGCTGGGACTGGCGAGCCGCGGTCGTGCTCGGTGGCGTCACCGCGATCTCGTCCTCCGGAATCATCTCGAAGGTCCTCTCCGACCTGGGCAGGCTCGGTAACCGCGAGACACCCGTCGTGCTGTCCGTTCTCGTTCTCGAGGACCTCGCGATGGCGGTCTACCTGCCNATCCTCACCGCGCTGCTGGCGGGCCAGACGATCGCGCGCGGCGCGGCGTCACTCGCCATCGCGCTCGGCGCCATGGTCGGCGTCCTGTTCCTCGCGCTCAAGCACAGCTCCAAGGTGACCCGGCTCGTCTTCAACCCGGCCTCCGACCGCAACGACGAGATCATCCTTCTGCGCGCGCTCGGCCTCGCCCTACTCGTCGCCGGGGTGGCCCAGCAGGTGCAGGTGTCGGCCGCGGTCGGCGCCTTCCTCGTCGGCATCGCGCTGTCCGGCCCGGTCGCCGAAGGTGCCCGGGAGGTGCTGGCGCCACTGCGCGACCTGTTCGCGGCCGTCTTCTTCGTGTTCTTCGGCATGCAGACCGACCCGGGAGAGATCCCCTCGGCGCTGCTGGCCGCGGTGGTGCTGGCCGTCGCCGGGGTCGCCACGAAGACGTTCACCGGCTGGTGGGCGGCCAAGCGGGCGGGAATCGCCACCATGGGACGCTTCCGCGCCGGCGCCGCCCTGATCTCCCGCGGCGAGTTCTCCATCGTCATCGCGGGCCTCGCGGTCTCCGCCCACGTCGAGCCACGCCTCGGGCCGCTCGCCGCCTGTTACGTCCTGCTGATGGCCGTCATCGGCCCGATCGCTGCCCGCGTCGCCGAGCCGCTCACCAAGGCCGCGCTGCGGCGGCGCAAGGCCACCGCGGCCCGCAGGCAGCAGGCGGCACCACCACCCCAGCGCCATGCGCAGGTCAACCCGCCCGAACCACGGGACGCGCCGGAAGCCCTCGAACCGCAGCCCGTCCCGTCCGACAAGCCGACCGACGCGGCCCGCGAATAGCGACCGGCCCCAACCCGCCGCCCGGTGGCCTGCCGATCACTCGGCGCCGCCGGCGGCGGTATCGGGTACCGCCGCCGGCGGCGGTATCGGGGTCAGGCCGTATCGGGGTCAGACGTCCCGGCGCTCGGCCAGGAGCAGGGCCGGGGCCATCGCGGCAGTGGCGTAGCCGGCGAGGAGAAGGCCGGCGACGAGCAGGCTCGGGCGGGGGTCGGGCTGGAGCGTCGTCAGCGATTCCGCCAGGCCGATGAAGGTGACGAGTCCGGGCTGGCCTCCTGAACGGGCAGTTCGGCCCCGACGAGCAGCACATCAGCGGCCGCACCAGGCTGCGGCCGCTGATGTGCTGGTCGGCCGTGCGGAACCTGACCGCCCTGCAGGAACAACGGGCGCGCTCGGCGGGTGCGTTCGGTGATCTGACGATGGTGGTCGGCGTTTCGGGCGCGAGCGCGAGCGTGGCGATCCCGCACCTGAAGAGCTCCTCGTGTCTCCTACCGAGACGCCTTGACGACCACGGTGACGCAGGGGCCGCAACCCCCGCGGGCGAAGGACACCCAGAGCTCTTCAGTCGCTGTCGGCGCATCCTCGCGGACACGCGGCGCGGGGGTGACTGAGGGGTGTTGCGGGGTCTGTGGGTGCACTGAAAGCCCTGGTGGCGCCGTTACGGTGGGCGTCTGCGGGGTGCCGGCGGCCCGGTGGCCGCACTTCGGCGGATGGTCGCTGGCCGAGGTGTCCGCAGGCGGGGCCGTGGACGTCGAACGGGTGGGACGGTGGGGTCCCGGTGCCGGCCCGGGGCCGCCGCCTGCCGGGCCCCGCGGCCGGCCCGACGGGCGGGATATCCCCTCTGATCAGACACCTTCGTCACCCGGGGCCCGGCTGGGTACCCGGCTGGCGCCCGAGGCTCGGCCTGACACCGGACCGTCCCGCATCCGTCGCGAGCAGGTTCCGCAAGGTCAGGGCGGCTGGCAGCGGGGTGACGGGCAGCGGGGTGACGGGCAGTGCCGTGTAGATGGTCCGGCGCAGGGCGGGGTCGCTGAGCGGGCACAGGGCGAGCTCGGCGGGGACCGCCCAGGCGGCGAGGGAGGGGACCAGCGCTACCCCAGGCCGGCGGCGACATAGCCGAACTTCCCCGTCCACTCCGCGATCCTGATGATCTATCGCGGGTGTGAAACCTGCCCGGGCGCAGGCATCGGCGAGCATCGTGGGACGGTCCTCGTAGTCGTACTGGAGCCAGGGTTCGTCGCGTAGCTCGCGCAGGTCGACCGTTCCGGTCGACGCCAGCGGATGATCGCGCCGGAGGGCGACGAGCAGCTCGTCGCCGCGCAGGGCGGACGGCCTGGCCTGGGCGAACGCCCGCAGAGCGGGGGCATCAGGGAGATGTTCGCGGTCGGGAACGCCCCCACACGCAGCAGCCCACCGTCGCCGCTGCGGATCACGGCCAGCTCCCGCTCCGCCCTCGCCAACCGGCCGAGGACGTCCACCGCGTGCCGGTGCCGGGTGTGACCAGCTGGTGCTGGGCGGCCGGCGGCGACCGCCCCTGAAACCGGGGTCCTCCGCCGAACTGTTCGCCCTCGCCTCCGCTGTCGCCGGCGAACTGGGCCAGGTGCCGCTGCGAGGCACCGCCGTGTGGCGGAAGCAGGGCGCGACCGGGACGGACCGGGTTGGCGCGGCGCCCGAACCACTGGCTAGCTGAATCGCCCCGCACCCGTCCAGGCAGTGGATGGCGCACAGATCTTCCGACCCGGAGGGCATACGATCGGGGAGTGGGAGAAACCGTGGACGAGCTCTGGTTCGAGCGTCCGACCGACCGAGTAGAAGCACTGCTCGGCAGTGAAACGAAAATCTATCTGGAGCGATCACTCTTCATTGTTCAGAGAGACATCGACGCCACCCTCCCGCAGCTGGGAAGACTCCAGCTCCGATGGATCTCCTCCGATATGGATGACCCCGACATAGAAGGGGACGAACCTTACGTACTGGTCTACGTCGCAGTCGGCACGAGTGGCAGCTACTGCGGCGCTGGAAACAGCGCGTACGCCGGAAGAAGCGACGACCAGGAAGCGGATTCGGCGACGTTCGAAGATGCGGTCTCCTCGGTGGCCCAATGCACCCAGGAACTCGTCATGGAGCTGTATCTTCAGACCTGGCCCGACTGCCCACAACACAATCGACCATTTGATCTTTCATTTTCCGAGGACTGGCCGATATGGCACTGCCCAAGGGATGGCGGACATGATGTCGCCCGAGTCGGCAGCCTTGCCCAGATCGGCAGCCTTTGAATCTCATTCACAGGTAGCCAGCCGAGCCGGTAGAACTCCAGCCGGACGAAGATTCGGATCACGGCGCCTCGCGTCGTGGGACATCGACTTCAGCCGGTTGGCCGAGCGGATCCGTGCGGGAACAGTGGATCAGAACGGCTCGGGGGAGGTACAGCCGCGCAGGCGGCGGACGAGGCCGGGATTGCCGGTCCCACGGGGCGGGGTGGTAGACCCGCCGCCGTCCGCCGACGCGCACCACTCTCGCCACCGCCTACCCGCACCCCCAACCCGCCGGAACGTAACCCCTTCGGAGAGCTGACGAACGAAGCCACGACCACCGACTCATCTGCGCACCGACACGCAGGTAGCACAAGTGCTACCCTCGCAGGATGGACGAGGTAGGGCTCCGAGAGGTCCGGCAGANCGCCAGCGACCTGATACGCCGCGCCCAGGACGGCGAACGGTTCACCATCACCGTGGCCGGCCGGCCAGCAGCCGTCCTCGGCCCGGTGAGTCCGCGTGTGTGGCGGCGCTGGGACGATCTGGCTGATCTCTTCGCACAGCCGGAGGACACCGACTGGCCGCAGGACCGCAACCTCGTCGACGACTCCCTCACCGATCCCTGGGAAGGCCGATGACTCGCGGGGTCCTCGACACCAGCGTCCTGGTCGCCACAGGCGTCACCCCCATCCCCGGCGAGCTGGCCGTCAGCGTCATCAGCATCGCCGAACTACAGTTCGGCATCCTTGTCGCCAAGACACCCCAGGCCCGCGCGACCCGGCTCGCCCGCCTCAGCGCCATCCAACGACGATTCGACCCGCTGCCCGTCGACGACGCCGTCGCCGACAGCTACGGACGTCTCGCCGCCCGCGTCGTCGAAATCGGACGCCAGCCACGCGCACGCACCATGGACCTGCTGATCGCAGCCACCGCCCACGCCCACGGAGCCAGCATCTACACCCGCAACGCCGCCGACCTCACCGGCCTGGAAGACCTCCTGAAGATCGTCACGATCTAAGCTCGCCGTTTAACCTGCTGGCTCCCACCCCGAGCGGTTCCACCGCCGACCGGCCCCGCCCGCGCTGCCGACCAGGGCGTGGATCAACCAGCCCCCAGCGATCATCGAGACCGAGGAGGCGCTACCCACGAACCAAGCAGCCTGATGTCTCACCGGGATTGACAGGCTCCGTCGGGATAACTGTTCAGGGCGGTGCGGTTGTAGTCGGCGTCGTAGGTGTAGATCCGGGTGGTGCAGATTCTGGGTCCGCCGTAGCTGACGGCGTCGGCGACGGTGGTGACCCGGCCGGCCGGGTCGTAGCCGAGGGTTTTCCCAGCGGGTGGGGTGGCGTCAAGGCGGACCTGACCGTAGATCGAGGATGACTGGGAGAAGGCCAGCCAGGGGGTTCCGGATTTAGCGTAGGTGAGGCTGGTGGCATCACCGCTGTTGTCGTAGCGGGTGGTGGCGACGAGGCCGTTGGGGTAAGTCTGTGAGGTCAGGGTGCTGTCGCCGTTGTAGGTGGCGGTGAAGGCCAGCCGCGGCACTAGGCTGTCAGTGAGATGGAGGCTCGATACGGATGCCAGTTACTCAACCTTGGAAACCGGGCCGATTGTGGATTATCGAATCGGGGCCCCTGGCATCCTTACGGCCTAACGGCGGCAACGAGTGCGCATGATTCAGCCATCGGATCTCGATGACTTACGTGGCACGCTGTTTTTTTCGAGCTCCCTTCGGATTGTCAACACGGCCGCCGTCCCGCCAGTGATGGCGGCATAGCCGACTCTTCTTGACCAGTCGAAATCACCCTGCACGATGGCGTCTAGAAGTACTGCGGCGATCTCGATGAGGAGGCCGCAGACTGTTCCATTGAAAATTCCTATCGCGGTAGCCCGGAGAGGGATCCTGACTTGCAACCGAGACTCCTCCTCGCGATCTGAGTGTGTCTTTACTACCTAGATTTNGATGGACGCTGCGGGTGCACTATCATCGACGATGCCTGCCNATGTACCGTGCACTCCTCCAACTCCGATAGCTCATAATGGGTCTGTTGCATCGGCGGAGTCCGCTGTCTCGCGGCCGTCGATCGGTCATGATCGAGTGATGCGTCGACGTCGTGCCTGTCCACCGGTTCCGACGTCGGAGTTCGCGGGGTTCCGGTTNCCACCTGAGGTGATCATGCTGGCGGTCCGCTGGTACTTGCGGTTCGCCCTGTCGTACCGCGACGTCGAAGAGCTGCTCGCTGAGCGCGGCCTCGAGGTTGATCACGTGACTGTGTACCGGTGGGTGCAACGATCGTACGAACTACACTTTTTATATGGCAAAGTTGAACGGGTTGCGACTTGGTCTGTACACCCGGTATTCGGAACTGGTCGGTGGGGATGACGCGCTAGAACGCCAGGACGAAGACGGCTACGAGTTCGCCGACGAGCACGGCGCGACGATCGAGAAGGTCTACCAGGAGAAGAAATCGGCCTGGAAGAAGAAGACGATCGTGCTGGAAGACGGCACGATGATCTCCCGGGTGATCCGCCCGGACTACGCCGAGCTGTTGGCTGACCTGCGGTCCGGGTTCCTGGACGGGGCGATCGTGTGGGACCTGGACCGTCTCACCCGAGACCTACGCGACCTGGAAGACGCGATCGAGGTCGTCGAGTTGTACCGCCGCCCGATCGTCGGGCCCGGCGTCGACCTGACCACCGAGTACGGGAAGGCGAACGCCCGCGCGCAGGCGGTCGCGGCGAACAAGGCCAGCGCGGACACCTCCCGCCGGGTCCGCCGGTCGCACAGGCACCGCGCCGAACGGGGGTTCCTGTCGGGGGAAGCCGTCCGTTCGGCTGGAAGGACGACAAGCGCACCTTGGATCTCGCCGAAGCCGCGATCCTGCGAGAAGGCGCCCGCCGAATCCTGGCCGGGGTGCCGGTCGTCGATCTGCTGCACGAGTGGAACGACGCCGGTATCCGGGGGACCCGGGGGAAGAAGTGGACCAAGAGCAGCGTGCTGAAGGTCTACCGCAACCCCCGCATCTGCGGCCTACGCGGCCGAGGCGTCGAGGAACCGAACATCAACGGCCACGTCGCGAAGTACATGCAGGTCGTCACCCGCAAGGAACGCACCCCCGACGGGCGGACCATCGAGGTCCCGGTGAAAGGCCAGTGGAAAGCGATCATCGGCGTGCGCCGGTGGGAACAGGTGATCGCCAAGATCGGAGATCGGACCTACGCCCAGCAGGGGCATAACTCCCGCCGCTACCTGCTCAGCGGCGTGGTGGCGTGCGGCCGGTGTGGCCGGTCGATGTTCGGGTCACCGCCCTACCGGGAACGCAAGCACGCGATCTACCGGTGCCCCGCGCCGACGCAGGGAGGGTGCGGGAAGGTCTCCCGGCACGGACCCCACACCGATGATCACATCCTGGCGGCACTGTTCAACAAGATCGAATTGGAGACCGCGAGCGCCGTGGTCGAGGTTGCCCCGTGGGAGGGGGAAGCCGCGCTGGCCGAGGTATAGGAGAGCATCACCGAGACCCGCGCCGCGTGGACGTCGGTGCCCCGGCGGATCTCCCCGAAGGACTACTTCCCCACCATGGAAGAGCTCAGGGAGCAGGAAGAAGCCCTTCTCAAGGGACGGAACGATCATCTGGTGGCCACCGCGAACGCGCACGCCCGCCCCGCCGATGTCCGCGCCGAGTGGGACGACTACAGCCTTGCCCGCCAGCGCGCGATCATCAAAGAGCATCTGATTGCCGTGGTCGTCCACCCCGCCGGCAGGGGCCGCAGGTTCGACCCCGACCTGTTGGACCCGGTCTGGCGGGAAGAGACCTAACCGCCGGGATCGTCGGCCAGGACCAGCCCGAGCAGCGCCGCGACCCGGCGCCGTTTCTCCCGCGACCACACCGGAGCCGCCAACGCCTGACGCCTACCCCATTCCTCCGCCGCATCGGAGAACACCCGCCGAGACCGCGCCGAACCCGGCACCGGTACCGGTCGGGTGCCGGCCCGCCCACCCACCCGCACCGTGGTCGGTTTCCGCGGCAGACTCCCGGTAGCCGCAGAGGCAGAAACAGCCGAGGAACCTTCGGAACCTGCGGTGCTGACCTGCTGGCCAGCCACGACCGGAGCAGTTTCACAGGTGCCCGTAGCGGTGTCGTCGAGGTCATCGAACAACGACGGCTGAACAGCACCTTCGGTGCTCACAGTTCGGCCCGCCAGGTGCCCACCGGGCTACCAGCCGCCCGAGACGCTGGCAGATCGGGAGGGTCAGACCCGTAGCCGCCGAGATGCAGGCCCCGGCCCGCATACGTCCACGTGCCGAGAACGACCGTGTTCGGGTCGCCGTCGAGCCGGCCGAAGGCATCCAGCGGCGCGTGGCCTGCCATGGCCGCGCCAATCGTGCGGGACCACACCCGCCGCACCGTCCGCAACGCGGTGAACGTCGTCGAGTACGCCCGCGATTTCGTGAGCCAGTGACCACCAAACCCAGCCTGGTGAGACCAGCGGATCAGCCGTGGGACGTCGCCGGAGTCGCGGCCGAGTGCCGCATCCAACGCCACGGTGAACGCCGGATCCTGACCGAGCCGCCAGCAGGTCTCCACCAGCCGCCGCACGTGCGGGGCCAGGACCAGCCGGCCCAGCGCCGCCAGCGACCGCACCGGATGATCCAACGCCCCACCGGCCGCCGCCGATTTGGTGATGTACTTCGCCAAATAGTTGGACACTCGCCCGACGTCAGTGGGTCCATCGAGCGCGATGCGCCGGATATCGACCTGCGCACCCCAGAGCACCGCCCACCCATCCCCGGCACCGACGCCGGTGTCGAGGGCGCCCGCGTCCGGATCAGGAGCAGGCACCGCCACCGACCCGACCACGCTCCGCAGAGCGTCCGCGACCAGCTCACCAGCTGCCCACCCCGGAGGAACCGAGCCGGGACCGTCCGGCCCGTCGACCCGCACCACCACATGCAGATGCACAACCCCGCGTTGCTGCATCTCCGCGACCTTGACGAAGCTCAACCGCGCAGACCGGCGAAGCCCCGCCACGGTCAGACCGGCCGCCGCCGCCACCGCCGATTCCGTACCGTCACGGGTGGCCTTCCACAACCGCGGGACGAGCGCGTTCCACGTCACCGTGCGGCCGTAGCCGTAGCAGTCCGGGCAGAGCGGGGAACCGAGCCGGGAATCATCCTCGCGGTGCCGCTCATGACAACCCGCCGGTTTCCCGTGCGGGCACAGCCCNCGCCGGGGGTGACACGCCCGGACCGGACCGCCCTTGCTGCCGTGCTGGCGCCGCGAGTGCACCGGCCCGAAGGATGGCGCGGTCAGCGTGACGAACCATGCCGGATGCCCGGTCACCGTCTCCGGGACACCCTTACCACCGGCGAGCCCGGCCAGGACCAGCCGCCGGGCGTCGCGCTTGTACACCGCCGAACAGGCCGGGCAGGCGGTTTCCCGCCGGTTGTTGCACCGCACATGCAGCACCCCGCCCGGCTCACCCGCCGAGGTAAACGCCCGACGGACCTCACCAGTACCAACATCCACATGATCGACATGGCCGGACAGGCGAATCGGTCGGGAACAGCCACCCGCCACCAGCCGGTTTTCGGGCAGGCTCACGCCCACGTCCACGGAAACCACCGCGTCCTTTCACCGCACAGGCGCGGTCAGCCCGGACGAACCCACAGGCCAGCCGCAGCACCACACGGAAAGCGAGAACGGGGAACAGAAAAAAACCGGAAGATCAGCGGCGGCGGACCTCAACCGCCGGCCGGACCTACCCGGTCAACCCGTGAACGAGACAAACCCTGAACACCGACAGGACACGCCACATGCGGCACATCTGCACCCCAGACGGAACATCAACACGACTGGACGCGAACCACGAGGACACGTAGCCCACGGTGCAGCAGCCCGAGCCCGGTCCTGCCGCTCCCCGGCGGCTCAACGTGGACAGCTCGTCTATCTGGCGTACTGCCTTACATGGCGCAGGGACCGCGGCCCCCCGAACACCAATGCCTACTATACCTATGTGTGCACGAAGATTCCACTTTTTTGAATGAGTCGGGGCCGTCGAACCTACCCCGAGGATCAAGAACTTGCCNCTGCGCGAGCTCGGCGATCGACCAGGCAGCCGCCCCAGGCCAACAGGGGCTGTAGAGCCCGGCGGGCCGGAGAGTCCAGGCCCGCCGGGTCACTTTTCAGCTATCCCGCCGCTTCCGTCTGGACGTAGCGGGCCAGCACGGCTTCGATGCGGTCGACCAGCCGGAAGTCCAGATCGGTGATCCGCTGTCCGGCGCTGTAGGTGGTGAGACTGAACGTCAGCTCTCCCCAGTGCAGTTCGACGTCCGGGTGGTGCTCCAGTTCCTTCGCGGACTCGGCCACCGTGCCGAGAGCCTCGATCGCGGCGTAGTACTCCACGGGAAACGTCTTGTGGATCTCTTCGCGGTCGGCGGCCTTCACCCATCCGTCCAGTGCGGCCAGACGTCGGGTGATCTCCTCGGCCGGTAGCGGGTCGCGTAGTCCCATGCTCGTCGTCCCTTCCTACAGTGTCGCCAGCAGAGCTTTGACCTGTTGTCCGGTCTCATGGTCATGCCACGGTGTGAGGTGGTGCCAAACTCCGTGAAGCTCCTGTCGTAGCCGCGCCGAACTGGTCTCCCGGGCGACGGTGACCGCGTGCGTTACCGCGTCCGCAGCGGCCTCCGGGTTCCCGGCCTGAGCATGTGAGGTGGCTTGCCGTGCCCGGTACACACCCTTGTCTCGGCGGGCCGTAGCGGGCAGGGCGGAGATGATCTGCTCCCACAGCGGGAGGGCCTCACGGCCGAGACCGAGACGGTTGTAGCAGGTCGCCCGCTGCACCTCGATGTAGCCGGGGGTGCGTCGGCAGGCGTTGAACCACGGGTAGTCGTCATCGACGCGGGCCAGCAGCGCGGCGGCCTTGTCCAGGGCGTAGTCTGCGCCGCGCCGGTCACCGATGAGGGCGTAGCCGTGGGCTGTCTGCTGCATCGCCTGTACCCGGACCTTTGCGCACAGGCCGTTCTCGTC
This sequence comes from Frankia sp. EI5c, assembly GCF_001636565.1. Classification (GTDB taxonomy): domain Bacteria; phylum Actinomycetota; class Actinomycetes; order Frankiales; family Frankiaceae; genus Parafrankia. The sequence continues at coordinate 98,804 of NZ_LRTK01000009.1, forward strand.
CGTCAGGGCCGCGTTGGTCAGGTCGAGGGTGCCGGGTCCGTCCTGCTGGTCGGTGCAGATCATCGCCTTGTTCGTTAGGGTGTGCCGGACGAGCTGGGTGTCTCCCACCCGGTGGGCGAGTTCGAGAGCCTGGTTCGCCCAGTGCGAGGCGCTCACGAGGTCCCCGGCGTCCTGGTAGNGCCAGGTCGTCAGGCCCGCGTAGGCGACGCTTGTGCGCAGCAGGGCGTGCCGTTCGGGGCCCCGGGCCACCCGCAGGAACTGCCGGATGAGTTCCTGCTGTACCAGCACCGACGGAATCACGGTGTGCGGCCCCAACGCGGCATCAGCCCAGTAGTAACCGTCAAGCTGAGCCGCCAGATACTCGATGGCCTCAGGTGCGACCTGCTGATACGACGCCAAGGGCATGACCGCGCCCCCGACCAGGAACCCGGCACCGCTTCCCGCGAGGAACGTGCGCCGGTCGATGGCCACGATGACCACCTCCCCTACGTGTGCGATCACCCGGTACGGGTCGGCTGGAGGACCGGCGGTGTCTGCGGGCGGCACCCCGAGGATGCCGGGAACCGCCGGTGCGGTGGGAGAGCCGACCGGGGCGGGGCGTGCCTCGCTGGGGCGTGGCTGTGGGAGCTTGAACCACAGCAGGTCTTCCGGGATGCGCAGGACCTCGGCCCACCGGATGAGCTTTGTAAGGTCGGTCACCGGCTCACCCGACTCGATACGGCTCAACTGGGTCTGAGTGATGCCCATCCATCCGGCCACCATCTCCTGAGACAGGAGAACAGTGTGATGAGGGTGGTTGCGGTAGGCCGCGATCACCCGGCCCATGTGCCGCTCATCGAGGGCGTCCCGAAGCTGATCGGAGGCGGTCCAGAATCCGGCCGAGACCTCCGGCGCGGCCGTGCCCTGTTCCCGAGCCCGGCGCTGGCAGGGCCCGCACGATCCCCGGTAGTTGTCCCGGGCGAGGCGCGTGCCACACCGGCAGTAGCGAGAATCGTCTACCTGGTCACTCATCGCAGTGACGCCCCTTCGTGACCTCCCGGGCCCGGATCGTGCTTACGCAGTCTATCCAGCGCCGTGGGCCGCTCATACCTACGACGCATGGCGCCTATGCGTGCCGCGTCTAGTGATCACGAATCGTTGGTTCCACACTTGTCTCCAGGCCCCGGGGCCGGGTCAGGGAAAACCGTTTTTCAAATGACGGCGGTGGGCTCCTCGGCCTCGGGTGCCGCTCCNGGCGGAACGTCGAACGAGGGAGAAGGCGGACAGTGGAACGGATGAGCGGAGGCTGGCCGGGTATTCCGCAACTGTCGGGCGATCTTCCTCTGAGGATTCTGCGATTGCAGAGCGATGTTGCCGTCACCGCGATGGAAGAGCTGGAAGGCAAGCTCATCGACTACAAGAGTCGCGCCCCAGTCGAGCCCCTTGCGTNCGCCGCACTACTGGAACGAATCGAGAACATCACGGAGGAAGCTCGATGGATCAAGAACCAAATAATCAAGATCAGGGACGGAGGGGAATTCAGCTCGGGGAGGTGATCGCCCGGCGCATCCGACCCTACGCCGTCCTGAACGGCTACGGTGTGCAGGTCGCCATCTTCGGCACCTGGAACGACGCACACGTCTGGGCGCACGAGAAGCTACGGGACGCTGACGTCATTCTCCCCTTGGAGGTGGAGGACCGGACGCAGCGGATCACGCGGCGCATCACACGAGAGGCATGCGAACTCATCGCGTGGACGATCTTCACGAAGGTCGGTGGCTGCGAGCCGATGAACGAGGAGGCAGACCCATCGCCTCGTACCCTCGACGAGAATTAGCCCTACAGCAAACCCTGTGCAATTCCCTCCTGATCCGGGAGTCAACCAAACGTGGACGAGATGGACGGCAGTCTGACCCTCGACCGGACCGCGCCCGCTACGATCCTCGCCGAGCCTTCGGCGAGGAGACGCATTGAGCAGTACTTCCTTGCGGTCAACAACGCATTCCCGTCGGCGCACGAGGTGGCGGCCATCGTCATCACTCACATGCTGCCCGACCGGCCCTTCTTCCTGGAAGCGGTGGCGCGAGGGAACGATCTGATCTCGATTCTCCCCAAGCCGAAGTCCTGTGACCCGGCGACGCGGGCCGCTATCAGCAGCCGGTACCACTGCGACGACCTGGACCGCGACCGATTCACCCATCCCGCGAAAGTTCTCGCGTACGTCGAAGAACGGGCCGCGGGCCGAGATCTCGCCCTGCTGGACATCGGCGGTTACTTCGCGCCCGCGCTGACCTCCCTGTGTCGACAGTTCAGCGGACGAATCGTGGGAGTCGTCGAGGACACGGAGAACGGGTACCGCAAGTACCTTGCTTGCGGGAAACCACCCTGCCCGGTTTTCTCGGTAGCCCGCAGTCCGCTGAAGCAGCCGGAAGACTACCTGGTGGGTCAGTCCATCGTGTTCTCCACCGAATCGCTTCTCCGAGAGCACGGGGACATCCTGCATGGTCGTGAGACCTGCGTCATCGGCTACGGCAAGATCGGCCGCAGCGTGGCGAACACCCTCCGAGCCAAATCGGTCCGCACCACCGTGTACGAGACAGATCCGGTGCGCGCCGTCGAAGCCATGTCGCACGGATTCGCGGTGAAATGGTCAAAGTCCGAGGCATTGGGCCGCGCCGATGTCATCGTGTGCGCCACCGG
>NZ_LRTK01000010.1 GCF_001636565.1 Frankia sp. EI5c
GGCGAACACCCTCCGAGCCAAATCGGTCCGCACCACCGTGTACGAGACAGATCCGGTGCGCGCCGTCGAAGTCATGTCGCACGGATTCGCGGTGAAATGGTCAAAGTCCGAGGCATTGGGCCGCGCCGATGTCATCGTGTGCGCCACCGGTAACCGGGCGCTGGAGGGCGAAGACTTCACCTACCTACGGCCCGGTTCCTACGTGGCGTCCGTGACATCGTCGGACGACGAACTGAACCTCGTCTCGCTCCGCGGAACTTACCGCGTTGACCAGCTCAGCCCACACCTCAGCCGCATGACCTCGTGGAACCATCATTTCTATCTGCTCAACGATGGAAATGCGGTCAACTTCGTCCACGGCGCCGCGGTCGGCCCGTTCATCTTCCTTGTCCAAGGCGAGATCCTCGCGGCCCTCGCGCTGCTGTCGTCGGGACAGGCCATGGAGCCGGGCCTACACGAGGTCGGCAACCAGGAGCGTGAAATCATCGCCCGGTCCTGGCTGCGATGCTTCAACGAGGAGTGAACGCCCGTGCCCGTCACGAACGACGACATCGCCAAGACGATCAGTGCGCATCTCGACGCACACCCGGAGGACGCCAAGTCCCTGGCCCCTCTGCTGGAAGCGGCCCGCGGAGACGCCGCACCCCTGGCCTCCAGGACAACCACACCCGGCCACGTGACCTGCGGAGTAGTCGCAGTCACCTCTGATCGCCGAGTCCTCCAGATCCGCCACCGCAGCCTGAGTCGATGGCTCCTTCCCGGCGGGCACATCGAGCCGGGGGACGCCTCTCTCCTAGACGCAGCCCTACGTGAGCTGACCGAAGAAACAGGGATTCCCCGGGCCTGGGCGAACCCTGTCCTCGAACGGCCNGTGGACGTGGACGCACACGTGATCCCGCCGAATCCCGCGAAGCGGGAGCCGGAGCACATCCACTACGATCTTCGCTTCCTGCTGGTCATCGATCCGCTAGCCGGCAACAGCGATGTGGCGCTGCAACTGGAGGAGGTCACTGACTACCGCTGGGCCCCGTTGACCGAACTGCCCGGCCGTCTGGGCGACCGTACCCGAGCTGCCCTCCTCACCCAACCCTGAACTGATCATGTGGAGCCGACTTCTCAAACACAGAGGCCAAAATGGCGATCATGGCATGCCCCCGGCGTGTAGAGGTCATGATCGCCATCGCTAATGTTCTGTACGGGTTCAAGGCCGCCCCTCCGGGGCGGCAACCCCAGTACTGACCTGCTGGAACGTCGAGCCGAGGGCGCCGCACGCGCCGCGCCGAACGGGACCCCGCCCGGCCCGTCCGCGCACCGGGATGGGGCCCCGCCTCCCTCCGGTCGGCACCCCACCCGGGCGCGTCGGACCGGCCGCCCGATCGGCGCGTCGGAGCGTCGCTCAGGCTGTTTGGACTAGTGAAATCTCAGCCTTTGCACACTTTGCTATCATGTAACTGACAAAACTGGAGCAAGTTCCCAAGAAAAACAATGCATCCTCATGGCTGGAGCTTGGGATATCCCGAGCGGCGTGCCGAATCCCATCGGCGTCCGAGCTGTAGCCGTAAAGTTTTAGTAGCGCACCCTCCAGTGCGGGATGAATGTCCAGGCCAGAGTCTCGGAATCGCCGCACCGCGTCCCCCAAAGTTGCCTTTTCTCTACCTGTAACCAGGCGAGCCAGGGCCTCGACAGCACTGATCGACTCTTTGATCGAGTTCGGATAGTCCGGGGATTTTCGATCCGCTAGTAGAGCCAATGCTTTACTTAGATGGTTCTGTACATTCGCAGTCGCTGCCTGTCTCGCATCGGCGAGCCCTCTATCGATTGCCTCGACAACTTCGGCGGAAGTGGCCTGCACAATCCGGGAATCGACGAGCCTGTACCCGCCCATGTTCCTCTGGGCGGTCGCATTGAACACCGCAGCAAAGATCCGGGGAGGTGACACATCTCCACCCAGTTGAGCGAACGATTCAACTAGATCATAAACGTGAAACCACTCGGCCTTAAGGATCCATTCCTTCACCTTGTTGCGCATTTCCCATGCTTCGGGAAGTTCGTCGAGGGGTCCCTTATGGAATTGGGTCCATAGACCTGCAAGGAGCCTCCCGAAGGGCTCTCTGGTCGAGTACGTCCAATCCATTCGCACATTCTCGAAGTAGACCTGGAAAACGACGTTCCAAATTGCCACGCGAAAAGATTCATCAATTCCGAAGGTTTGAATCTCGGTTCTGGCTGAAATGAATCCTTGTCTCTCCGAGAACCGCACCCTGGAACCCTCATAACTTATGATTAATACTCTCGACCAATCTATCGTACCTGCGGTGACCTTGCTACGGCCTGGCGGCCCCGGGCTGGCTGTGGTGTACAGCCTCGTCATGCCTGACTGACCGCAAGGATGCACAGTAAAGCTCACCGGGGCTCCGCCCCGGACCCCGGCCCTTTCTCCGGAGGAGGGGGAGGAGCTGCCGCCGGTCACCAGGAGCTGGGCGCGCGAGACCGCTGATCGCCTCCGCCGGTCGGACACCCGAGGGGTTACCCCGGAACCTCCCGACCATGCAAGAGCGCACGGCACCCAGCAGGCACGGCCGGAGCGCTGGCGCTCTTGCACGGCCAGGAGAACCCGGGGTAAGGCGCAGCCTGCCCGCCCGACGGAGGAGATCAGCTCAGCCCGAGGTTTGTGAAAAAGTGAAGTTCGCCAACCTGTTGCGTGCAGCGCTTCACGCCCTTGCTGGTCGACGCCGCGCGGCCGTGCCGGCACCGCCCTGGGGACAGGTGGTTCGTCGACGAGACCTACGTCAAGGTCGCCGGCCACTGGACCTACCTGTACAGGGCGGTTGACCAGCACGGACAGGTCATCGACGTCCTCGCCAGCGAACGCCGTGACCAGGCCGCCGCCCGAAGGTTCTTCGCTCAGGCGCTGTCCCACGGGCGCCGGCCCGTCGAGGTCACCACCGACAAGGCACCCGTCTACCCCAGGCTCCTCGACGAGCTGCTCCCCGAGGCCTGCCACGTCGACGGTGCCCAGGAGAACAACCGAATCGAATCCGACCACAGCAGACTCAAAGCCCGGCTCCGCCCGATGCGCGGACTGAAACGGCTGCGCTCCGCCCAGACGATCAGCACAGGGCATGCATTTGTCCAGAATATCCGCCGCGGCCACTACGAACTCGGGATCGACACCGACCCCCACACACGGCTGACAGCCGCGTTTACCGAGCTCACCCTCACGATCTGATCATTCAATCGACAGGGTCAACCATGCCCTGCCATCCCACAATGCAACAGACTCGCGTCACCTCACCCCGCGGACCCACACCCAACCGCAAACACACCGGCCGAACCAGCCCCGAACTCGTCACCCGAACCCACCAGCCCCCCGACACCCACCACACCACCCACCGCGAGCCCGACACCACCCGGCCCAGGCCCCGACTGACAGATCCCACACCGACCACTGGTGACCTCGCGCGGACACCCGAAACCACCCCGCCGACCCCGCCGCGTCGCGTTCCCCGGCCGGCATCGGCGCGTTCCGCGGCCACCGTCGGCCCCACCACCGCCGTGAACGCCCGAACCTGACCCACGGTAACCGTGGGGCGGGATCGCGGACCGGCCACCGTCAGCCGACGCGCGCCGCTCTCGCCACAGCCCATCCCGCAGCCCACACCCGCCAACCATGACGGAAGGAGGGGTCGCACTACGGCGGCAAACCCGACTTCGGCGCCCGAAAGCGACACCCCGCACATGATCGTTCCCTGCACAAAATTGCCGAATGCGCACCCAAACCCATTTTGATCTTGAATAGATGATCTTAGATTTTGCAAAACCGCAGGTCAGGGCCTATTTTTCTGGAGCCGGCGAGGGGACTCGAACCCCTAACCGCCCGATTACAAGTCGGGTGCGCTACCAATTGCGCCACGCCGGCCAGCCACCTCACGATACCGGACGGGACCCGCTACTTGGGCCGGAGTGGACGGCCTGCGCGCCGGCTCATGTGGCCCCTGGGGTCCCCGGGGTCCCGCCGGCCTGCGGCAGGGTGATCCACCAGCTCGACGAGTCTCGGCGAGGGCTGACCCGAGGCGGCGGGATGGTGCCGCCCGCAGGTCGCCCGAGGGCGGGCGGGCGCGGCCCGGCTGCCCGGTCGGAGCCCAGGCAACGGTTGCCCGCCTGAGCTTCGCCGGTCACGTGCCACGGGACAGCCGAGCACAGGACCAGAACACCGACAGATTGCGGTAATGGCCCGGCGCCCAGAATGGTCACGAACCATCGGTCCCGCTCGTGTCGGATTTCTGTCAGGAGGCCGGGCATTCTTCCCTGATCGCGATGGGCGGGTGCGGGGCCGCGGCTATGATTCCGCCGTGCCCGCGGCGTCGGCGGGCCTGAGGAGGCTGCAGTGCAGATGGAAACCACGACCGTGCTGGTCGTGGATCTCGTGGGCTCGACACGTGCCATCGCCTCAGTTCCGCAGGTCCGAATGCGCGAAATGATGACCGAGGCGATACTGCCCGTTCGCCAGATCGTCGAGGAGGTCGGCGGCGAGGTCATCAAGTTCACCGGCGATGGCTATATGACAGCTTTCCGGTCGGCAACCGGGGCATTGCATGCGGCCGCGCAGATCGTCAACCTCTTCATCTCCGGGCGGCGGCTGCCGATCGGCGACTGGGTGGANGGCTGCCGGGTCGCCATCCACACCTGCGACGTGATCAGGTTCGAGAACGACCTGCTGGGTGAGGGTGTCGTCGTGCCCGCCCGGCTGGAGAAACACGTGCCCACGAACGAGGTGTACGTAACGTCGACGGTGCGTGACGCCGCGAAGTCGGCGGAGTTCACGTTCGACCTCGTCGGGGAGCTGGCGCTCGGCGGCATTCCCCGGCCGGTGCAGGTTCATCGACTACTGGCCGAGCGGTATCGGGGCATCGAGCGCGGCACCTTCCTGACGGTCACCGACCTGGTCGGGCTGAACGCGCTCGCCGCCCGTGTTTCCCTGACCGCGCTGAACGAGCGCCTGCATGGCTGGGTCGCTCTGCACCACCAGGCTCTGGGCACGACCGGGGGGCGGCTGCGCTCCGTGGCCGGCGACAACATTCTCGCGACCCACGACCGTGCGGATGACGCGGTGAGCTTCCTGATCGCCNTCGACTCCCTGAGCCGCACCCAGGAGGTCCCACCCGTACCGGGGCAGCCGGCGGAACCGGGTGCGCGTGGATCCGTGCCGGAGCGCACCGCGCAGCCACCGTTCAGGTTCAGCGCCGTTGTCGCCCGCGGAGATCTCTTTGTGCCGGATTTCGGGCTGGCCGGTCCGCTGGTGAGCAGATCCTGCCGCACGTTGCAGGCACTCGCGCCCGGTACGAAAATCGCCACCGCCGAGGTGGTTCGGCTGCTCAGTACCGGGCGGGAGGCATTCGACGGTGAAATTCCGCCGGTGCCCGGCGGACTCGCCGAGGATTACCACCTGTTCGCCGGCTCTGGGCAGCGGTTGGCAGACGACAGCCTGGAGGCGTACGCGGAAGCCGGCTCTGACCGCGCTTCCGCGAGCGGGGACGAGTCGCCGCTCCCCCAGCACTGACCGCCAGCACGGGCTGGCGGCACGGGCTGGCGGCATGCACTGGCGGCATGCACTGGCGGCAAGGACTGGCACGGCGGCCCGAAATCGGCGTGCGGAGCCGCTCCCGTCACCGGGACGCCTCCCCGGGCGGGGTGTCGCGGCGGGCGGAGAACGGCTGCTGAGCGGAAGCGCCTCAACCCAGGGATGCCGCCAGGAGCGCTCCGACGAAGAGGCATCCGATATGTAATGACTGGTCAGCGAGATACATCCCGTTGAGGCCGTCGCTCCTCATCTCGGCGAAGCTTGGGGACCTGGCTCGGTAGAGCAGGCGGCGCACCGGCCACCGGCGGTCGAGGACGGCGTGGGNGACGAATGACCAGGTCAGTGCTGCCGCGATGCCGGCCGGCCGGAGCGGGACGTCGATGAGGACGAGCCCCAGCANGGCGGCGCCGATACACAGGTGATAATTGAGCAGATGCCAGGCCATCGCCCGGGCGGCCGCCCAGCCCGGTCCGTGCTTGCGCGCCGCCTGCCAGTCGGTCTGTGCTATGTGGTCACCGAGATGATGCCCCACGAACAATGCGATGAAGACAGCGGAGAATAGCTCGGTCTGATTCATTGGTGTTCCCCCCTCCCACCGGAGTCACAGTAGGACAGGAGCACAGGGGTATCGGCGGCTTCACCGGAAACCGCCGTCCGTCGGCCTCCCCTCCGGCCGCGGCGGGGGTGGCCGGGAGTGGCCGGGAGTGGAACCAGGAAGCCCGACCGACCGGTCGGATCCGGCCGGACCAGGGCAGGTCACGGCCAGCCGACGAAGCTGGTCGGTCGGGCTTCTGAGGTACGTGCCTTCCCGCTGGCGCGGGGCCGGTGCCTAGTGGGTGCGAGTGCCGGTGGAGCTGACCGGGCCGGAGAACAGGAGGTTGCCGTTCAGGTCATAGGCGGTGGCCGTGCCCGTGGAGGTGTATGCCCTGGCCGTGGTGAAGGTGGCCGAGTGGCGGATGTCGATGGTGCCGATCACGGACCCGTTCGGGCCGGGGAGAGTCCGGACGAAGGCGTACGTGAAGGTGCGCGGGCCGGTCGACTTCCAGGTGCCGTTGAAGGTGCCCGTGGGTGTGGCCACGGTGAACTTGCCGTTCGCGTAGAAGTGCGACTCGACCGGCTCGGTCACACCGGTGGCGGTCGTGGCGGTGCCCGTCCAGCAGCCGGTGGGAAGGTAGTAGACCGAGCCACTCGTCGCCCCGGCCACCGGTGCGCCGCTGATCGCCAGGACGAGCATGCTCGCCAGAGCCGCGAGAATCAGCGTCGCGCGCGCGGAGGCGCGACGGACGGAAGAACCCAACATTCATGTACTCCTTTGTTGCCGTCAGCATCGAGGCGCCTGAACACCACCGACCGGCGCGTAGATGTCGAGGGCGCTGTTACGTGCGTGCTCAGGCGGCGCCGCGCACCAATGCGCATCCCGCGACAGAAATGGGACTCCAACCCCCCGTCCGTGGTGTTGGGGGTTCGTGCCGACCCACGCGGGCACGAGCCCCCGACCCCACGGCTGGCAGGTCCCGCCTGTCAGCCTGTCGGCGACGGTAGCGACAACACGGGCTCCGGAAAGGGAATGAAACCGGACAGATCGTCATCAGTGCTGAACCCGTCCACCCACTCCCCCGTGGGCGGAGCGACGACCCGCCAATCGTCATCGACCCAGTTCACCTCAACCCGCATCGTGGCCGTGACGACGTCATCGCCGCCCCCGGACCGGGTGAGAACATACCGTACCGTCGCGTTCCTCGATGAATAGTTCTCCATCTCCCAGCCGGTGACCTCAATTCGCCCCGGGGAAGAGGAGGTATCCTGCTGGACCACTACTTCCGGCGGCTCGGCCGCGACTTCGAACCCAGCCGTGGCCGCGGTCTCTGCCGCAACGTCCGGGCGCCCCCGGAAGGCAGTTGGCCGGGGCCGGTGGCCAGACCGGCGGCGGCCTTCGGTCCGTGGCCGGACGACCGTCTCCGACCGGGCGAGGCCGGCCGGGGAGACAACCCTGCCGCAATGGGAACCGGCGTCCTGGCAGGGGTTTGACCTGCCCCTCGGATCAACCGGGCGGAAGGCGATGTTGACTGCGGCCAGCACCGCCCCGAGCGGTGAGCGCTCGAAGCCGACCGCGCCGGATTCGTCAATCACTCGCGGTCCGGCGGACGGGCTTCGCGGCAGGAGGATCCGGCCGGTGAGGCACTCTCCGGAGGCCGGGCGGGCGCTCTCCGGGAAATCCGGCCCGGCCGGGTGGGCGGCCCCGGGCGAATGGCCGGTTCCTGCCAGCCGGAGGCCGCTTCCTGTCAGGCACTCGTAAAAGGTGACGTCAGCCATACTGATTTTCCGGCTGCGTGCCCAGATCCGCAACAGCACCCAGACGGAGACGCCGAACACCGTCGCGGCCTGAGCCGTCAACAGCAGCATCGTCATGCGATGTCACCCGGCATGATCCGCGGGCGGCTCGCGGTCGGCGGCAGGTCGGCGAGTTCCGGATGCTGGTCCGAACCGGCGGCCATCCGGGCCGCCGCGAGCAGCGCCTGCGCGACCTGTGCCCATTCGCTGCAGTCCCCGCCCACCGCGCCGCGGATGGTCTCCAGGCTGTGCAGCTCATGGGAAAGCCCGCCGGCCACATAGGCGGGCATGCGCACCATCACCGCCGGGCGTCGGCTGTTCGGCGGATCCTCGACCTCGATCGGATCCTCCCAGTCGATATAGATCTCCATTTCCACTCCAGGAACCCGGCCACGCGGCCGGGGCATGTCGAGGTTGTGGCTTGCCATGGCGGCCTCCTGACATTCCCCCGGGCTGATCAAGGATTGCTGCTGCCGGCGGTCACCGGCCGTCCGGCGGGTCCCCGGTCAGCGCCAGCTCCAGCGCATGGCGCACCAGGTGGACCAGCGCCGTCTGCGCGCTGTCCGGTCGCCGGGCGTCGCAGTACATGACGGGACGGTGCGGGGCGAGGTCCGCCGCGTCGCGAACCATGGGAAGCGGGTACTCGTGCGGGTCCGCCTCGAACCGGTTGACCGCCACCAGGAACGGCACCTGCCGGTTCTCGAAGAAGTCGATGGCGGGAAAGGAGTCGGCCATGCGCCGGGTGTCGACCAGCACCACCGCCCNGATCGCGCCGCGCACCAGCTCGTCCCACATGAACCAGAAGCGATCCTGGCCCGGGGTGCCGAACAGATAGAGGATGATGTTGTTACTGAGGGTGAGCCGACCGAAGTCCATGGCCACCGTCGTCGTCGTCTTCCTGTGCACGGCGCTGGTGTCGTCCACGCCGAGGCTCGCGCTCGTCATGGCCGCCTCGGTGGTGAGCGGCTCGATCTCGCTCACCGCCCCCACGAACGTCGTCTTGCCTACTCCGAAACCACCGGCGACGAGCACCTTCACCGCGGTGGGCGCGCGTCTAGAGAGTGGTGAGACCATGCAGAACCCTCCGTAGGAGTTCCGGACTGGGCCGATCTGGATTCTCGGGACGGTGGACGGAGACCATTCCGCCCCGTGCCATGTCGTCGATGAGGACCCGCACGACCATCAGCNGTAGTTTCAGCCGGGCGGATATCTCGGCGATCGAGTGAATTCGCATGCACAGGATCGCTATGTCGTGTTCCTCGNGGGCGAGTCGGCCGCGTCGCCGGATCGCCGCCATCCCGCCGTCCGTCGTCGCGACCAGCGCGACGAGTTCCAGCGGGACAGCCGGTGTCGTACGGCCCCTGGTCACCGCGTAGGGGCGGACGAACGCCTCGGCGTCGTCCCAGCTCTCGCCCGGCGCCGGTGGGCCGGGCCAGTCCTCGGCCACCGTCTTCCTCCTCCCTGCTACAACTCCCTGCTCCAACCCGCTCGGTGCCCCGCTCGCCGCTCCACTCCGCCCCCTCCGCCCGCTCCCCGTCTGTCCGGGCCGTCCGGGCCGTCCGGGCCGGGCTCAGGACGGGCTCAGGACGGGAGTGCCGCCCGCATCTGGTTGCGCAGCTCGGGGGTCAACAGCCGGCCGGCCCGGTTGACCAGGTGCGCCATCTCGTAGGCGATCTGGCCTACGTCGGCGTCGGCGGTGCTGGAGACGGCGAGACAGGCGCTGTGGCCGACGGCCGTGATGAACAGGTAGCCGTTCTCCATGTCGACCATCGTCTTGTTGACCTGCCCCCAGCCGTGCTGCCGAGCGGCGCCTCGGGCCAGCGCGTCGAAGCCGGACGCGACCGCCGCGAGCTGGTCGGCGGCGGTGCGGTCGATGCCGCTGGAGGTGGCCAGCAGCAGTCCGTCCGCGGACAGGACGACCGCGCAGAGGATGTCGGGAACGCTTTCGCGGAGACGTTCGAGCAGGAAGGAAAGGTCGGGCTGTCGGGACATCGGTTATCTCCCGTCGAGGTCGTCAGCGTCACGCATGCCGCGTTCGAAGGCACTGGTGAAGCCCTGGGCGAGCGCACGGGCCGCCTCGGGATCCGGCGTTCGCGTGGTCCGGCGCGCCGGCGGCTCGCCGTCGGGTTCCTGCCGGAGGCTCTCGGCCAGATGTGAGCCGCGGCGACGCCGCGGCAGGTCCTCAAGCCGGGGGTGGCCGCCGGATGCCGCCGGTGCGGTCGCCGCGGCCCCGTCGCCGCCCCGGAGCGGCCCGAACAGCGGATCGAAGAACCCGCCGTCCGCCTGGTTCGTCCCGCTGTGGGCGGCCGGCCGCGGCGGACGTCCCTCGGCTGGGCGACGCGGTGCCGCACCGGCGTCGGTTTCGCCGAGGCGGATCGGCCGGGCGTCGTCGGGGAAACCTTCCGGGGCACCGATGCCGCCTGATCCGCCGGTTCGCGCGTCCTCGCCGCGCCCGCCGGTGCCCCGAGCGCCGTCGCTGTGGCGGGCGCCGACCCGGAGCCCACCCGCTTCGGCATCGCGCCGGTTCGCCCCGTAGCCGTCGGCCGAGCCGTATCCGTCAGCCCGGCCGTATCCATCAGCCGAGCCGTAGCCATCAGCCCGGCCGTACCCGTCAGCCCGGCCGTATCCGTCAGACATGCCGTACCCGTCAGCCGAGCCGTGCCCGTCAGCCGAGCCGTGCCCGTCAGCCGAGCTGTATCCGTCAGCCGAGCCGTACCCGCCCGCCGAGCTACCGGCCCCGGGCTGCTCCGGCGCCGCGGCAAAGCCGTCGGGACGTCCGAAGTAGCCGTCGTGATGTCCGCGGTAACCGTCGGGATGTCCGCGGTCGCCGTTCCGGCCGGCGCGGGCGGGGTCGGGAGCGCCGACGCGCAGGTCCTCCCTGGTGACGCCCGCATCCCGCGCGCCCAGGTGGTGCGGCCCGGTCGCCACCGCGGCGGGGAGCGCGAGCTCCTCGGTGAGGGCGTGCCGGTCGCGCCGCCCGCCCCCGTTGCCGTCAGGGGTGACACCAGAACCACCGACCGGGCCAGGACCCAGCTCGGCTCGCCGAGGTCCGGTGCCGCCGCCACCGCCGCCGCCACCGGGCCCGCCCGACCCACCGGACCCAGCGGACCCGCCCGACCGGCCCCCCGGGGGCAGCGCGGACTGGGGCGCGAGCTCGGAATGGATCAACGCGGCGGGAATGATCGTTACCACGTGCACACCTCCGTACACGCTCGGCTTGAAGCGGACGGCGACCCGGTGCCTGGACGCGAGCCGCGCGACGACGAACAGGCCGATCTGGCTGCCGTGCGTGGCCGCCTCGAAGGGGGGCGGATTGGCCATGCGGTGGTTCGTCGCCGCGTACGTCTCGTCGTCCAGGCCGACGCCACGGTCCTCGATCTCCACCGTCCAGCCCTGGCCGACCCGGCTGGCCTGCACCGTCACCGGGGTGTCCGGCGGGGAGAAGGCGGTGGCGTTCTCGATGAGCTCGGCGAGCATGTGGGTCAGGTCACCGACGGCCGAGCCGACGATCTCGACGTCGGACGTCGGCAGGTGGACGTGGACCCGGGTGTAGTCCTCGACCTCGCTGACCGCCGCCCGCAGGATCTGCACCAGGCGGACGGGCCCGCGGAACGTCCGCCCCGGCTGGCCGCCGGACAGGACGATGAGGCTTTCCGCCAGCCGCCGCATCCTGGTGGCCTGGTGGTCGACACCGAACAGCCGGTTGAGGACCTCGCCGTCCTGCTGGTCGCGCTCCAGTTCGTCGATCAGCCGAAGCTGGCGCTGGATGAGGCCCTGGGTACGCCGGGCCAGCGTCTGCAGGATCGCGCCGACGCTGCGGCCTTCGGCGACCTCGTAGGCAGCCGTGACCGCCGACGAGTAGGTGACGTTGAACGCCCGGGCGACGTCACCGATCTCGTCGCCGCCCGCGGTCGGGAAGGCCGCCGGTTCGGCCTCCAGGTCGACGGGATGTCCCTGCCGCAGCTTCGAGGTGACCTCCGGCAGCCGGCGCTGGGCGACGTCCAGGGCTCCGGTCCGCAGTGCGCGCAGCGCGCCGACGATCCGGCTGGCCACGCCGACGGACACCGCGATCGACAGCGCGAGCACTCCGGCGGCGAGCAGACCGGAGAGGATCGCCTGGCGCAGGGCCTCGTCGGCCAGCGTGCCGCTGCGGTGCTCCAGGTCCTCGACCACCCGCCGCTGCACCGCGCGGACCTGCTCGGACTTGGCGCCGCTCGCCGACGCCCAGGCGGTGAAGTCGATGCGCTCACCGCGCAGCACCTGGTCGCGCATCCCGGTGACCGGGGCCTGCGTGGGGCCGACGAGCTGGTCGAACAGGGCGACCTGCTCGGATGTGGCCGACAGCCGGAACTGCGTCATCCACGCCGTCTCGGCGCCGATCGCCGCCTGGACCCGGGTGACGCTGTCAGGTACCGCGGTGCCGAGCACGGCCGCCGAGGAGACGTAGCCGTACTGCTGGCTGATCGCCTCGCCCACCCGGGAGATCGCGGACAGGGCGGTCGCGATCCGCACGATGTCGGTGTCCTCGCTGCCGATGCCGACCATGGCGGCACCGACGTCCAGCCAGCCACCGATCATCTGGTTGTAGGTGACGGTGCCGGGGCCGGGGCGCAGGGTCTGCGCGTCCACCCCGGCCCGCACGGTGGCGAGCCCGCCCATCTGGCCCTGGGCCGCGCTGACGGCGTCGCGCACCTG
Organism: Frankia sp. EI5c; assembly: GCF_001636565.1. Classification (GTDB taxonomy): domain Bacteria; phylum Actinomycetota; class Actinomycetes; order Frankiales; family Frankiaceae; genus Parafrankia. Next base: position 12,608 of record NZ_LRTK01000010.1, read on the forward strand.
GTTGAGGGGGCCGGCGGGAAGGTCGCCGGCCGATCCGGTGACGGTGGCGAGCGCCTCGTCCACCGGCGCCCGCGCGTTCATCGAGCGCACCGCGAACTCGCGTTCGCGGTACCCGGACCCGACCAGGCTGGAGACCGCGTACCGCTCGGCCTGCAGGGAGTACACGAGGTCGTTGACGTGGATGAGGAAGCGGGCCGCTGTCCGCGTCTGCTCGCTCGCCCGCTGCGCGGCGAGCTGGCCGGAGACGACCCAGCCGCCGAACCCGACCAGAGCGAGCAGCGGGAGGAGCAGAACTACAGTGATCTTGTAGCGAATGGGCCAGTTCCGCACTCCGCCACCTCTCGTCAGGGACGCCCCGTCCGGAAGACGTCAAGTCGGCCGACGGGACCGGACAGTGGCAGGGAGGGGACATGCCACCGCAAGCCGCAAGCGCGACGCGTGTCTCGGTGACTGCGTGCCGAGTCCTCCGGCCACGCAAAACCACGCTGAGCAGCTACTCCAATCCCGTCGGCGATCACGACGGTAGCCGCGGTGGATGGTTGACCGGAAGAGTAATCATGTGACGCTTAAGGGACGGCGTGTCCTGTTCATGCCATTCCGCCGTCCCGTGGAGGTCTTGCGCCGGCCGGCTGGTCACGCTCTGGGCCGCTTGACCGGAGCACCTGACGCCCCCCGCCCGGGCACCGTCCTGGAGGGGGGCACAGCCGCCCTGGCCTGGGCGGCGGCCGGTTGCGTCGCGGCCGGGCGGCCCGGCAGACGCGCACCGGCCGGCACCCCCGGCACGGCGCCGGCCTGGGCTGCCGCCGCCGGCATTCGGCCACCGGCACCAGCACCGCTTCCGGTTCCGGCTCCCGTTCTGGCTCCGGTTCTGGCTCCCGTTCCGGCTCCCGTTCTGGCTCCGGTTGCGGTTCCGGCTCCGGCGGCGGCGATCGCGCGGGAGCCGGTGTCGGCGCCGGCACCGAGATCGGCCGCGATCTCGGTGCCGGTCTCGGCGTCGAGATCGAGGTCTAGGTCGGCCGGGCCGGCGGCGGCGCCAGCCCGGCCGCCGCGGGTGAGGAAGCCAGCCCGGGCGGCGGCGGCACCCAGCTGGAACCTGGTCAGCACCCCGAACCGCTGACACAGCTCCGCGACGTCCCGCTTCACCGTCCGGTCGGACACCCCGAGCTCGCGGGCCGCGCGGCTGTCGTCCAGCCCGACCTCCAGCAGGCGGAGCAGGGCCCGCTGGCGGCGCATCGTCGCCGGCTCGTCGACGTCGACCTCGGGGGTGCCGTTCCGGACGGCCGCCCGCTGTGTCCGGATCACCATGTCCCCGACCGCGCGGACCAGCGTCGGCGCGACGACCGCGAACCCGCCGTCGTCGAGGTCGTCGTCCCGCACCGGGACGAGGGCGGCGGTGCTGTCCCAGACGATCGCCCGCATCGGCAACGCCGAGGCCACGTGGATCTGGCCGATGGGCGGCAGCCGTCGGCCCTGCTGGCGCCGCCGCGCCGCCGCGACCGCGCCCGCCGTCCAGACGCTGGTGATCCGAACCCCCCGCCCGGCGGCGGGCACCAGCAGATCGGAGACGTCACCTCCCAGCCCAGGCGGCGTCGGCCCCGTCAGCAGAAATCGGATGGACTGGGTGGATCTGCCGGTGAGCTCGGCCATCCGGGGGTAGATCTCGTCCCGGGCCAGCACCTGCACACCGGCGTTCGTGCCGGCCCGGCGGCGGCCGGCGACATAGTCGCCGAACAGCCCCGACCGGTAGAGCTGCGCCCGTTCGTCCGCCATCCGCGCGCGCTCGGCCACCAGCGCCGCCTCACGTTCGGCGTGACGCACCTGCAGCACCCGCACCGGGTCCTGCGGCTCCCACTGATGGCCGACCTGGCGGACGAGACCGGCCTCGACCAGCCGGTCCATCTCCGCCTGGACGATCGCCTCCGGCCGGTGCAGCCACTCCGCCAGCAGGTCGACTCCGCAGTAGGGGTGCCGCGCCACCGTCCGCCACACCTCGTCGGAGAAGTCGTCCAGCCCATCGAATCCGAGTTCGGACAGACGCATGCGCACCNCTTCCCGGATGCCCCGGAGCCACGAGTAACGAACATTCCAGATACGTCCCGGAAACACTTCACTGGATTCACGGGAATTGGTGCGAGGCAGACTCGAAGTCGCACTGACACACCGATTACGGCTGGTTACGGCAAGCTATACCAGCACTGGGGCCGACACAACGGCTTTGCGAGAAATTGCAGCGAGATCCCCGCAACACCACAACAGGTCCGCAAAGATGATCGATCATTTGCGTTGCCGTGTTCTTGCATGGTGTATCTGAACGCGGATCTGATCTGATTCCTGCCAGCGCGACCAGCGATCCCATACCCGCCAACAGATGCACATCGCGGTGAAGCCGCGGGGCGTCGGCCCACGTCAAAAGGACCGCGGGGCCAGTTCCCGGGCCGGGCCGAGGCCATCCGCCATGAACCCGGCGGTAACTCCCCCGTTACCCGGTCGGCGGGCGGTAACCGCCAGGAATCCTCTCCTGCTCCGGATGGAGACTATCGCCCGGGCTTCCCGATCGACCGGGATGATGCGACCTGAATATCCAACGGACCGCATTTGTTTTCATCGCCGGCCGGTTCCGCGAGAAGCCCGCCGACCGGTGTGCGCGCGACTGCGGCCGCGGCCACAACTAGCGCCGCGCGTCCTCGCGGTCGCGCCAGGGCACCGTCGCGAGGACCTGCGTGGGCCCGCCGGCCGGGCTGGTCACGAGCAGGGAGCCGTCGAGGGCACCGAGCCGCTCCGCGAGCCCGGAGAGGCCGCTGCCGGCGCCGACCCGCGCTCCGCCCCGGCCGTCGTCGGTCACCCGCAGGACCAGCTCGTCGCCGGCCCGGTGCAGTTCGACGGTCGCGGACGCCGCGCCGCTGTGCTTGCTGACGTTCGTGATGAGCTCGGCGGCGGTGAAGTAGACGNGGCCCTCGATCGCCGCGGCGGGTCGCTCAGCCAGGTCGATCAGCACACGCACCGGCACCGTGCAGCGTGCGCCGAGCGAGGGGACCGCGCCCTGCAGCCCGCGGTCGGTCAGTATCGCCGGGTGGATCCCGCGGGCGAGGTCCCGTAGCTCCCGCAGTGCGAGCTTGACCTCGCCGTGCGCCTCCTCGACCATTCTCGCCGCGGTCTGCGGGTCCTCGGCGAGCTTCTCGCGGGCCATCCCGAGGCCCATCGCCAGCGCCACCAGCCGGGCCTGCGCGCCATCGTGGAGATCACGCTCGATCCGGCGCAGGTCGGCGGCGGCGGTGTCGACGACGCTCCCCCGATCCGCCTCCAGCTCCCGGATCCGGCGTTCCATCCGGTCGGACGGCGCGAGCAACGTGGAGATCATCGCCCGGTCGACGGCCGCGAGCGCCCGTGTGGCCACCGGCAGCACCGGCCAGNCGACGAGAAGCAACACGAGGGTCACCGCGAAGGTCACGATGACCCAGGGCAGCCGGATGAGGAAGTACAGGACGTGCCGCCAGCCGACCGGGTCCGACACGCCGGCCCACAGGCGGGCGACCGGACTGTTCGAGGACGCCCGGGGCCTCGACGCCGCGGGCACGTGCAGCCCCAGGAGCGCTCCGGCCCGCGCCCGCTCGACGGCGCCGAGGCCCCGCGCCACGACCAGGCCCACGACGAGCAGCGGCAACCCGACGACCGTGACGGCCAGCCCCACTCCGACGGAGAACCACACGACCACGACGACGAACCCGACCAGCCCGAGCGGGAAGTCGAGCAGCAGGAAGAGCACCCGCCGCCACGCACGGACGTCCAGCGCCAGCGCACGCTCCGGCGCGGGCGCCGCCTCGGCGGGGGTGTTCCGCCCGGCGTTCGGTCGCGTCTTCGGTCGGGAGCGCGGCCGGGTACTTCCGCCGCTCACCTCGACGGGACCGGACACATGCGCTCCTCTCGGCCGGGCGGCGCTCCTCTCGGCCGGGCGGCGCTCCGCCGGGCAGACCTCGCGCCGCTCCGTGGGCCGGACCACCCGAGCCGCCACGGACGTCCGGTTCACCGGATGTCCGACCTCATCCTCCCGGGCAGAGAAGCGCGGTTCGCCGTCCTCGTCAAGCACCGGCACATCACCGACATACCGGTACCGGTGGGCCACCGCCGTATGACCCGGCGGCATCGGCCCGAATCTCGGGCGAAATGTCGATTCCGGCAGGCCGAACCGTGAACGCGATCAACCGGGATCCGCTCCCCCGGAGAGACCACATTGTGTGACGTCCGGACGGAGGACAGAAAAGACCCGTTCCCGCCCGTGAAACCCCGCGGGCCGGCGTGTAAGAATGAGGCGGAGGCACGGGCGACCGGCACGACCCGTTCACTTCTGGCCTGCCCAGCCGGTCGCCGCGGCGGTATTCGGCGAGATGTTGAGAGCACTGCCAGCCGGCCATCCTCTCCTTCCGGAGGCGAGGTTCCAGGGGCCCGGGGAGGCACGGTTGCAAGGGGGGCGAGCTGACCCAGCGGAAGGCCCCGGGCGGCGAGTGCTCCCGAGCAAAGCCCTGTTCACGGCCGACATCGCGCCGGCCACGCACACCCAGCAGGTCTCGGCCCCGAAACGCGGGAACCCCGTGCCGCCCCCGCACCGCGTCGGGCGGGGGCCATCGCTTCGAGCCGCCGGAAAGGCGGCTTCTCGATGCCCCGCGAATGAGGAGCCCGGCGAGGAGGATTCGATACTCCTCGCCCGGTACCGGTCGAATCGCGCCCGCCGCACACGGATTCTCACGGTGCCGACAGATCCTGTGCCGGCATCGTCGGACGCCGCAAAAGGATGATCCCGGTCATCGGATTCCGGCCGCCACGGCCGACGCCGACGGGCACCCCCCGCGCTCCCCCGCGCTCCCCATGCCGCGGGGCTGCGCACCGCTGGCGGTAAATGCGTCTCATACAGCTCCGGGGACTTTCCCGTGGTCCGGCCGACCGACCGACCGAAACCTGACCGGGGACCGGGGGGGAGCGGGACCAGGCCCGTGGCACCGGGACCGGGACCGCCGGTGGCCCGTCACAACCGGGCCGGTACGCAACGGCCCAGCCGGCTCCATCGCACGGAGGAACTTTGTACGCCCCCACCCGGCCGGCCGCTGCACCCGACCGCCGACACCCCCACCTGCGCCACCAACCCCGCCGTCGCCAATACCGCCGTCACCAACCCCGCCGTCACCAACCCCGCCCTCGCCACCGACCCCGCCGGCGCCATCCGCGGCAGGCCCTGGTCCTGCTCGCCCTCGCCGCCGTCGTCGCCGTGACGGGCGTGTGCGCGGTCCTACAGCTCAGCGGGGCCGCCGGGCGACCGGCCAGGTGGCGCGACGGGACGACGCACGGATCCTGGCAGGCGGTCTTCGACGGCTACGGGCGCGTCACGGGGCGCGCCGACGACAACGGCCTCGTCATCACCCTCTCCCCCCGTGCCTCGGAAGNACCGGGCCGCACGTACCCCGCGCTGGTCGTCAGCACGCGGGAGTACCGCGACGTCCGCCTCACCGCGCGGGTCCGCACCGTGCGCCGGCTCCACGCCGGACCACTGTCCCCTCGGGACGCCGGCCAGGTCCTCTGGAGCTACACCGACCCCGGCCACTTCTATGCCTTCGCGCTGACACCGGACGGCTGGGAGCTCGGCAAGCACGACCCCGCCTATCCCGGCGGCCGGCGGGTGCTCGCGAGCGGGCCCACACCTCGGGCCCGCCCGGGCAGCTGGCATACCGTCGATGTGGTCCATGCCCGGGACGCGATGGCCGTGTCGGTCGACGGCATCCCGACCGTCCGGACGCAGGACGCCGAACGCCCCTACCTGTCCGGAGCGGTCGGCCTGTACTGCGCGGACTCGGTCGTGGAGTTCCACCGGGCCGGGGCACGGGACCTGCGGCCGGCCGACGAGCCGACGTCCTGACACCGCCCCCGGCGGCCTGTGGCCTGTGGCCTGTGGCCTATGAGCTACGGCCGACAGCCGGCCGCCAGCGGTCAGGCTGTCACGGGAGTTGCCCGGCGGCTGCGCCGCACCGCCCGGCAGCACCCGTGCGCGGGCAGCGGAAGCGGCCCGGGCGGCCCCAGGAACTCGCCCTGCCCCTGATCGACTCCAGCGGCGGTCAGCACACGTAGCTCGTCCGCGGTCTCGATGTCCTCCGCGACCAGGACCGCCCCGATCTGCCGGGCGAAATGGACCAGTGCCTCGACCAGCGCACGCCTGGCCGCGTCGCTGGCGACGCCCGCGGAGAGCCAGCCGTCCATCTTCACGACGTCGGGGAGGATCCGCACCATTCGCCAGAGGCTCGCGTAGGCCACGCCCACGTTGTCCACCGCTATCCGGACGCCCAAATCCCGTAGTTCCAGCAGGCGGCCGAGCATGACGGGCATGTCGTGGATGCCCTCCCGCTCGGTGATCTCGACGATCACCTGATCGGCCGAGGGCCCGTCGAGCNGTTCGGTGAGCCGCCCGGAGGCGATGGTCGCCGGCGACGCGTTCACCGCGACGGACAGCCCCCGCGGGAAGCGGGGCATCGCCGAGAGAGCCGCCCTGATCGCCGCCAGTTCCAGGTCGATGCCCATTCCGACGGACGCCGCGCGGGCGAACCACTGGGCCGGGGACNGCCCGCCGTACTCGGCACCACCCTCCGGGAGGCGGCCACGCCGGCCACTGTCAACGTCGCTTTCAGAACCGGCGGGACCGGCGGTTGGACCGGACACGGCCAGCAGGTCGGCGGGCGGCGGGAACGCGGGGAAGCGCGCCAACGCCTCCGCACCGACGATCCCGTGCGTGGGCAGGTCGAACACGGGCTGGAAGACCATCACCGGCCCCCCGTCATCAATGATCTTCCTGATGACGGACCGGGTGTGGTCACTGTCGGCCCGGCCGTGCCGGAACGCGGACACCGCGTCGGTCAGGACGTCCGCGAGCAGGCCGAGGAAGCGGGCGTCCCGCTCGCCCAGGTCCGGGTTCGGTTCGGCACTCAGCGCGCACAGCATGCCGTAGAGATCGCCGGTGTCCAGGTGGACCGGTGCCCCGGCGTAGGAGCCGATCCCCAGTTCCCGGGTGACCGCGAGCCCGGCGGTGCGGCTGTCCGCCCGCGCATCCGGAATGATCGCGGGCAGCCGCCCGTCCAACACCCTGACGCAGTAGGTCTTCGCCCGGTCCACCTGGCGTCCCGCCAGGCTCTCGACCAGGTCCGCGTTGCCCTCGACGAGGTCGATGACCTGGAGGTCACCGCTGAACCGGGCCAGCCACGCGACGTCCGCGCCGAGGTGGCTGCGGGCGAGATCGAGGACTCGCGCGATCTCGTCGGTACGCGCCGCCTCGTCGGTACGCGCCGCCGCTTCCTGGCGACTCCCACCGATCACAGATCCGGCCACAGCGGCGCACCTCCCGCTCGTCGGCGCGCCCTGCCTCGACGGCCCGGCGCCGCGGCCGTCCCGACCCGAAGACCCAGGACGGGCGACGGCGCAAGTGGGGGCTTCGCGCCTTTCTCCCATGGTGCGCCGACACCGCGAACCGCGCAGCACGGGCAGCACGGGGGGGCACGGGCCGCGCGGCGCGGGCCGCGGCTGGCTACCGGCCCGAGCCCCGCTCAGACCGCGGGCACCTCCGACCGGCGCCGGCGGGCGATCTCGGCGAGGGCGATACCCGTGGCGACCCCGGCGTTCAACGACTCCGTCTCGCCGGCCATCGGGATCCGAACCCTGAGATCACAGCACTCGCCGACCAGCCGGGAGAGGCCCCGGCCCTCCGAGCCCACGACGAGGACCAGCGGATCCGTGGCTACCTGAAGATCGTCCAGGCTGACCTCGCCGTCGGCGGCGAGACCCACGACGAACAGGCCCGACTCGGCGAACGAGCGCAGGGTACGGGTCAGGTTCACCGCCCGGGCGACGGGCAGCCGCGCCGCCGCCCCCGCGGACGTCTTCCACGCCGCGGCGGTCATCCCGGCCGCGCGCCGCTCCGGAACGACGACCCCGTTCGCGCCGAACGCCGCCGCCGAGCGGACCACCGCACCGAGGTTGCGTGGATCGGTGACGCCGTCGAGCGCGACGACCAGGCCGGGTGGCGCCTTGCGGGTGGCGGCCAGCACATCGTCCGGATGCGCGTACCTGAACGGCGGGACCGAGAGCGCGAGCCCCTGATGAGGCGCGTTCGGGCAGAGGCGGTCGAGCTCGACCCGCCCGATGTCGACCACGGCGAGGCCGGCCCGGCCGGCGAGGCGGCGGGCGTCCGCCACCCTCTCGTCGAAGTCGAGGCCGCCGGCGATCAGCAGGGTGGTCGCCGGCACACCGGCGCGCAGCGCCTCGACCACCGCGTTTCGGCCGACCACATACTCGTCGGTCTCCCCGCGCCGCGCACCGATGCCTCCGGGGCCGCCACCGGCACCGCCGCTCCCGGACGCCCCGCCGGTGGCACGCTCCGCGCCCGGGCGCTGGCGAGCCCCCCGGCTCGCCGCCGTGGCCGCGGCGGCGCGGCGCTGCGCCGGATGACCGGGCCGCATCTCGGCGGGTGGGGTCGCGCCCTTGCCCTGGAGCGCCTTCCGCCGCTGGCCGCCACTTCCCAGCGACGCGCCCTTGCGGTGGGAACCCGCCTTCGCGGCTCGGCCGCCCTGTCCGCCGCGGGCGATTCCGCCGCCGCTCCGGCCTCGGTCACCGGCCATCACAGACCACCTCGTAACTCGCGCGTCGGGTGTCGACCCGCCCCGCGAGCCAACCATCATCGGACCCGCCGCGGGCGCCGTTGTGCGGTCGGCCGAGGCGTGGTCGTGTATCAACGGTATCCGCCGTGGTCACGCCGCGCGGCGGACACCATCACCCGGGCACCTCCAGACCACCACGCCGGCGCCCGCGGTGGACCGGCCGCGCGTGGCACCGGCCCGATCAGGTGGGCCGAACAGGCGCAGTACCAACGGTGCACGGGACCAGTTCGGCGGGAGGCCCCGCGAACAGGTGACCGCCTACCTATCCTCAATGGGATGGGCCGGCGCATGGGGGGAGGGCGGTTGAACGGCTTCTCCCCGGCGGGTCGCGGCCCCTTCACGACTCACGGCCCGGCCCGCGGAACGACTCACGGCCCAGCCCGCGGCACCGCGCGTGGCACGGCCAACGGGACGGCCCGCGCCCGCTGCCCGGTGTGCGCCGGGCCCCTTGGGCGCGCGGCCGGCCGTGGCGCCTTCGATCCACCGGTCCGGGACCGCGGATTCTGCCCCCGTTGCCGGACGCCCTACTCGTTCGCGCCGCCGCTGCGCATCGGTGACCTAGCCGGCGGCTACGAGATCGTCGAATGTCTCGGTGCCGGCGGCCCGGGGCCGGCCGGCTGGGTCTTCCTCGCCTCCGACCCGGGCGGTGCCGGCGGCGTTCCGGGGCGGCGGGTGGTACTCAAGAGCCTGCGGCGAGCCGCGCCGCGCACAGCGGCCCGGGCGGGCTCCCACCCGCTGGGGCAGTCCCAGCCGGACCCGCCGCTGCGGCACCGGGCGATCGTGTCAGCGCTGGGCGAGCTGCGACACGCGGACACGATCTACGCGGTCATGGAGTTCGTGCCCGGCCCGTCGCTCGCCCGCCTGCTCCGCTCCCGGCGGCAGGAACGCGGGACCGCGTCCGCGCCGCTGCCCGTGCCGGTGGCGGTCGCCGGGGCGTTGCGCCTGCTGTCGGCACTGGAGTACGTCCATGACCGGGGCTATGTCTTCTGCGACCTGGCGCCGGGCAACGTGGTCTGGAACGGTGACCAGGTAACGCTCGTCGATCTCCAGTCGGTCCGCCGGCAGGGCAGGCACCGCGGCGCCTTCCACGTCACCGCCGGATTCGACGCCCCCGAGCTGGCCGTCAGCCCCCCGTCGGTGGGCTCCGACCTCTACGCTCTCGGCAGGCTGTTGGCGACCGCGGTGCTGGATTTCCCGCACCGAGCGTCAACATATCGATACGCACTTCCCGCCCAGGAGGTCAACCAGGTGCTGGCTCGGCACGAACCGCTGCACCGGTTCCTCCTTCGTGCCACCGCCGGCGACCCCACGCGCCGGTTCGCCGGCGCCGGTGAGATGGCCGCCGCGCTGGCCGAGAGCGCCGGCGACGGCGGCTCGGCGGGGCCGGGGATCCCGCGGCAGTCCTCGACGCAGCCCGCGATCAGGCTTCCCACCAGGGAAAAGGGAGGGCACGGGGCAGACGTTCCGGAGCGCGTGCGGACGGCGGGCGTACTGCAGACAGGACTCCCGGCAATCCACACAGGACGGGCGGACGTTGACACCGGCGAGTGCAGCGAGATCACCGGCGTCGACGCACCTCACGGATCATGCCACTATTCATCTCGGCGTCCTTGGATTTGAGCAGGTCGACGTGATATATCCGGTCCCCACAGGACGGGCAGGAGGCACCCACCACATGGCTCCGCGCATACCGCCCAGACTCGCTGGCGCCGGCGCCGGCGGGCCGCTGCAGCGGCCGGTGGCCTGACCGTGGACCTCAACCCCCGGCACGGGCACGGTTACCCCGGGCACGGCCACTCCCCCGATGCCCCTGATCCGCGCCGTTCCGGCGACGGCTACCCCGAGGACGCCCGGCGTTCCGACGACTACCTCGGCAACGACCTGCCGGCCGAGGGCTACCGGGCGGAGGGCTTCCGGTCCGACGAGCCGGAGGCGGACCGCTACCAGGCCGGGTTCTCCGGCCACGGTGCCCCGTATTCGGAGAACGGCTACCCCGAGAGCGCCTACTCCGACAACAGCTACACCGACAACAGCTACACCGGGAGCAGCTACCCGGAGAACAGCTTCGGCGAGGGCGGCTACCCGCAGCGGGACGGCTACCCGGAGAACACCTACCCGGACGGGGCCTATCCCGGCTCGGGTTACCCCACGGAGCCGGGAAGGTACCGCGACAGCGAGTACCGCGGCGAATACGCCGAGCACTCATACGAGCCGTCGGCGTATCCGGGCCGGGCCTATTCCGACGCCGCGTACCCCGGTGAGGGTTTCACCGGCGGTGAGGGCTACCCCGCCGACACCGACCCCGCCACGATGCTCCTGGGGCAGCGCAACGCCTCGGAGACCGAGTCCGACGGAAACGAGGACGAGGTCATGCGCTGCCCTGTCTGCGTCGCCCCCAACTACGCCGACGCGCGGTACTGCGAGGCCTGCGGCTTCGCCTTCGCCGGCGCGCCGGTCGACGGTGGCGACGAGGACCACCGCGAGATAGACCTGGGGCCGCTGGCCGGGGTCTGCGACCGCGGAGTCCGGCACACGACGAACGAGGACGCCATGGGCGTGGCGATCGTCCACGGGACGTTGATCGCCGTCGTGTGTGACGGCGTCTCGACGACCCCGGGCTCCGGGGAGGCCTCGGCGGCGGCGGCGGCAACGGCCACCGCGATCCTCGCGGACGCCGTGCGCGCCCACGGCCCGGGCGAGGCCGTCCCGTACGAGGCCCGGGCGGGCAGCGCCGCGAACGAGGTTCTCGACGTCCTGGACGAGTACGCCGAGTACGACGAGCCGCGCACCGCGCCGCGGCGGATCTCCGGCGGTTTCGGGCCCGACGAGGCCGACGCCGCGCTGCACACCGCGGTGGAGGCCGCTCAGGCCACCATCGCCCAGCTCAGCGCGGCCGAGGGCCGCATGGCGCCCTCCTGCACCTTCGCCGCCGCGATCATCACTCCACCGTCCGTGGACGGCCCGGGGATGGTGACCGTCGGCTGGGTCGGGGACAGCCGCGTCTACCTGCTCGGCCCGCGGTGGTGCGAGCGGCTCACCGCGGACGACACCTGGGCCGCCGAGGCGGCCCGGGCTGGGCTGATCCCCGCCTCGGAGGCGGAGACGCACCGGCGCGCCCACACGCTGACCCGCTGGCTGGGCGGCGACGCCGACGACGTGACCCCGCACACCGCCGCGTTCCCGATCGAGACCCCGGCGACGGTGATCGTGTGCAGCGACGGCCTGTGGAACTACTCCTCCCGCCCGGACGTGCTCGCCTCGCTGGTCAACCACCTTGACCCGGAGGCCGCCGCGCTGGATGTGGCGCGCCATCTCATCGACTTCGCCATCGATCAGGGCGGCCATGACAACATCACGGTCGTCGCGGCCCGAGTGACGGGCTGAGGATGNGGTCCACGAAGGGGAGTCACGCCTTCACCGAGGGTGACACAACTGCCAGAACGAGAGCGCCACACCGCATTCGGGAAGCGCTCACCTGGGGCAACGACGTAACCTGCTGCCTCCTACAGGAGCCGGTACACATCGACAATCCAACAACAGGTACGGTTCGGCTGAAGAAATACGTCGAGAAGATGGACGAGATGGTCCGCGACTCGTCGATGTCGACCAGGACCGTCCGGGTGAACAGGTGATCAGGTGAGCGCACGCTGCCCGGAGGGGCACCTGTCCCACGATCCCGACTACTGCGATCAGTGCGGGCTACGGATCGTTGGTGGTCAGGATCGTTATGGATACCGTCAGGACGACGGTGGTCGCGGTGCCGGGTATCCGGCGGCCGCGCCGGCCGGGCGTTCCGCGGACCCGTACGGGCGCCGAGCGCCCGAACGGGAACCGTCGGGCCCTCCCGGCCCCGGCGGCGGCCAGGGATACGACCCGCTCGGCATCCGCCGCGCGCCGGCCGAGGCCGCCGGTGTGGCGGACCCGCCGCGTGGTGCGGGCCGCGGGGGTGACCCGTACGGCGGGTACGGCCGTGAGGGCTACGCGGAGGACCCGCGCGCCGCTCGTGGCTACTCGGACCCGTACGCCCGCGACGGCGGCTACGGCCGGCCGTCGGAGGAGCGCGCGCGCCCCGACGGCCGCGAGCGGCCGCGCGAGGAGCGGGACCCCTACGCACGCGACGACCGCTCCGGGTTCGGCGGCCGTGAGGACCCCGAACCCGGATTCGGCGCCCGGGACGACCGGACGCCGCCGGGCTATGGGCGTGACGGCTACGGCGCCGGCCGGGGCGAGCCCGAGCCCGGCTTCCCGCGTGGGCGGGACGACCGGGGCGGCTACGGGGCGCCTGAGGCCCGCGGCGGGTACGGCGCGGGTGAACCGGGCCGCCCGATGCCGGACGCCGACAACCGGCGTGGCTACCGCGACAACGGTTCCTACGGCACACCCGGCGGCGGGTACGGCGTGGATCCGTTGAGCATGCCGGGAGCGGGATCCACCCCGGTGCCGGCCGGGCCCGGTACCCGGGACCGCGCCGCCGACCGCTACGCCCCGTGCCCCAACTGCCGTTCGCTCAACGACACGGCGGCACGCTTCTGCGAGGGCTGCGGGCTCGACTTCAGCACCGGGCAGCTACCGGGGCCGGGCGGCGCGTCGGCTCTCGACGACGCGGGCGCCACCTCCCGGCAGGCCGGGCCACGGCGCGGCTCGGAGGCCCGCCACGGCACCGACCCCCGAATCGCCGACCCGCGGCTCGGCGACCCGCGGCTCGGCGACCCGCGCGCCGGTGACCCACGGTCAGCGGGCCGCGGGCGCGAGTGGGACGACGCCCCGGCCCTCGGCACCTGGGAGGCCGTCGTCGAGGCCGAGCGCGAGTACTACGACAGCGGTGACGACCACCGGGTCCCGTTCCCCGCGTTCTACCCGCGGCGCGTCTTCGCGCTGACCGACTCGCAGATGCTGATCGGCCGGCGCAGCGAGTCACGGGGCATCAATCCCGAGATCGATCTCTCCGGCGCACCCGAGGACCCGGGCATCTCCCGGGCCCACGCGACCCTGGAACGGATGCCTGACGGGACGTACGCCGTCCGGGATCCGGGATCGACGAACGGGACCCGTCTCAACGACGAGCCCGACCCCATCGAGCCCGGCCGCGCGATACCGCTGCGCGACGGCGATCGGGTCTACGTGGGTGCCTGGACGAGGATCACCGTACGGGCACAGTGAGATGATGATTGCCGGCCCCCGGCCAGCCGCTCGTCGCGGCCGGCCGGGGGCCGAGCCAACCGGTGTGCAGACACCCGCCGGCCGACCGGTGCGACCCGGCGACCGGGGTGCCGGGCCAGGTCAGGCGGGTGCAACAGCGGTCAGGCGAGGTGCCAGCGCTGACCTTCGGGAGTGTCCTCGATGACGACTCCGGCGGCGCCGATCCGGGACCGGATGGAGTCCGCCTCGGTGTAGTCCCGCCGCGACCTGGCGGCCGAACGCAGATCCAACAGCACGCCCATGACAGCGTCGAGCGCCGGGCGCAGCTCCGCACCGGCCGTGGGCCACTGCTCGACCGGGTCGAGCCCCAGGACGCCGAGCATCCGGCGGGTGACGTCGACCCAGCCGGCCAGCTCCCGGCTGTGGGCCTTGGACAGCACCTGATTGCCCCGGCTGACCGCCCCGAAGAGCGCGGCCAGCGCCCGGCCGACAGCCAGGTCGTCGTCCATCGCGGCCGCGAACTCCGCCCAGGCCAGCCCGGGAGTCAGGTCGCCGTTTCCGCAGCCCCCGGGCTGACCGGCGGCGGACTGCTCCCCCACGCTGCCCGGCCGTTGGGTGCCCGTGGCCGAAAGGACCTTGGCCGCCGCCGACACCGGCGCGGAAGCAGCCGCGGCCGGCGCCGCCGCGGCGGCATGCCCGGCGGGAGACACCCCGCGGTCGATCTCGGCGGCGAGCGCAGCCGCCTCCGCCGGCCCGCCCAGAATGTCCAGGGCGTTGCGCACGAAGGTCTCGACCCGGTCGTGGGCCGCGGCGGACTCGTCGAGCGTCTGCGCGCTGTACTCCAGGGAGGAGCGGTAGTGCGCGGAGAGCAGGTGGTACCGCAGCACCTGCGGCCGCACCGCCGCGAGCGCGTCCGTCACGAAGAATGAGTTGCCCAGCGACTTGGACATCTTGGTGCCACCGGTGGTGAGCAGGCCGACGTGCATCCAGTAGTTGGCCATCTCGGCGCCGGTCGGGCCGCCGGCCGCGCAGATCGTCTGCGCCCGCTCGTTCTCGTGGTGGGGGAAGACGAGGTCGAGGCCACCGCCGTGGATGTCGAACTCGGCACCGAGGTACTTGCCCGCCATCGCCGAGCACTCCAGGTGCCAGCCGGGACGGCCGGGGCCCCACGGCGAGGCCCAGGAGGGCTCNCCGGGCTTCGCGGCCTTCCACAGGGCGAAGTCCCGCGGATCGGCCTTCCCGGGCTCGGCCTCCGGGGACGGATGCATCGAGGCGGGGCGTTGGTGGGACAGCGCGCCGTAGTCCGCGAAGGCACCGACGCGGAACCACACCGATCCCGCGCCGGGATAGGCGAACCCACGCTCGACCAGGCCGGAGATCATCTCCAGCATCTCCGGAATGTGGCCGGTGGCCAACGGGGAGATCGTCGGCGGAAGCACGCCCACCGCCCGGTATGCCTCGTCGAAGGCCCTGGTCTGGCGGGTCGCCAGCTCCCAGACGGTGGTGCCGGCCCGGTCGGCGTTCAGAATGATCTTGTCGTCGATGTCGGTGACGTTCTGGACGAAGGTCACCGACAGCCCGCTCTGCGTCAGCCACCGCCGCAGGAGGTCGAAGGCCAGCGCGGTTCGGATGTGGCCTACATGCGGTGGTGACTGGACGGTGGGCCCACACACGTACACGCCCACATGACCGGGGCGCAGCGGCACAAACGGCCGCACGCGCCGGGTGCGCGTGTCATAGAGGCGAAGACCCATCTGTCAAGGGTACGGCCCACCGCCACCGCGACGCCCAAGGGAGGCCCTGGAATCGGTCGCGGCGATTCTCACCCGGTGGTAAGGACACGCTCCGCGACAACCCGGATCACCAGCCTGACCTCGTCCGGGCCGTCCCAGCCGTACGGAGATCCGGTGTACTTGATCGACAGAAGATCGATGAGTTCCTTGCCACCCTCTTCGGACAGCGAGGCCACGCCGCGGATCTCCACGTAGCTGTACGGGTCCCGCTGGTCGAGGAACATCAGCCCGACCCGTGGATCCCGCGCGATGTCCCGTTCCTTCGCCCGGCCCCGCACCGTGGAGAGCAGCAGCTCGTCNCCGTCCCGCGCGACCCACAGGACGGTGAGGCGCGGCGAGCCGTCCGGTCTGATCGTCGCCAGAGTCACGTATGTCGGAGCATCCGTGAGGGCCCTGACCGCCTCGGGAAGCCGCGCCGCCATCACACTCCTCGGAGAGTCACTCACCNGGCACACCCTCTCATCCCCCAGGCACCAACCTACGTCCGATGCCAGTCAGGCATGTCAGGTATCCGTCAGTAGGCGGCGAACACCCGGTGGACGGCCCGCTCTCGCCCGGCGGCCGACGGCGCGGCCGGGGACGGCGGCGATGCCCACGGCACGCCGAACACGGTGAATCCCGGCGCGGAGCCGGGTGCGGAATCTCCGGGTGCGGAAGCTACCGCCNGGTCACGAGCGCGGTGGCGATGGCGGCCAGCCCCTCGCCGCGCCCGGTCAACCCCAGACCGTCGGTCGTCGTCGCGGAGAGGCTCACCGACGCGCCCAGCGCGGCCGACATCGCCTCCTGCGCCTCGACCCGCCGCGCGGCCATCCGCGGGCGGTTGCCCACCACCTGGACGGCGACATTGCCGATCAGCCAGCCGCCCTCGGTGAGCAGGCGCGCGGTCTCCCCCAGCAGCGCGGCTCCGGAGGCACCGGACCACTCCGGGCGGCCGGTGCCGAACACGGCCCCGAGATCGCCGATGCCGGCGGCAGTCAGCAGCGCGTCGCAGGCCGCGTGTGCGGCGACGTCCCCGTCCGAATGCCCGGCGAGCCCGGTCTCTCCCGGCCAGAGCAGGCAGGCGACCCAGCAGTCACGCCCCTGCTCGAACGGGTGCACATCGACACCGTTGCCCACCCGNGGCAGCTGTGGGGCGCTCACCGCTGCCCGTCGCGGGGTACGGAGTTCGCCAGCAGCGCCTCCGCCAGGACCAGATCCGCTGGTCGGGTCACCTTGAACGCCTCCTCGGCGCCGGGGATCGTCGTCACCGGCACTCCCAGAGCTTCGACCAGACCGGCATCGTCGGTGACGGGGAGGTCCCGGTTCGCGTAGGCGGCGCGCAGGACGTCCCGCCGGAAGCCCTGCGGGGTCTGCACCGCGCGCAGCGTGTCCCGAGGTGGCGTCCGCACCACCCGTCCCTCCGCGTCGATCTCCTTGACGGTGTCCGTCAGGGGCAACACGGGGATTACAGCCGGGTGCCCGTCGAGCACCGTGGTCGCGACCGCGTCCACCAGCTTCGCCGGGGTGAGCGGGCGCGCCGCGTCGTGAACGAGGACAACACCGATGTCGTCGTCCAGCGCGTCCAGGGCGATCCGTACCGAGTCGACCCGCTCGGCGCCGCCAGGCACCACCCGCACGCCGGACCCGAGGATCTGCCCGACCACGTCAACCAGGGTCGGCGGTGCCGCGACCACCACCTGGGACACGAGGGTGGACGACAGAAGCGTCTCCACCGCCCGCAACAGCATCGGGCGGCCGGCCAGCGGCCGCAACGCTTTGGGCGTGCCACCACCGAGGCGCTCGCCCCGGCCCGCTGCCGGCACGACCGCCCCTACCCGAGAGTTCACCAACTAAGGCCTCCGCGGCGTCCACGAACAGCCGCCCGGCGGACCCGGGCGGCGTGAGAGGCCCCCGTCCGGGGGCACTCCCACAGGTATGGATATCCGCCGCATCCATGATTCGGTCGGAAACATCAAGCCTTCCGCTGACACTGGACGACGCGCAATACCGTCCGGGTGTCGCCGACCGCACATGCCGGAGTCAGCCGGTTTCAGCCGGCAAGAACCTNGTCGAGCATGGCTTCGGCCTTGTCCTCGTTGGTGCCTTCAGCAAGCGCGAGTTCACTGACGAGAATCTGCCGCGCCTTGCTGAGCATGCGCTTCTCACCCGCGGAAAGACCGCGTTCGCGATCACGCCGCCAAAGATCCCGCACGACCTCGGCGACCTTGTTCACGTCGCCCGAGGCGAGCTTCTCCAGGTTGGCCTTGTAGCGCCGCGACCAGTTGGTCGGCTCCTCCGTGTGTGGGGCGCGCAGCACCTCGAACACGCGCTCCAGGCCGTCCTGACCAACGACATCACGCACGCCGACCATGCCGACGTTGTCGGCTGGAACACGGACAGTGAGGTCGCCCTGGGCAACCTTCAGGACGAGATAAAGTTTTTCTTCACCCTTGATGACGCGCGTTTCAATCGCATCAATCAGAGCAGCACCATGATGCGGGTAAACAACGGTCTCGCCGACTTGGAACGCCATGTGTCACGTGCCCCTTCCGCCTCTACCAGCGTAACACGCACGCATCGCCGCAGGTCAGACGCGCGCGGCCGGCGGGCANGGGGAACAGCGCGAACGTCGNGTTCCGGCCACCCTCCGAGACGGGGAGGTACTGCACGCGACGGACCCGGCACGCGGGCCGACCGGATCGGCGCAGGTCGGGGCCTATCAACGGGCAAGGTGTCCGGTCTGGCGAAACAGATGACGATGCGGCAGAAGTTGTCTGGTTGTTGGTGTCAAGGGCGTGGCGACACTACCGTCACCGCCGGACCGGACCCCGCCGACCCGCCGCAGGTCCGGCGCCGACCCGTCGCGGCGGCCGGGCGTGTCGGGTGGCTGCCGCCGGCCGCCGACGGCCGGGCACCAAGGTCTGACCCGGCCGCCACCGTGGTCACGGCACCATCCGGCGCAGCCCGGCGGGGTCCGCCGGGCCGGAGCACATCCCGGCCGAGCCTCGTGATCATCCGCCCGCCGGCGGCACCCGGGGCGGCCAAGGACCCGCGATCCCCGTGCGCTGCGGCCTTTTCCGAGCGGACCGGCGGGATCCGACCGGCCTCCCCCACCGGTGCCAGGCCCACCCGGGCCCACCCGTTCGCCACCCCACCTTTGCCCGACACAGCGGGCCAGATCATCCGGGCCGCCGCAGCGGGATTCGCATCTGCTTGCGCGGAGCGGGCGCGAAACGCCATGCTCTCGATCGCTCACCCCGTCCACGGCCGGCGCCCCTCCGCCCGCACCACCTGCCGGCCCGCTGCACCACGTGCCTGGTCAGGCCGTTCCGGCCGCGGCCCGTTCCGGTTACAACCGGTCCGGTCCGGCCCGCGGCGACCTCCTCGGCGCCGCCGCGAGAACCGCGCGGCGGCCGGGCTGGAGACGTGCGGGAAGTGTGATGGCATCGGTGTGGGCCGTTCGGGTCAACCACCTGCCGTCCGATTGGTCCGGAGATGTCGAGCCCAACACGCTGGGACGCACATTGCGGGTCGGGGTGGCTAGTGTTAGCCCCGCACCCGCGCCCCGACCTGGGAGTCGCGGGTGACCGGGTGCGCCCGCCGATGTGCCGTGGACGGTCCACAGACCGGGGTTTCCACGGCCCGCATCAGGGCGCGCCGGCCGATGCGGACCCCCGCAGCGGCCACCTGACCGGTCACGACCGTTCGGCACCGACGCGCGAGGCGCGCCGGTCCCTGCGCAGGAGGAGCCACCGAGCCGTGAGCCGCCGTCTGGGTGCTCGTTCCGCGACGTCCCTGGGGACGTCGCCCGCCGATGCCACCGCTTCAGGTGGCCCGAGCCACGCCCCGAAAGCCGGCGCCGACCCGACCGTCGGCCGCCGCGGCCGTACACGTGGCAGGGCCATCGTCGCATCTTCCGCCGCGGCGGCCGCCGTCCTGGCCGCCACTCTCAGCGGCTGCGCGTCCGGGACGGACGCGCTGACCAACGCCGCCCGCACCACGACCAACTCGGTGAGCGGGGCCGTCGGCTCCGTCACCCTCCGGAACGTGTACGTCGCGGGGCCGGCGGAAGAGGGCTCGACCGCACAGATCATCTCCGCGGTGTTCAACGGAGGCGCGGAGGAGGACAGCCTGATCAGTGTGTCGTCCCCGGCCGCCAGTGGCGGCACCGCACCCTCGCCGTCGATCATCCGGCCCGGCGGGGGCAACATCTACATCGCCAACGGGTCGGCGCCGACGCTGACCGGCCTCACCGAGGACCTGGCCGTCGGCGAGGAGATCCCGGTGACGTTCACCTTCGCCAAGTCGGGCAGCGTCACGCTCAACGTGCCGGTCGAGCCGCCCGCTCCCGGGGCCTCGGCCTCGGCGGCGGCCACCGCGCCCGCGGAGCAGTCCACCACGGCGCCGGCGACGGCACCCGCGGCGGGGACGTCCACCGAGGCTGCGTCACCCGCGGCCGGCTCGCCCGAGTCGGCCGCCACCGCGACGCCCGGCTCGGGTGAGCCGGCCGCCCCGGCGCACACCCCCTGACAGCCACGTCCTGACCACCTGCCGGCGGCCGGACCGGCGGACTCCGGGCCGGCGGAATACTGTCGGCCCCGGCAGCTACCGTGACCGGCATGTCCTCTGTTGGTCCCGCGGGTCGCACGGCTGGTGGTCCGGGTCGGGCCTCGTCTCGCGGGGGCGCGAGCTCCCGCAACCCCGCCGGCGGCTTCCGGTGTTCCGCGTGCGAGGCGGAGGCGGTCCGCTGGGCTGGCCGCTGTCCGCGCTGCCAGGCATGGGGAACGCTGGAGACGCTGGCACCCGCTCCCCGGCGCGGCGGCGGGCTGGGCGGTGGGCTGGGCGGCAGCGCCCGGGTGGCCGCCGCGCCGGTGACCGCGCCGGCCACACCGGTCACCGCCGTCGACGCCACGGCCGCTCGCCGGCGCCCCACCGGCATCGACGAGCTTGACCGGGTGCTCGGTGGCGGCCTGGTTCCCGGCGCGGTGATCCTGCTCGCCGGGGAGCCCGGCGTCGGCAAGTCGACCCTGCTGCTGGAGGTCGCCGCCCGCAGCGCCGCCGGTGGTTCGCGCGCGCTCGTGGTGACCGGTGAGGAGTCCGCCGCCCAGGTGCGCCTGCGAGCCGGCCGCACCGGCGCGCTGCACCCCGATCTCTGGCTGGCCGCCGAGACGGACCTGGGCGCGGTACTCACGCACGTCGAGGAGGTGCGCCCGGCGCTGCTCGTCGTCGACTCGGTGCAGACGATCTCCTCCGCCGGCTCCGAGGGCTCGGCCGGCGGTGTGACGCAGGTGCGGGAGGTCACCGGGGCCCTGATCCGGACGGCCAAGGCGCTGGGCCTGGCCACGGTGCTCGTCGGCCATGTCACCAAGGAGGGGGCGGTCGCCGGCCCGCGGCTGCTCGAGCACCTGGTGGACGTCGTCCTGCACTTCGAGGGCGAGCGGCACTCGACGCTGCGCCTGGTGCGCGCCGGCAAGAACCGGTACGGCCCGGCGGACGAGGTGGGCTGCTTCGAGATGCACGATTCCGGCATCCGCGAGGTCGCCGACCCCAGCGGGCTGTTCCTCTCCCGGTCGGGCGGCGCCGGCCCGACCTCGGTGCCCGGCACCTGCGTCACCGTGACGGTCGAGGGCCGCCGGCCGCTCGTCGCCGAGGTGCAGGCGCTGGTGGCCGAGGCGTCGGCACAGGTGCCGCGCCGGGCGGTCTCCGGGCTCGACGCGGCGCGGGTGGCGATGATCCTCGCCGTGGTGGAGCGGCGGGCCCGGGTCCGCTTCGGCCGCGCCGACGTCTACACCGCCACGGTGGGTGGTGTCCGGCTCGCCGAGCCCGCCGCGGATCTCGCCGTGGCCCTGGCCACCGTGAGCGCCGCGCGGGACCGCCCACTGCCGGGCGATCTCGTCGCGATCGGGGAGGTCGGTCTCGCGGGCGAGGTACGGGCAGTCGGCGCGGTGCGGCAGCGGCTGGCCGCGGCCGCCCGGCTCGGATTCCGGCGTGCGCTGGTTCCGGTCGGTTCCGGCGAGGCACCGGANGGGTTGACCGCGCAGGAAGTGCCGGACCTTATCGCTGCCATTGCGCACATGTACGACGAATGAACCGGCTTTGACGATTGCCGGATATGGTGAGATCGCGTTGAGGCTACGCTCATCCACCCGGGCCTACCGATACCATCGGGGTGACGAGCACGACACGATGGAGGCGTTCGGCGGACAGGACGTCGAAGAACTACGAGGGAGCCTGATGGCAGGACCACCCGGGGATGACATCTTCCGGGCGACACTCGCCGCGGTCGCGCCCGGAACTCCGTTCCGTGACGGTCTTGAGCGCATCCTGCGTGGTCACACCNGAGCGCTGATTGTGCTCGGCCACGACAAGGTGGTCGAGGGACTGTGCACGGGTGGCTTCGAGTTCGACGTGGAGTTCTCCGCCACCCGCCTGCGTGAGCTGGCGAAGATGGACGGCGCGATCGTGCTCTCCTCCGACCTCGCCCGCATCGTCCGGGCCGCGGTGCACCTGGTGCCCGACCCGACGGTCCCGACCGAGGAGTCCGGCACCCGGCACCGGACGGCGGAGCGGGTCGCCAAGCAGACCGGCTTCCCGGTGATCTCGGTGAGCCAGTCCATGCACATCATCGCCCTCTACGTGGCGGGGCGCCGCTACGTGCTCGACGGGGCGGCGGCCNTCCTCTCCCGCGCCAACCAGGCCCTGGCCACCCTCGAACGCTACAAACTGCGGCTCGACGAGGTGGCCGGGACGCTGTCGGCCCTGGAGATCGAGGACCTTGTCACCGTCCGTGACGCCATCTCGGTGAGTCAGCGTCTCGAGATGGTCCGCCGGATCGCGGACGAGATCGAAAGTTACGTGGTCGAGCTCGGCACCGACGGCCGGCTGCTGTCGCTGCAGCTCGAGGAGCTGATGGCCGGCGTCGAGACGGAGCNGGAGCTCACCGTCCGCGACTACCTGCCGGTCGGCNCCCGCGCGGGCACGGCGACGCAGGTTCTGACGGAGCTGTCGGCCATGACCCCGACCGACCTGCTTGATCTCACCGTGATCGCGCGGGTGATCGGTTTCTCCGGCGGGGCCGACATTCTCGACCGCCAGATCAGCCCACGCGGCTACCGGATGCTGGCCAAGGTTCCGCGCCTGCCCCGGATGGTCGTCGACCGGCTCGTGGACCACTTCGGAACCCTGCAGAAGCTGCTCGCGGCCGGGGTCGATGATCTCCAGATGGTGGACGGGGTGGGTGAGACCCGGGCACGGACCGTCCGCGAAGGGCTGTCCCGACTCGCCGAGTCGAGCATCCTCGAACGCTACGTGTAGCCCGGCCGGATCTCCTTCTCCGGCGGCGGTCCGGATGGCGGCGGTCACAACTTTCCCAGCGCATTGTCCGCACCGTGCGAGAATCCATTTCCCTGAATTTCGCGGCGCCGAATCGTCGCCGGCCGAACGGTAAACCGCGGCCCGCGGCGCGGGAGATCAGCACACCGATCTCACCGGCAGCGGCAGGTCCCCCGGTCGTCGAGCCCGCCGTCCCGCCGGGCGCGGGTGCCACGGCCCCGGCAGCGACCCCGATACCGGGATGACACGATGACCACGATGATGACGACATCGATGACGGCGGCAGCCGCGGGCCAGGCGGCCGCGGGCTCCGTGCTCGCGGATCTGGTGGTGGACTGGTTCGGCGCCCATGCCCGGGAGCTGCCCTGGCGCCGTCCGGAGACCGGTCCGTGGGGCGTACTCGTCAGCGAGGTCATGTTGCAGCAGACCCCGGTGCACCGCGTCCTGCCCGTCTGGGAGGCCTGGCTGCTGCGGTGGCCCCTCCCCGCTGACCTCGCCGCCCAGCCCGCCGGCGAGGCCGTCCGGGAATGGGGCCGGCTTGGCTACCCGCGGCGGGCGCTGCGGCTGCACCAGGCTGCGACGGCGATCGTCGAACGGCACGGCGGGTCCGTACCCGACCAGCTCGACGACCTGCTGGCACTGCCCGGCGTCGGGAGCTACACCGCCCGGGCGGTCGCCGCCTTCGCCTTCCGGCAGCGCCACCCCGTCATCGACGTCAACGTGCGGCGCTTCGTCGCGCGGGCGGTGGAAGGGGTGGCCGAGGGCCCGGCCGCAGTCGCCAGGCGCGATCTGGAGCTGGTGGCGGGCCTGCTGCCGGCCGACCCGGAAACGGCCGCGAGGGCGAGCGCGGCGTTCATGGAGCTGGGCGCCCTGGTGTGTGTGGCCCGGGCACCCCGCTGCGGCGCGTGCCCCGTCCTGGGGCACTGCGCGTGGACGGCCGCCGGTAGCCCGCCGTCGACGGGCCCGGCCCGGCGCCCCCAGGGCTATGCCGGCACTGACCGCCAGGTCCGCGGCCGGCTGCTCGCCGTGCTCCGGGACGCCACCGACCCGGTCGGGCAGTCACTGCTGGACCAGGTGTGGGACGAACCGGTGCAGCGCGGGCGGGCGCTCGCCGGACTGATCGCGGACGGGCTGGTCGTCGAGTGCGCCCCGGGCGTCTACAGCCTGCCGACCTGAGCTGGCTCGCCGCCGGCCGCCCGGAGCAGCCGCCGCGGGGTGGACGCGGCCGGTCAGCCCGGGTACGGCGCGCGGAAGCGATAGCCGATCCCGCGGATGCTCTCTATCAGCGGTGGCCCGCCGTCGACGAGCGCGCCGGCGGCCGGATGGCCGGCCGGCACACCTGAACCGCCCACCCGCTGGAAGGGAGCGGGGTCCCCCAGCCGGCGGCGCAGCCTGCGCACGTGCACGGCCAGGGTGTTCGGGTCGGTGTCCGGCGAGCCCCAGACCTCTGCGAGCAGTGTCTCGCGGGTGACGACCCGCCCGGCATGCCCGAGCAGGAGCCGCAGGAGCCGGAACTCCCGCGGAGGCATGTGCACGGCCCGGCCGTCGACCGTCACCTCGTGCGCGTCGACGTCGAGCACGACCGGGCCTGAGCGCAGCAGGCCGCGAGGCACCGTGCCGACCACGTCGGACCCGCCCGACACCTCGTGCGGGCCAGCCGGGCCCGGGCCCGGGGCCCCCGGCACACCCGGCAGGAACGGCGGGCGGGCCGAGCCGGCGGCCGCGCCGACCATCGCCAGCAACTCGTGTACGCGGTAGGGCTTGCCGACGCAGGCACTCGCACCGGCGTCGAGCGCGGCAGCGGCCTGCGTGCGGTCACCGGGACCCACCGCGAACAGGATCGGCGTGGCGGTGCGCCCCGCTGCCGACCGGACCGTACGGATCACCGTCACCCCGTCGACGACCGGGAGGCCGGCGGCCAGCAGCACCGCGGAGGGTGCGAGCCGCCCGATCTCCAGGAGGGCCAGCGCACCGTCCGCGACGACCGTGACCTCCACACCCTGCTCCCGCAGCACCGGCAGCAGCTCGTCGTCCGCCTCGCTGTCGGCGATGAGCAGCGACGGGCCGCGACCCGGACCGGGCCCCGGCGGGGTCGGCACGGCGGGCATCCCGAGCGGCCCGGCCGCCCGAGTGTCTGGAGGTCTCAGCCGAACCGCCCGGAGACGTAGTCCTCGGTCCGCTTCTCCTTCGGGTTGCTGAAAATCTGCGAGGTCTTGTCGAACTCCACCAGCCGGCCGGGGTCCCCGGTCTTCTCCAGGGAGAAGAAGGCGGTCGTCTCACTCACCCGGGAGGCCTGCTGCATGTTGTGCGTGACGATCACGATCGTGTAGCTGGACCGGAGCTTGTGGATCAGATCCTCGATCGCCAGCGTCGAGATGGGGTCGAGCGCCGAGCACGGCTCGTCCATCAGGAGCACCTGAGGCTCCACGGCGATGGCGCGGGCGATGCACAGCCGCTGCTGCTGGCCACCCGACAGACCGGCGCCGGGCCGGCCCAGCCGGTCCTTGACCTCGTCCCAGAGGTTCGCTCCCCGCAGCGACTGCTCGACCCGCTCGTCCAGCAGGGACTTCTTGCGGATTCCGTTCAGCTTCAGCCCGGCGACGACGTTCTCGTAGATCGACATCGTCGGGAACGGGTTCGGCCGCTGGAAGACCATGCCGACGTTCCGGCGGACGTTGACCGGGTCGACACCGGGAGCGTAGAGGTCCTCGCCGTCGAGTAGGACCTTGCCCTCCACCCGGGCCCCGGGAAGTACCTCGTGCATGCGGTTGAGCGTTCGCAGAACGGTCGACTTCCCGCATCCCGACGGCCCGATGAAGGCCGTCACGCTCTTCGGTTCGATCGACAGGTCAACATCCGCTACGGCCTTGAACTTCCCGTAGTAGGCGGTCAGCCCGGAGATGTCGATACGGGTGGCCATGGCTACCTCGACTCAGCTTGTAGTGCGGTCGGTCGTTTCGTGGCGGAAAGACGGGTCACTGCGGTCGGCACGGCCCGGACGGATTCCGGGTGGTGCCGGCGGACGACGGCGGCCACCNGGTGCTACCTGATCGTTGCGCGGCGGGCGACAAGCCGGGCTACCAGGTTGAGCAACATGATGATGATAATCAGCGACAGCGCCGCCGCCCAAGCCCTGTCAATCGCGGTCTGCTGCGGCTGTCCGGCCTGCGAGTAGATGTAGAGCGGCAGCGCCGACTGCTCACCGGAGAACGGATTGAAGTTGATCGAGTTGGTGCCGAAAACCGTGAGCAGCAGCGGCGCCGTCTCACCGGCGACGCGGGCCACCGCCAGCATGACGCCGGTTACGATCCCGGGAAGCGCGGTCGGGAGAACGACCTTGAGAATCGTCCGCCAGCGGGCCACGCCCAGCGCGTAGCTGGCCTCCCGGAGCTCGTCCGGAACAAGTTTCAGCATTTCCTCGGCCGAGCGCACGACCACCGGGACCATGAGGATCGCGAGCGCCAGTGCACCGGCGAAACCCGAGAATCCCTGCCCGAGCGCGAGAATCCAGAAGCTGAGCACGAACAGGCCGGCGATGATCGACGGCAGGCCGGTCAGGACGTCGACGAAGAAGCTGATAACCCGGCTGACCCGGCCACGGCCGTACTCGACCAGGTAGATGGCGACGAGCAGTCCGAACGGGACCGCGATGAGGCTCGCCAGGGCGACCTGCTCCAGGGTTCCGACGATGGCGTGGTAGATGCCGCCGGCGGCGCTGCGCGCCCCGACGCCACGCATCGAATGCGTCAGGAAGTTCATGTTGAGCCGGTCCGCGCCGCGCACGATGACGGACCCCAGCACGGCGACCAGCGGGATGAGCGCCAGCAGGAACGACCCGAAGACCAGGGTGGTGACCAGGCGGTCCCGCGCGCGCCGCCCGCCCTCGACGACGACCGACGCGATGGCCTGGCCGGCCGAGAAAAGGAGCACCGCGATCAGGACGAACTGGATCCGGCTGTGGATCGACGTCACCAGATAGAGCAGTCCGGTGAGCACGACGGCACCGGCGGCGATGGCGGCGAGCGCCGGGCGGCCGAGGGTCCGCCCCCGAAGGTTCAGCGGGTGTCGATCGACCGGGGCGGCCGGAATGGTCGCGGTACTCACGCGGCCCGCCCCGAGAACTCGCTTCTCCGTGCGATGACTGCCCGAGCGACCATGTTGACCACCATCGTGACGACGAACAGAACGAGGCCGGACGCGATGAGCGCGCCCTTGCCGATGTCGTTGGCCTCGCCGAAGCTGTTCGCGACGTTGGCCGCGATCGTGTTTCCGGCCGGCGTCAGGATCTTCCAGGAGATGTCGAACGAGGCGGGCAGGACGAGAGCCACCGCGATCGTCTCACCCATCGCGCGGCCGAGGCCGAGCATCGAGGCGCTGATGACACCGGGCTTGCCGTAGGGGATGACCGCGGTCTGGATCATTTCCCAGCGGGTCGCGCCCAGGGCGAGCGCCGCCTCCCGGTGGGAGGTGGGAACCTGCGCGAAGACCTCTCGGGAGATCGCCGCGACGATGGGGAGAATCATGATCGCGAGGACGACCCCAGCCAGGAGGATCGAACGGCCGACGGCCCCGCCGCCCGTGTCGAAGAACGGGATNCAGCCGAAGTAGTCGGCGAGCCAGGACTGCGTCCCGTTGAAGTGGGGGGCCAGGACGAGCAGCCCCCACAGGCCGTAGATGACGCTGGGCACAGCCGCGAGAAGGTCCACGAGGTAGCCGAGCCCGGCAGCGATCCGCCGNGGTGCGTAGATCGTGGTGAAGAGTGCGATTCCCACCGCTACCGGCACCGCGATCAGGAGCGCGATCACCGCGCTGATCAGCGTGCCGAAGAGAAGGGCCGCGACGCCGAAGTAGGGCTCGGCGGCGTTGGGGCGCCATGCCTCGGTGGTGAAGAAGTTGGCGGTGTTGGCGCGCAGCGCGTCACTCGCCCGCAGCACCAGGAAGGTCGCGATCAGCGCGATGAGAATCAGCAGGCCGATGCCGGCGGCCCGGGCCAGGTTCTTGAAGGCCGTGTCGACCAGGCCCA
This sequence comes from Frankia sp. EI5c, assembly GCF_001636565.1. GTDB lineage: Bacteria > Actinomycetota > Actinomycetes > Frankiales > Frankiaceae > Parafrankia. The sequence goes on from NZ_LRTK01000010.1 coordinate 40,558, forward strand.
CCTTCGGCGAGCCGGCGGGCTCCGGCGTGCCGGCCGGCTCCGGCGTGCCGGCCGCTGGGGGTTCGTGTTCGAGGCCCTCGACCAACACCGTGTCGCCTGCCCCCGCGGCCGTGGACGGTGCCAGTTCAGCCGTGGTCCGCGGGACCGGCGGCTGCTGCGAACCGGTCCCCCGTGGCCCGGCGTCGGCCGGGCTGTCCGGCTCCTTCGTCATCCGTACCTACCTCGACTCTTCCTCCCTCGGGGGTCGCCGCGCCTTCCGCGGCCGGCTGGCCGGGAATCCACGGCGACCCGGAGTACCACGGCTTCCGCGGCCGGGGCTGCGCTGCCCCGGCCGCGGAAGGTTGTGCTGGTCAGATCGTCACGCCGAAGCGCCGATCAGGCGAGCTTCGCGATCACGGCGCGGACCTTCGTGGCGATGTTGTCCGGCAGCGGCGCGTAGCCGAGGTCGGAGATCGCCGACTGGCCGTCCTCGGAGGCGATGTAGCCCAGGAAGCTCTTCAGCAGCGGAGCCGCGTCCGCCGGGGTGCCGGCCGTGCAGACGATCTCGTAGGTCGCCAGGTAGATCGGGTAGGCGCCCTTGGTGGCGGTCGCGTAGTCGAAGGTGAGCTTGAGGTCGTCACCATCGCCGACCTTGGCGGTACTGATGCCGAGCGAGGCCGCGTCGGTGCTCGGCGCGATGAACTCGCTCGCCGCGTTGCCGACCAGCGCGGTGGACAGCTGCGCGTTGTCCGCGTAGGAGAGCTCCACGTAGCCGATCGAGTTGGCGGTGCTCTTGACCGTGGAGGTCACGCCGTCGCTGCCCTTGGCACCCTGGCCACCGGGAGCCGTCCAGTCGGAGCCGCCCTCGAAGGNCCAGTCCGCCGCGGCGGCGCCCTTGAGGAACTTGGTGAAGTTGTCCGTGGTACCCGAGCCGTCCGAGCGGTGGACTGCCTGGATCGGAGCGTCCGGCAGGGTGGTGCCGCTGTTGTCGGCGGCGATGGCCGGGTCATTCCACCTGGTGATCGAGCCGGAGAAGATCTTGGCGATCGCCGACGGGCTGAGCTTGAGCTCCTTGACGCCGTCGATGTTGTAGATCAGGGAGATGGGGCCGATGACCGTNGGGAGGTCGACGGCCGCACCGCCGGTGCAGCGCGCGTCCGCCTTGGCCTTCTGGTCATCCTTCAGCGCGGAGTCGGAGCCCGCGAAGGTGATCTGACCGTCGATGAACTGCTGGCGCCNCGTCGACGAACCAGTGCTCTGGTAGTTGATGGTGGCACCGCTGCACTCGTCCTGGTACTTCGAGATCCACTCGTCCATCGCGTTCTTCTGCGCGGAGGAGCCCGAGCCCGTGATCGACCCGGTGGCGCAGTCGATCGCGCCGGCGGAGGTCGTGCTGGAGGCCCCGGTCGTGGTCTCCTCGGTGTTGTCGTCCGAGCCACACGCGGCCAATGAGAGCAGTGCCGCGGCGGCAAGGCCCGCGATCACCTGACGCTTGCCTAGGTTCACGAGCAATCCTTCGTCTTCGCGCCTCGCGGCGCCGGTCTCGTCCCGCCCCCCGTTCGGGGTGCCGGCGAGAATCGAAGCGGGACCGAGTGAACGAACGGTGAACGTTGCCGAACGGGAACCAATCTCCAGCCAGAACACATCCGGGACACTGAGTTCTGCATTACTTCACAACCCGCACACCAGAGATCTATCAACCCTGTGGAATCGACCAACTACAGGAGGCGCCCGATTCCCGCCCGCTCGGAACCGGATGCGCCGACCCCGAGCCCCCGGGATGTCCACGGAGAGCATCTGGTCAGTCACGCAAAGGAGGGTGGACAACCCAGCCGGGAGCACCCTCCGACGTCGCCACGGCGGCGGCCCGACCGCCAAGGACCACTGCGGGGCACAAGGTCGCCCACACCGCCAGCAATGCCGCAGCAAGGCGACTTAACCGACGTTCGGTTACCCAGCCGAACCGAAGATTCGTCCCGAGTAACCAGGTGTCCGACTCTGTCCGGAGATCATCCCTTGCCTTCCCGCACCGCCGACCGTTTGCTATAAAGCAAATCAACGGTAGCTGACAGCATTAGACCGTAACCACACAGTCAGGAGGTGCCTGGAGCCCGAGCCGCCAGCCAACGACGGCGACGTGACCGTCCTCCCCCAGCCCCAGCCCGGACTCCTCGGGACCTCTCCGAGCCCCTCCCACCGTCCAGAGGAGCTCCCCGCGAGTTCAGCGCGACGCTGCCCGCCCGTCGCCGTTCAACCGCCGTTCAACCGCCTGCCGATCAACCGCCTGCCGATCGTTCCTGCCGGGGCTGGTCCTCGGCACGCCCCAGCCGCGGGGCACCACGAACCCCTCCCCCGTCCACCGAGCAAGCCCGGCCGACCGCGCGGTCCGCCAGCCAGTCTCCGCCCGCTGGCGCTACCCGTCCCGCGCCCCAGGCCCGGCCCCGCCCGGTCGGTCGCGCGCGCGCCGGCGCACCGCGACATCACCCACCCCGACATCACCCACCCCGAGATCACCCACCGCGAGAGCGCCCGCCGCGTCATCGCTTTCGGTGACTGCCAGCAACAGGAAGGCTGTACGCACGATGAACACCGTCGACACCGGTGCACTCACGCCGGAGCCCAGACCCGTATCCGGCGGCCCGCCACCGTCGCTGGCGGAGGTCGTCACGGTGCGGGCGGGATTAGTCGTAGAGCACGAGTTGATCCTCGCCCCCGGCGCGACCGCGGCCGATCTGACCAGCGCGATGATCCTGGTCCCGCCGACCGCGGCACTCGTCAGCCACCACGGAGACGTGGATCTCTCACTCGTCTTCCGCGAGGTACCGCGCCGGGCACCGGAGGAGACCACCGCGCCCCGCTGATCCAGCACCGAGCGACCCGCCGCCCCGTCGGCTCGGTCCACCCGCCGCCCGTTCGGCTCGCGGACCAGACCACAACACGCATGGACCGGCCCGTCACGGGGGGCGGGCNGCGTCCGTCAGTCCGCCACCGCCAACCAATATCGTGGACGACGTGGCTGTTCTCACCTCACGTTCCACCGATTTCCCACGCTGGTACCAGGACGTGCTCGACAAGGCCGAGCTCGCCGACAACGGTCCCGTCCGCGGCACCATGGTCATCCGGCCCTACGGCTACGGGCTGTGGGAACGGATGCAGGCCGACATCGACGCCCGGATCAAGGCCGCGGGCGCGGTGAACGCCTACTTCCCCCTGTTCATCCCGGAGAGCTATCTGCACCGGGAGGCCGAGCATGTCGAGGGGTTCAGCCCGGAACTCGCCGTCGTCNCCCACGGCGGCGGCAAGGAACTGGCCGAGCCGGTCGTGGTCCGCCCGACGAGCGAGACCGTCATCGGCGAGTACATGGCCAAATGGACACAGAGCTACCGGGATCTGCCGCTGCTGCTGAACCAGTGGGCGAACGTCGTCCGCTGGGAGCTGCGCCCGCGGCTGTTCCTGCGCACCAGCGAGTTCCTCTGGCAGGAGGGCCACACGGCGCACGCGGACGCCGCCGACGCCGCCGCCTACGCCCGCCGGATCGCGCTGGAGGTCTACCGGGACTTCTTCACCTCGGTGCTCGCACTGCCGGTGTTCGTCGGCGCCAAGACCCGCAAGGAGCGGTTCGCCGGCGCCACCAACACGATGACCTGCGAAGGCATGATGGGTGACGGCAAGGCGCTGCAGATGGCCACCAGCCATGAGCTGGGCCAGAACTTCGCCCGCGCCTTCGACATCGACTTCCTGGGTGCGGACGGGGNCCGCCATCTGGCCTGGACGACCTCGTGGGGCAGCTCCACCCGCATGATCGGCGGGCTGATCATGGCGCACGGCGACGACAACGGCCTGCGCATCCCGCCCGCGCTGGCGCCGACCCAGGTGATCGTCCTGCCGGTCCGCGACGACGAGGCCGTGGTCGCGAAGGCCCGGGAGATCACCGATGGACTCGCCGCGGCCGGGGTGCNGGTCAGCCTCGACGCCCGGCCGGGTCTGTCGTTCGGCCGCAGGGTCACCGACGCCGAGCTCAAGGGCATACCCGTCCGGGTCGAGATCGGGCCGCGCGACCTCGCCGCGGGCAATGTGACGCTGGCCCGCCGGGACACCGGCGAGAAGGCGCCCGTGCCGCTCACCGAGGTCACGACCCGGGTGCCCGGGCTGCTCGGCGAGGTGCAGGCCACCCTGTTCGCCCAGGCGCTGGAGCTGCGCGAGGCCCGCACGGCGGACGTCACCTCGCTGGCCGAGGCGGTCGAGGCGGCCTCGACCGGTTTCGCGCGGCTGCCCTGGCGGCTGGTCGGTGAGCAGGGTGAGGCGAAACTGGCCGAGGACTCGGTGACCGTGCGGTGCCTGCAGACCGCCGACGGCGAGCTGCCGACCGCGGACACCGCCGACGAGGAACTCGTCGCCCTCGTCGCCCGCGCCTACTGATCCCACCGCCGGGCTCCCGGCCGGCCGGACCGCTGCCCGGACGGGAGCGCCGGCCGGACGGGAGCGCTGGCACCGGGCGAATTCCACCGGGCCCGCCGCCGCCTGGCGAACAAAACCTTCCCCGGCGGCATGATGACCGAGAGAAAATCCGAAACGGGATTCCTCCGGTCTGCGCACGAGTCAGTCGAAAAGCACCGGATTTGTCGCCGTGATTGTTCACGCCGGACCGCCGCGCATAATACGCCGCACCTCGGTGATCGTGCCGGCAACGTGCCTCCCCCCGGCTGGCGGGCCGCGCTGTTCCGACAGGTCAGGGATTCAGGCCGTCGACCACGGAGTGCGACGTGAGGGTACGTCTGGGCCACGACCTTTTTCGCCGACCGCCCGCCGGAGTTCGGCACTGCATCCACCCCGGTCCGCTCCCGGCAAGATCCGCGGCGGCCACCGGGAGATCCGCGGATAGATCAGTTCACCGGCGCGGGGACCGCGGACGCAATCGGTTGACTCACAATTCCGTGCCAGTAGAGTTAAGACGCGAATGCGACGTGAGTGGCCAGGACGAGTGAGGTCGTACCTCGCCCGGTCCGCCCGCGGGCTCGCGTTCGGCGGAAAGAGGGTCAGATGCGGACCAGAGGCGAAGCGACGGACACCACCGGTGTTCGCCGAGGCTTCCGTGCGCACCTCCAGGGCCTCGCCATGACTCCGCGCGAGTCATCAGGGACTACCGACATCTTTGAGGAGCGGCTGTGAAGCGGTTACTGATCGACGGGCAGCTTGTCGAGACCGAGCGAACGGTCGACTCGATCAACCCCACGACCGGCGCGGTCGTCGGCACGGCTGCGGACGCGACCGTCGAGCAGGCCGTGGCGGCCGTCAAGGCGGCCCGGCGGGCCTTCGACGAGACCGACTGGTCGACCAACGTCGAGTTCCGGGTCCGTTGTCTGAACCAGCTCCACGAGGCCCTCGTCAAGCACGTCGAGGAGTTCCGCGAGCTGACGATCGCCGAGGTAGGCCACCCGCGGCAGATCACCGACGGGCCGGCCCTCGGTGCGCCGATCAACCTGGTGAAGTACTACGCGGACCTTCTCGGGACCTACTCCTTCACCCAGGACCTGGGCGTCGCCGAGTCCTTCGGCCGCCAGAACAAGCGCTGGATCGAGCGGGAGCCGGCCGGGGTCGTCTCCGCGATCGTCGCCTACAACTACCCGACCCAGCTCGCGCTCGCGAAGCTGGCGCCGGCGCTCGCCGCGGGTTGCACCGTGATCCTCAAGGGCGCGCCGGACACTCCGCTGCTCGCGCTCGCGCTCGGTGAGCTGATCCTCAACGAGACGGACATCCCGGCCGGTGTCGTGAACGTCATCACCGCCGTGGACGTCGAGGCCTCCGAGGTGCTGACCACGCACCCGGACGTCGACCTGATCACTTTCACCGGCTCGACCGCGGTCGGCCGGCGGATCATGGAAGTGGCCAGCCGGACCCTGAAGAAGGTCTTCCTGGAGCTCGGCGGCAAGTCGGCGCTGGTCGTGCTGGACGACGCCGACCTCGATCTGGCGGCGATGATGGCCGCGTTCACGATCTGCTCCCACGCCGGCCAGGGCTGCGCGATCACCTCGCGGCTCGTCGTCCCGCGCGAGCTGCACGACACCATCGTCGAGAAGGTCGCCGGCATGCTCGCCGCCGTCAAGGTCGGCGACCCGTCCGAGCCGGACACCTACATGGGCCCGCTGATCAGCGAGAAGCAGCGCGAGAAGGTGGACGCCATGGTCCAGCGCGCGATCGCGGACGGCGCCACCCTGGTCACCGGTGGCCACAAGATCGAGCCGGGCTTCTTCTACGAGCCCACGCTGCTGTCGAATGTCGACCCCGACAGCGAGATCGCGCAGGAGGAGATCTTCGGCCCGGTCCTGGCCGTCATCTCGCACGACGGCGACGACGACGCGGTGAGGATCGCCAACAACTCGATCTTCGGTCTCTCGGGTGCGGTGATCAGCGGCGATGACGAGCGGGCGCTGTCCATCGCGCGCCGGATCCGCAGCGGCACGCTGAGCGTGAACGGCGGCAGCTACTTCGCCCCCGACGCGCCGTTCGGCGGTTACAAGCAGTCCGGTATCGGCCGTGAGAGCGGCGTCGCCGGCCTGGAGGAGTTCCTGGAGATCAAGACGATCGCCATCCCGGCCTCCTGAAGTCACGCCCTCGGCGGCTGGCGGGTCCGCGGACCCGCCAGCCGCCGAGGCGGTTCAGGAGTCGGGCAGCGCGGCCGGTCCGGAACGGACCTGGCCGCGGCCGCGTTCGGTGACCGCGGCCCGACGAGCCGCGACCTGGCTGGTTCCCGGCCGCCACGTCTCCGCCAGCAGACCTTCCGCGCGGTGCGCGTCGTCGAGCGTTGCCGCGTTGGCCACCTGCCGGTAGTGCGCCAGCAGCCGGCGCACGGCCCGCGGGTCGTTGCTGGCGATGTCGCCGGCCAGCCCGCGCGCGAACGGCAGCAGCTCCTCGTGCGGCACGACATGGTTGACCAGGCCGAGGCGGAGCGCCTCCGGCGCCGTGACGAAGTTGCCGGTCAGCGACATCTCGATGGCGCGGCGCAGCCCGATCGACTGAGCGAGCCCGACGGTGATCCCACCGCCCGGCATGATGCCGACCCGGGCGTGGGTGTCGGCGAACCGGGCCCGCTCCGAGGCGACCAGGAACGTGCACTGCAACGCCAGTTCCAGGCCACCGGTGACGGCCACCCCGTTGATCGCCCCGATGATCGGCTTGTCGATGACGGGCAGGAAGCGGTAGAGCCCGTTCTCGTACCGCTCCGGCCCGGCACCCGGCTCCCGGGCGGGCGAGGTGGACGGCGACTCGCCGGACAGCTCCCTGAGGTCCACGCCGGCGGAGAAGGCCGGGTCCGCCCCGGTCAGCACCACCGCGTCGACGTCGGGCGCCGCGCCGGCCGCGATGACGGCGTCCCACAGCGCGTGCAGCAGCTCGCGGCTCAGGGCGTTACGCGCCGCCGGCCGGTTGAGGGTCACCGTCGTGACCCGATCCGCCGTCTCGACCAGGACCACGGGCGTTCCCGCGTTCACCATGTGCACTCTCCCCGCGGATCGTGTGGGCGAACCGGACCCTATCTGGACGCGACGGCCGGGCCACGGACAGCGGCCATCGCCCCGCCGTCGACCAGGACGTCGATTCCGCTGACGAAACGAGCCTGNGAGGACAACAGGAAGGCCACCACGTCGGCGACATCCTCGGGCTGCCCGCGCCGGCCCAGCGGGGTCCGGTCGACCAGCATCTGCATGCTGGCGTGCTGTTCGGCCTCCTGCCGACCCTGGGGCGTGTCGATGATGCCCGGCGAGACCGAGCAGACCCGGCCGCCCAGCGGGCCGACCCGCACCGCCTCCTGCCGGGCGAAACGATGCACCCCCCGTTTGGCCCACGAGTAGGCCCAGCCCGGGTCCTCCAGCTGCTCGCCGACAACGGCCCGGAGCCGGTCGGGGAAGTCCGCCGCGAGCGGGTCGTCCAGAACGCCGTCGGCCGCCGGGTGATCCTCGGTGATCCCGAGCAGCGGGGCCATCGAGGCGAAGTAGACCGAGGCCGTGCCGGGAGCGGTCAGCGGGCGCAGCGCACGCGCCAGCATCGCCGTGGCGACGAGGTCGACCGTGAGGATGCGGCGCCAGTCGGCCATCGACGGGGAGATCCCGGCGGCATGCGCGACCGCCCGCAGGGTGCCCAGCTCGGCGACCCGGTCAGCCAGCCGGGCCAGCCCCGCGGGATCGGTGACGTCCAGGACGAAGCCCTCGGCCGCGGCGGGGCCGGCCGCGGCCAGGCCAGCCGCCGTCGCGGTGACCGCCGCGTCCCGGTCCACCAGCAGCAGGATGTCGACCATGGTCGCGAGCCGCTGGGCGCAGACCAGGCCCATGCCCCGCCCGGCGCCGGTCACCAGGCCAATGCTCGTCACGGCTCGACCACCACCCGCAGTGCCCCGGCACGGCGGTCGGCGGCGACGCGGAACGCCTCCTGCGCGTCCGCGAGCGGGAAGCGGTGCGTGATGAGCGTTCGGGCGATCTCCGGGTTGCCGGCGAGCATGGCGGCGGCGTCGGCCATCTCCCGGCTGCCGCCGTGGGCGCAGTAGCCCATCGAGGGAACCAGGCGGGCCTCCCGGTGGAACAGCGTTCCCCAGTCGACCTCCACCTTGCCCATCTGGACACCGATACAGACCACGGTGCCGCCGGGTGCCACCAGCCCGATCGCCTGGGCCAGGCTTTCCGGCGTGCCCGCGGCCTCGACGACCACCTCGTACAGGCCGGCCGGGGCGACGGTGGCGCCGAGCCGCTCGGCCGCCTCGGCCTGATGCGCGTGCCGGGCCTGGGCGGCCACCTCCGGGGCGCCCTGGGCGCGCGCACCGGCGACGGCCATCAGGCCGAGCGCGCCCGCGCCGACGACCGCGACCCTGGTGTTCGGGCCGGTGCCGGCGAGCCGCACGGCGTGCCAGGCGACCGAGGCCGGCTCGACCAGAGCCGCGTCACGGAGGTCGAGACCGTCCGGGAGCGGGACGAGGCGCTCGGCGGGAGCCCGGAACTGCTCGGCCATCCCGCCGTCGGCGGTGGCGCCGAGTGCCCGCTCACGGTGCGTGTCACAGAGGTTGTACCGGCCCGTGCGGCACAGCTCGCACTCCATGCAGCTCATGATCGCTTCGACGATCACCCCGCTACCGTCCGCGCGCCGGCCGGCGAGCTCATGNCCCACGACCCGCTGGCAGCCTAAGCGGATGTAGAGCAGGTCAGAGCTGCAGATGCTGGCCGACGCAATGGTCAGCAGCTCGCCGGAACCCGGCGGCTCCGCGAGATCGACGACGCCGACGGCGCCGTCCCGCGCCTTGACCGCCTTCATGGGCGTACCGCCTTCATGACCGCTCCCTCGCGACGAGGCCCCGCCCCGCGAGGGATCAGCCCCCGCCGCCCGGGCCAAGAACGTGGTTCCGAATTCACAGAAGCATCTTCTTTCCCGGGGGATCGTACGCTCTGCGCAGGCTGTCACGTGATGCTTCCGGCCGCGCCCTCAGAGGATGCCGAGCTCGTGCGCGCGCAGGAGCGCCTCGACCCGGTTGCGGGCCCCCAGCTTCTCCAGCAGGCGCTGCAGGTACGTCTTCACGGTGTTACGCGTCAGGCCGAGCGCCTCGGCGATCTCCGGGTTGGTCCGCCCCATCGCTACCTGGCGCAGGATGTCGTACTCGCGACGGGTGATCCCGTGCGCCTGACGCGCCCGCGAGGAGAACGCGAAGCCGTCGCAGTGCACATTCGCGGCGACCACCCGCTCCCCTTCCACGACCCTGCGGATCACCTCCACCAGGTCCGCACGTTCCGTGTCCTTCACGACGATCCCGTGCGCGCCGACCTCGAGCGCGGCCTCGACCGCCGCATGATCCGGATAGGCGGTGAACAGCACGACCTTCGGCGACGGAACGTCCGCGAGCAACCCCGCGATCACCTCCGGCCCGAGCATGTCCGGCAGGCGCAGGTCGAGCAGGACGACGTCCGGCCGCAGCCGGGCCGCGGCGGCGATCGCGTCCCGACCGGTACGCGCATATCCGACCACCGTAAGCCACGGCGTACCGCGCAGCGCGAGGGTGACGCCGTCGAGCACGATCGGATGGTCGTCGGCGACAAGCACCCGCACGGCCCGAGTCACCGCCACGGGGGTACCGGCAGCCACGCCCGCACCCTGGTGCCGCCGTCCTCGTCCGCCCCGATCGTCAGGGTCCCGCCGACCCGGGCCATCCGCTCGGTCATGCTCGCCAGGCCGAGCCCCGCGCCTGGAACCATGCCCTGATCCCGGGCCCGTCCCGCGCCCGGCCACTGGTCGGGGTGCGATACGCCCTGCGTGCCGCCGACCCCGACGTTGTCACTGTCGCCGCCGCCGTCGTCGCCGCCGCCGCCGACTCCGACTCCGTCGTCCGAGATCACGACCGCGACCCCGTCCTCGGCCGCGAACACGGAGACCACAACTGACGTGGCCTCGGCGTGCTTTTCCACGTTCACCAACGCTTCCCGGGTGACGTCCGCGAACGCCTGGACGCGGGCCGCCCCCAGCGGCGGAAGATCGTTCAGCGTGAGGACACGGATGGCGATACCGGTCCGCTCACCGAACGCCCGGCAGTGCTCACGAAGTGCCACACCGAGCGCGACCNGCTCCGGCGCCTGGGACAACACCCGCATCGACCCCCGCAGGGCCGCCCCGGCCTCCGCCGCCTGCTCGCCGATCACCGCGAGGCGGGACCGCAGATCTTCGTCCAGACCGGGCTCGGCGCACAGGCGCCGGATGCCGGCGCCCATCGTGAAAAGCATCGCGCCGACTCCGTCGTGCAGTTCCAGCGCCAGCCGGTGGCGCTCCTGGTGCACCGCCACCTCGGCGGCGTGTTTCGCGCGCTCCGCCACGATCTCCGCGACGGCCAGGGCACCGGCCGCCTCCGTCATCCCGTCGATCACGACATCGCTGTATTCGGTCGCACGCCGGTTCGAACCGTAGAGGACGCCGAGCAGCCGATCGCCGTGCACAACCGGAACGGCGATCATCGAAACGACCCGCTCCCGGGCCGCGTGCCAGGCGAAATCATCGGTTATCTCGGTCGCGCCCAGATAGTCGCGGACCCATAACGGCGCCCNGGAGGCCATCACCCGGCCACCGAGACCAGCCCCGCGCGGCACGACCAGACCGTGGACGACATCCGTTTCGGAGTTCACCGGATACCCGAGCGCGAGCGCATCGGCTGCCGTCGGCAGGCCCACCCAGGCCATGTCCACCCCGGCGCGGCGCGGAAGAGCGGCGACAACCCGGCGGATCGCCGCATCCCGGTCCAGCATGGCGACGATTTCGGTGAACTCTCCGCTGACCGCCGCCAGCAGCTCCGCCGCCAGCGTGCCCCGAACGGGCCGAGCACGGCTCATCAGGCTCTACCTTTCTCCCGCGGAAACCTTTCGCCCGGTCAGCACAGTTCATCAGCGGGAATTCGATTTCCTAATCGTCCCACAACGGACAGATCGGCACACTGGATCTCGCCGCCGCGCAGCGACAACCCACCGCGCGGAGACCGCCGTTACGCGGAGACAACCGCCGCGCGGAGACCGTCGCCAGGTCATCGGCACCGCGGCGAGCGGACGATCAGCGGTCCGCACGGCACGAAAGTGCCTTCCCGTGAACCACGGCACGGTTTTCCGGGAGAACCCGCCCACTGCCGACGCGACGTCTGCAGTGGGCACCTGCGCACGCGGCGGGCCGCCTCGACACCGCGGCCGATAACCGCAGGCCACCCTGCCCGGCTGGCGCCGGAACCGTGTGGTGCCGGCGGCTCGCCACCCGACGTCCCCACCTGGAGATCGCCAGGCGAAGGTCTCGGGATGGCGCTCTCCAGCCGGTGGTCTACGGGTGGTGGTCTCCAGATGGAGCTGGCGCGAGGCTCCATTCCGGCTGCACACTGCCGCACGCCCGAAAAGCACCCCGAAAGGAGTGCAACGAGTACGTCGGAGGGAGCCCGCACCCACCATATTCCTGCTCCCGCGCCATTCCACCGTGGCGGGCACGTTCATTCGGGCTGGACCGACCCGACAGCGGCTACCCGCAAACCAGTCCAGATTCAGGCCACGGGATCGCGCGTGGCCAGTAGCGGAAGGTGCGTCCCCATGCAGACACCGGAAAGCCCCCCGCCCGGTGACCACTCTCCACTCGCCCGACGCCGTACCGCCGCGCGGCACGGCATAGTCGCGCGGCACGGCATAGTCGCGCGGCACGGCATAGTCGCGCGGCACGGCATAGTCGCGCGGCACGGCATAGTCCCGCGGCGCGGCATAGTCCCGCGGCGCGGCCCGTTACGCATCACGACGGTGCTGGCGAGCGCATTACTGCTGGTGCTCACGGCCTGCCTGACCAGCCTCGGCATCACCAGCGCCGGCGCCGCGGTGCCGCCCGGTCCGGCGGCCGACCTGTCGCAGCCGCTGACCGGCGGAAACGGCGTGTTCATCGGCACGGCGATACCGGTGGACCTGGCGGCCGCCGGCTACGTCGAACACGAGTACGCCGCCAATGGGACGGCAACCGCCTACAAGGCCGTCGGCGGATTCACCCAGAACGGCCGCTGGAACTTCCGGACAGACGGTGCCGCCGCCGCCTACCGGACCCGCGTGCTGGTACGCACGCCCGTCGATCCGGCCAGGTTCAACGGCACCGTCGTGGTCGAATGGCTCAACGTCAGCGGAGGCGTCGACGCCGACGCCGAGTGGGCCACCACCCACGAGGAGATCATCCGACAGGGCGCGGTCTGGGTCGGAGTGTCCGCGCAGCTGATCGGTATCAGTGGCGGCCAGGTCCTCGTCCAGGCACCCGGGCCCGGTTCCGAGCTGGCCGGTAAGGGGCTCAAGGCGATCGACCCCGCGCGCTACGGCAGCCTCCAGCACCCCGGCGACGGCTACTCGTACGACATCTTCACGCAGGTCGCCCGCGCGATCCGGGCCGGCTCGGCCCTCGGCGGCCTGACCCCGAGGCATGTCCTCGCCGCCGGCCAGTCGCAGTCCGCGTTCGCGATGGTCACCTACTACAACGGTGTCCAGCCGCTGACCCAGGCGTTCGACGGCTTCTTCGTACACAGCCGGGGCGCCAGCGAACTGCCACTGGTCGNCCCGGGCAAGAGCGCCGACCTGACGAGCGCGCTGCTCGCCGGCACGACGACGATCTTCCGCACCGACCAGGCCGCACCCGTGATGGACGTCCAGACCGAAACGGACCTGCTCAGCATCCTCAACTCGGTGGCGGCCCGGCAGCCCGACAACGACCGCTTCCGGCTGTGGGAGGTCCCGGGCACGGCGCACGCCGACGCCCACCTGCTCGGCGCGAACGCCGCCCCGATCGACTGCGGTGTGCCGATCAACAACGGCCCGCTGCACGTCGTCGCCAAGGCCGGCCTGAACGCCCTGGTCACCTGGGTGGACTCCGGCCGCCCGCCGGTCACCGCGGAGCGGATCACCCTGCACGGGCTCATCTTCAAGAGCATCCGCCGCGACGGCAACGGCAACGCCCTCGGCGGTGTCCGCACGCCGCCCGTCGACGTACCGGTGGACCAGCTTTCGGGCGACCCCGGCCCCAAACTGTCCGCGATCTGCCTGCTGCTGGGCTCGACCAAACCGCTGTCCCAGAGCACTCTGGCGCAGCTCTACCCGTCTCGCGCCGAGTACCAGCAGCGGTACGAGGCCGGCACCGACGCAGCCGTCCAGGCCGGCTACGCGTTGCCCGGCGATCGCGACGCCCTGCTCGCCTTCGCCCAACCTGGGCGCCTACCCGCATGACCGCTGAGCCGTAACTCGCGCAGCAAGTCATAGGTGCGCTCAAGCGGGGCGTTCGATCTGGCCCGTGTACGACTGCCCCCTGGCACAACAGACAGCAGTGCAGGGGCCTGACCCGGCTCCCGGATCAGGCCCCTGCACTGGTCAACCGCTGGGCAGCAGCTCGCCGGCGGGCCGGGACGACGCAGAACGGGGCCGTGCTGGCACGCTTCCTGTGTGCGGAAGGCGTCCAGGTGTCAGAGATCGACCGACCCGACGGGGCCCGACGCCCGCCGAGGCCACGACAAGAGCGACACCGTGACGCCGCCGGCGCCGAGCTGCCCGGCGCCGCGACCGCGGTGGCCTCGGGATCACGCCGTTCGTCCCGTTCCGGCTCGGCTGTCGTCCGGAGGGTGGCGCTGCCGCCCCTGTCCGCCGCGGACGGAGCGCCGTTCGGGGCACTCCGCCTCGTCGTCAGCCTCCCGCTATCTGGTACGCTAAGCCGCGGTTCACGGGGTGTGGCGCAGCTTGGTAGCGCGCTTCGTTCGGGACGAAGAGGTCGTGGGTTCGAATCCCGCCACCCCGACCATGTGATGTCAGGTGACATCAGGCAGCCGGACCCACGTGTGGGTCCGGCTGTTTTTGTGTGCGCGGGTGGAGCGATCGTGCGCTCTGGTGGGCTGGTCGTTCCGGGCCGAGTCGGGGCNGGCTCACACAGTCACCTCGTCCGATGAGGCGGGTGCGGAAGACCACGATTGCCGGTTGGAGCGCGAGGCCAGCAGCCGTGGGGCGCGACAGCCTGGCGGGACCGGATCACGAGGCACTAGCCATTGACACACTGACCTGAACGGTCAGTAGGCGATGGTGTGCCCACCCCAGTAATAGCGTGCATCGGGATCGGTCGGTGTGACATCCGCCTCAGCATATTGCAGGATGTCCGCATCGTCGGACCAGGCGGTGGTGCACCCGTAACCCCCGACCGGGATGTCACAACCAGCCGTCTCGTGGGTGTAGTACGTCTGAACAGTACTGACCCTCGCCACTTTACCTTGCGGCAACGGGTTGATCAGACTCCCGACCGCCTGGACCATTCGACATTCTTCGCTGTACCGCAGCTGAACCTGACCCGCGATATTAGTTGGGTCCACCCACAGAGGCTCACGATAATAAGACAACTGATGATAGATCATTGGCACGGTATCTACAAGCGTGACAGCATGCGCGTTCGGGTCGCATTTGGCAGTCTGCGTCGCAGCCTCCTCCGCCGCATGGGCGGGCACTGGATTTGCCCAGCCGGTGTATGCGGTCGGAATAGCCGCGGCGGCGACAACCGCTGCCACCCGCCCAACAGGTACGCCAGCCCAGTCTCTGATCGTCATCACACTACCCTCTCTGACAAAGCGCACCGAAACGGCTACCGCTCGGGGCTTGCGGGGACCAGGGCCAACTGGCGGGTGCGGAGGACCGGGGGGCGTGCCCGGACATGCTGGCTCTGGATCTGAACATCTGATCCCACTGTGGGACTCGGCCGACTGCCGGGATTCGGTGTATCGCTGACTGTAATGGCGGCACAGTCGGTCGCCGCCATGTCCAACAGTTTCTGTGTCTCAGCCACGGTGCGAGGCCCGCCCGGCGGCACCGCCTCCGGGTCGATGCCCTGGTCTATGAGCGAGGACTACTGAAGAAGGCGCGTACAGCCACGGAACAAAAGGCGGGACGACGCGCATTCGCGACGGCCAGCGGCGGCTGGGGAGTGCGGGCGGAGGACCAGGATCTGGAAGAAGCATAGCGGTGGGCACCGACGCCGGCGATGCCTTCTCCCGAGAAAGTCGTGACCGCTTGGTTGCCGGATAAAATAATGGGCCTATGACCTGGACATATAGCGTGGAGTAAGCATCACATGATCAAATAGGCCTACCGGAGAACGCCCGCGGAAGACAGACCGTTCCACGACGGAGTCAGGAGCGAATTCTCGACACTCTCCGTGTTGCGGCGAGGCGCCCGCCNTCTGTCTGCACCAAGCTTGCCCCTCTTTGGCTACCGAAAGTAGTTGACCACACGGCGTGACCAGCAACGCTGGTGGCGCTTTCGCCTGACCATCAACGAAGCGTCGTAGACAGCGGGCAAACGGCCTGATGCGGTACCAGACGGTCCAGCCGGGAACGATCAGCTCGGCGCGGTCAGGGTCAGCAGGGTCGCTTCGGGGCGGCAGTTGAGGCGGAACGGCGCGAACGGAGACGTCCCGAGCCCGGCGGACACGTGCAGCCAGGAACTCCGTCCGCCGGCGGGCCACTGGGACAGGCCCCAGGCCCGGTCACGGTCGAGGCCGCAGTTCGTGACCAGCGCGCCGAAGTACGGCAGCCGGATCTGCCCCCCGTGGGTGTGTCCGGAGAGGATCAGGTGCACCCCGTCGGCGGCGAAGGCGTCCAGGACGCGCGGCTCCGGGGTGTGGGAGAGCCCGAGGGCCAGTTCCGTGCCGCGTTCCGGCGGCCCCGCGACGAGGGCGGTCCGGTCGCGGCGCAGCCGGGCGTCATCCACGCCGCGCAGGTCCAGGCCGCGGCCAGCGATCTCGATCGACGCGCGGCGGTTGGTCAGCTCCAGCCAGCCGCTGGCGGCGGCGAGTTCCCGGGCGAAGCCGTCCCAGTCCAGCGACGCGCCCGTCGGCCTGGGCTCGTTGTCACGCTTCAGGTAGTGGTGCGGGCTGCGCAGGGTAGGTGCGTGGTAGTCGTTGTTCCCCGGCACGAACAGGCCGGGGAAGTTGAAGAGGGGTTCGAGGGCGGCCAGCAACGGCGCCTGCGCCCGCCGGTCGGAGAGCACGTCACCGGTAAGTACGACGAGATCCGGCACCAGTCGCGCCAGGTCCGACAGCCAGGCGAACTTGCCGCGCTGGTTCGGGGTCACGTGCAGGTCCGAGATGTGCAGCAGGCGCAGCGGCGGGCGCCCCTGGGCCAGCACCGGCACCTCCCGCCGGCGCAGGGTGTAGGACGTGCGCTCGTAGCCGCCCGCGTAGAGGGCCGTCCCCACACCGGCGGCTGCCAGGCCCCACACCGCGCGGGTGAGGCCGGGCCGCCCCGCGGGGGCACGCACCGGCCGCGCGGCGGAGCGAGGTCCGGGTCCCGCAGCCGGGGTCAGAGCCGGGGTCGGCCGCGGCACGCGGGTCGCACGTCTCGGTCGCATCCCCCAAGTCTCGCCCACGCGGGGCCACCCCCCGCTCTCCCCGTCCCGCCGAGGCCGCCGTGTCCCAGCGGGGTGCCGCCGGCCGCGCCGCCCGCGCCGGGGGAGCCCGTGGCCGCGGAACCCGTGGCCGCCCGCGCCGCGGAACCCGTGGCCGCGGCTTCCGGCAGCGGGTAAACCGCGTGGCCGCGGGCCGCTGCGCGCCGTAGTCTCGATGACCATGAGCACACTCAAGGAGCAGCTGCGTGACGATCTCACCGGCGCGATGCGTGCCCGTGACGAGCTGCGGTTGTCGACGCTGCGCCTTGCCCTCGCCGCGGTGAAGGACGCGGAGGTCGCCGGCAGTGCCGCCCGGGAGCTTGACGACGCGGAGGTCCAGAAGATCCTGGCCCGCGAGGTCCGCAAGCGGCGGGAGGCCGCCGAGGCGTTCGCGGCCGCGGGCCGCACCGAGCAGTCCAGCCGCGAGCGGGCGGAGGGTGACGTGCTCGCCGGCTACCTGCCCAGCCAGCTCGGCGACGAGGAGCTGACCGCCATCGTGGACGGCGTCCTGGCCGAGCTCGGGGTCACCGACCTGAAGGCCATGGGCCAGGTGATGAAGGCCACACAGGCCCGAGTGGCGGGTCGCGCGGACGGAAAGCGGGTGTCAGAACTCGTCCGGGCACGTTTGAGTAGCGCCTGAGAGGCGGCTGGAGCCCGTCCCACCCGACATCGCTGATTGAAATCCGGGCACTGAACAGCCGGAAGGGGCTGTCTGGCCGGGTCCGGGTAGTCCGTCGGACTATCCGGACCCGGTCGGATGACTACCCGCGGAGCCGATCGCGTAGGTCCGGCAGCTGGTTCCGGCCGAAACGCTCGTTCACCGTCGGCGGGGTGACGGTCGCGCCGGGGCGCGGATTGATGCCGTTCGGCAGCAGCGACGCCCCGGTGAGCCCGCCGGACACCTGCAGCACGACCTCGGTGTCGAGCGAGGTCTCGCCGGGCTCCGGCGACATGCCGACGACGATCCCGGGTTGCGCCAGATGCGGCACTGTCGTCAACCGCACCCGGAATCCCTGCTCTCGCAGCGCGGCCTCGGCGACCTGCTGAAGCTGGCCGCGGACATCCGGCAGCATCTTCTTCGGCACCTGCGGCTGCGTGTTGTCCGGCTGCGGCAGCGGCATGACCGGCAGCGCCAGACCGTCAATCGTCCGGGTCATGGTGCGGGNCCAGATCTGGGCCGGGAAACCGCCACCGAAAACCTGTCGGCTGCCCAGGACGTTGCGCAGCTGATGGGCTGTCGGGCCACGCGGGTCGGCCAACGTGACAGCGGTCGCCAGCTGCGGGATGTATCCCGCGAACGACGCGGTGCTGAAGCCTTCGGCGGTGCCCGTCTTACCGGCCGCGGGGCGGCCGATCCGGGCATTGCCCGAAGCGGTTCCGTGGTTGATGACGCCCTGGAGAACCGCTGCCACGGTGTCCGCGATCGCCGGGTCGAGCACCTGCTCGCACGGCTTTCCGGTGTCGAAGGCCAGCGGCCGGTCCGCGGTGCCGATCCGCTGGGTGATGGACAGCACCACCCGGGGATGGCAGCGGTTTCCGCGCGCGGCGAGCGTCGCGTACGCGGTGGCGAGGTCCAGCGTGCTGATCTCGTTGGAGCCGAGGATCGCCGAACCATCCACGGAGCTGATTCCGTTGACGTTCTTGCATTCCGGGT
This sequence comes from Frankia sp. EI5c, assembly GCF_001636565.1. GTDB lineage: Bacteria > Actinomycetota > Actinomycetes > Frankiales > Frankiaceae > Parafrankia. The sequence continues at coordinate 59,116 of NZ_LRTK01000010.1, forward strand.
CGTTCTCTCCGGCCGGCCGGATGCGGCAGGAGCTGACCCCGAGCCGGCGGGCCATCTCGGCGGTCTTCAGAACGCCGAGCTGCTCGGCGAGCTGGATGTAGTAGGTGTTGACCGAGCTCCAGGTCGCGGTGGTCAACGAGTAGAAGCCGTCCTCGCTCGGGTCGGCGTTTCCGTAGCACTTCTTCCCACCCGAATCCGGGTTGTCGAACTTCACCGACGGATAGCACAGGGGTGAGTGGAAGGTGGTCGACAGCNGGATGTTGTTCTCCAGCGCGGCCGCCAGCGTGAACACCTTGAAGGTCGAGCCGGGCGAGAACGAGTCCTCGTCGACCGGGTAGATCTCCCTCGTGTGGGTGAAGTCGCTGGTGAGCGCCGGCGGGAGATTGTCGACGGGGTCCCCGTACTGCCGGTTCTGGGCGAGCGCGAGCACGTTGCCGGTGCCCGGCTGCATCATCACGACCCCGGCGGCGACTCGCTCCCCGACCGGGATCACCTCTTCCGCGGAGGTCTGCGCCGCGCCCTGCGCGACGGGGTCGAGCGTGGTCCTGATGGTCAGGCCGCCCTCGAACAGCAGGCGCTGGGCGTCCTCCTTCGTCGCGGCGAACGTCCGGTCGGCAAGCAGGACCTGGCGGACGTAGGAGCAGAAGTACGGAGCGGAGGAGTCCTTGCAGGCGTCGACCGACCGGGCCGGCCGGTCCAGCACGACCTCCTCGTTCCGGGCCGCCTCCCAGACGGCGGTGTCCACGTGCCCGAGATCGTGCATTCTGCCGAGAACCGTGTTCCGGCGTTCCCGCGCCGCCTGGGGGTGCAGCACCGGGTTGTAGGCCGTGGGATTCTTGACCAGGCCCGCGAGCAACGCCGACTGGGTGAGCGTGAGCTTGCTGACGTCGATGTTGAAGTAGTGGTGCGCGGCCGCCTGGACGCCGTAGGCACCGTCACCGAAGTAGGCGATGTTGAGATAGCGCTCGAGGATCTCGTCCTTGCTCAGGTGATCTTCCAGGTAGAGCGCATAGCGGGCCTCGCGGAGCTTTCGGTCGACCGTCTGCTCGGTTGCCTGCTCCTTTTCCACCGTGGTCCTGGCCGACGTCAGCAGGACGTTCTTCACGTACTGCTGGGTCAGCGTCGAGCCGCCCTGGGTGACCNCGCCGGACTCCTGGTTCGCCAGGTAGGCGCGGATCATTCCGCGGTAGTCGACACCCGAATGCTCGTAGAAGCGGGCGTCCTCGATGTCGATGATCGCCTGGCGCATCGGCTGCGGCACCTGGTCGAGTGCGACCAGTTCGCGGTCCTGTTCACCGCGGAGTACCGCGATCTCGTTTCCGGCCGAGTCCAGGATCCGCGAAGGCTGCGCCAACGGCGGGACGGTGAGATTCGCCGGCAGTGAGAGGAAATGGTCCGCTCCGCCTTTGGCCGTGACTCCCACCAGGCCGACGACCGGCAGCGCCAGCATGCCGACCAGCACTCCGGCCGCCATACTGGCGGCAAGGACACCGAGAAGTCGTTTCGGTGTGACCTGGCGACGACGCGCCGCGGGTGGCCCGACCCGTCCGCCGGCGGGAACGTTCTCCTGTTCCCCGCCGCCACCGGTACGCCGCCGGAGGGACCTCCGGAGATCTGGGCGCTTCACGGACGGACCCCGTGAACGACGCTGGTGCGCCAGTCCACCCAGACAGGACGGGGCGTCACCGCCCCGGGGGGCCGCAGGCGGAACTCGGCACGGGCGCACCTGCCCGGAACCGGCTCCTTACTTGTGGTTCGGCCTGGTATGAACACTGAGCCCGGGACCNTCCGCTCGAGTCCTCCGCTGCCGTCAACGATGCCGGCTTTCGGCAGGTACCCGCACCGGCCGAGGCCGAGGCGATGATCCAGTACTGCGCTGATCCACAACCTGTGATCCAATGTGCGAGCTGGCGTAAGCGCCATCTCATCGAACTAAGACTACGACGCCACAGCAGAGTCACGTCGGCGTCACNGAACTGACACACGTCTGTCACAGACCGCACTACTGCGGCGATCGGGATCAATGGCCCGGACTAGTCATTTGGACAACCACCCGTGTGGGGTCTGTGCCGTGGCCACGCCACTCCGTACGGTTTCGGGTCAACGCCACGTCACCACCCGCACGGGCCCCCTGACCCGGACTCGAGAAGAAAGGCAGGTGGCATGACCAGAAGCCTGACCCCGACCGTCAGCCTGTCACGCCGTACCAGTACGACCGGGCTCGTCGGCTCCACCGCCGACGGCGACTGGACGGCGCACGCCGCCTGTCGCGACCTCGACCCGGACGAGCTCTTCGTCCAGGGGGCCGCCCAGAACCGGGTGAAGACCAGGTGCTTCGGCTGCGTCGTACGCACCGAATGCCTGGCGGACGCTCTCGACAACCAGGTCGAGTTCGGCGTCTGGGGTGGAATGACCGAACGGGAGCGCCGTGCTCTCCTTCGCCGCCGCCCGGACGTCACCTCCTGGCGGAAGCTCCTCGCCGACGCCCAGGCGGATCACCGGTCCGCGTCCGCGGGCTAGNCCCGACCCTCACCCGGCGGTGTCCGACGACAGCGGGGTCGAACGGGCACCACCACGTCAGGTAACACCGGTAACGCACAGTTGTTTCCATCCGCGTCGCGATATAGCCCGGATGGGCGGTGAAGTCTCCATCAGTGGCGCTGGTCCCCCGCAAGATCCTGGGTTGCACGCTTGTCGTGCATGGCCCAAACAGGCGGAGGGCCCTCTTTGGACCCGGGTGCACATCGCACCGGCGCGATTCCNGGGGCCGCATTTCGGGTTGGGCTGTATCAGCGCGGGTCGCGCACCTAAGCGCCTTCTCGTCTCCGGCTCGGACGCGCCGGCGCAGACGCAGGCACAGGCGCGCTCAGGCAGCCAGCGCCCGCTCAGGTGCCAGCGCTTGCTCAGGTAAGCAGGGCTCGCTCAGGTGGCCAGGGCAGCCATCGCCCGGCCGATCTCACGCAATCCGGCCAGATCATGGACGTCCTCGGCCAGCGCCTCGACCTCGACGAGCGCAGTGTCCGGATGCGCGCTGGTGAACCGCTCACGCAGCCGGATCTCACGCTCGGCAAGCCGGGCCCGGTCGGCATGGATCCGCAGCACCGCCGCGGCCAACGGATGCTCGCCGTGTTCGTTCAGCGTCTCCGCACCGGCCGCCCCGCGCTCGACGGTGAGCCCTGACGTGTCACAGAAGTGCATCCGATTGACGATGAGGCCGGCCAGCGGCATGCCGTCGGCGTCAAGCCGATCCACGAAGTAGGACGCCTCCCGCAGCGCGGCCGCCTCCGGCGCGGCCACCACGACGAACGAAGTGCCGGGCGCGGCGAGCAGACGGAACGTCTGGTCCGCGCGGGCGCGGAAGCCGCCGAACATCGTCTCCAGCGCGGCGACGAACTGGCTCAGGTCGGTGAGCAGCTGAGCACCGAGCACCTTGGTGATGACCCTGGTGAACATGCCCAGACCGGCGCCCAGGACCTTCGCGTAGGCCCGCCCCCCGGCCTTCGCCGGTGCCAGCAGCACACGCAGCAGCCGCCCGTCGAGGAAATCGCCCAGCCGGCCCGGCGCATCCAGGAAGTCCAGCGCGGAGCGAGTCGGCGGAGTGTCGACGACGATCAGGTCCCAAAGGCCACTGGCGTCCAGCTGGCCCAGTTTCTCCATCGCCATGTACTCCTGGGTGCCGGCGAAGGAGGAGGACAGCGACTGGTAGAAGGGGTTCGCCAGCAACGCCTCGGCGCGTTCGGGTGTGCTGTGGTCGAGGACGATCTCGTCGAACGTCCGCTTCATGTCGAGCATCATCGCGTCGAGCCGGCCACCGGCCGAGCCGTCCACTCCACCGACCTCGCGGGGAGTGTTGTCCAGCGCGGTGAGGCCGAGCGACTGGGCCAGTCGACGCGCGGGGTCGATGGTCAGCACGACCACGCGCCGCCCGCGCTCGGCCGCCCGCAGCGCGAGCGCGGCGGCGGTCGTCGTCTTGCCGACACCCCCCGAGCCGCAGCAGACGATGATCCGTTCGGAGTCGAGCATCGCGTCCACGTCGAGACGCGGCACTCCGGACGGATGGGGCCGGGACGCCGGTCGGCTCAGCGCCGGGCCGTTCGACGCCGACCGGCCTGGCGCCGCCTTGCCCGACGCTGCCTTGCCCGACGCTGCCTTGCCCGACGCTGCCTTGCCTGACACTGCCTTGCCTGACGCCGACCGGCCCGAGCCCGACTGGCCCGAGCCCGACTGGCCTGTGGCGCGGCCTGACCCGGACCGACCTGAGGTCGGCCGGCCGGACGCGGGGCGGCTCGACTTCGCCCGACCCGCGGTCGCGCGGCGCGGTGGCCCGGCGTCGTCGGGCTCACGGGCGGCGGGAGTCACGCGCTCATCCGCTGCGCCCGCAGGATCTCCGCGATCCGGTAGAGCGTGCCGAGGTCTACCCCGTCAGCCATCAGCGGCACCTCACATACCGGACGGTCCAGGCCGGCGATCTGCGCGCGCTGCGCCGACTCCAGCGCGACCCGCTCCGCGTGCTGGGCCGCCTCCCAGGCCAGCGAGGCGAGCAGTTCCTCGGTCGGCTCGATGCCGGCCTCCTTGACTCCGGTCGCGAGTTCCTCGTGGTCGAGCTCGCCGCGCCGGGCCAGCTCCAGCTCGTCGGGCGCGAGCAGCGGGCTGCGCACCATGTTCACGACGACGGCGCCGACCGGCAGGCCCACCTCGCACAGCTCGCCGATCCCGTCGACCGTCTCCTGGACGGGCATCTCCTCCAGCANGGTGACCAGGTGCACCGCGGCCCGTTCCGGGGCAAGCACCTTCATCACGGCCTCGGCCTGGGCTCGGATCGGACCCATTTNGGCCAGCCCGGCGACCTCCGCCGAGACGTTCAGGAACCGTGCGATCCGGCCGGTGGGGGGCGCGTCCAGGACCACCGCGTCATAGGCGAGCCCGCTCGGCCGCGTCCCGTCCGGCCGGTTGACGGCCTCCTTCACCTTTCCGGTGAGCAGCACGTCCCGGACCCCGGGGGCGACGGTCGTGGCGAAGTCGACCGCGCCGACCCGGCCGAGCGCGCGGCCGGCACGGCGCAGGTTGTAGAACATCTCCAGGTATTCCAGGAGCGCTTCGTCCGCGTCGATGGCGAGGGCGAACACCTCGCCACCGCCGGGGGCGCTCGCCACCTTCCGCTCCCGGTAGGGCAGCGGCGGGGTGTCGAAGAGCTGGGCGATCTGCTGCCGGCCCTCGACCTCCGTGAGCAGCACCCGGTGCCCGCCGGTGGCCAGCGCCACGGCGAGGGCGCCCGCGATCGTGGTCTTTCCTGTGCCGCCCTTACCGGTGACGATGTGCAGCCNGCGGTCCCAGAGCCCAACGGCCGTCTGGTGCGGCCTGTCGTCACCGGTCACGTGCTCGACCGTACCCGGGGGCCGTGGGTCCTGACGGGCACACCCGCCCGGCCGACCCCGAGCGGTGACGAACGCCCACCCGGCCGGTGACAGTGCTGTGATGCTCTAGGGTCCAAGGTCATGCAGACCAAGTGGGAGTACATGACCGCCCCGCTCCTGATCCACGCCACCAAGCAGATCCTCGACAACTTCGGCGAGGACGGCTGGGAGCTCGTCCAGGTGGTCCCCGGGCCGAACCCCGAGAGCCTGGTCGCGTACTTCAAGCGGCCCAAGGCCTAGGCGCGCGCCGTGGCCTCCCCCGTGCTCCCCGCGGGCGCCGCGCGGCCGTCCGAGCGGCTCGCCGAACTCGGCCTGGTCCTGCCGGCGGTGCCCACTCCGGCGGGGGCCTACCTCCCGGCCGTCCGCGACGGTGAGCTGGTCTGGACGGCGGGGCAGCTCCCGCTCGTCGACGGCAGCCTCGCGGCCACCGGCCTGGTCGGCGACCAGATCAGCGCCGAGCGGGCCGCGGAACTGGCCCGGGTGTGCGCGCTGAACGCGCTCGCCGCGGCGGCCGGCGCGGCGGGCGGGCTCGACGCGCTGGCCCGCATCGTGAAGGTCGTCGGATTCGTCGCCAGCGCACCGGGATTCACCGCGCAACCGGCGGTGGTGAACGGCGCGAGCGAGCTGCTCGCCGCTGTGTTCGGTGACGCCGGCCGGCATGCCAGGTCGGCCGTCGGGGTCGCGGCCCTGCCGTTGGGAGCCCCGGTGGAGATCGAGCTGGTGGCCCGCGTGGCCGGCTGACCCCGCCGTCCGCCGGCCGCGGTGTCTACTATCGGAAGACATGGTTGATCATCAGGCGGAGCTGATCACCCGGTTCGGCAGTCCTCGCCGGGTGGCTGCCGACGAGGCGGCCGCGCTGGCCCGGCTGGCCGCGTCACCGGCGGTTCCGCGGGACGCCTCGACGGTCATCCTGCTGCGCGACGCGCCGGCCGGTGGCGGTATCGAGGCCTACATGCTCCGGCGCACCACCACGATGTCGTTCGCCGGCGGCATGTACGCCTTTCCGGGCGGCCGGCTCGATCCGGCCGACAGCGACGACACCCTTCCCTGGCTGGGCCCGCCGGTGGCCGAGGTGATGCCGGGGCTGGACCCGGATCCCGCGAAGGCCCGGGCCCTGGTCTGCGCCGCGGTGCGGGAGACCTTCGAGGAGTGCGGGGTCCTGCTCGCCACCGCGGCCAGTGGCCGGGAGGAGACCACCGACCTGCGTGACGTCCCCGGGCTGGCCGCTGACCGCCAGGCCATGGAGGACCGCCGCCTCGGTCTCGCGGACGTCCTCGGCCGCCGCTCGCTGGCGCTGCGCGCGGACCTGCTCGCGGCCTGGACCCGCTGGGTCGCGCCGGAGCTTGAGCCCCGCCGCTACGACACGCGTTTCTTCGTCGCCGCGCTGCCCGCGGGCCAGCAGCCGGGCATCGCCTCGACCGAGGCGGACGGAGTCCTCTGGATCCGCCCCGCGGACGCGCTCGACCGGTTCACCGCCGGTGCGATGGCGATGCTGCCGCCGACCGCCTTCACCCTTGCCGAGCTGGCCGAGTTCGAGGACGTCGCCGGTGTGCTCGCCGCCGCGCGGGGCCGGGACCTCGCCCCCGTCATGCCGGAGATCGACGTCTCCGCCGGCCGCTGGCGGCTGCTGTTCCCCCATCTGCGCCCCCGGGCCGCGGACATCGACGGGTCCACCGCGTGATGAGCGCTCCCCGCCAGGTCACCGCGCTGGCCGCCGTCGTGCTGGCACCGAACCCGGGCCCGATGACCCTGGAAGGCACGAACACCTGGATCCTGCGCGCCCCCGGCGAAGCCGGCTGCGTCGTGGTCGACCCCGGGCCGGACCACGACGAGCACCTCGCCCGGGTGGCCGCGGCCGGTCCGGTGCACGCCATCCTGCTCACCCACGGCCATGCGGACCACAGCGCGGGCGCGGCGACGCTGCATGCCCTGACCGGTGCGCGGGTGCGGGCCCTCGACCCGGCGCACCGGCTCGGCTCGGAGGGGCTGGGCGCCGGGGACGTCATCGCCACCGCCGGCGTCGAGCTGCGTGTGCTGGCCACGCCCGGGCACACCGCCGACTCGCTGTCGTTCGTGCTCGCCGGGGACGACCGGCACCAGGCGGTGCTCACCGGGGACACCATCCTGGGCCGGGGCAGCACCGTGGTCGCGCATCCCGACGGCCGGCTCGGTGACTATCTCGCGAGCCTGCGACAGCTGCGCGAGCTCGGTGAGATGACGGTGTTGCCCGGTCACGGTCCCGAGCTGCCGGCGGCCGGCCGGGCGGCGCAGGCCTACCTGGACCATCGGGCCGCGCGCCTCGACCAGGTGGTCGCCGCGCTGGCCGAGCTGGGCGAGCCCGCCGGGCGGGTGGCCCCGGCGGATGTCGTGCGCCTCGTCTACGCCGACGTGGACCGGGCGCTCTGGCCGGCGGCGGAACTGTCCGTCCGGGCCCAGCTCGAGTACCTCGATTCCCGCTGAGGCAGCCCGCGCGGGCGACCGTCGCCGCGCTCCCCGGCACGTGACATCCGCCACGCCGGCCGCGGCGCGGCCGGCCGCCGCCCGAGGCGCGCGCGGACGTCCGCGGCCGGCGGGAGCTACCGGCGGAAAACCGGGTACCCCCGAAAAGCGGGCAGCGTAGTGACCTGCGCCACAATAGCGCCGAGGCGGGCCCCCGCCCTCGGTTCCCCCGGGCCCGCCCAGGTCAGTCATCCGACACAGCTTGATCCAGAAAGGGAGACCAAGGCCACTAAACTTTCCGGCGGAGGAGACGGCTCGTGCGCTTTGTAACCATTCGGACCCCTGGTAACGCCCGCGGATCCGCGTACTCGCGGGGCGTGACCCACCGCGCTCGACCCGGCGCCGGCCACCGCCCGGCTTCCCGCTCCAGCGGCTCGCGCGGCCCAGCGTTCATCCGGCGGAGAGGAACCGGTCCACAATGGTGATCAGCTCTCCCACGCCCGGGCCCCTGGTGTGCCCCAGATGCGGCACCCCGACCGTCCCCGGTGGGCGCTTCTGCTTCAACTGCGGGCTCCAGTTCACCCAGACCGACACCCCGCGCACCGAGGCCGCGGAGCGGCGCGTCGTCACGGTGCTCTTCGGTGACCTCTCCGACTTCACCGCCTGGGCCGAGGACCGGGACCCAGAGCGTGTCGGCGAGGTCACCGACCGGGTGCTCGCCGCGCTCGCCCGGGAGGTCGACGAGGTCGGCGGGCGGGTCGACAACCTCAGCGGGGACGGAATCATGGCCGTCTTCGGGGCACCGACCGCCCACGAGGACGACCCCGAACGCGCGGTACGGGCCGCCGCCGCCATGCAGGAGACCGTCCGTCGCCTGATCATGGACGAGGGTGGCGACAGCAGCCCGCTGGGCCTGCGGGTCGGCGTCAACACCGGCGAGGTGCTGGCCGGTGTGCAGGCCGCCCTCTCCTACACCGTCATCGGGGACACGGTGAACACCGCCGCCCGGCTGTCCGGCGCGGCCGCCGTGGGCACCGTCTACGCGGGACGGGACACCGTCCAGGCCACCAGGTCGGTGGCGACCTGGCGCGATCTGCCGCCGCTGATCCTCAAGGGCAAGCGCGAGCCGGTGCCGGCCTACGAGCTGGTCAGCCTACGCCCGTCCAACATCGCGCGGCCGGGGCTCGCCGACGACACCGCCTTCATCGGGCGGGACGGCGAGCTGGCCGAGCTCAGCGGCTACTTCACCGGCGTCCTCGAGCGCGGCGCGCCGGACGTCGTCATCGTCACCGGCGAGGCCGGGATCGGTAAGACCCGGCTCGCCCGTGAGCTCGCCGACACCGCCGCCGCGAACAGCGGCGCGACCGTGCTGTGGGGGCGGACCGTCCGGCACGGCGACGTGCGTGACCTGGCGCCACTGATCGATCTCATCCGCGGCGCGTGCGGCGTCACCGACGGCGACAGCCTGGACCGGGTCGCCGACCGGGTGCGGCGCCGGGTCGCCAGCCTCACCCATCCGATCTTCGGCACCAAGCTGCCGTCCGCCATCGGCGACCGGCTGCTNGGCATGCTCGGCGTGCCACCGGACCGCCGTCCCAGCGCCGGAGCGGCGATCCCGCCCGGTGACCCCGTCGGCCGGGCATCCCACGGCGAGGCGATCCAGCGGGCCGTCGACGACGCCGTGGAGACCGTGGGCCTGCTCCTGAGCGCGATGGCCGTGCAGGGCCCGGTCATTGTGATCATCGACGACCTGGAATGGGCGACCAGCCGCCTCACCGTCGCGCTGCGCCGGCTCACCAGCGCCCTGACCGGCCCGGTGATGCTGCTGCTGCTCGACCGGGAGAACCCGCGCTTCGCCGACCTCGCCGCCGCCCGCCGGATCGCGCTGACCCCGCTCCCGGAGAACGCGGCCCGCGCCCTGCTCAAGGACTACCTGGGTGAGCCCGGGCTGTCCCGGGCCAACCAGGCCGCGCTGCTGGCCAGGGTGCACGGCAACCCCTTCTTCCTCACCGAGCTGCTCAACCTGCTGGTGGACCGCGGGCTGCTGCACCAGGTGCCNGACCCGGACGGGGAGGGGATGCGGTGGGTGCTGGAGGGGTCGCTGGCCGAGACCGTGCTGCCGGCCGGTGTGCAGTCGGTGCTGGCCGCGCGCATCGACGATCTGGACCCGACCGCGAAGGCCGCGTTGCGGGCCGCCGCCGTGCTCGGTCCCCGCTTCCCCGCGGAAGCGCTCCAGGCGGTCGGTGAACGCCCCGCCGCCGAGGTGGAGCGGGCGCTGTCCGTGCTCACCGAACGGCAGCTCGTGCGGCCGCCGCGCCAGGGCGAGACGCTGTGGCGGTTCGTGCATCCGATGGCGCGGGACGTGGCCTACTCGGGTCTGCCGAAGGTCGAGCGCGCCCGCCGGCACGCCACCGCCGCCCGGTGGGGGGTCACGGCGATGATCGGTTCGTCCCGCGAGGTGTCGACCTTCGTCGCCTCGCACGCGCTCCGCGCCTATGACCTGGCCGCCTCGATGGCCCTGCCCCCGGACGACCCGGCCTGGTCGGCCCGGGAGGCCGGCTTCCACGCCCATGTCCGGCTGGCCCGCTCCGCGCTCGCCCGCGACGACCACCGGACCGCCGCCGACCTGCTCTCCAACGCCCGCCGGCTCGGGCGCGGCGTGATCGACGGCGACGACGACATCAAGGTACGGGTGCTGCACGCCGAGGCGCTCGTCTGGCTGCGCCGGCTGGACGAGGCGGAACGCGCGCTGCGACCGGCGCTGCGGATGAACACGCCGAGCCAGCGGGCCGCCGCCTACGCCGTCCTCGGCGAGCTCCGGCAGAAGCAGGGCCGCGGCGAGGAGGCCCGACAGTCCCTGATCACCGCGCTGGACGCGGCCCACCGCGCCGGTGACGACCGGGCCGTGGCCGCCTCGCTGCGCAGGCTCGGACTTCTGGAGTACTCGGCCGGCCGCATCCAGGCCGCGGAGGAGCGCTACCGGGAGGCGCTGACGCTCGCGCGCCGGGTGGACGACCCCCGCGGGGTCGGCTGGGCCCTGCAGCACCTGGCCTGGAGCGCCACCACCCGCGGGGACTACAGCCAGGCTGAGCGCACGCTTCGCGAGGCGTCCGCGCTGTTCGAGCGGCTGGAGGATGCCGGCGGGCTCGGCTGGTGCTCGGGCACCGAAGCCCTCGTCCTGCTGCTTTCCGGCCAGCTCACCCGCACCCGCAAGGTCTCCCGGGTGCTCATCAACCTCGCCGAGTCGATGCGGGAGCGCTGGGGTCAGGCGATCTGCCTGACGATCGACGCGGTCGCCGCCGCCGAGCTCGGCGACATCGAGACCGCCGAGGCCGAGGCGGCCCGGGCGGCGGAGCTGTTCACCGAGACCGGCGACTCCTGGGGGCACACCCTCACCCTGATCGCCCGGGGGCTGGCCGCCCGCGGGGCCGGCGAGCCGAGGCGGGGGGCCGAGCTGCTCACCGAGGTGTGCACCGAGGCAGCGGCCACCGGGCACGTCATCATCGGCGCGTTCGCGCAGGTCCTGCTGGGTCTGACCAGGCTGGATGCGGGCGAGGTGGACGCGGCGGACCAGGCCGCGCAGCGCGCGCTGGCCGATCTGGACCGGCTGGAGCTACGGCCACACGCACAGCTCGGGGCGAAAGTGCTGGTGGCGCAGGTCGCCCGCGCCCGCGGCCGGCTGGACGAGGCGATCACCGGCTTGCGCGGCGCGCTCGCCGTCAGTGAGCCCGCGACGCTGATGTTCCCGCGCCGGCAGGCCTACGCCCACCTGGCGGGAACGCTGCTGGACGCGGGCGAGCCCGAGGAGGCCCTGCGGGTCGCCCGGCGCGCGGTGAGTGTGGACGCGGAGGACGTTCGCGCGCAGGTGCTGGCCTACCGGGCGCTGGGCACGGTGCTGGCCGCCCACGGCGACGTAGAGGGCAGCCGTGAGGCCTACCAGCAGGCGCTCGCCGCGGCGACGGCCACCGGCGCGGTCAGCGAGGTGCCGACGACCAGAAGGCTGATCGCCGCCTTGCCTCCTGCCACGCGGGGAGGCGACGAGCCCGACAGCGCCGCCGGCCCGGTTGCCCGGACCAGCGCCGTCGCCGTCACAGCCGTGACCACGCCGCTCCCGGATCCGGCGTCCTTGGCGGAACCGGGAGACGGGCGGGCAACGGACTTGCCGGCTCCACTACCGGCGGTGAGTTCAGCGGGCCCGGCGGGCGAGCCGCTCACGGTCGAGCAGCACGACGGCGCGTGAGTCCAGGCGAAGCCACCCACGAGTGGCGAAATCGGCCAGGGCTTTGTTCACCGTCTCCCGCGAGGCACCGACCAGTTGTGCCAGTTCCTCCTGTGTGAGGCCGTGTTCGACCCGGACCCCGGCCGCCTCGTTGCCCGGCTGGGCCGGCTCGCCGAAGCGGTCGGCCAGATCGAGCAGCGCCTTCGCCACGCGGCCGGGCACGTCCGTGAAGACCATGTCCGCCATCGTGTCGTTGGTCCGCCGCAGGCGGCGGGCCAGCACACGCAGCAGCAGCGCCCCGGCTTCGGGCCGGGAACGCAGCCACGGCCGCAACGCGGTGTGATCCAGCGCGACGAGCGACGCGTCGGTCACGGCGGTCGCCGTCGCGGTGCGCGGCCCGGGATCGAACAGGGAGAGCTCTCCGAAGAGGTCTCCCGGCCCCATCACGTACAGCAGGTTCTCCCGCCCATCGGCGGACTGGCGTCCTATTTTGACCTTGCCGGAAAGAACCACGAAGACGCGGTCACCGACATCCCCTTCGCGGAACAGCACATCGCCACGGGTCACGTCCTGCCGGTCCAGGTGATCAGAAAGCGCCTGGCGGTCGGGCTCGGACAACCCGGCGAAGAGCGGAACGCGGGCTAGCAGATCGTCCACGAGGTGAGCATGCCAGGGTGCGGGACGTTGAGCACGGCCAGGGACCCCCATCGGCCTGGTCAGGTCACGCAGATGTACCCGAATACTCCGTTTCTGATACGCAAAGTGACAGCAGACCCACCACCAAGGTGGCGAGAGTCACAATCCTCCGAACACGGTCGATTTCGCCGGCATGGCCGGCCCCGCCAGCCCGTCGGCCAGCCCGCCGGCCACCGCGGAGTCACGCCGACCGGAGTCACGCCGATCAGCGTCGCGCCGATCAGCGACGCCGGACGGGGTCAGATGGCCCGGTGCTTGCCGGGGGGCGTGCGGCGCAGCCGGCGCCGGTAACGCTCCAGCGCGGCGGGCAGGCCCTGCTGGACGAACGTCGCGACCTCGTCGGGCCGCGCACTGTCGAGGAAGCCTTCCAGCCCCTTGCCGGTGTCGGCAGCGTTCAGGGGGCGCTCCACCCGCTCCATCGCCAGCAGGAGCCCGAGCAGCACCAAGGGGACCGTAACCGCGGCAAATACAAACATGGCGCGTCCATGGTCGCCGATGGCGACGCCGGTCGCGCACCCGGGGGGTCGGCGCGCCAGAGCGGACCACGATCAGACAACCAGTCGTGGCGCGGGGCCCGACAGATAATCTGCGGAGCATGGCAACCACCGTCGACGCGACAGCAGAGACGGCTCTGGCCCGGACCCGGCGCGCGCGGCGCATCGTCCGCGCACTCGGCGAGCTCCACCCGGACGCACGTATCGCGCTGCACTTCAGCACCCCGTTGGAGCTGTTGGTCGCGACGGTGCTGTCGGCCCAGTGCACCGACAAGAAGGTCAACGAGGTCACCCCGGCCGTCTTCGCGCGCTATCCGGACGCGGCCGCCTACGCCGCGGCGGATCGCGACGAACTCGAGGTGTTGCTGCGCCCCACCGGCTTCTTCCGGGCGAAGGCGAACTCACTGATCGGCATCGGTGCCGCGCTCACCGAAAGGTTCGCCGGTGAGGTGCCCGGCCGGCTGGACGCGCTGGTGACGCTGCCGGGAGTGGGGCGCAAGACCGCGAACGTAGTCCTCGGCCACGCCTTCGGCATCCCCGGGATCACGGTCGACACCCATGTGGGGCGGCTCTCCCGCCGATTCGCGCTGACCACCGAGACCGACCCCGTCCGGGTGGAGAGTGATCTCGGCGCGCTCATCGAGCGGCGGGACTGGACCATCGCGTCCGACCGGATGATCTTTCATGGCCGCCGGGTGTGCCACGCCCGCCGGCCCGCCTGCGGGGCCTGCGCGATCGCGCGGCTCTGCCCGTCCTTCGGCGAGGGGCCCACCGATCCCGAACAGGCCGCGCGGCTGATCCGCGGCGACGCGGAGGCCGCCCGGTGAGCGCCCCCGGACAGCCCCGGCCTCAGTCCCAGTCCCACTCCCAGCCACAGCCGCAGCCACAGCCGCAGCCGCGGGCTCGGCGGACCGGCGCCTCCTCCTCCCGCCGTGACACGACGGCTCCACCGTGGCTGCGGGATCTGGTCGACGCGGTCGGCGAGGGCATCCCGGTGCAGACCCGCCACGCGATGCAGACACCCCGCCCGGGCGCTCGGCAGGCCGCCGTCCTGATCCTGTTCGGGGAAGGTCCCGCCGGCCCGGACATCCTGCTGCTGCAGCGGGCGGCCGACATGCGCAATCACGCGGGCCAACCCGCCTTCCNCGGCGGCGGGGCGGACGAGACGGACATCTCGATGGCGGCGACGGCGCTGCGCGAGGCCGAGGAGGAGGTCGGGCTCGACCCCTCGGGCGTCGAGGTTCTCGCGACCACGACACCGCTCTATCTCGCCGCCAGCCACTTCCACGTCACGCCGGTGCTGGCCTGGTGGCACACGCCGAGTGCGGTGGGCGCGGTCGATCCGGCCGAGACGTCCTCGGTGGCGCGGGTGCCGGTGGTCGAGCTCGCCGACCCCGCCAACCGGATCCTGCTGTGGCATCCGGCCGGGTTCGGCAGCCCGGCCTTCCGGGTCCGCGGGATGACGGTCTGGGGCTTCACGGCGGGCATCCTCGACGCGCTGCTGCGGGTCGGCGGGTGGGAACAGCCCTGGGACGTCACGACACGCGTGGACGTCCCGGAGATCACCGCCGCGATCTCCGCGGCGATGGCCCTCCCCCGAGCGGTGGTGGAACCTCGGGCCGCTCCCGACGAAGCGGGCGGTACCGTCTGAGGATGACCTCAAGATCCGCTCGGAACGCGCTGGTCGCGCTGGTCGCCGCCACGACGCTGCTCACCGGGGCGGCGGGCTGCGGCGGCGGGAGCGGCGGCGCGCCTCCGGTGGCCGCGACGCTGACACCGACCGTGAGTGACGGGGTCCAGGTCTTCGACGTCATCGGCCAGGTGGACCAGACGTTCTCCGCCGGCGAGCTCGTCGCCAGCCCCGGAACGATCCGGGTCGACTTCTCGGTCGTGAAGGGCTCCGCCCCGCACAACTTCGTCATCGAAACGATCCCGGGCGCAAGCACGAAAATCCTCCGCGCCGGGGAGTCACAGTCGATCACCTTCACCGTGTCCGAGCCTGGGCGGTATCCCGTCGTCTGTACCCTGCACCAGGGGATGACCGCCACCCTCGTGATCCGCTGAACCGCATCACGCCGCACCCTGATCGTGCCTCTTTCCGAACCTCGACACGGGCCCTAGGTGAATCTTCTCGATCTCGTCCTGATCGCTCTGGTCGTGATGTTCGCGATTTCCGGATATCGCCAGGGGTTCGCGGTCGGCGCGCTGTCCTTCATCGGCTTCCTCGGTGGCGGTGTCCTCGGCGCCAAGGTCGCGCCTCCCTTCGCCGAGCTCATCGGCCGTGAGGAGGACGGCGCGCTCGTCGGCCTCATCGTGGTGGTGGGGCTGGCCCTCATGGGCCAGATCCTCGGGACGGCCCTGGGCGCGACCCTGCGCGGGCGGCTGACCTGGCGGCCCGGTCAGCGGGTCGACGCCGTGGCCGGCGCGGTGCTCTCCGGGGCGTCGGTGCTGCTGGTGGCCTGGCTGGTCGCGACCGCGGTGGACCGCTCGCCGTTCCAGACACTCGCCCGGGCCGCCCGCGGGTCGGAAGTCCTGGGCGCCGTCGACGCCAAGATGCCTGACGACGTCCGCCACACCTTCGCCGATCTCCGTCAGCTCATGGACGATCAGGGGTTTCCCGAGGTCTTCGCCGGGCTCGACGGTGAGCGCATCGTGGCCGTCGACCCGCCGGACCCGGGGGTCGTGACCATCGCCGAGGTACAGAACGCCGCGGCGAGCATCCTGAAGATCCGTGGGCAGGCGCCGTCGTGCGGCAAGCAGGTGGAAGGCACCGGCTTCGTGTTCTCACCGCAGCACATCATGACGAACGCGCACGTGGTGGCCGGGGTGACTGAGGCAGTCGTCGAGCTGGACTCCCGTTCACTGCCCGCCGAGGTGGTGCTGTTCGACCCCGAGCGGGACGTGGCGGNGTTGTACGTTCCCGACCTTCGGCGGCCGCCGCTGCGGTTCCAGACGTCCCCGCCCGGCGAGGCCGGTGATCCGGTGGTGGTCGCCGGCTATCCCCAGGACGGTCCGTACACCACCGAGCCCGCCNGCATCCGCAACGAGCAGAACGCGAGCGCGCCGGACATCTACTCGCGCGGCACGGTTCGGCGGGAGATCTTCGCGGTCCGCGGCCAGGTGCTGCCGGGCAACTCGGGCGGCCCACTGCTGTCCGCGACCGGCACGGTGGTCGGGGTGGTCTTCGCCGCCGCGACGGACGACGACGACACCGGGTACGTCCTGACGGCGCAGGAGGTCAGCATTCCCGCCCAGCGCGGCGCCCAGGCGACCGTGCCGGTGAGCACCCAGAGCTGCGACTGATCCACCGGCCGTCAGCGTTCCACCGGCCGTCAGCGCCATCCCGCCGTCAGCGCCATCCCGCCGTCAGTGGCCTGGCGCGTCCACGCTCTGCCGGAGCCAGGCGACCAGATCGCGGGTGACGGTGTCGGGGTCCTCCTCGTGCGGGAAATGCCCGAGGCCGTCATACAGGCGCCAGGTGTAGGGCGCGGACACGTACCGGTGGGAACCGGCCGCGGTCGACTCCAGGAAGCAGCGGTCCAGGCGGCCGTGCAGGTGCAGTGTCGGAACCCGTACCGGCGTCCGCAGCCGCTCGACGAACCGCGCGCCGTCCCGGCGCACCAGCGACCGCACGACCCAGCGGTGGTACTCCAGTGAGCTGTGGGCGACGCCGGGAATCCGCATGGCGCCGCGGTAGCGGGCTTCGGTATCCGGGGTGGGGTACCCCGGCCCGCCCCAGGAGCGCAGCAGGTCGGCGACGTAGGCCGCGTTGTCCGCCACGAGGCGGCGTTCGGGTGCCCAGGGGAGCTGGAACGCGGCCAGATACCGGCTCGCGAGGCCCTGCCCGCGCGGATCCGCGGCGATCTGGCGCCGGACCCGCAGCGGGTGCGGCATGCCGATCACCGCCAGCCCGCGCACCACCCGTGGTTGCCGGACCGCCGTCGTCCAGCCGAGCAGGCCGCCCCAGTCATGCCCCACGAGCACCGCGTCGCGTTCGCCGAGCGCCCGCACGAGACCGGCGACATCGTCGGCCAGGGTGAAGGCGTCGTAGCCGCGCGGCGGCTTGTCGCTGGCGCCGTAGCCGCGCAGGTCGGCCGCGACCACCCGGTAGCCGGCTCGGGGAAGCTCCCGCAGCTGGCCACGCCATGTCCACCAGAACTGCGGGAAGCCGTGGAGCAGAAGGACCAGGGGCCCCTCCCCCGCCTCGGCCACGTGCAGACGGGTGCCGTTGGTCGAGACGTCCCGGTGCCGCCACGGCCCATCGATGAGAACGGTGGCCGGCTCAGGGGTGGCATCCTCCATCACCAGCAAGGATGGCAGGTCTCCACCGCCTCGCCGACAAGTGGTACGTGTGCTGAGAATGTCCGCGTGGCGTGAGCCGGCCGCAAGCCGTCACCTCGGGTCGAACTCCGGCAGGCCCGGGCTCGTGCCCCGGCCCACCTGCCCGGCCGGGTCGGGGCCCTCCAGGCCCACCAGTCCGTCCTGGCCGACCGCGGCGGGCGTCCCGGCCGCCCCGGCTCCGGACCGGCCCGCCGGCCGGCGCAACACGGCGATGTCGTCCCGGACGGACTGGATGGTCCGTTCGGGCGGTGAGAGCTTCCTGAAGCGGGTCACCGCGAACAGCACCAGCAGGCCGGCCACCGCCAGGTAGAGGAACGTCGTCAGCAGGTAGGCCCAGAAACGTTCCATACCGGCCCAGGTGAACAGCTCACCCAGGAAGATCGTCCCGGCGATGAGCGCCCCGAACGCCAGCCCGGCCGCCGCCACCAGGAAGCCGGCCCCGAGCCCGGCGGAGACCGCCTGCCGGGCGAGCTCGGCCTTGGCCAGCTCGATCTCCTGGCGGATCAGCAACGACATGTCCCGGGTCGCCAGCGCGACCAGCTCTCCCAGGGACGGCTCCCGGCCGGCTCGCGAGCTGTCGGTTCTCATCGGCACTCCGGCCCTCCCCTGTCGAAAACCGGCCCGCGACCCCGGCGATCAGGTCCGGTACCGGCGCCCTCCGCCGGCCGCGGGGTCACGGCCACGCGTCCGCCCCGTCCGAATCCTCTGCGTGCAGTGTGGCCTGCCGAGGCGCCACACGGGCGGCAACAGCGCGATCGAACGGTGTGATCCCCAGGACGATTCGCCCTGTCACCGGTCATGACGACCCGCGCCACCAGCTCGCGAGCCGCTCAATCGGCTGCTCATCGGCTGCTCATCGGCTCCTTGTCGGGTTCACGTCACGTTCTCGCCGGCTCCACGCCAGCCGCTCGCCGCTGTCCGCCGGCGGTCCGGCGCCGGACCGCCGGCCGGCCTCGGCACCCCCGGGCGGGGTAGCGTCTGCCGGGTGACAGCACGTTCGTCGGTGTCGGTCGCCGAAACCGACCCCCTGAGTCAGGTTGCGGCGGTTCCCGGCGTCGACGACGCCGCGACCTCCGCCCGCGCCGCCGTCGACACGCTGCTGCGGCACCGTGTCCTCCGCCGCAGCAGCGCCGAGGTGACCGCCGAGGCGTCTCTGCGCGCCGCCCGCGCCTCCGCCGCGCTGGAGGGGCACGACATCCCCCTCGATGTGCTGCGAGCCCACCTCGGCGACCAGCTGGCGGACGGCGAGCAGGTCCCGGCCGGCGCCGGCGCCGCCACCGGTCAGCCGGCGGGGCAGGCCGCGACCTCGACCGACAGCACCGACGGGCGCTCACTCGCGGTGACACTGGGCGCCGTCCGGCTCTACGCGGAGCTGGGCACGCTGTCCTCGGCCTGGGAACGCGCTCCCCGCCAGGCACTCGCGCGGATGCACCTCCTCGCCGGCCGCGGGCTGCTGCCCGACGCGGTGCTGGGACGGCCGCGGGCGGATGGCCAGCCGGTCGGCGCGCCGGGCGCCGCCGGCGCCGCGGGTCAGCAGCCACCCCCACCGTCGGCCCTGCCGACACCACCCTGGGCGATGTCGGCCCCGGCCGTGTCCGCCGCGGAGATGTCGGCCCGCCTCGACGGCCTCACCGCGGTGCTGACCGGGCCGACGAAGGCCCCAGCGATCGTGGTCGCGGCGGTCACGCACGGGGAGCTGCTCGCGATCAGACCCTTCGGCGCGCTCGACGGGATCATTGCCCGGGCCGCCGCGCGGCTGGTCCTGATCAGCCGTGGGCTCGACCCGAAGGCGCTGGTCGCGACGGACGTCGGCCACCTTGAGCTGGCCCAGGGCGGCGGTGACGAGGCCGCCGCGCCCGTGGCGGACTACGGCGCGGCGCTGGCCGCCTACCTGGCGGGCGGTGCGGAGGGTGTGGGCATCTGGGTCCGGCACTGCGCGGGCGCGGTCGCGTTGGCGGCCCGGGAGTCCCTGGCGGTGTGCGAGGCCATTTCCCGCGCCTGACCGCGGAAGAGAAACGATTTTTATAGCACGTTCCTGGAGCCGCTGAAGATCCACATAGGGCGGGATCCCGGGCGCATGGTGGCCGCACACAGCCACCCGCGCCGAAGGGACGGGCTCGCCATGACCCCCGCGAAGCCGACCACATCAGCCGACGACACCCCGCGTGGACGTCCACTCGTCGTCACCGACTCACCGGACCTGCTGGACGACCTGCTCCGGCTGGCAGCGGCGGCGGGCGCGGCCGTGACGGTCGTGCCGACCGCCCGGGCCGCGACCCGGTACTGGGACAAGGCGCCGCTCGTGGTGGTCGGCGTCGACCGCGCCGCGGCCTGCGTCGCCGCGGATCTACCCGCCCGGTCGGACATCGTGCTGGTCGGCACCGATGTCGACGACCGCCGCACCTGGAGCCTGGCGCTCCTGATCAATGCCGAGCACGTGGTCTTCCTCCCGGCGGCCGAGACCTGGCTGGTGAACCTGCTCTCCCGCGCCGCCGACACGGCCCGGCGCCGGTCGCGGACCGTTGGTGTGCTCGGCGGCCGAGGCGGCACGGGCTCCACCACGCTGGCCGTCACGCTCGCCCGGGCGGGGCTGCGGCGCCAGGTCCGCTCGGTCCTGCTGGAGATCGACCCCTTCGGCGGGCTCACGGTGGGCCCGGGCCGCCCAGCCGCGGGGATGAGGCACCTGCGCGGCCCCGGCGGCCCGCCCGGTGGGCGGACGCGCGGCACGCCTCTGCCAGACGACACCGTCGACACTCTCGACACCGACGACACTCTCGACCGCTTCCTCGCCGGGCCGCCGCTGCTGGGCGGCGACCTGCCGGTGCTCTCCTGGGATCGCGATGAGATCCCGACCCTGTCGCCGCCGGCGGTGAGCGCCCTGTTCTCCACGGCTCGTGGCAGCGCCGACCTGATCGTGGCTGACCTGCCCCGTTCCACCGATGCCGCGGCCGACGTCAGCCTGTTCCTCTGCGACACCGTGCTCGTCGTCGTGACCGCCGAGCGGGCGGCGGCCGCGGCGGCCGCCCGGGTCGGCGCGTACGCGGCCCGCGTCTGCTCGGACGTCAGGCTCGTCGTTCGCCTGCCACCACCAGGAGCCGTGCCGGCAGGTCACCCGACCGCCGACCGGGCCTTCCCCGGACCGGAGTCGCGACGCCGGGCCGGCGGCTCCGTACCCGCGGCCCTGGCGCGCAAGGTGGCCACCGAGGTCGGCCTTCCGCTGGCCGGCGTCATCCACCATGAACCGGCGGCGAATCCCGAGGCCATGGCCGGGCAGGGCCGGCACCGACCAGCACGGGCCGGGGGACACGCTCCGACCACTGTCCGGAAGCCGGGTGTGTCGCGTTCAGATCCCACAGATGGGATCACAACGCCGGGGTCCGTCGACGACGACTCGGCTGGACCGGGAAGGACCATCGGCGCATCAATCATCCAGTTCAGCGATCTGTTTCTCGCCGAGCTCGGTCTCACCGGCGGAGAAGACCGATGAGGAGACGGCCCGCGCACCGGCCCTGGCGTGGTTCCCAAGCCGCCGCCACCTCGCCGTCCACCGCCATCACGCCGTCCACCGCCACCTCGCCGTCCACCGCCACCGCTGCGGCCTCGCCCGCCGGCGAGTCCCGGCTCGCGGCGGACGGCCCGGCCCGGCCGGGGCCGAGCCTCGTCCAGCACTCCGGCCCCGGGCCCCGGTTGGGACCGCTCGCCGCCCTGCTGCGGGACCCTGAGGTCACCGACATCCTGGTCAACGGCCCGGACAGCGTCTGGGTCGAACGAGCGGGCCGGCTCCGCCCCACCGGCGTGCGCTTCGCCGACGACGCCGCCGTCCGCGGGCTCGCCGTCCGGCTCGCCGCCAGCAGCGGCCGCCGTCTCGACACCGCCATGCCGTTCGCCGACATCCGGTTGCGGGACGGAATCAGGTTGCACGCGATGCTGTCCCCGCCCGCGCTCGGCGGTACGTGCCTGTCACTGCGCCGTCCGCGCGCCGTGCCGTTCACCCTGGACGACCTCGCCGCGGCAGGCACCGTGGGCCCCCGCGCGGCGACCGTGCTGCGCGCCGTCCTCACCGCCAGGCTGACGGCACTGATCAGCGGCGGAACCGGAACGGGCAAGAGCACCCTGCTCGCCGCCCTGCTGGACGCCGTGCCGGCCACGGAACGGGTCGTGTTGGTGGAGNACACCGCCGAACTCGTCCTCTCCAGAACCAACGTGGTCCGGCTGGAGGCCCGACCGGCCAACATCGAGGGCGCGGGTGAGATCACGCAGCGGGAACTCGTCCGACAGGCCCTGCGCATGCGGCCGGACCGCCTCATCGTGGGTGAGGTTCGCGGCCCGGAAGTACTCGACCTCCTGATGGCCATGAACACCGGCCACGAAGGCGGGTTGGGCACGGTGCACGCCAACACGGCCGAGACGCTGCCGGCACGGCTGGAGGCCCTCGGAGCGCTGGCCGGGCTGGGACGTTCCGCGTTGCACAGCCACGTCGCGGCCGCGGTCCAGGTCGCCATCCACCTCCGCCGGGACGGCAACGGCGCCCGGCGGGTCGCCAGCATCGGGGTGTTCCGCCAGGGAGCGGACGGCCTGGTCCAGGTCGTCCCCGCGGTCATCACCGGCGGCGCCGCGGCGCCGGCGCGCCGGGGCGGCGGGCGGCCCGGCACCCCGCCGACGCCGGAGGGACTGCCGACACTGCTGGAGCTCCTCGACGATCGTGGGGTGCGACTGCGGTCGGTACCGACCGCGGCACCCACCTCGCCCGCCCAGTCACCGCCCTCCATCGCACCGGCCGTGCCGCCGGCGCCACCAGCGCCACCAGCGCCACCAGTGCCAGCGGAGCCACCAGTGCCACCGGAGCCACCGCGGTCGACGGCGGCGGCGCGGTCGGCGGCGACCCGGCGCGGCGCACGATGACGACCCGCCTCATCCGGTGGATCGGAGGGACCGGTGCGGTCGTCGCCGCCACGGCGCTCGCCGGTCCGCTCGCCGGGATCACGGTCATCCTGCTGTTCTCCGGACGCCGCGCCCTACACCGGTGGGTCCTGCGGCGCTACGAGACGGAGCTGCGTGTGTCCGCGGAGGACGTCCTCGCCGGGCTGGCGACCGAGCTGGACGCCGGGGCCACCCCCGACGAGGCCCTGCGTACGGCCCTGGCCTCGGTCAGCGCGCTCCCGGCCCACCCGGGCGTCCGTGCAGGCCCCGCCGGCCGCGTCGCCTGGCCGCTCGACCTGCCGCGGCTGCGCGACCAGCTGGCCGGGTCCGGCGATTCCGCGCGGCTGCTGGCCAGGTGCGACGCGGCGGCGCTGCGCCAGCTCGCCACAGCCTTCCGGGTCTGCCGCCTGACCGGGGTCCGCCTCGCCCCGGTTGCGGCCATGCTCGCCGACGCCGCCCGATCCGACGCGGCGCGCGCCGACGAACTCGCCTCAGCGCTCGCCGGGCCGCGATCCTCCGGCCGCCTCGTCGCGAGCCTGCCCCTGCTCGGGGTCGCACTGGGAGCTCTGCTCGGCGCAGCGCCGGCGCAGGTCCTGGTGACGCCCCCGCTCGGAACAGCCTGCCTGACCGCCGGGGTGCTGCTCGACCTGGCCGGACTGCGCTGGCTTCGCCGTATCGCGGACGGCGTCCAGGCACGGGTCCCCCCGGTATGCGCGGGCCCGGTCGAGCCAGGCCGGTCGACGTGGCGGCCGCGACCCGGTCAGCCCGGTTCGCGCCGGGGCGGAGCGACCTCGGCCGAGTACCGGCGGCGCCTGCTGGCCGACCTCCCGCTCGCCCTCGACCTCGTCTCGGCCTGTCTGCGTTCGGGCGCGACAACCCCGCAGGCGCTTGAGGTCGTCGGCATCGCGACCGGGGGCCCGGCCGGCGTCGAGCTGCGGGCAACCGGCCGCGCGCTACGCCACGGAACCCCCGCTCAGGAGGCCTGCCTGCGGATGCTGGCGGCGGTCGGCGAGAGCCGAGCACGGTCCCCGTCCCGGGACGGACACCACCTCGGCGATCGACGGCACCGCGGTGCCGGTACCGGGCTGAGGCGGGTGCTGGGCCTCGGCGCGTTTCCCCGCCGGGCGTCGGCGCGGCAGCGGGAGGGGCGGATGGTGCTGGCTGCCGCCGCCGCCATCGGCCGTACGGAATCGTCCGGGGCCCGGCTCGCCACCACGCTCACCAGAATCAGCGCCCGGGCCCGCCAGGAGGCCCACGCCGCGACGATCACCGCGGCCCGGCGGGCCGGGGTGCTGGCCGTGGCCCCGCTCGGGCTCTGCTTCCTGCCGGCCTTCCTGCTGCTGGGGGTCGTGCCCGTGGTCATCGGTTCCGCGCCGGACCTCGGACCGGCGCTGTCCCCTGGGCTCTGATCTCGCTGAGCGCGGAGGGCAGGCGCTGTGGATGAGATCTCGCTGTCCACAGCGGGCGCGCATCCGGCCTCCGCGAGCCGTCCGCGGCCGACGATCGGTGCGGCGGTCCGATCACCCTTCCTCCTTCCTGACCCGGAGGCAACAGTGCGACTTCTCCTCATGCTGCTTCACCTGGCGTCCCTCGTGGGCGGGCCGCCCGACCCCCGGCGAGGGACGCGCCGCGGCCTGGGCCGCGAGCTGGGCCGCGGCGGGGCGGACGCGGGAATGTCGACGGCCGAGTACGCCGTCGGCACGCTGGCGGCCGTCGCCTTCGCCGGTGTGCTCTATGCGGTGGTCTCGAGTTCGGCCACCCGGTCGTTGATCTCCTCGGTGGTCCAGCGCGCGCTGACGGTCTCGTTCTGAGGCCGGCCGATGACGGCGACGCGGCCCGACAACAGCCACGCTGGGCGGGATCGCGGCCAGGTGACCGCTGAACTGGCCATGGGCCTGCCCAGTCTCGTGGCAGTGGTGTTCCTGCTCCTGTGGATGATCAGCGCGGTTGCGGCACAGACCCGGTGCGCGGAGGCGGCCCGTCTCGGCGCACGCGCCGCCGCCCGGGGAGAGACACCGGCCGACACCCGGACCTGGGCCCTGCGTGCGGCCCCGGCCGGTGCCGTCGTCGAGATCAACCGCGACGGCGACGGCGGCGCCGGGGCCGTTCAGGTCCGTGTCGCCGTGGCGGTACGGGCCGGAGGTGCCGGCAGCCTGGCGCCGGCGGTGACCGTGTCGGCCGTCGCGGTCGCCGCGGTCGAGGACCCGCCGAGAGCGGGCGGGTCATGACAACCAGGTTCCGGCGAGCGTCGTCGCCAGCCGGGGACCGCGGCTCCGCCACGATCTGGCTGCTCGGCGGGATCATGCTGGTCGTCCTGGTCGGGTCGACGGCGCTGAGTCTGGTGCAGGTCGACGCGAGTCGTCAGCGGGCGGCCACGGCCGCCGACCTCGCCGCCCTGGCCGCGGCGGCGGACCGTTCCGCCGTGCCGGTGGTCGCCTGTCAGCGGGCGCTGGCAACGGCCCGGGCCAACTCCGCGTGGTTGGTCGCCTGCCGGGTGGACGCCGTGAGCGTCAGCATTGCCGTCGAGGCCGATCTACCGGGCCCGCTGCGGCTCTTCGGCCCGGCCCGCGCCCGTGCGCGGGCCGGGCCGTGGGAAGGCGCACCCGGCGCCTACGAGCCCAGGGCGGCCAGGCTCGACACCGCAGCGGAACACCGCACGGCAGGGCTCAGCGTTGGGGGTGGCACAGCGCAGGACGGCGCGGCTGGGCCCGGCCTGGTGGCGCCGGCGATCAGCCGACCCCGGTCCGATCAGCTCGAGCGGCCCCCGGTGGGGGCTGACGGCCTGGACTCACCAGCCGCGGAGTCCCGGCGGCTCCCGCGCTCAGCTGTACCGGCTTCCGCCCGTTCCCCGTCGTTCTTCTTACGGCGCAGGTCGGAGACCCTGGCGACGATCCGGTCGGCCCGGGGCGCCGCTGACGGGACGGTCGTGGCCGCCGGCTCACTGCGCGGTGCCGTCCGTCCCTTCCGCTCGCCACCCGTCGATCCGGGCTGCCGGCCGGTATCGGCGGCAGCCCGGCCGGCCGTCCCCTGGTCCGCCGGTCCGGCCGGCCTGGCCGAGCTGTGCCCGCTGCTGTCCCGCCCCCGTCCGACGAGTGGCTCGATGGGCCTGGTCGGGGCCGTGGCGGCACCCGCGGTGCCCGGCTGGCCGACGGACGGTGGCTGGCCGACGGACGGTGCCGGGCTCGACGGTGCCGGGCTCGACGGTGCCGGGCTCGACGGTGCCGGGCTCGACGGTGCCGGGCTCGACGGTGCCGGGCTCGCCGGTGCCGGCGCGACGGGCCGAGTCGCGGCTGCCTCGCGCGGCCTTCCCGCCGGCGCGGCCCCGGCACCACCGGCGGCCATCGGCGCCATACCGCCCCGGGAGACGGCGCCCGCCGCTCCCGCGGCCGGACCGTCAGCCGGCGGAGCCGAGGTGGGCGCCGCCGGGATCGGCGTGGGCCCGGATGCCGTGGCAGGCGCAGGTACAGGCGGCGCGGCGGGCGCCGGGGCGGTGGAGGACGCGGCGACGTGGGCAGGCGTTACCGACACCGTCGATGTCCGCGGGCGCGACGCGTATGACGTGGGTACCGCGCGGGTCATCGCGGCCAGCTCCCGGGCTCGCTGGCGTTCTTCCCGTCGCCGCTGCCGGTCCCGGGCGAATCCCTGCAGGCCGATCTGCACACCGGCCACCACCAGCACTCCGGTGGACAGCCCCAGGACGAAAAGGCCCCAGACGTCGAAGGACAGCGCCTGCCCCATGATCATCACTTCTGTCTGGCCCGAGTTCTCCAGGACGATGTCCGCGGNGAGAACACCCGCCAGAAGCAACAGCACCACGCCGACGGTGACCACCGGAACCTCCAGATTCCTGCCGAGTATGAGATGCCAGACCGCTGCGAGAATCCGACGCGGAACGGTTCTACCCCCGATACGGTCGCCTGCACCCCCAGCCCACGAAGGTGTCTATTCCTCTCGTGGCTTCGGTGCCTTCGCCGGGTCGGGATCCACCGCGGTCAGCACCGAGTCCAACAGTCTCACCGCGGCCGCCTTCGCGAGCGGCTCGTTGCCGTTTCCGCACTTCGGGGACTGCACGCAGGAAGGGCAGCCCGCAGGGCATTCGCAGGCGGCGACAGCGTCCCGCGTCGCGCGCAGCCAGGAGGCGACCCGCAGGAACCCCCGCTCGGCGAACCCCGCCCCGCCGGCGTGGCCGTCGTAGACGAAGACGCTGGTCCGCCCGGTGTCCGGGTGCAGCGCGGTGGACACACCGCCGATATCCCAGCGGTCACAGGTCGCGAACAGCGGAAGCAGCCCGATCGCCGCGTGCTCCGCCGCGTGCACCGCACCGGGCACATCCGCGGGCTCGATACCCGCCGCGGCGAGCAGCTCGGCGGTGACGGTGTACCAGACGGCCCGGGTACGCAGCTGGCGCGGCGGGAGGTCGAGCGGCTCCTGCCCGAGGATCTCGCCGGTGGCCAGCCGGCGGCGCTGAAAGCCGACTACCTGACTGGTGACCTCGACGGTACCGAGATGGATTTCCACGTCCGCGAACCGTGCCGACCGGGTGGACTCCACGATGGAGATATCGGTGTGCTCACGGGCGACCGTCGTCCAGTCCGGCGAGGCCGCCTCGACGAACGCCACGGAGTCCTCGAGGTCCAGCTCGGCGACGACGAAGGTGGCGCCCTGATGCAGATACACCGCGCCCTGATGCACCGTCGAGTGCGAGGTCGCGGCGTCGACCGTGCCGAGCAGGCGGCCGGTTCCCGCCTCGACGATGCGGACGGGGGATCCGCCGGCCCCCCTGATGTCGACGTCGGGCCGCTGCCGCTGGGTCCAGAACCAGCCGGTGGGCCGTCGGCGCAGCCGGCCCCGGCGCACGAGGTCGTCGACGGCCGCGCGAGCCCCGGTGCCGAAAAGAACCAGGTCCTCATCAGTCAGCGGCAGTTCACTGGCCGCGCACTCGAGATGTGGCATCAGGACATAGGGATTGTCGGGGTCGAACACACTGGCCTCGACCGGTCGACCGAAGACGGTCGCCGGGTGGTGGACGAGATAGGTGTCGAGCGGGTCGTCTCGGGCCACGAGAACGGCGAGCGCCCCCTGCCCCGCTCGCCCGGCACGACCAGCCTGCTGCCACAGCGAGGCCAGGGTCCCGGGGAATCCCGCGATCACCGTGGCGTCGAGCCCGCTGATGTCGACGCCGAGTTCCAGCGCGGACGTCGCGGCCACACCGAGAAGTTCCCCGGTCCGCAGCCGGCTCTCCAGATCGCGGCGTTCCTCGGCGAGGTAGCCGGCGCGGTAGGCGGCGACCCGCGCGGCCAGCTCCGGCGCGACCTCGTCCAGGCCCCGGCGGGCGGCGGCGGCGACGATCTCGGCGGCGCGGCGGGAGCGGACGAACACCAACGTCCGCACCCCCTCCGTCACCAGGTCGGCCAGGAGATCGGCCGACTCCGCGGTCGCGGCCCGCCGGACGGGGGCGTCGTTCTCGCCGCGCGGCGTCGAAACCGCCCCGGCACGCTCGCCAACCCCGGTCTGCTCGCCAACCCCGGCCCGGTCGCCAACCTCGAGGCTCGGCGGCGCGAGAGGGTGCTCCCGCCGACCGGCTCGCGCGCCGAGCAGCGGGGGCTCGTAGAGCGCGAAGTCCAGGGGGCCGCGGGGGGAGGTGTCGGTGTCGACCACCTCGACGTCCACCCCGGTAAGGCGGGAGGCCGACATGCCCGGGTCGGCCACCGTCGCCGAGGCGAGGATGAACACCGGTCGGGCGCCGTAGCGGGCACAGACCCGCCGCAGCCTGCGCAGCACCAGCGCCACGTGCGCCCCGAAGACGCCCCGGTAGCCATGGCACTCATCGATGACCACATACCGCAGACCACGGAAGAAGGACGACCAACGACGGTGCGCCGGAAGAATGCCGCGGTGCAGCATGTCGGGGTTGGTCAGGACGAGGGTCGCGTGGGCCCGCACCCATTCGCGCTCGGGCCCCGGCGTGTCGCCGTCGTAGGTCGAGGCCCGCACACCGGTCAGTCGCAGTGAGCGCACCGCCCGGAGCTGGTCATGGGCCAGCGCCTTGGTGGGTGCGAGATACACCGCCCGCGCGCCCGGCTCGCCCAGCAGTCGAGACAGCACCGGCAGCAGGTAGCCCACCGATTTCCCGGATGCGGTGCCGGTCGCGAGCACGACGTCGCGCCCCTCGTGCGCCGCCTGGGCGGTCTGGGCCTGGTGCACCCAGGGCTGGTCGATCCCCGCCGCCCGCAGCCGGCCGACCAGCACCTCGTCCGCCCAGTCTGGCCACGCCGCCGTGCGGCCGCCCCGGGCTGGCACGTGCTCGACATGGGTGATGTTGGCGGCCCGACGGCCATCGAGGGCGAGCCGGGAAAGCACGCTGCGCGCCCGCGCGACATCGCGCTCGGTGGCAGCCGACGAACCCACGCACGTCACGATAGGCGGTGAGGTGTGGCGGACGCCCAGAGCCGGACCTCGCCTCCCGGGCCGGTCACAGCGGGCCCCGCCAGCTTGCGCCACCTGCCCGACCCCCGCCCCTGCCTCCCCCGGCGCTAGATCGGCGATAGCATCCCTGGGGGGTGCACCGCCCACAGACGAGGGGAAAGTCGCAGTAGTGCGGCTCGTTCGGCGGTCACACCGTGACGCCGGCCCGTTTGAGAGTGTTGCGGGCCACCGGATTGATCCTCCTCATGGGAGGGTAGTGCCGCCGTGATGTCGGTTGCCCGAGGCGCGGGCACCGGGAAGCACCACTAGGAGGATCCGTGGATCTGNCCCTCACGACCCGTCAAGAAGGGACCCACACGGTCGTCGTGGTGNGCGGCGAGATCGATGTCTACACCGCCCCCAAGCTCCGCGAGCAGCTCATCGACCTGGTCTCGGCCGGGTCGTACCATCTGGTGGTCGACATGGAGGGTGTGGAGTTCCTTGACTCCACGGGCCTCGGGGTCCTGGTCGGCGGGCTCAAGCGGGTTCGTGCGCACGAGGGCTCGCTGCGTCTGGTCTGCACGCAGGAGCGCATTCTCAAAATCTTCCGGATCACGGGGCTGACCAAGGTCTTCCCAATCCACTCCTCCATCGGGGACGCGCTGGCCGCCAGCGACTGAGTCAGGTCCCTTCGTGAAAGGCAGGTCCTCGGACGCATGCCCACCGTCGAGTTGTGCTTCGCTGCCCTGCCCGGCCACGTCCGCACCGCAAGGATGATCGCCACGGCGGTCAGTAGGCGGGCGGGGGTGCCAGCCGGGGCCATCGACGAGATCAGGTTGGCCGTCGGGGAGGCCTGCGCCCGTGCCGTCCGGGTCAACCGCCGGACCAATCCCGGGGCGCTGGTGCACGTGGCGCTGACGGACACCCCGGACACGTTCACGGTCATCGTGTCCGACAGCGGCGCGGCCGGCGAGGAGATCGTGCCGGGTCCGGACGGCGGCCTGATGAGTATCGACGCCCTGTTGGACCTCGACGGCGCGGCGGCGGGCCCGCTGTTCCCCNCCGCGGCCGCCCAGGGCGACGGCGACGACTCGGATCCGCCTGTTCCGCCAGGCCTGGGGCTCGCCCTCATCGAAGGGCTGGTGGACGAGGTGGCTGTCCGCGACGGCATGGACGGCACGGGCACCGTCGTCGAGATGACCTGGCACACCGGTGAACCGGCGGAGGACGCCGACCTCGACTCCTCCGCGTATGCGGCGCTTGCCGCCCAGATCTCCGGTTCCGCCCGCCGGGAGGCCTGACCGCGGCACCGCGGGGCCCGCTCCGGGCGGATTTGTGTCGGTCCTGGGAGCTTCCGGATTTTCCGGAGGCTCCCAGTTCTGTGTTCGGCGCCGGCCTGATCCCACGTTCGGCCCTCGGTAAGGGCCTCGATTGCGGTACGGGCGAATGAGTTTGCCTGGTCAGCGCGGTTGGCGAGCACCGCCACGCCCCCACGAGAACTACAACAAAAACAACCAGCACGGCCAGTCACAACCGAAAAACCTGCGCAGGTCACACACGTGCGGATAGAATCCGCCGCATCTCACCGACGGCCTCGTTGAAGCCGCCGGCGTTTCCCTTGGTGTTCCCCGTGGGGTCCGACCCCGGACCGCAGGCAAGGGCCGCGTGAAGGTGCCCGCCGAACGTGCGGGAATCGGTGCCGGGTTGGGACCGGCACTGACTCCCTCGCCGGAGTTGCTGCCGGCAACCGCTTCGGCCCGCATCGAAAGGCGCCTCTCGCCGGCTGACCGGTGCCGGTCACCACCCAGAACGTCGTCGGATGCGACGTGGCTGGCTGTGATCGACGAACGACGGAGCACGGACGGTCGGCGTCCGCATCCACCCCGCCCGCGATCACGGAGGGTGCACACAGCAGACCGGGAGGAGCCATGTCCNCGATCCACACCCTACAGGCCGATACCTCTCCTATCGACCTTAGCGGTGGAGCTGTCGTACTGGTCGCCGGTGTGGCGATCGTCGCAGCGCTCGCCCTGCTCGTAGCCGGCTACCTCGTTCGCGAGGTACTGGCCGCGAGCGCGGGCACTCCGAAGATGATCGAGGTAGGCAGAGCGGTTCAGGAGGGAGCCGCAGCATACCTCCGACGGCAGTTCCAGACCCTTGCCGGATTNGTCCTTGTCATCCCGCTGATCCTGTTGCTGCTTCCCGCCGAGGACACCGGCTCCCGCGTAGGCCGATCCGTGTTCTTTGTTGTCGGCGCGCTGTTCTCGGCTCTCGTCGGGTTCGTCGGCATGTCCCTGGCCACCCGCGCCAACACCCGCACGGCCGCGGCGGCCTTCGAGCACGGGGAGCGCGCCGCGATGCGGATCGCCTTCCGCACCGGCGGGGTCGTCGGGATGTTCACCGTCGGCCTGGGCCTGCTCGGCGCCGCCGTGGTGGTCCTGGTCTTCCGGGACACCGCTCCGCAGGTGCTGGAGGGGTTCGGTTTCGGGGCCGCGCTGCTGGCCATGTTCATGCGGGTCGGCGGCGGGATCTTCACGAAGGCCGCCGACGTCGGAGCGGACCTCGTCGGCAAGGTGGAGCAGGGCATTCCGGAGGATGATCCACGCAACGCCGCGACCATCGCCGACAACGTGGGCGACAACGTCGGGGACTGCGCCGGAATGGCCGCGGACCTGTTCGAATCCTATGCCGTCATGCTGGTGGCCGCGCTGATTCTCGGCGTCAAGGCCTTCGGTGAGAACGGGCTGGTCTTCCCCCTGCTGATCCCGGCGGTCGGTGTGATCACCGCCATCATCGGAATTTTCGCGGTCTCCCCCCGGGCCGGTGACCGCAACGGCATGACCGCCATCAACCGCGGCTTCTTCGTCTCCGCGGTGACGTCCGCGATCGGCGTGGTCGTCGTCTCCCTGGTCTATCTTCCCGGCACCTTCGCCGAGTTCCCGGGCCTGGCGGACAGCGCTCAGACCGGGAATCCGCGGGTGATCGCGATCAGTGCCGTTCTCATCGGCATCGTGCTGGCGGCCGCCATCCAGCTCCTCACCGGCTACTTCACGGAGACAAACCGCCGGCCGGTGCTGGGGGTGGCGGAGGCGTCGACGACCGGGCCGGCCACGAACATCCTGGCCGGTATCGGGGTGGGTATGGAGTCGGCCGTGTATTCGGCGCTGCTTGTCGCGGCGGCCGTCTTCGGGGCGTATCTGCTCGGCTCGGGCAGCGTGACGATAGCGCTGTTCGCGGTCGCCCTGGCCGGGACGGGCCTGCTCACCACGGTCGGCGTCATCGTCTCGATGGACACGTTCGGCCCGGTCAGTGACAACGCACAGGGAATCGCCGAGATGTCAGCCGGGCCGGAGGGTCTGGACGAGCGCGGAGCGGCGATTCTCACCTCCCTGGACGCGGTGGGCAACACCACCAAGGCAATTACCAAAGGTATCGCGATCGCGACCGCCGTACTAGCCGCCACCGCACTGTTCGGATCGTTCACTGACACGGTGACAACGGCGCTCGCCGAAGCCGGAGTCCTGCCCGAGTCCGGCCGAGGCACCGTCGGGGGTCTCAACATCGCGTACCCGGACGCACTGGTCGGTCTGGTGATCGGTGCCGCCGTGGTCTTCCTTTTCTCCGGGCTGGCCATCAATGCCGTCGGGCGGGCGGCCGGGCGCGTCGTGGTGGAGGTGCGCAACCAGTTCCGGACGAGGCCGGGAATCATGCAGGGCACCGAGCGCCCCGACTACGGCGCGGTGGTGGACATCTGCACCAGGGATTCGCTGCGCGAACTCGTCACACCCGGGACGCTCGCGGTGATGGCGCCGATCGCGGTGGGGTTCGGCCTGGGCTACCCGCCGCTGGGCGCCTTCCTCGGCGGGGCGATCGCCGGTGGCCTCCTGATGGCGGTCTTCCTCGCGAACTCCGGGGGCGCCTGGGACAACGCGAAGAAACTGGTCGAGGACGGAAACTACGGCGGCAAGGGCTCGGAGGTGCACGCCGCGACGGTCATCGGTGACACCGTGGGCGATCCGTTCAAGGACACCGCCGGCCCTTCGATCAATCCGCTGCTCAAGGTGATGAACCTGGTCAGTCTGCTGATCGCGCCACTGGTGGTGAAGTTCTCCGTGGGCGAGGACGAGAACACCGCCGCGCGGATCGCCATCGCGCTCGCCGCGGTCGCGTTCATCATCGCGGCGGTCGCCACGTCGAAGCGGCGTGGGTCACGGACGAACGACAAGCCGACGGCTCCCGCGCAACCCCCGGCCCTCACCCCGCGGACCGACCCGCAGGTACCGGTCTGACCGCGTCAACCCGCACTGCCCGGTCCGGATGGAATATCCACACTCCGTGACCGCATCGCACGGGGCCGCGGCCTGCCGAACCGCAGACCGCGGCCCCCGCGTGTGTCCGGGCCGCCACCCGACGCGCCCCGCCGGGGCAGCGCCCAGCCCGGACACGAGCCTGGTGGGGGACGTCCGAAGCGAGCGCGACCGGTGTCCGCCGCTCCGGAGCGGAGATCCTTCCGGCGCTGGACCGACCACCGTCCGCCACGGCACGATGGTGCGGCCGGCGGTCGATGCGACCACGGAGAGAGAACTCGCTCGACCCCCGACAGCGGGCGGGGGGGTCCCTCCGGCGACACACCGGCGTACGGTGCTCCCTGCGGCCGATTCCGGCACCGGGAGATGTCCGGTCGCGCCGGGCCCGCGTCCACGCCCACGGAGCGGAAGCCGGCGTGCCGACGACGGCCCGAGCGGGCATTGGAGCAACTGACAGAGGTAGATCAGACGAGGATCACTCGGGCTGGCCCAACGGCCCGGAGGTTCCACCGGATGCAGCACGCCGTGACGAGGAGAGAAGTGCCACCGCGCACGAAGTCGACGAGCCGGACGACCGCGGGGTCGCCCACGCCGGTCGCCGAGCCTGCCGAACGCGCCCAGCCCGTCGGCACCACCGCGACCGCGACCACCGTCATGCCCGCCACGGCCGACGCCGCCACCGAGGAGGGTGCGCCGATCGGTGCCCCGAGCGCTGGTCGCGCGACCAGCGGCCGTCGCGCGGCGCGGCCCGCCGCGAGCGGGGAGGGAACCCGTCTGGTGATCGTGGAGTCGCCGGCCAAGGCGAAGACGATCGCGGGCTACCTCGGCCCCGGCTGGCAGGTCGAGTCGAGCATCGGCCACATCCGGGACCTTCCGCGCAGTGCCGCCGATGTGCCGCCGGCCCACAAGGGCAAGCCGTGGGCCCGGCTCGGCGTTGACGTCGACAACGGTTTCGAACCGCTGTACGTCGTCAGCCCGGACAAGAAGGTCCAGGTCAGCAAGCTCAAGTCGCTCGTCAAGGACGCCAGTGAGCTTTACCTGGCGACAGACGAGGACCGCGAGGGCGAGGCCATCGCCTGGCACCTGCTCCAGACCCTGAAGCCGACGGTGCCGGTCAAGCGCATGGTCTTCCACGAGATCACCCCGCAGGCGATCCAGCGGGCGGTCGACAGCCCTCGGGAGATCAACGAGAACCTGGTCAACGCCCAGGAGACCCGGCGGATCCTGGACCGGCTCTACGGCTACGAGGTCTCCCCCGTGCTGTGGAAAAAGGTCATGCCCAAGCTGTCGGCGGGGCGGGTCCAGAGCGTGGCGACCCGGGTCCTCGTCGAGCGCGAGCGGGCGCGGATGCGGTTCCGCACCGCCGAGTACTGGAACATCGAGGGCGTCTTCACCCAGACCGTCGCCCACGACGGCGCCGCGCCGGACCCGACGCCGCTGCCGGCCGTCCTGGTCGCGCTGAACGGCCGACGCCTCGCCAGCGGCCGCGACTTCGCGCCCACCGGCGAGCTGACGTCCGACACGGTCGCCCTGCTCGACGAGACGGGCGCCCGGCAGCTCGCGGCCCGGCTGGCGGACGCCACGTTCTCCGTGCGGTCGGTGGAGACGAAGCCCTACCGGCGCTCGCCCTACCCGCCGTTCATGACCTCGACCCTGCAGCAGGAGGCCGGGCGCAAGCTCCGTTTCTCCAGCCAGCGGACGATGCAGGTGGCCCAGCGCCTGTACGAGAACGGCTACATCACCTACATGCGTACGGACTCGACGAACCTCTCCGAGACCGCGCTGGCCGCCGCCCGGGACCAGGCCCGCACCCTCTACGGGGCCGAGTACGTCCCCGACCGGCCCCGCATCTACGCCAAGAAGGTCAAGAACGCCCAGGAGGCCCACGAGGCGATCCGGCCGGCCGGCGACCACTTCCGGACCCCCGGCGAGGTCCGCCCCGAGCTCGACGGCGACTCGTTCCGGCTCTACGAGCTGATCTGGCAGCGCACGGTGGCGAGCCAGATGGCCGACGCCCGTGGGACCAGTGCCACGATCCGGCTCGGCGCCCGGTCCACGGCCGGTGAGGACGCCGAGTTCTCCGCCTCCGGCAAGGTCATCACCTTCCCGGGTTTCCTGCGCGCCTACGTCGAGGGCGCTGACGACCCGGACGCCGAGCTGGAGGACCGGGAACGGCGGCTGCCGGACGTCCGCCAGGGCGACGCGCTGGCCACCCGCACGCTCACGCCCCGCGGGCACACCACCAGCCCGCCGCCGCGATTCACCGAGGCGAGCCTGGTCAAGACCCTGGAGGAGCTGGGGATCGGCCGGCCGTCCACCTACGCGTCCATCATCGGCACGATTCAGGACCGCGGCTACGTCTGGAAGAAGGGCTCGGCCCTGGTGCCGAGCTTTGTGGCCTTCGCCGTGGTCGGCCTGCTCGAGGACCATTTCGGACGGCTCGTCGACTACCAGTTCACGGCCTCGATGGAGGACGACCTGGACGCGATCGCGGCCGGCACGGCCGCGTCCACCGACTGGCTGACCGCCTTCTACTTCGGCGCCCCGGGCGCGGAGGAGTCGGGCGAACCGGCCGAGGGCCTCAAGCACCTGGTCGGCGAGCGACTGGGCGAGATCGACGCCCGTGAGGTGAACTCGATCCCGCTGGGCAAGGCCGAGGACGGCGAGGCCGTCGTCGTGCGGGTGGGCCGGTATGGCCCGTACGTCCAGCACGGTGAGGGTCGCGCCAGCGTCCCGGACGAGGTCGCCCCGGACGAGCTCACCGTCGAACGCGCCCTGGAGCTGCTGGCCGCGCCCAGCGGGGACCGGGTGCTCGGCACCGACCCGCAGACCGGTGCCTCGATCACCGCCAAGGCCGGCCGCTACGGCCCCTACGTGACCACCGACGGCGAGCCGCCGCGGACGGCGAGCCTGCTGCGCACCATGTCGCTGGAGACGGTGACCCTCGAGGATGCGCTGCGTCTGCTGACTCTTCCCCGCGTGCTGGGGGTGGGCGAAGACGGCGCCGAGGTGACCGCCCAGAACGGGCGGTACGGGCCGTACGTGAAGAAGGGCACGGAAAGCCGTTCGCTGGAGTCCGAGGAGCAGTTGTTCACGGTCACTCTGGACGAGGCGCTGGCGCTGCTGGCCCAGCCGAAGGCGCGCGGGCGGCGGCAGGCCGCGCAGACCCCGCCGTTGCGTGAGCTGGGTCCCGACCCGGCCACCGAGCGCCCGATGGTCCTGCGCGAGGGCCGTTTCGGCCCGTATGTGACGGACGGGGAGACGAACGCCAGCCTCCGTAAGGGAGACGCCGTCGAGACCATCTCCGCCGAGCGGGCGGCCGAGTTGCTCGCCGAGCGCCGGGCCCGCACGGCCACCACTCCCCGCAGGGCCACGAAGACCACGGCGAAGTCACCCGCCAAGAGCACGTCGAAGACCGCCACGAAGGCACGGGCGGCGAAGAGCACCGAGAAGAGTGAAACCAAGAGCGGCGCCAAGAGCACCGCCAAGCCCACCGCGAGGACCCGGAACGCGGCCGGCAGCGCGGCCGGCAGCGACAACGGTGCCGATGCCCCGGCAGCCGCGCCCGCCACGCGCAGGTCGAGGACCGCCAAGGCCGGTGCGGGCGACAACGTCGACGGCACGCCGATCCAGGACCTCGACGACGGCGGCAGCGGTGCCGCCGGGGCCGCGTCCAGCGGCTCGCGCCGGTCGGGCTGATGGACCTGCCCGTCGGCGAAAGCCACGGCGAACTGGGGGGTCTTCCGGTGCGGGCTCCCGGCGGCGAGCCGCCGGACGGGAGCAGCCGGGGGGGCGAGACCCCGCCCGGCCCGCCATACCAGGAGCAGCGGGCGGACAGCCCACAGCGTCAGCAGCCGGAACAGCCGGAGCAGCCAGCGCAGCCGGAGCAGGCTGATCGGCCGGAGCAGGCTGATCGGCCGGGGGCGAGCCCGCGGCGCACCACGCGGATGCGAGTCCGCCGCCCGCTCAGCCGCCACCCGGTCACGACCGTGCCGTCACCGCCGCCACGCTCGCGCAACGCCGGCAGTTCGGACAGCGATCTGCGCGCGGTTCTGNGGATCCCCGAGTTCCGCCGGATGTGGATTCAGCTCAGTCTGTCCAGTCTCGGCGACTGGCTGGGTCTGCTGGCCACCACGGCGCTGATCACCGAGCTGACCACCAGCTTCTCCGGCAAGGCGTACGCGATCGGCTCGCTGCTGATCGTCCGGCTGCTGCCCGCCCTCGTGCTCGGGCCGCTGGCGGGTGCGATCGCCGACCGCCTCGACCGCCGGATGACCATGGTCGTCACGGACGTGATGCGATTCGGGCTGTTCCTGTCCATCCCGATCGTGGGCACCCTCGAATGGCTGCTGATCGCCTCCTTCCTGGTCGAATGCGTCAGCCTCGTGTGGGCGCCGGCCAAGGAGGCGTCGATCCCGCATCTGGTGCCCCGTAACAGGCTGGCGGCGGCCAACACCCTCAGCCTGATCACCACGTACGGAACCGCGCCGCTGGCAGCCGCGATCTTCACGCTGCTGGCGACGGTGTCGCGGGCGCTGGCCCCAAGCATCAGTTTCTTCGAGGACCGCTCGCTGGACCTGGCGCTGTACTTCAACGCGGCCACCTTCCTGCTGTCCGCGATCGTCATCTGGGGACTGCGTTCGATCGGCCGCGCGGAGCGGCCGGAGCACAGCGCCGAGCCCGGCTTCTTCGCCTCGATCACCGAGGGCTGGAAGTTCGTCGGTCAGGACCGTCTCGTCCGCGGCCTCGTCGTCGGCATCCTCGGCGGCTTCGCGGGTGCCGGCTGCGTGGTCGCGCTCGGCNAGCTCTACGTCGAGATCCTCGGCGGTGGTGACTCCGCCTACGGTGTGCTCTTCGGTGCCGTCTTCATCGGGCTGGCCGCCGGCATGGCCGCCGGCCCACGGCTACTCGGGGACTACAGCCGCACCCGGCTGTTCGGTGTCTGTGTCACCGGCGCCGGCATAACCCTGGTCGTCGTCGCGATCATCCCCAACCTGGTGATCGCCTGTGGCCTGGTCGTGCTCGTCGGCGCGTTCGCCGGGGTCGCCTGGGTCACCGGGTACACCCTGTTGCAGGCCGAGGTCGCCGACGAGCTGCGCGGCCGCACGTTCGCACTGGTGCAGTCACTGGTGCGGGTCGACCTGCTGCTGGTCCTCGCCGCCGCGCCGGCCCTCGTCGGCCTGATCGGCTTCCACGAGATCCACCTGTGGGGGGACATCGACGTCCGCGCGGACGGTGTCACCGCCGTGTTGCTGGGCGGCGGGCTGCTGGCCGTGGCCGTCGGCCTCTTCTCGTACCGGCAGATGGACGACAACGACGGCGAGGCCGTCCTGCCGGAACTGTGGAACGCGGTGCGGGGACGTCGGTCCCGCGGGCCCCGGCGGCCTCGTCACGCCGGGCTGTTCATCACGGTCGAGGGCGCCGAGGGCACCGGAACCTCGGAGCAGCTGGAACTGCTCACGGAATGGCTGTCCGCCAGCGGTCGTGAGGTCGTGGTCGTCCGGGAGAAGAGCGGCACGCCGCTCGGCGCCGGCCTGCGTGGTCTGCTGGGTGACCCGTCCGCACGGCCGCATTTCCGGACCGAGGCTCTGCTGGACGCGGCCGACCGGGCCGAGCAGGTGGCCCGGATCATCGAGCCGGCGCTGGCGCGGGGCGCCATCGTCCTCACCGATCGTTACGCGGCGTCATCGATCGCGTACCGTGGCGCGGACCCGCGGCTCGACCGGGACGAGCTGGCCGTGCTCGCCCAGTGGGCGACCCATTCGCTGCTTCCCGACGTGACGATCCTGCTGGATCCGCCGCCCGAGCCGAAGACGGCCCGCCCGCGCCCCGCCGGCACCACCGCGGCCGCGGTCACCGCGGACGACGGGACAGCCGCCTATCACCGCCGGGTGCGGGAGCTGTTCCGCAGGCTCGCCGAGGAGGACCCAAGCCGGCACGTGACCCTGGACGCGACGCTGCCCGAACAGGAGCTGCAGCGCCGGATCCGCTCGGTGATCGCCGGGCGCATCCGGCAGGACACCGACGCGGCCACCGTCTGAGCAACTTCCCTCCACAGCCCGCAACCGGGGCACCCGGCTGGCTCGCACGGTGCGATGGCAGACAATGAGCGGGTGACGGTCTGGGATGCGCTGGTCGGGCAGGACGCCGTGGTCTCCACGCTCGCCGCGGCGGCCTCGGCCGCGGCGCTGGTGGCCACCGAGGGCCCGCTCGCCGCCGCCCGCGCCGGCATGACCCACTCCTGGTTGTTCACCGGGCCGGCCGGTTCCGGTCTCGCGGAGGCCGCCCGGGCCTTCGCCGCCGGGTTGCTCTGCCAGCGCGACCAGCCGGGCTGCGGGCAGTGCCCCGGCTGCCACACCGTTCTCTCCGACACCGCCGCCGACCTGCGCACGGTGCGCCCGGAAGGGCTGTCGATCGGGGTGCGGGACGTACGGGCCCTGATCAGGGACGCGGCCAGCGCCCCCAGTGCCGGCCGCTGGCGCATCCTGCTGATCGAGGACGCCGACCGGTTCACCGACTCAGCCGCGAACGCACTGCTCAAGGCGCTGGAGGAGCCCGCCGAGCGGGCGGTGTTCCTGCTGTGCGCGCCCAGCGCGGACGATGTCCTCCCCACGATCCGCTCGCGCTGCCGTTCGGTCGCGTTGCGCCTGCCCACAGTCGAGGACGTCGTCGCCGCTCTCGTCCGGGAGGGTGCGGACGCCGATCTCGCCCGGGTGGCGGCCCAGGCCGCACAGGGCCATGTCGGCCAGGCCCGGCGGCTGGCCGCGGATCCCCAGGCTCGCGCCCGGCGGGAGTCGGTGCTGCGTCTGCCGGCCCAGCTGAACCGGGTCGGTGACTGCCTCGCCGCCGCGGCGGCGCTGGTCGAGGCCGCGAACGCGGACGCCCAGGCGGCGAACGCCGAGCGGGACGAGACCGAGACCGCGGCGCTCAAGACGGCCCTGGGGGTCGGCGCCACCTCGGCCGGTACCCGTTCGGCCTCCGCCCGCGGCGGTGGGCGGGCGGGTGCCAAGCCGCGATCGATCCAGGTCCGGGGCGCCGCCGGCGCGCTCAAGGAGCTTGAGCGGACGCAGAAGAGCCGGGGGCGGCGCACGGTCCTCGACTCCCTCGACCGGGCGCTCGTCGATCTCGCCGGGCTTTACCGGGACATCCTGGTGCGGCAACTGCGGGCCGAGGTGGCGCTGGTCCATCCCGACCACGCGGAGGCGACGGAACGGTTGGGTTCCACCGCCACGCCCGAGCAGACCCTGCGCCGGTGGGAGGCGGTCCTGGCGACCCGGCAGGCGCTCGCGGACAACCNGGGCCTCGTGCCACAGCTCGCCACCGAGTCCCTCGCGTTGCAGCTGCGCGACGCGTGAGAACCTGCTCGAAGATGACAACGCGACGTGCCGGGGCCACCACCTGACGAGAGGATGATCATGCGGGTTGCCGCTGTCGGGGACCTCCATGTCGTTCCCGGGGCCGCGCACCGCCTCCGGCCCCTCTACCAGCGCGCGGCGCTGGTCGCGGACCTCCTCCTGCTCGCCGGTGACCTCACCAACGCGGGCGACCTGGACTCCGCGGCGGAGCTGTGTGCCGTCGTCGGGAACCTCGACCTGCCGGTGGTGGCGGTCCTCGGCAACCACGACCACGACGCCGGCGAGGGTGCGAAGGTCGCCGCTATGCTCGGCGACGCGGGCGCGATCGTGCTCGACGGCACCGCCACCACCGTCGAGACGTCCCGCGGCCGGATCGGAGTCGCGGGGATCAAGGGCTTCTCGGACAACTTCGACGGTGAGGACAACCCCGACGAGGCGGTTACCAGCGATGTCGCCGACGCCTTCCGGCTCCGGGACGCACTGGCCTCCCTCGACACCGACGTCCGCATCGCGCTCACCCACTTCGCGCCGGTTCGGGAGACGCTCACAGGCGAGGCGCCGGAGATCCACCGGTACCTCGGCAGTGCTCTCCTCGGTGCCGCGATCGACGGTTCCCTCGCCGGGGAGGCGCCCGCCCCCGCGGCGAGAGCCGGTGGGCCCGCTCCGGCGGAGGCCCACAGCGGGGCCACCGGCGCCCGCGGCGGATCGGCGGCGACCGCGGCGAGGCTCACCGCGTGGAGAGCCCGCCCCCTGTCATTCGACGCACCCGCACCCGCACCCGCGACCACGTCGTCCGGCCTGCCGGAACAGTCCGGTCCGTGGGAGCAGTCCGGTCCGTCGGAGCAGTCCGGTCCGTCGGAGCAGTCCGGTCCGTCGGAGCGGCCGGGTCCACCCGGGGCGGGACAGCCGGGAAGCGCGTCGCCGTCCACGCGTCCCGGTGCGGCGGTGCCGCGGCCCGCTGCCGCCGGGCGGGTCGGTGCGTCCTCCGGCGGTGCCGGTCCGAGCACCCGGGAGGCCACAACCACGCTGGCCGTCCACGGGCATGCCCACCACGGGCAGGAGATGGGCCGTACTCCCCGCGGAGTCCCGGTGCGCAACGTCGCCCGCCCCGTGATCGTCGCGCCGTTCGCCGTCTACCACCTTCCCGGCGGCGCCCGGGTCGGATAGCCCGCCCGGTGCCGGTGCCGGCGGACGAGGTCCGACCGAGATGGGCGAAGCGGGAGTCATGCCCGCCGGACCCGTCGTAGTCTGCGGGGGTACCAGGCACCCGAGCGGGGAAGGTGGCGGACCGTCGCATGCCGATGATGTGCGCGGTGTCGTTCTCCCGCCGAGGGCGTCTCTACTACGCCGACCCCGGCCCGCACAGCCCGCGGGTGGGCGATCGCGTGCTGGTGCCCACCGACGACGGCCCCGAGGTCGCGACCTGCGTGTGGCCCCCGCAATGGGTCAGCGAGGACGTCGGCGGCCTTCCCGTCCTGGCCGGGCTCGCCGGCGAGGAGGATCTTCGCCGCAACGACGCCGCCCGCCGGCGCCGGGCGCAGGCCAGGGTGGCCGCGCGTCGGCTGGTCCGGGAGCACGCGCTGCCGATGAAGGTGATCGGCGTGGACGTCGTCCCCGAAACGAACGCCATCACCATCTACTTCACCGCCGAGAACAGGGTCGACTTCCGGGCGCTGGTGCGTGATCTCAACCGGACGTTGTCCGCTCGGGTCCAGCTCCGGCAGCTCTCCGCCCGCGACAGCGCGAAGCTGCAGGGCGGCATCGGCTCCTGCGGCCGGGACCTGTGCTGTTCCACCTTCCTCACCGACTTCGAGCCGGTGAGCGTGCNGATGGCAAAGGACCAGAACCTCTCGCTGAACCCCATGCGGATCAGCGGCGCCTGCGGCCGGCTGATGTGCTGCCTGCGATACGAGCACCCCCTCTACGAGGAGTTCACCGCGGCGGTCCCCGCCCTCGGCGCCCGGGCCTCGACCCCGGCCGGTGACGGCCGCGTCGTCGGTCATGACGTGCCGCGCCAGGAGGTGACAGTCGCGCTGGACGGCGGCGGTCGCCACAGCTGCTCGCGTGCCGACGTCTGCGGCTCGCGCCAGGCTTACGAGGCGGCCCGGGAGGCGCGGGAGACACGGGAGGCGTCCGGGCCGACCGCGGCCTCCGGGTCACGGGATTCACCGGAGTCGCCCGCGCCGCGCGGGTTCCAGGCGCCGGAGCCTGCGAAGTCGCCGTGCGGCTCCTCGGCCGACGCGGAGGCGGACGCGTCCTCCCGCCGGCGGCGGTCACGTCGGCGCACCGAGCAGTGACAGCCCGCCGCGGATCTGACCTGTCGGGGGGACCTACGAGTTACGGGAGCACCATGGGACGGCAGGTGTGGCTCGTACGCCACGGTGAGAGCACCGCCAACGCGGGGCAGCCGACGGTGGATCCCCACGGCATCGGCCTCACCGCGCTCGGGGCCCGCCAGGCCGACGCCGTGGCGGATAGCATTCCGCGCGAGCCCGCGCTGATCGTGGTCTCGGCCTACCTGCGGGCGCAGCTGACGGCCGAGCCGACCGTGCGCAGGTTCCCCGCCACCCCCCGCGAGATCTGGGAGGTGCACGAGTTCACCTACCTGGGCAGCCTGCACGGCATGGCGCTGAGCGACCACGAACGGGCGCCGTACGCCCGGGCCTACTGGCAGGCGGCGGATCCCTACACGGTGGACCGGCCGGAGTTCGGCTGCGAGTCGTTCGCGGGGCTGCTGGACCGGGCCGACCGGCTCCTCGCCCGGTTACGCACGGCTCCTGATGGCCTCGTCGTCATCTTCAGCCACGGGATGTTCATCCGGGCGGTCGACTGGTGCCTACGGAGCCGTGCGGGCCGCGTCCGGCGGCTCGACATGGATGGTTACCGCGAACTCCAGGTGCGCAACCCCGTCCCGAACGGCTCGATCATCGAGCTGCGCGAGGA
Source organism: Frankia sp. EI5c (assembly GCF_001636565.1). Classification (GTDB taxonomy): domain Bacteria; phylum Actinomycetota; class Actinomycetes; order Frankiales; family Frankiaceae; genus Parafrankia. Next base: position 102,649 of record NZ_LRTK01000010.1, read on the forward strand.
CGACGAGGTGCTGCGCGAGCCGCTCGAACTCACGGATCGAACCGGTAGCCCATCCCCCGGAGTGTGGTGACCAGCCGGCGCTGCGGCGGTCTGCCTTCCNCCTTGGTGCGCACCCGCCGCACATGCTCGGTCACCGTCGCCGGATCCTGGAACCTGGTCCCCCAGACCTGTTCCAGCAGCTCCTCGCGGCTGAAGACCCGGCGAGGGTGGCGGGCGAGGAAGGCGAGCAGCTCGTACTCGCGGGCAGTCAGATCCACCCGCTCGCCGGCCACGGCCACCTCCCGCGCGCGCAGGTCGATGGAGACGTCACCGTAGACGAGGGGTTCGTTGCCGTCACCCGTCCGCTGCGGCGGCGCCTCCACCGGCCGGCGGCGCAGCCGCGCACGCACCCGGGCGACCAGCTCACGCAGGGAGTAGGGCTTGACCACGTAGTCGTCGGCACCCAGCTCAAGGCCAACGACGCGGTCAACCTCCTCCGCGCGGCCCGTCAACATGATCACCGGAACCTCGCTGGTCTGGCGGAGCCTGCTCAGGACGGCGAAGCCGTCCATCCGCGGCATGGCCACGTCCAGCACAACAAGGTCAACCTCTGTGGTCTGGAACAGCCGCAGCGCTGCTTCGCCGTCCGCCGCCTCCAGCACCCGGTATCCGAATCGCTCAAGGCTGCGTGCCAGCGCGATTCGCGATGCCTCGTCGTCTTCGGCAACCAGCAACGACGCTCCACGCGTCGTTCCTGGCGCTCCTTCCCCGGCCCCGGTCATGGTGCGAAACCCTACGCAACCTCTCCGGAGCCACTGCGACCGGGGGTGCCTTTTCCGCATCTTCCGACCCACTCGCCGGAACTTCCCTCACCGCTTTCGTAACGGAAAGCCGCACAAGGCATGCGATCAGTGCACCGCGCACGTATTCCGCTCACGCAGGACAACCCACCGTCCGCACGTGGTGTGGCCTGACGCACAGATCCACAGGGCGGTCACGCCGTGACACCGGGCCCCCGACCGCGCCCCCGACCGCGCCCGCGGCGCGGTCGGGGAGTCGGCGCGAGCGCGGGGCCGGCCAGCGGCCCGGCGCCCATCCGCCGCGGCGGGGCTGACGTGGGGGCGCGGCCGCCGCGTCACCACCCGCGGGCGCCGATCGCGCCCGGGCTCCCGTCTGGCATAATCGTCCGCGCAGGGCGGAGTCGGGGTGCGCGAGCCCACGCCGCCGGGCGGATGCCGGAGTAGCTCAGTGGCAGAGCAATCGCCTCGTAAGCGATAGGTCGCGGGTTCAATCCCCGCCTCCGGCTCAGACTCGGTCCCACCAGGGAACACCGCCCAACGGCGATCATCGTGGTCTGGCGGCACGGGCCCACCCCGCCGTCATTTCACGGGCGACTGGCGGCGCATTCCCGGTCATCCGCGCCAAGCTGCCGCCGCCACCGGCTCGCGGCGCTTCCCCGACGCTCGGCCCCTGCGGCCCTCGCTCCGGCACCGCGTCCCGCGGCCGGACGCGAAAAGGGCGGCCGGCGGAAGCCCCGCCAGCCGCCCGCGGCCTCGCGCCGCTTCAACGGTGTCGCCGTCGAGACCTCGCCGGCGGCGCCGTCACCGTCGGGTCAGGCCGTCCGCGCGTGCGCGTCGTCGTCCGCCCCGTGCTCGCCCTGCTCGGACTCCTTGAGCCGGGTGATCGAGGCGAGGATCTCCTTCTCCGCGTCGCGCCGGTCGACCCAGGAGGCCCCTTCGACGGACTTGCCGGGCTCGNGGTCCTTGTAGACCTCGAAGAAGTGCTGGATCTCCAGCCGGTCGAACTCCGGCAGGTGACGGATGTCACGCAGGTGCTCCTGCCGGACGTCCGCCACCGGAACGCACAGGACCTTGTCGTCCGGGCCCTTCTCGTCCGTCATGCGGAACATGCCGATCGTCCGGCAACGCACGAGGCAGCCCGGAAACGTCGGCTCCTCCAGCAGGACGAGCGCGTCGAGCGGATCGCCGTCACGCCCGAGGGTGCCCTCGATGAACCCGTAGTCGGACGGGTAGTGAGTGGACGTGAACAGCATCCGGTCCAGCCGGATGCGTCCGGTGTGGTGATCCATCTCGTACTTGTTGCGCTGCCCCTTGGGGATCTCGATGGTCACATCGAACTCAAGGTCCACGCCGTTCCCTGTCTCCTTCGGTCCGTCCGGCGCCGACGGCCGGATCTGGTCTGACACGTTCGCGTTGGCCGTGCCCCGCCGGCCATCGTCGCGCGGCGCCCGGCGGCCCGAGCACACCCGGTGCGCGTGACGCCGACGCCCGAGGCGGGCCCGCGGTTCGCGTCGGTCCACTGTGCCCTGCCCACAGTGACAGGACGTGGCGGGGTCCGGGTCCGACATCTGACGCGCCGTGAACCGGCGGCCTCGGCCGAAAGCCCGCGCGCGTCGTGTACATCGTGCCCGTTCCACCTCAGTGTGGGCGCCAAGGTGTGGCCTTCTCCGTATCCGATCCCAGTGGCGGGCGCCTGCCTTGTCCGCGCGTCTTGTCCGCTGGCGTCTAGGAAATGTTCCCCCTTGTTTCCCACCCACGCGACCCCGGGCCGGACCCGCCCGGCAGGACTGTCCCAGCCGCACGGGCCTGCGTAGTGTTCCGCGGGTGACCACAGTGCCGCTGGCAGCACGTACCGGTGGCCTCACGGCCCTGGCCGGCGCCCTTCTCGCCGGTTCGCTGTCGCCCACGGCCGCACCCACGCAGCCGGCCCCGGGCCCGACGTCCGCGGGCACCCGGGTCGAGTCGTCCGCCCTGCCCGGGCTGGACCCCGACGCGCCGCGGGCCGAACCGGCCGCGGTGGCCGCCCGGCTCGCCGGCCCGCTGTCCGATCCCGTGCTCGGCTCACCGGCCGCACTGGTGGTCGACGCGCTGACCGGCCAGGTGCTGTTCACCCAGCGCGCCACCGAGCCGACCGCCCCCGCCTCGACGATCAAAATCGCCACGGCGACCGCGGCGCTCACCGTTCTGGATCCGGCCGCCGAGCTGGTCACCCGCGCGGTCTACCTTCCGCCGGCCGGCGGCGCGGCCAACGCCCCGGGCGGGACGCTGTGGCTGGTGGGCGGCGGCGACCCCACCCTCACCGCCGCCACCGGCCCGGTCGGCTACCCGCCCGCGGCCCGCCTGAGCGACCTCGCCGAGCAGGTACACCACGCCGGGATCACCGCCGTCGGCACCTTGATCGGTGACGGCACCGCGTACGCGGGCCCGGCGATGGCCGCGGGCTGGCGGGAGGGGTACGTCACCGACGGGAACGTCACCCCCGTGTCGGCGCTCTCGGTGGACGCCGGGCGATCCGCACCGGGCGCCGCCGGCGCGCGCACCCTCACCCCGGACGCGGCGGCAGCCGGCGCGTTCGCCGCGGCGCTGCACACCGCCGGCGTGTCCGTCGGCGCGGTGTCGACGGGCCGGGCGGACCCCGGTGCGCACGAGGTCGCGGCCGTGCGGAGCCCGACCGTCGAGGTCCTGGTCGAACGCATGCTCACCGACTCGGACAACGACCTGGCGGAGAGCCTCGGCCGGCAGGTCGCGCTGGCGCGTGGGCTGCCCGCGACGTTCGACGGCGCCGCCCAGGGCGTGCTGGGCGCGCTGCGGGACGCGGGTATCCCGACCGACGGCGCGGTCCTGCGGGACACCAGCGGCCTGTCGGTCGACAACCGGATCACACCGGCCGCGCTGGTGGCCGCACTGCGCACGGCGGTCATGCCCGGCCAGCCCGCGCTGCGGACCGTGCTGTCCGGGCTCCCGGTCGCCGGATTCACCGGCACGCTCGGCGATCGGTACGGCGCCGGGGAGACGTCCGCGGCGGCCGGTGTCGTCCGCGCGAAGACCGGAACGCTGCGGATCGTGACGAGTCTCGCCGGCCTGGTGACCGACGCCGACGGGCGGCTGCTCCTGTTCGGGCTGTTCGCCCCGGTCGAGGAACACGGCCTCACCAGGATGGCGCTGGACCGGGTCGCCACGGCCCTCGCCTCCTGTGGGTGCCCGCCGGCGACGACCACGGCGGTGACGGACACGGCGCGGACCTCCCAGCAGCCGCCGCCAGGCCCGTCCGCAGGCCCGTAGGAGTCGGGCCCGCAGGAGTCTCTCCCACCACCCTGAGCTGGACGGACATCCCGCCAGGCGGGTTTTCGCCCGTTGTGGGGCTCAACGGAACGCAACAGCGGAAACACCGGCTGCCCGACAGGGGTCGTCCGTTCGGGCGCGCCAGGCGACCGGAAGCCCGGTACGCTCATGTTCGTGGACGCTGAGCTGGTCGACTGGGGACTCGCCGTGGCAACGGCGAAGAAGCTCGTCCGACCTGGCCCACAGCGAAGTCGGGCACAGGCCGACGAGATCGTCGCCGAGCTCCGTCGGCTCGCCGTGGTGGCCGAGAGCCACGTGCAGGACTACACCCAGCTCGTCCCCGCCGGTCCCGCCACCCCGATCGCCGTGGTCGACCGGCCGGAGTGGGTGCGGTCGAACGTCGCCGGGTTGCGGGTGGCCACCACACCCCTGATGGAGAAGCTCTCCGAGCAGCACCGTGGCCGCCTCTCCGCCTCGGTCGGGCGCCGGGTGACCGGAGTCCAGATCGGATCGGCCCTCGCCTACCTCGCGGGGAAGGTCCTCGGGCAGTTCGAGATCTTCCTGCCCCCGGAGGAGTACGAGGAGGGCGGCGGGCCCGCCGGCGGGGCGGCCCTCGTCAAGGCCCCCGCCGAGCACCCGGTCGGCCGGCTGAGCCTGGTGGCGCCCAACATCGCCCACGCGGAGGAGACGCTGGGCGTCGTCCCGCACGACTTCCGGCTGTGGGTCTGCCTGCATGAGCAGACGCACCGCAGCCAGTTCACGGCGGTCCCCTGGCTGCGCGGGCACCTTGAGTCCGAGATCACGGCCTTCATCGCCGCCACCGACCTCGACCCCGACGTCCTCGCCGACCGGGTGCGCGCCGCGGTCTCCGCGATGCGCAGCGCGGTGCGCGATCACGGGCCGGAGACGCCGAGCGTCGNGGAGGCGTTGCAGACTCCGGCGCAGCGCGAGGTGCTGGACCGGCTGCAGGCCCTGATGACCCTGCTGGAAGGCCACGCCGACCAGGTCATGGACGCGGTCGGGCCACGGGTCGTGCCGACGGTGGCCGACATCCGCGCCAAGTTCGACAACCGGCGCTCCGGTGGCTCGCCGATCGACCGCTTCCTGCGGCGCCTGCTCGGGCTGGATCTGAAGATGCAGCAGTACCGCCAGGGCGGCGCATTCGTGCGCGCCGTCGTCGCGGAGGTGGGCGTCGAGGGCTTCAACCAGGTCTGGCAGTCGCCGCGGACCCTGCCGACCCGGCCGGAGCTGTCCGACCCCGGAGCCTGGATGCTGCGGGTGCTCGGCACCCGGCCATCGATGTCCGCGTGACGGCCGGTCCCAGGTGACCGGCCCGGTCCGGGCGCCGGCCCGGTCCGCGTGACAGCCGGGCGTCCGCTTTGACGGCCACCGAGCCCGTTCCCGGTTCGCCGGCCACCGCAACGGCCGGAGGCCGGGGGCCGGGTATGCCCGCCCCAGCCGTCGCGGCGGTGCGCCTGGGTGTCCGTGACGCGGTGGCCGACCTCCCACCCGGTGCCCTGGTCCTCGTCGCCTGCTCAGGCGGGGCCGACTCACTCGCGCTCGCCGCGGCGCTCGCCTTCGTCGCGCCGCGCCGCGCGCTGCGCGCCGGCCTGCTCACCGTGGACCACGCCTGGGATCACGGCTCCCGCGCGCGGGCCACCGAGGTGGCCGCGCAGGGTCGGGCGCTGGGACTGGCCCCGGTGGAGATCCTCGACGCTCCCTCGCCCCGCTCCGAGGGCGCCGCCCGGGACGCGCGCCGGGTCGCGCTGCTCGCCGCCGCCCGACGTCTGGACGCACCCGCGGTGCTGCTCGGGCACACCCTCGACGACCAGGCCGAGACCGTGCTGCTGCGGCTCGCCCGCGGGTCGGGTGCGCGCTCGCTGAGCGGCATGCCAGCGGCCGACGGCCTGATCCGCCGGCCGCTGCTGGGCCTGCGCCGGGAGCAGACCCGCCAGGCCTGTGCCTTTCTGGGCCTGCGGTACTGGGACGATCCCACCAACGCCGATCCGGCCTTCGCCCGGGCCCGCACCAGATCGACGGTGCTGCCGCTGATGGAGGCGGAGCTGGGCCCGGGGATCACCGAGGCGCTCGCCCGTACCGCCGACCTGCTCCGCGCGGACGCGGATGCCCTCGAGGCCCTGGCCGACTCGGCCTTCTCCGACCTGGCCGCCGAGGCGGCCGCCCCCCCGGCCGCCCGGGTCGAGTTCGATGTCGCCGCTCTCGCCGGGCTGTCCCAGGCTGTCCGGAGCCGGGTCCTTCGCCGGGCCGCGCTTTCGGCCGGGTCGTCCGCCTCCGCGCTGCGAGCCAGCCACATCTGGGCGGTGGAGGAACTCGTGACCCGCTGGCGCGGGCAGCGACCGGTCCCGCTCCCGTCGGGCGTGCTGGCGCGCCGGACGGGTGGCAGGATCGCCATCGTCGGTCCGGACACGCCGGCCGTCTCCGGAAACGCGGAGTCGGGCGGTGGTGGCGGCCCGACCGGCCCAACCCACAAGCATCCAGCCCACAGCCAGTCAGCACACAACCAGGAGGACAGGCCGGTGAGCCAGGCCGCGACGGCACCGCCCGACAACGACGGCAATCCGACCCCCGCCGCCGGGTCCGCTCCGGGGCGGGTACATCCCGACATCGACGAGGTCCTCGTCAGCCAGCAGGAGATCGCGGCGAAGATCGCGGAGCTCGCGGCCCGGGTCGACGAGGACTACGCCGGCCGCGAAATCCTGCTGGTGGGCGTCCTCAAGGGCGCGGTCATGGTCATGGCGGACCTGTCCCGGGCGCTCACGGTGCCGATCACGATGGACTTCATGGCCGTGTCGTCCTNCGGCTCGACGACCTCGTCCTCCGGTGTGGTCCGCATCCTCAAGGACCTCGACCGGTCGATCGAGGGTCGGGACGTGCTGGTGGTCGAGGACATCATCGACTCCGGGCTGACGCTGTCCTGGCTGCTGCGCAACCTGCGGTCGCGCGGACCTGCGTCACTGGAGGTGCTCGCACTGTTCCGCAAGCCCGAGGCGATCGCCGTGGACGTGGATCTGCGCTATGTGGGCTTCGACATCCCGAGCGCCTTCGTGGTCGGCTACGGCCTCGACTACGCCGAGCATTACCGGACGCTGCCGTTCGTCGGAACCCTGACCGCGGAGGCGATCGCCCGCCGGGCCTGAGGGGGCCGGCCGCCGCCCGTCGCCCGCGGCCGGTGGCACCCCTCGGCCGGAGTGGGCCGCATCCTGTGCCCGCCCGCGGAACAGTGCGGGTCCGCGGTCCGTTGCTGGGATGTACGCGCGGTGAGATGCGCGGACCGGCGGTACCCTCGGCACAAGGGAATCCCGATCGAGGGCAGCACACACGGCAGGAGGGNGGAACGCTTGTGTCCGGCGTTCCAAACAGATGACTCCAAGAAGAATCTTCCGCGGCTGGGTACCCCTGCTACTGCTGGCCCTCTTCGTGATCATTCTCACGACGGGTGTGCTGTCCGGGCCGAGTGAGTACCAGAAGACGGAACTGAGCGCCGTCCAGCAGAAGATCGACCAGAGTTCGGGTGCCGCCGCGGGCGGCAAGGTCGTCGACGCGACCATCCAGGACTCCAAGCAGATCATCCGGATCGAGCTGGCGGACGGCAAGAAGTACGAGGCGTCCTTCGCCACCGAGCAGGCGGTCCTCCTCGCCAACGAGCTCAAGACGCAGAACATCAAGTACAACGTCACCGTCGACCGCGGGAACGTCCTGGTCTCGCTGCTGCTGAACCTGCTGCCGGTCGTGCTGATCGTCGCCCTGCTGCTGTTCTTCATGAACCAGATGCAGGGTGGCGGCAACCGCGTCATGAACTTCGGGAAGTCCAAGGCGAAACTGGTCAGCAAGGACACGCCGAAGACCACGTTCGCCGATGTCGCGGGCTCCGACGAGGCGATCGAGGAGCTACAGGAGATCAAGGAGTTCCTGGAGAATCCGGGCAAGTTCCAGGCAATCGGCGCCAAGATTCCCAAGGGCGTCCTGCTCTACGGGCCGCCGGGAACCGGCAAGACCCTGCTCGCCCGCGCGGTCGCCGGCGAGGCCGGCGTCCCCTTCTACTCGATCTCCGGCTCCGACTTCGTCGAGATGTTCGTCGGTGTCGGCGCGAGCCGGGTCCGCGACCTGTTCGAGCAGGCCAAGACCAACGCGCCCGCGATCATCTTCGTGGACGAGATCGACGCCGTCGGCCGGCACCGCGGAGCCGGGCTGGGCGGCGGGCACGACGAGCGGGAGCAGACGCTCAACCAGCTCCTGGTCGAGATGGACGGATTCGACGTCAAGGGTGGCGTCATCCTGATCGCGGCCACGAACCGGCCCGACATCCTCGACCCGGCGCTGCTGCGCCCCGGGCGCTTCGACCGCCAGATCGTCGTCGACCGGCCCGACCTCCTCGGGCGCGAGGCGATCCTGAAGGTCCACGCCAAGGGCAAGCCGATCGGTTCGGACGTCGACCTGTTGACCATCGCCCGCCGCACCCCCGGTTTCACCGGTGCCGACCTCGCGAACGTCCTGAACGAGGCCGCCCTGCTGGCGGCGCGGTCCGACGTCCGCTTCATCTCCGGCGCGCTCCTTGAGGAGTCGATCGACCGGGTCATGGCCGGGCCGGAGCGCAAGACCCGGGCGATGAACGACAAGGAGAAGAAGCGGATCGCCTACCACGAGGGCGGTCACGCGCTCGTGGCGCACGCGCTCCNGAACGCCGACCCGGTTCACAAGATCACGATCCTGCCGCGTGGGCGCGCGCTCGGGTACACGATGCAGCTGCCGCTGGAGGACAAGTACCTCTCCACCCGGTCGGAGATGCTCGACCGGCTCGCGGTCCTCCTCGGCGGGCGCACCGCGGAGGAGCTCGTCTTCCACGAGCCCACCACCGGGGCGAGCGACGACATCGAGAAGGCGACCCAGATCGCCCGCGCGATGATCACCCAGTACGGCATGAGTGACAAGCTCGGCGCGATCAAGTTCGGCAGTGAGTCCGGTGAGGTCTTCCTGGGCCGCGACATGGGCCACCAGCGGGACTACTCCGAGGAAGTCGCGAGCGAGATCGACGACGAGGTGCGCCGGCTCATCGAGGCGGCCCACGACGAGGCCTGGGAGATCCTGGCCACCTATCGGGACGTCCTGGACAGCCTCGTCCTGCGCCTGATGGACGTTGAGACCCTGAGCAAGGACGACGTGCTGGAGGTCTTCGCCACCGTCCAGAAGCGCCCCAGCCGGGGTTCGTACACCGGAGTGGGACGACGTATCCCCTCCGATCGGCCGCCGGTGCAGACACCGGCCGAGCTGGGCCTGGTGCCCAACGTCACCGGCCTGGTCAAGGGCGGCGGGCCGACCGGCCAGGCCACGAACGGTGGCGGGCGGCACAACGGCGGAACCAACGGCGGTGTGCCGAACGGCCACGGGGCCGGGGGGCACCCCCGGCCGGCAGGGGATCCCACCCCCGCACCCGCTCCGGGAAGCCCCGGCGGCGACCCGGCGCAGAGCGGCCACGGGGTGCCCGGCCCCGGTGGGCAGCCAGGCCAGGCACCGGCCGGGCCGGGTGGCGCTGGCGGCCAGGCACCGGAACCACCGCGGATCTCGAACCCGTGGGCACCGCCCACCTGGGACAACGATGACGACAGGAGACGCCGTTGAGCTCCGATTCCGACCAGGCGCTGACCGTTGCTCGGGAGGTCGACGACCCCACCGCGGGTTCCGTCGGCTCCGGCGGGCGTGATGTCTTCGCGGGACCGGGCTCGGAGAGCAGCCTCCCCACNGATGGCGGATCGGCCGAGCGTCCGGCGCGCAGCCGACAGAACCGGCCGGATCTGGTCCGCCCGTTCGATCATGACCGGGTCGCGCGAGCGGTCCGCGAGCTGCTGATCGGCATCGGGGAGGACCCGGACCGGGAAGGTCTGCGCAAGACCCCGGACCGCGTCGCCCGCGCCTACCAGGAGGCCGTCGAGGGGCTGGGGCGCGATCCGGCCGAGGTCCTCACCACGGTCTTCGACGAAGGTCACGACGAGATGGTGCTCGTCCGGGACATCGACTTCTCGTCCCTGTGCGAGCACCACCTGGTGGTCTTCGCGGGCAAGGCCCACGTCGCGTACATCCCGAACGAGAAGGGCCAGATCACCGGCCTTTCCAAGCTCGCCCGGCTGGTGGACCTCTACGCCCGGCGGCCGCAGGTGCAGGAGCGCCTCACCTCGCAGGTGGCCGACGCCCTCGTCGACGTCCTGGACCCGCGCGGTGTCATNGTGGTCGTCGAGGCGGAGCACCTGTGCNTGTCCATGCGGGGTGTGCGCAAGCCGGGAGCGACCACGGTGACCTCAGCGGTCCGCGGCCAGTTCCTGAGCCCGGCCACCCGCAGCGAGGGCATGTCACTGATCATGCGGGGTCGCTGACCGCACGCACGCACAGGCACACACGCGCCACGGGTGCCGGTTCACTCCTCCAGCGACTGGATCTCCAGCGTCGCCCGGCGCAGCTGGGACGACAGGCTCCGCGCGATCGAGCGCACCAGGTCGTTGTACACGTCCGGATGGTGACGTCGCAGCCCCTCGAAGGCCTCGGTCGACAGCACCTCGCAGGTCGCCGCCTGGGCGACGACCGTCCGGGTCGACCGCCGGCCGCCTTCGACGAGCGCCAGCTCGCCGAAGGCGCTGCCGGCCGGGATCGAGCTGAGCCGGAACCAGCGCGTGCCGTCGGAGGTCGGAGCGAGCGCATCGACGACTCCGCGGGTGACGAAGTACAGCGCATCGGACGGCTCACCCTCGTCGAAGATGGTCACGCCGCGGTCGTAGGTACGCCGTTCGCAGGCGGCGGCGATGACCGACGCCGCGGGCTCGCCGAGCTCGGCGAGCAGTTCCTGCGCGCCGAGTTCGACATGCGCGGTCGGCGGCGGCGTGACCAAATCCGCGCCGGTCAGCAGCGCCTCCTCCGCCTGCTCCAGCGCGGTTTCCAGGTCCGGTAGCCGCCGCGCGTTCGGCAGGCCACGCATCAACCGGTCGACCCCCGGCACGTCGCGGGGATCCGCGAAGAGGACGTCGATTCCCCGCGTCGCCAGGTCCTCCACCATGACCCGGATGAGCTCCACCGCGGGTTCCCGGACCGCGGCCACCCGCCGCAGGTCGAGCACGACCCACCGGGCCCCGTCCAGGTTCTGCCCGACCGTGCGGACCACCCGNTCCGCGCTGGCGAAGACAAGGTCGCCCTGAAGTTCGTGGATGACAACCGCGGCGCCCCTCCGCTCGAGCACGGCGCGTTCCCGCGACCCGCGCAGGCGCTTGGAGGTCAGCGCGCCGCCGCGGTGCGTCCCCCGCACCGGGTGCGGGGGCTCGCCCTGCGGGGCCAGCAGATGCAGGGCGAAGCGGGAGGCCAGCATCTCGCAGGCCCGGACGCCGCGGACGCTGTTTCCCACCTCGTCGAGCGGCGGGCTGTACACCCCGATCCCCAGCTGCCCGGGCAGCACCGCGCACACGCCGCCCGCCACGCCGCTCTTCGCCGGCAGGCCCACCCTGAACAGCCAGGTGCCGGCCCGGTCGTACATGCCACACGTCACCATGACGGTCAGTACGTGGTTGACGTGTTCCTCGGCCAGCACGCGCTCGCCCGTCCGGGGATTGACCCCGCCGCGGGCCAGCGTGCCCGCCATCACAGCGAGATCGGCGGCGGTGACCTCGACGGCGCACTGCCGGAAGTAGACGTCGCAGATCTCGTCCACCGAGCCGCGCAACGCCCCGGCTCCACGCATCAGATGGCCGATCGCGCGGTTGCGATCGCCGGTGTCGCGCTCCGAGGTGAAGACCCGCTCGTTCAGCGTCAGCCGCCGGCCCGCGAAGGCGGACAGCCCCTCCACGATGCGCTCGAACCGTTCCTCGGCATCCGCGCCGAACACCAGGCTGGACGTGAGGATCGCACCCGCGTTGACCATCGGGTTCAGCGGCCGGCCGGTCTCCGGTTCAAGCGTGATCGCGTTGAAGGCGTCACCGGTGGGTTCCACGCCGACTCTGCCGAGGACGTCCTCGACACCGCGGTCGCGCAGCGCGAGCGCGTACACGAACGGCTTGGAGACGGACTGGATCGTGAACGGAACCTGGCTGTCGCCGACCTGGTAGTGCAGACCATCCATCGTGGTGACGGCAAGGCCGAACAGCGACGGGTCCGCCGTGGCGAGCTCGGGGATGTAGCTGGCCACGTCACCCGAGGTATCGCCGCGGAACGCCTCGTGGATGTCGGCGAGCACCTTCTCCATCGGGCCGACGTCGGACACGGCCCCACCCGACGCCCCTCCTGAAGGCGCTGCCGCCGACCCGACCTTCCCGCTCTGGCGCATGCTCCGATCAAACACGATCCACCGGTGCGCCGACCCCCGCCGGGGACGCTACAGGCGGCAGGCCTGGATGCCGGAGACGAGGATTCCGCGGGCGCCGAGATCCCACAGATCGTCCATGGTGCGGTTGACGTCGGCCTTCAGCACCATCGCCCGGACGGCGACCCAACCCTCGCGCTGCAGTGGTGAGATCGTCGGGGACTCGTACCCCGGCGTGATCTCACAGGCCTTCTCCAACACGGAGGCGGGGACGTCGTAGTCCATCATCACGTAGCGACGGGCGACGAGGACGCCNTGAACCCGGCGCAGCAGCCGCTCGTGGGCGGCCGACAGCTCGCCGCCCCGCTTGGCAATCATGATCGCCTCGGACTTCAGCACCGACTCGCCGACGAGCTCCAGTCCCGCGGCGCGCAGCGTCCGCCCCGTCTCGACGACGTCGGCCACCGCGTCGGCCACACCGAGCCGCACGGCGGTCTCCACCGCGCCGTCGAGCTTGACGATCTGGGCCGACAGGCCGCGCCCGGCGAGGTCGGTGCGCACCAGGCCGGGGAACGAGGTCGCGATGCGCAACCCGTCGAGCTCCCGGAGGTCACTCAGCGCACCCGCCGGAGCCGCGTAGTGAAACGTAGACCGACCGAATCCCAGCGGGACCAGTTCCTGCGCGGCGGTGTTGCTGTCGACGAGGAGGTCCCGGCCGGTGATGCCGAGATCAAGCCGGCCGGTACCGACATATACCGCTATGTCCCGGGGGCGGAGGAAGAAGAACTCGATGTCGTTCTCAAGATCCGCCACCACGAGCTCGGCGGACTCACGCCGCGCGAGGTAACCCGCATCGCAGAGCAACTGGCTGGACGGCGCCGCGAGCCCGCCNTTGTTCGGAACAGCGATACGCAGCATCAGCACCACTCACCGATGGCGCGCACGGCCCACCCGGCCGCGAAAGAAAAGGACGCACTCACAGGTGGGAGTATACGTCCTCCAGGGAAAGGCCCAGAGAAATCATCATCAGCTGACTCCAGTAGAGCAGCTGTGAGAGTTCCTCGGCCGCGCGGTCCCGGCTCTCGTGCTCGGCCGCCATCCAGGTCTCGGCGGCCTCCTCCACAAGCTTCTTACCCAGATGATGTACGCCCTGGTCGAGCGCGGCGACGGTGCCCGAGCCCGGCACCCGGTCGCGCCATTTTCCGGCGAGCTCAACAAAGAGTTCGTCAAATGTTTTTCTTTCAGCGCCGACGCGCCCCGCGCCGGGTGACGCCACGCCGACGGACGGAGATGACGCCGCCGGGCCACCCGGGGTGGCCGGCGCCGCGGGCAGGCCGTCGTGCTGCGCCCCACCGGCCGGCGAGACCACCGGGCCGCTCCCGCCACCCCTGCTGTCGCCGCCGCCCGCCCCGCCCGCGCCGCTGGTCACCGGCGGACGGGACGCATCGGGCGCGTCGGAGAAGACCATGCCCGCATGCTACCCGCAGCGGCCAGAGCGGACGATCCATGATCGTAAGGCCATCGCAGCCCTGCCGCGGCGGAGAGATCCGATGGTGAGACCCGAAGATGACACCGCCGAGATCCCGCTGGACGATGGTGTCCCATCCTCCAGAATGGTTCACTCCTTACTTGTGTCCGGCCCCGCTCTCGTCGCCACCGATCTGGATGGAACGCTGATCCGTTCCGACGGCACCGTCTCCGATCGGACCAGAATGGCGTTGCGCCGGGTGGAGGACGCCGGAGCGACCGTGGTGTTCGTGACCGGGCGCCCGACCCGAATGATGGCTGACATCGTCCGGCAGACCGCGGCGACCGGCATCGCCATCTGCGCCAACGGCGCACTCGTCTATGACCTCGACACCTGCGCACCGGTGCGCCGGACGGTGCTGGAGTCAGCCGCCGCGGTACGGCTCGCGCGGGCGATCAGAGAATCGGTACCCGGCGTCGCCTTCGCGGTGGAAAGTGGCCACCGGTTCGGCCGCGAACCGGATTTCCGCACGATGTGGCCTGATCCGGACGAACTGGTCGCCGGTTTCACCGAACTGCTCACCTGCCTGCCCACGGCCAAGCTCCTCGTCCGCCGTGGCGGCGCGGCGATGACCGACGTCTACGAGACGATCGTCCGACTCGCCGGGGAGGAGGCGGCCGTCACGATGTCAAGCAGCGACCTGATCGAGATCTCCGGCCCGGGGGTCTCCAAGGCGGTCGCGCTGGCCGAGCTTGCCGGCGATCGGGGAATCCTGCCCGGCCAGGTCATCGCGTTCGGTGACATGCCCAACGACCTGCCGATGTTCGGCTGGGCGGGCCACTGTGTCGCGGTCGCGAACGCGCACCCGGAGGTCCTCGCCGCCGCCGACGAGGTCACCGCCTCCAACGACGAGGACGGCGTGGCCCAGGTACTGGAACGCCTCTACCCCTGAGACGCCACCCGTGCGGACAGCGGCCCGGGTGGGAGATCAGCGGGGCCGGGCGAGATCAGCGTAAAGGGTCTTGTAGACCTCGACTATCCGCCCCAGATCGGTTTCGGAGTTCCGGACGAAATAGTCGTGCACCCGCCGGTAGAAGTCCACGGTCCGCCGGTCCCGCACAATGGTCGCCTCAATCGACTCAAGCATCACGACCCGGTCGTCGAGGAGCGTGAACCCGTGGGCGGGCGGAAACCTCAGCTCAACGCCGCGGGGCACCACCCGCACCGTGACGTTGGGGAGCTCCGCCACCTTTTCTATGCGGTCCATCTGGGCCAGCATGTACGCGGGCGGGGCGAAGCGGTTGCTCAGCACCGACTCCATGACCACGAAGTCGAAGGTCCGGTGCGGTTCGTAGAGCCGCTCCTGCCGCTGGGCCCGGAGGGAGACCGTCGCCGCCGTGTCCGCGTGCCACTCCTGCTCGGATGCGTCCGCCGCGTACCGCAGCGAGTAGAACCCGTTCACGACACGACGGGTGTACTCGCTGATCTGCAGCAGGCCGGGTACCGCCACCGGCTCATAGCTGCGGAGGTCACGGGCCCGGCCCTCCTCGGTGAAGTAGTCCTGCTGCCCGACGGCGCCGGGCCGGCGGCGGTCGCGGCGGCCGCCGCCGGGCCGGGTGGCGGCGGCCCGAAGCCGCTCCGCCTCCGCCATCAGATCGCGGTGGGTGCTCTCGGGCACCTCCAGCGCCCGGGCGATCCGGTCGACATCGACCGGAGTCGGCCGTAACTGCCCGCGCTCCAGCTTGGAGATCTTCGCCTGGCTCATGTCGACCTTGTTGCCCAGTGCCTCCCCCGTCAGCCCGCGCTGCCGCCGCAGGGACTTGAGGATCTGGCCGATTCCGACCGCCGAGGGCTGGTCACCGCGGGCCGTCTCATGAGGGGAGGACGTGCCGGGTCCGTTGTCCATCACCGCCACCTCGGTACGGCTACTACATCGAGTCAGTGGCCGGCAGCCGGTCGACGGCCGGGACTACTCCTCCGCGGCGGGAAGCTTCTGAACGGCGTCCAGCAGCAGCTGGCGAGGAATCCGTACCAGGGTCTCACCGGCCGGCACCTCCCCGGCCCCGGAACGATCTGGGACAATATAACCCTGCACCACGAGGTCGGTACCATCAGTGGTGAATATTGTCGGGCACGCCGAGGTGTTGCAGGCGATACCGACCAGTGGCGTGAGCTTCATCGCTCNGTGGCTCCTGACTGTCAGCTCTATACGAGACCGCCGACCGCCAGAGGTGCCGGCCCGGATCGGGGGCATATTCGGGCGACCGGCCGAATACTGGCGGACTCCAGCCCGCAGTTGCCTGAATATAGCCTCGGAGCAGGCCGTTCCCACGTAGCCCCCGAGCCCCTCCACGCATCGAAAATTACATTCCGTGATCAGGCGTGGATAGATTCGTCACAAAATCCGGAAATTGCTCGGCGACAAATCAACGGCCGCCGTCGCCAATCCCGCCACCCGACCTTCTCCGCGCGATCCATGACCGCCGCCGCGAGTACCGGATCCATTCACCCGCTTGGCGGCAGCAACGCGGCCGGACTGTGACTTGCGCCACTCCGGTTGTTTCGGTCCGAACCAGCGGTTCCGGGGGCACTAGGCNGTTCCACCGGCCTCGGGCGACTCCCCGCCTCGCACTGCCGAGGCCGGCAGCCCCACCGGGCGACCGCGCGGCCGCCCGGAGCGGACCGTCACAGCGCTTCGATGCTCCGGGCCGCCGCCAGCAGAACGTCCCGGGGAATCTGGACCAGGACCTCGCCGGGAGAGAGCCGGACAGTGAGCGGTGACGGATCCACATGATCACCCTGGACGACCACCGCCCCCGAATCACTCAGGAACACCGCTGGACAGCCGGAGCCGGAACACACGGCCGTCAGGGGGGTCAGGCGCATTGATTCGACCTCTCTGTACACGACCCAGAACGCCGGCCCGGCACCGGTCGACGTCCCGCGCGGCGGGACGGACGGGATCGTCGCGCGCGGCCGGGAAACAGAACCGAGTAGACCATAAAGTCATGCTTCGCGGCGAAAATTATGGACGCGAAATAATTCAATCATTGCAAGGTAATTCCGCGACCACGAAAACTGTCGGCGATCACTCATCGTAGACAACCGACATCTTGATGTAATCAGATATCGACTTTCGGCGTCATCGCGCAAAGATCAAGGATTATTCGCGGAAAAGAGCTTGTGGCCCAGCGCGGCAGGAGTCACGATTCGTGGACAAGCCCTGGCAGAGATACCGGGGCGTCAAGGTCCTCCCGTACATCGAGGAGGTGCGTCGGATGACTGGCACCGGGGGACGGCCATCCGTGCGATCACGGCCAGGTAGCGGGCCGCGGACTGCGGCCCGCCCCCACATCCTCTCCCCCGCCGGTCCGCCGCTGACACGGACCCGGGCCGGCGCCGGCAGGGCACACCCGCCGACGGGAATCCACCCAGCCGAATCCCTCGCGCACCCGGCCGAGGGAGAACAGGAATGAACGTGCTCACGCACCACGGCCTCCACCCGGACCTCCCGGTTGTGGTGGCGGTCTTCCTCGGCGTGGCGTTGACCGCCGTCGCCTCCGGTCTGCGAAGGTTTCGCACCGCGTTCCTGCTCGCCGCCTGCACGCTGCTGCTGGCGGGCGCCGTGGGAATAGGGGCGCTCGCCGCGGTCAGGTCGGGCGGGCCGGTCGATGGTGCCGGCTCATCCCTGCCCGGCATCGCGCCGGGAACGGCCGGCGGCGGCCCGGATGGCGGGATCGACGGGTTCTCCCTGGTCCTGACTGTGCTGGGCGCGGCCCTGGTCCTCCTCGGCACGGCCGCCCGGCGCCCCTGGTCGCGGTGGTCCGGCCGGCGAGGCGGGAAGCGGAACGGATACCGCGAGCCCCGGCGGCGCGGAAGCGGGCCCGAATCCGGAAAACGGTTCTGGAACAGGCGTCGGGAGAGTGCCGACACGACCTGGTCCCCGGATCCCGCCGCGGTGCGGTGGACGCACACCCCGCTGCCCACCCCCCGCCGAGACCTCGACGGCCCGGGGCACCCGGCCGGGCCGGAGCGTTCCACGGGGGCAGAGCATTCCACGGCGGAACGTTCCACGGCGGAACGTTCCACGGCGACGGGCCAGCCGACGGAACCGGAAGCCACCTCGGCGGGGGACCCGACCACTCCCGGAACGGATGACTGGCGCCCGTTCGTCGAGGACGACTGGCGCCTCCCGGCGGACGCCGCCGCTGACTGGGCACTGTTCGGCTGGGGCTCCCACGCTGCCTGGGCGGAGGCGGAGCGCGGGGCGGACGACCCCGACAGCGCCTGGGAGGACGCGGCCGAGGACCCGGCCGAGGCGGGGTCACGCTGGGATGACGCCCCGGCGTACCCGCCGCCGCCGGGGGGTTCCTGGCGAGCGCGGGAGGACCCGTTCTTCGAGAACCTCACGGCCCGCATCGAGCGCATTCTCGGCCTTTATCTGAACGCCGTGACGCCCCGCTCCGGGCATCCGGCGCGGATAGACGCGCACGCCCCGGAGGCGCGGCATTTCGTCTGTGCGCTCACCCTGACGCTGGACCTCCTCGGCGGCCGGGCGCCCGCAGCGCAGATGGACAGCCTGGTCGCGGCGGTCCGGGAGACCGAGCGTCGCTGGGACGTGGTGGGCACACGGGCGGGGTTGAGCACGTCGGGAACCCTCGTCTCGCGGCGGACCGGAGGCCCCGGCGTCCCGGGTGCCCATGGCGGGACGACGCGGCCGGGGGCGGCCCGGCACCGGATCAGGATCCCGCCTCGGCCGCCGACACCGCCCACTCAGCCCGCACCGCCCAGTCAGCCGGCACCGCCACGAGAGGATGAGCGCGACCGGCGGCGCGGACCCGCGCGCCGCCGGCCCGGCGAGCATCCGCCGGGCGGTCCCTACTTCGGTCGCTGACCGCGCCGCCGTCCGCACGCGGTGGCGCGGCGGCGAGCAGGGCAGGCCAGGATAGGGACATGGCGACTTCCGTTCCCCGGGATCCGGCCGCGCCGAACCCGCCGCCGCACGAGATCGACGAGGAGTTCCGCGCTCTGCCCACCGCGGCACTGGCGGACGCGGCCCTCCAGACCGCCCGCGATCTCGGCGTCACCCATGCCGACATCCGCCTCGAACGGCTCAAGGAGTCCTCGCTGTCCTTCCGTGACGCCGGGCTGGAGAGCCGTTCCGACGGTGTCACCGCCGGCTTCGCGGTGCGGGTGGTGCACGACGGGACGTGGGGCTTCGCCGCCGGAGTCGATCTGACCGTGGACGAGGCCGTCCGGGTGGCCCGGGAGGCGGTGGCCATGGCGAAGGTCGCCCGGCCGCTCAACTCCGAGCCGGTGGAACTGGCCGGCGAGCCGGTGCACGCCGGCGCCACCTGGGTCTCGGCCTACGCCGCGGACCCGTTCGCCATCGACCCGCGCGACCGGATCGAGCGGGTCGGCGGGCTGTGCCGAACGCTGTTCGCCGCGCAGGACGTCGACCATGTCGACGGTCACTTCGACGCCGTCATGGAGAACAAGTTCTACGCCGACACCGCCGGCACCGACACCACCCAGCAGCGGGTCAGGGTGCTCTGCCAGATCGAGGCGACCCGGGTCGATCCCGGGGGCGGTTTCGAGACGATGCGGACGATCGCGCCGCCGGTCGGCCGCGGCTGGGAGTGGATGGTCGGCGGACCCGCGGCCGGCTGCTGGGACTGGGAGTCCGAGATCGACCTCCTCCCGTCGTTGCTGGCCGAGAAGGCGAAGGCGTCCTCGGTCGAACCCGGCCGCTACGACCTGGTCATCGACCCGTCGAACCTCTGGCTGACGATCCACGAGTCCGTCGGGCACGCCACCGAGCTCGATCGGGCCCTCGGCTACGAGGCCGCCTACGCCGGGACGTCCTTCGCCACGCTCGACCGGCTCGGCTCGCTGCGCTACGGGTCGCCGGCGATGACGGTGACCGGTGACCGCACCGCGCAGCACGGCCTGGCCACGATCGGCTATGACGACGAAGGTGTCCAGACGGGACGGTGGGACATCGTCCGGGACGGCGTGCTGGTCGGTTACCAGCTCGACCGGCGGATGGCGGCCCAGAACGCGGCCGNCCTGGGAGTGGAGCGGTCGAACGGCTGCGCCTTCGCCGACTCGCCGGGGCATGTTCCGATCCAGCGGATGGCGAACGTGTCACTGCGGCCGGATCCGGGCGGCCCCGCCACGGCGGAGCTGATCAGCCGGGTTGACCGCGGGATCTACGTGGTCGGCGACCGGAGCTGGTCGATCGACATGCAGCGCTACAACTTCCAGTTCACCGGGCAGCGCTTCTACGAGATCCGCGGCGGGCAGCTCGTCGGCCAGCTCCGCGACGTCGCCTACCAGGCGACG
This sequence comes from Frankia sp. EI5c, assembly GCF_001636565.1. Lineage (GTDB taxonomy): Bacteria > Actinomycetota > Actinomycetes > Frankiales > Frankiaceae > Parafrankia. Next base: position 122,816 of record NZ_LRTK01000010.1, read on the forward strand.
ACCACCGATTTCTGGGGCTCGCTGGAGGCGGTCGGCGGCCCCCAGACCTACGTGCTGGGCGGGGCGTTCAACTGTGGCAAGGGCCAGCCGGGCCAGGTCGCCGCGGTCAGCCACGGCTGCCCCTCGGCGCTGTTCCGTGGCGTCAACATCCTGAACACCCGCCGCGAGGGCGGGCGATGAGCGGGGGGTTCCCGGTGGCGGGTACGGCGCGGGCGATCCGCGGGTCACACGAGATCGTCGAACGAGCTCTGGACCTGGCCCGCGCGGACGGCACAATCGTCATCGTCAGCGAGTCGAGCACCGTCAACCTGCGGTGGGCGAACAACACCCTGACCACGAACGGCGCTGCCCGCGATCGTTCGGTGACGGTCATCAGCGTGCTCGGGCGCTCCTTCGGGGTCCGCAGCGTCTCCGCCGTGGACGGCCCGACCGCCGGCGGTGACCTGGACGGGCTGGAGACGCTGGTCCGGGCGGCGGAGGCGGCCGCCAAGGAGGCGGACGACGCCGAGGATTACAGCGATCTGGTACTCCCGGCCACCGCGGCGCGGCCCGCGGGCGCCTTCACCGACCCGGCCGAGCGGACCAGCAGCGCGGTGTTCGCCGCGTTCGCCGGGGACCTGGCCGAGGCGTTCGGCTCCGCGCGGGCCGAGAACAGGCGGCTGTTCGGCTTCGCCGAGCATGACCTCACGACCACCTGGCTGGGGACGTCGANGGGCCTGCGACTGCGCCACAGCCAGCCCACCGGCTCGGTCGAGTGGAACGCCAAGAACGACGTCCCCGGTGGCTCCGTGTGGCACGGCCAGTCCACGCACGACTTCACCGACGTGGACGTCGCCGCCACCGACGCGCACCTCCGGGCCANGCTGGCCTGGTGCGGCCGCGCCGTGGAGCTGCCCGCGGGGCGTTACGAGACGCTGCTGCCGCCGTCGGCCGTCGCCGACCTCATGGTCAACCTCTACTGGTCGGCCGCCGGCCGGGACGCGGCCGAGGGGCGCACGGTGTTCAGCCGCGCCGGCGGCGGAACGCGCGTGGGCGAGTCGATCGGCCCGGCGGGCCTGCGGCTGTGGAGCGACCCCGGGGCGGCCGGTCTGGCCACGACGCCCTTCACCACGGCCACCTCGTCCTCGGCCACCACCAGCGTGTTCGACAACGGCCTGCCGCTGGAGCCGACCGACTGGATCCTGGACGGGCGTCTCCACTCCCTCGTCCACACCCGCGCCTCAGCCCGCGCGNCCGACCGCGCCGCCCAGACAACCAGCCCGGCCGCCGGCACGACCGGCACAGCCACCGGCACCACCGGCACTGCCGTGACGCCCTACATCGACAACCTGCTCCTCGACGGCGGCGGCACCGCCAGCCTGGACGACATGATCGCCTCGACTAAGCGGGGGCTGCTCCTCACCTGCCTGTGGTACATCCGCGACGTCGACCCGGAGGTGCTGCTGCTCACCGGCCTCACCCGCGACGGGGTCTTCCTCGTCGAGAACGGTGAGGTCGTCGGGGCAGTGAACAACTTCCGGTTCAACGAGTCACCGGTGGATCTGCTCGGCCGCGCCGCGGAGATCGGCGCCTCGACCCGGACGATGCCCCGGGAATGGGCCGACTGGTTCACCCTGGCCAGGATGCCACCGATGCGGATCACCGATTTCAACATGAGCTCGGTGAGCCCGGCCAGCTGAGCCGGCCCTCGGCGGGGCCGGCCCCACGGGGCCGGCCGTCGACGGCCGGATCACCGACTTCAGAGGTAGGTGCCGCCGAACGGCTCGTTTCTGCCCTGGGCCTGCTGCTGCCCGCTGGGAAGCGCACGGCGGCGCATCTCCTCAAGCTGCGCGCGGGCCGCCATCTGCTGGGCGAACAGCGCCGTCTGCAGACCGTGGAAGAGCCCTTCGAGCCAGCCGACCAACTGGGCCTGGGCGATGCGCAGCTCCCCGTCGGAGGGTGTCGCGTCCTCGTCGAACGGCAGGGAGAGCCGGGCGAGCTCGTCACGCAGCTCGGGCGCGAGCCCGTCCGAGAGCTCGGTGATCGAGCTCTGGTGGATGCGGCGGAGCCGGACCCGGCTGGCGTCGTCCAGCGGCGCGGCCCGCACCTCGTCCAACAGCTGCTTGATCATGGTGCCGATGCGCATCACCTTGTCGGGCTGGGACACCATGTCGGCGAAGGGGTTCCTGGCCTCCTCCGGCCCGTCGGCGTCCGGCCGGGCACCGGCCTCCGGGGGCGGCGCGAGCGGGACGCCGACCGCGCCGCGAACCTCCTGCAGGGCGCCGTCCGGACCAACAACGACGACGCGGGGCTTCGGTTGGTCTGTCATGCCCTCCATCCTGCCCTTCTGATCCGACGAACCCATCCCTGGTACAGACCAACTCCTGTCCCACCTGCCAACGGTTCACACTCCGGCCACAGCGGACCGGAGGACAAACCGCGCGCAAGCCGGGATGAATCCCGCGAGAAAGCGACATCCAACCGAATTCGAGCGGCTGAATCAGTCCCGCCCACCACCCGGCGGCCCGACGCGGTCCGGTCAGCCGCCGACCCGCAGGATGACTTTGCCCACGTGCCCCAGGCCCTCCACCAACCGGTGGGCTTCGGCGACCTCCGCGACCGGCAGGACGCGGTCGATCACCGGCTGGACCCGCCCGTCGGCGATCGCCGGCCACACGTGTTCGCGCACGCCCGCCACGATCCGCGCCTTCTGCGCCAGTGGACGGTGCCGCAGCGACAGCGCGTGGACACTGGCGCGCTTGGGCAGCAGCACCGCGAGGTTCAGGGTGGCCTTGGTACCGCCCTGCAGGCCGATCACGACCAGGCGGCCGTCCGCCGCGAGCAGCGTGACGTTGCGCTCCAGGTAGGAGGCGCCCATGTTGTCGAGGATGACATCCGCGCCGTGGCCGTCGGTCTCCGCCCGCACCCGGGCGACGAAATCCTCGTCCCGGTAGGAGATCGTGATGTTCGCGCCCAGCTCACGGCAGCGTGCCAGCTTCTCAGGGCTGCCCGCGGTCGTGGCGATCACCGCGGCCGGGCGCAGCGCCCGCACGGCCTGGATCGCGAACGTCCCGATGCCCGAGGCGCCGCCGTGGACGAGGAAGACCTCGCCGTCCGCGAGCGCCGCGCGGTCGAACACCGTGGAATACACGGTGCAGGCCACCTCGGGCAGCCCGGCGGCGTGAACGAGATCCACCCCGGCGGGCACCGGCAGGAGCTGGCTGGCCGGGACGTTGACCTGGCTCGCGTAACCGCCGCCGACGAGCAGCGCGCACACCTCGTCACCCGGTGCGTAGCCCTCGACACCGGAGCCCACCGCGGCCACCCGGCCCGAGCACTCCAGGCCGAGGATCTCGCTCGCCCCGGCGGGCGGCGGGTAGAAGCCCTTACGCTGCAGGATGTCCGCACGGTTGACCGCCGTCGCCGCGATGTCGAGGGTGACCTCACCCGGCCCGGGCGGCGGCAGGTCGGGCACCTCTGCCCAGGCCATGACGTCGGGGTCACCAGGAGCGCTCACCGTCACCGCATGCACGGATGCCACTGTACGGCGAGGGCCACGGCCCGCTCGCGTTCAGACAGGCTCGGGCTCAGGCTCGGGGCGTTCGGGTGTCGGCGNGGTGTAGGGGGACGGCTCGTGGGGCGCCGGCGGAAGGTCCGGGGTATCCGGAAGCAGCGGGCCGGGATCATCCGGGATGGGTATGTCCGGGTCGAGCGGGGGCGGGTTGTCCGGCCGCCGCGGGACCGCGGCCGCGGCCGTCGCCCGCTCCCCGGTGGCCGGGTGCCGGGAAGGGCGGGACCCGGCGGATGACGGGAGACCGGGTGAGCGGGGGCCGGCCGGCACGGCGTCAGTCAGCGAGGGCATGCGGCTCGCCTACCCCGGATCCGGCCGGACGAACATGCCACTCCAGACCACTCCGGACGCCCTTCTCCCGATCCCTTTTCTTCACCTTGCAACCCTTTCGCGATACTTCCGGCACGGAGTACCGTCCACGGAGCGGTGCCGTCGCGCCCGTCAATACCAAGGATGGATGCTGCCACCGGGGCGGCGCGGTGATGACGCAGGGGCGCACACGGCCACTGCCGGACCACCGTGGACACGCGAGATCACCGAAACCAGCCGTGGGAGTGTGCCTGGTGAGTGTGGACAGCGCCGCGGACATAGGCACCCATACCCAGCGGTTTCTCACGGGGCATCCCTCTCCCCTGTGGGACCCCCTGCTGTTAGCCCCCGAGCAGGCGGACTGCGAACAGCTGGAGCCGGCGCCGCCGGACGCCGATCGGCCCGAGGCGGTACCGGCGGGCGACCAGCTGGCGGGAGACCAGCCAGCGGGAGACGGGCCGGCGCGAAGCGGGCCGGCGGGAGACGGGCAGACCGACCGCGGGCAGACCGACGGCGGGCAGACCGACGGCGGGCCGGCCGGCGGGCCGAACGCCCGGGCCGAGTTCCAGGACTTCTTCGAGAACCACCACCGGGAACTGTCGCGCTTCGCCTATCTGCTCACGGGTGACCGCGACGCGGCCGACGATCTGACCGCCGACGCNCTCACGGCCGCCTGGACCCGCTGGGACAGGGTGAGCGCGGCCGACAGCCCGCTCGCCTACGTCCGGCGCATCCTGGCGAACCTCGCCACCAGCAGNCTGCGGCGAGTGATCAGGGAGCGCCGCGGCATGACCATGCTGGGCATGCTCGCGGAGCACTCCAGGCCGGCCGCCGACAGCGCGGACCTGCCGGCCGCGGTGGATCTGCGGGCCGCTCTGATGTCGCTGCCCGTGCGCAAACGGGCCTGTGTGGTGCTCCGCTACGCCTTCGATCTCTCCGAAGCGGAGACAGCGCGGGTGCTCGGCGTCTCGATCGGCACGGTCAAGAGCCAGACCTCCAAGGCGGTCGCGGAGCTCGAACGTCTACTCGGCACCCGGCCGGATCTGCGCCAGCCCGCCGCGCCGGGCGAACCGCCGCGCCGGCGGGAGCAGCTCACGACACTCCCCCAGATGCCACTCCGCGGTAACACCGCCCGCAGTCGGCGGCGCTCCGGCGGAGTGGGGGATCCGGCAGCCCCCAGCGCGGGTGAAAACGCGCGACCACCCACGCCCATACCTCGCATAATGGGCATGCCATGATCCGCGATCGTTCCGCCGGGCGCTCACCCGGTCATCGGGCCGAAGACGGTCAGGCGGCGGACGGCCTCCCGGCTCCCAGCCCCGCGCTGCGGGCTCTGTTCACCGACGCCGCTACGGAACACACACCGGACACGGAACGGATCCGCGCCCGCCTCCTCATCGCCGGCTGTCCCGTGGCCGGGCCGACCTCCGCGGCTCGGCCGACGGCCCTGGGAGCGACCGCGCCGGGTGGACCGGACACCGGCCGGGAGCCCGTACCCGAGGACGTGATCGGCGGCCGGCCCGCCTCGCGGCCACGGCGGTCGGGGCGGGCGAACCGGTCGAAACGATCAGAACGGGCGGGACGGGCGGGACAGCCGCGGCGGTCACCGCTGGTGTCGCGGGCACCGCGGCTGCGGTCCCAGCGCCGCGGCGCCGGGACGACGGCGGCCGACCATCCCGGTCCGGGCCGCGGCCAGCGCAGGGCGCGCGTCCCGCTTCTGGCCGGGGCCGGAGCCGCGGCCCTCCTCGGGCTGCTGCTCCTGAACGGCACCCTCGCCCGCGGCGGTGCCGACCTGGGCACCGTGACCGCGGGTTCGCACCCGGCCGCGGGCACCTCCGCCACCCAGGAGAGCCGCCAGCCCAGGGATGGCGACGCGGTCGTTGACGACCAGACGGCCAGCACACCGCCCCCCTCGGCCGCCCCGGAACCCAGCACCGGCCAGGAGGGAACCAGCGGCCCGCCGCCCGGAGGGCAGCCCGGTGTCACCACCGGCACTCCGGCGTCACCCTCGTCGGCGGAGACGGCCGCCGGGTCGGGCTCCGCCGCCGGCTCGGGCTCCACGGATTCCTCGGGCCATGGACGAGGAACGGCGACTGGCGGCGACCGCGACGGATCGCGTTCCGCCGGCGGATCCCAGGCCGGCGCGGGGGACCGTTCCCGCGGAGACTGGCGGTCCCACGACTCGGCCGGCACCTCGTCGGACCGGGACGGCGCCGCCCGCGGCTCCCACTCCGCCAACCCGGCCAGTGCCGCCTCAGCGCGGACGTTCGCCCGCGGCGAGCGGGTCGTCCTGCCCAGTGACCGCTGCCTCGACTGGGTGCTGTTCGACGCGGGCGGCGTCCAGACCCGGGCGGCCGCCGCCGGGACCGCCATCGACGCCGGCCGGACCGCCACCGGCAAAGGCGCCGGGGGCTTCCCGAACGGCTTCGCCTGGACGGGCGGGCGGCCGATCGCCGCCGGGTCGAGCGACAACGACCGCCTCCTCACCTCCCTGGTGCGACTGGATGTCGATGTGAGCTCGGGACCGCGACGCCTCGACATCTACGTCGGGTCGTCCGCCGGGGGCTTCGAGGTGCTCGTCGGGAACGGGCGTGCTGCCGACGAACACCGGGTGACGCTGGACTCGCGGCAACACGCCGATTCCGACGCCGTGCTTTCCGTGTGGCTTCCGCGCGCTTCGGGATCGACCTCCGTCACGGTCACCGCCGGCGGCCGCGACGGTGTACTCGCGCTCGCGGCCGCCATTCTCTACTGAGACCGAACCCCGGACATCCGGCGCCGAACCCAGGACATCCAGCCCCGCGAAACGGACAACGAAGAAAAAACTCGGGATTCGCGGCAACCTCCACCGGCCCCCGGGCGACTGGACATATGAACGCGCTGCCGTACACCGCGCCAGGTTGCGGTGGCCGTTCCGGCCCGCCCGTCCCCGCTAACCCCCCCCCAGCCGGGCGGGCGGGCCGAACTGAAGCTGGCACCGGCCTGTTACGGCGGCCGGGGCCGGAGCGCGGAAGCTCGTACGTCACATCTCCGCCGACGGCGTCCGTCACCCGCCGGCGTTCGACGAGCACCGCCGCTGGTGGGAGGGCTGCCCTCCGCCCGGTCACGGGCCCTCCCACTCCTCCCCCCTCCGCTCGCGGGCACCGCCGCGCCCCTCGGAAGCCGAAGCCGGTGGACCGCCCGGACCCCTCATCGAGATCGTCCGGTCACGTCGGGATCACCGGGCCTACCCGCTGGCGCGACCAGGCAGGTACCGTCGGCTCGTGCGCAGGATTCTGTTCCGCCCGTCGTGGGTCGCCCGCCACGTGCTCGCGCTCTTCCTGGTCGGGCTCTTCCTGCGGATGGGCATCTGGCAGTGGACCAAGGGTGAATCCGACCACGGAACCCTGCAGAACCTCTTCTACGGCGTCGAGTGGCCGATCTTCGCCGCCTTCGTCGTCTACTGGTGGTGGCGGATGGTCTCCGAGGACCTTCATCCGCGTGACTCCGGCGAGGACCCCGGACCCCAGTGGGGCCAGGGCGGGCGGATAGCGCCCGAGGGGCCCGCACTGCACACCCGGGCCGACTCTGACGCCGGCGCCGGTGCGGAGACCGACGAGGACGGGGAACTCGCCGCCTACAACCGCTACCTCGCGTCGCTGTACGAGCGCGACGCCGCCGGCCAGGCCAACAACGCCAAGGGAGCCAACCGGTGACGGCATCCTCCGATCCCATGACACCCCCGTCGACCGCCTCGGCCGCCGGGCAGCCAGTGGCCCCCGGCGGGCCGCGGTCGGCGCCCGCCGCCGTCCGCTCGTCGCTCGCCCGGTACCGGATCATCGCCTATGTGGTCGGCGTGGTCCTGATCGCGCTGGTGCTGGTGGGCATGCCGCTGAAGTACCTGGCGGACGAGCCTTCAGTCGTGGACACCGTCGGCCCGATCCACGGACTGATCTACATGATCTACCTGGCGGCAACGTTCGATCTGGCTACCCGCTGCCGGTTCCCGGGCAAGAAGACCATCCTCGTCATGCTCGCGGGCACGATCCCGTTCCTCTCCTTCATCGCGGAGCGGAAGGTCGCCGCGAGTATCCGCGGCGGGCTGACCACTTCCGGCTGACGCCGACCGGCACCACCCACCCGAAGCCGTTCAGGTGACGGGGGCGTCCGCCGCGCCGGCCCGCATCCGGGAGTACGCGGCCGTGGGCGGCCGGCGGAGCCTGGTCGCCACGGTCACCGGCAGGGTCTCACCGGCCGCGAGGCGGCGCGGGCGGGCGGCGCCGACCGGCCCCGCCGCAAGCACCTGGGCCGCCTCGACTCCGAAGGCGAAATACCTGCCATCGGACCAGATCACGAGATCGTCGGCGCGCCGGCCACCACGGCTGACGATCAGCTGCCGGCGGGCCGGCTCCCAGACGACCGCCAGCAGATGTTCACCCAACACGGCGAACGCACGCTGCCCGGCGGATCGGTATGCGCCCATCAGCGCGGCCGCCGCCCGCGAACCGCGATCCCGCTCCCCGCGGAGATCGGCACCCGAGCCGCTGCCGGCCCCGCCGGGCCCGGCCGCAGCCCCGTCGGACCCGCCGGGCTCGGCCCCGGCGTCATCGGCGCGATCGGAGCCGGGGCGCTCGTCCTGCCCTGACCTGCTCCTCGGCAGCGGGCCCCCCGGCCCGGCCGGCCGGAGCACGGTCACCGAGCCGAAACCGGGCGAGGCCGCCTCGGTACGCGCCACGGGACGAGGAACCTCGGCCAGGCCGGCGGTGCGCGGCGTTCCGGTGCCGACCGGCACGACCCGCGCGCCCACGCTGTGATCCGCGATCACGATGACCAGCCCCGACGGCCCGACCAGCACGGTAGGAAGGACACCGGCCGCGTCGGCGGCGGCGGTCACCACCCCGAACGAACCGTCCAGGTGCACGCGACGTGCGGCGGGCAGACCGATCGAGGACGCCGCGAGCATCCCGGTGAGCTCCGAACGGCGGACGTCCGCGCCGTCCAGTCGCAGCAGCCCGCACACGGTCATGCCGTCCTCCCGCCCCGAGCGCACCGTCACGGAACGCACAACCACGCTCCCGCGCCGGAACGTAGCAGCTTGCTGACCGGATCACCGAGCGGTTGCGGCCAATGGCCGCATCATCCGCCCGGCGCCGGCCATCGGGGTGGGTGCACAGCCGGCATAACCGCCGGGCAGGCCGCCGGCCTCAGGCGACGTTCGCCTCGCCCCGGTCCGCTCCCGCGGGCGGGTCGGCGGCCGACTGGGCCTCTTCCACCGGGCGCCGGCGCTGATCAGGAATCCGCTTCGCCTTCCTGGGCGCGATCTCGGGGGAGGCCGGGCACTCGACCAGGTGCTCGTCGAAACCAGCCGTCGTCGGCCACAGCTGATGGCAGGCGCGGCAGTGCGCCGCGTCCAGGTCGGACCAGCGCTCGGCACAGCCTCCGCAGCTCACCACGACGGGCAGGACGCGAAGCCGGGCGGGCTGGCGGGAGGAGTCGACAGGCATGGGGAGCGCCTGCTGAGTGGACGGACCCGGCCGAGCCGGCAGCGTCACCGAAACGGCACGTGGGGCGGTATTCGGCGCGAGTGGGGTCGGGATCGCGCGCCGACCAGCAGAGCGGCGGGGAGGCACCCGGCCATCCTGTCGTACACCGGCACAAGCGTCACGCAACCGGGCGTCGACTCTTCAGAGTTCTTCGGTGTTCCGCCCTTCTTTGGCCCTTCCAGGTGGTCCGTCACCCAGCCCACCTGGTCACTCGCAGGCAGAAAGGCCAGGGCATGATGACCCGCCGGGCTTTGCGGCACAGCCACCTCCCGGGGACCTCCGGCCTGAACGGGTGACCCCTCGGGGCTCGGTGTGGTCCCGCGCGCGGCTGCTCCGGCGCTGCGTACAGCGGGGGTCCGGGTCGCCGTGCAACCGCGGGACGTGCGGCGCCGGGCCGGCGCGCGCGCCGCCGCTCCCTCCGGTCCACCGCCGCCCCGAGGCGTCATCCGACGCAGCGCCACCGAAACCACCGAAACCAGTGCGGCGGCACAGAAACTTTCCGCGCATTCCTCGCCCACCCATTAGACAAATCCATTCTTCCGGACGTTTTACGCGCACAGGTCAAAGGCGCGGGACGAGTGGAGGACTGGACGGGTGGAGGACTGGGCGGGTGGACGAGTTGAGGACTGGACGAATGCGGGAAAACCGGGGGCCGTTTCATCAGCCATCGAAACCCGCTCGCGCCCGGTCTGCCCCGAACCGGGTTCGGGCCGACCCGGGCCTCAGTCCATCCCGCGGCGGCCCGGCGTCCAGAATGCCCTGACCAGTACCTTCTGGCGAGGCCAGCCTCTTTCCTCGATGAGATGGCGCCGGACCGCCTGGCAGGTGCGGACCTCCCCGACCACATAGGCGGCACCAGGCGCGTCAGCCGAGAGATCAAGATCGGCGAGCGCCGCCGGCAACAGCGCGGAGTTCGCCGCGGAGGCACCCCGGCGGTACACCCACGTCAGTTCCGCCGCCCGGGGCAGCGGCAGCCGGTCGTCCTCCTCGTCGCACTCGACCACCCCCCGGACGACCGCGGACGCCGGCAGCGCCCGCAGCATCGCGCCGAACGAGACGGCCGCGGTGTCCTCCCCCACGAACAGCTGCAGGCCCGGCTCGGGGCTGGTCACCAGACGCCCCTCGGGGCGAGTGACGATGATCTCGTCCCCCGGCCCGACCCGACGCGCCCAGGACGTCCCGGGGGCCTCGCCGCCGTGGTCGTAGACCGCCAGCTCCAGCCGGCCGCGCGGCGGGTCGTATTCCCACACCGAGTAGCTGCGCCTGAGGTCACGCGGCCCGTTGCGCCNCCCCGCCAGCGTGGTCGGATCAGTCAGGAAGACCGTGACGTTCTGCCCGGGCGACCACGCAAGATCGACCAGGGCCGGGCCGGCGAGCACGATCCGGCGGGTGCGCCGGGCGATCATGTCCACGGACTCGACCCGGGCGTGGAGCAGCACCCTGTCCAACAGCCGCCACGCCCGCCGCCGCGGCGACGTGACCGGTGCGGGCGCACCCTCGTTGTCAGTCATGATCAAAGTCCTCCTCGACGAGAGACGGCGCCGCCGGGGACGACGGAGACAGCGCGANCGACTGTAGGAAGCAGCCGACCCGACGACAACGCTCCTCCTGGTGGACACGGGCCGGTGGACACGGGCCGGTGGACACGGGGCGCCCCGGGACAACCGCGGTTTCGGCATCCGCCCTGCTGTCACCCCCAGCGAGCGAACCACCATAATCCGGTAGTAACACGCCCAGTACCTGACCGACTGCCGAGCATGCAGGGGCAGCCGGCCCGGACAGGCAAGGGTGCGAAGCAGCCCAGACGAGGCAGACCAGATGAGGCAGAGAGGCCGGCCCGTGACCGAAAAGCAGGCGGAGTTTCACTTGAACAGGCTGGTCGAGCGGATCGAGCCGACCGACCTGCGAACGGACGTNCCGCACTCGGCGCGGATGTACGACTTCTTCCTCGGCGGCAAGGACAACTTCCCCGCCGACCGGGAGGCCGCCGAGCAGGCGCTGACAGCCTTCCCCACGCTGCGCATCGCCGCGCAGCAGAACCGGGCCTTCGTCCACCGCGCCACCCGGTTCCTCGCCGGCGAGGTGGGACTGCACCAGTTCCTCGACATCGGCACCGGCATCCCGACCTCCCCGAACCTGCATGAGGTCGCACAGGGCATCGCCCCCGGCGCGCGGGTGGTCTACGCGGACAACGACCCGATCGTTCTCGCCCACGCCCGCGCGCTCCTCGCCAGCACCCCGGAAGGCCGCACGGCCTACCTGAACGCCGACGTACGCGAACCGGAGAAGATCCTGGGATCGACCGAGGTGCGCGAGACCCTCGATCTGACCCGCCCGATCGCACTGTCGCTGATCGCGATCCTGCATTTCTTCCCCGATGCCGACGAGGTCGCCGACCTGCTGCGTCGTTACCTCGACGCGCTGCCGTCCGGCAGCTACCTGGCCCTCACCCACGCCACCTCCGACGCCGCCCCGGACGAAGCCGACCGGCTCGTCGAGATCTACCGGCAGCGCGGCATTCCCCTCACCACCCGGCCGCTGGCCGAGGTCGAAGGCTTCTTCGCCGGCCTCGAACTCGTCGAGCCGGGCGTACGGTTCGTCCACCGCTGGCGCGCCGAGGTGGCGCCGGACGGGCCGACCGACGCCCAGGTGAGCTGGTACGGAGGCATCGCCCGCATCCCCTGAGCGTTCGGAGCCGGAGCCTTGCGTCCAGGACCGGCGCGGTTGGCCGGCGGCGTTCAGAGCCGGGTGGAGAGCTCCAGGCCGTCATCCACCGGAAGCGAGGCGGAGACGTACCCGTTCGCCGGGTCGCGGACGTAGGCGAGATAGTCCACCGTCTCGCCGGCGAGCAATTCGACGTCGTCCGCGACCACCATGGCGCCGGGTGAAAGCCTGGGCTCGATCAGACGCAGGACCGGCAGGTACAGGTGGTTCCAGCCGTCCAGCAACAGCAGGTCGACCGGGCCCGGCAGCGCGGCGAGCGTCTCCATCGCGTCGCCGGTCCGGATCTCGACCAGATCACCCAGCCCCGCCTCCGCGAGGTTGACGCCGGCCGCGTGGGCCTTGGCCGCCGACAGTTCGGTGCTGAGGACGCGCCCGGCCCCATTGTCGCGCACCGCGGCGGCCAGGTGCACAGCGGAAATCCCGAACGAGGTGCCGAACTCCACGACCAGCGCGGGGCGCGCGGCCCGGACGAGCTGGTACAGGAATGCCCCGGTCGCTCGGGAGACCGGCATGTAGATGTCCTCGGCCAGTTCGGCGAGCCTGGCCGCCGGCGTCTCCCCCGGGACGAGGCCGGGGTACGCCAGGCGCAGCCCGGCGAACGCCGCGTCGTCCTTCGCGGATGCGNCGAACAGCCGGTCGAGCACATCGACCGTGGGTGTTGTGAGCAGTGATGACGTGTTCACGAGGTCGTCCTTTCCAGCTCGGAGCACGCTCGGTGCCGGCTCCGGAAGCGGTCGGCTCGACTCTAGGAAGCTCGCGATCTGACTTCAAATGCAATTTGTACAGTCATCAGATGCGTGAAAATCAATCGGGGCCGCCCAGCGTCGACCTCAACCTGCTGACCGCCCTGGACGCACTCCTCGATGAGCTCAGCGTCAGCGGCGCCGCCCGCCGCCTGCACCTCACCGAGTCCGCCATGAGCAGGACGCTCAGCCGCATCCGACGGGCGGTCAACGACCCCGTGCTGGTACGGGCCGGCCACAGCATGGTGCCGACACCGCGCGCGCTGGCGATGCGCGCCGAAGTCCACGACCTGGTACTGCGTTCCCAGGCGGTGTTCGCCGCATCCCGCGCCACCGAACCGGGCACGCTGACCCGGACGTTCACGATCCTCAGCGGCGACGCCCTCATCACGGCCATCGCCGTCGACCTGCTCGNCCGGCTGGGCCGCGAGGCTCCCGGCGTACGCCTGCNGTTCCTGCCCGAGCCGAACGCGCCGTCCGACCCGCTCCGGGATGGCACCGCCGACCTCGAGATCGGAGAGATCGACTCCACCGCACCAGAGATCATCACCGAGGTGGTCGGGGAGGAACGGGCGATCGCGGTGGTTCGCGCGGGGCACCCGCTGACCGACGGCGAGGTCACCCTCGAACGTCTCGCGGCCGCACGTCACGTGACAGCGTCCCGGCGCGGCCGGCTGACCGGTCCACTGGACGACATGCTCGCGGCTCACGGGCTGCGCCGCGAGGTCGCCGCCGCCGTGCCGACCCAGGCCGCGGCGCTGCTTCTCGTCGCCAGCAGCGACCTCGTCACGGTGGCACCGATCCGGCTGGGCCGCACCCACCTGGAGACACTCGGCCTCGTCGCGCTCGACCTCGACCTGCGGCTCCCACCGCTCGTGCTGTCCCAGGCCTGGCATCCCCGCCAGGACGCCGACGGCGAGCATCGCTGGCTACGCGACCGCATCCGCGACTGCCTGCGGCAGGCCCTCGACGCGCCCGCGGGCGAGGGCGTGGCCGACCGGAGGGGCGGGAGGGGCCGGACCGGCCGGAGCGGCCGGATCACTAATAGCTACCAGCAGATCACCGGTTGACAGCCCCGGGCTACCACCTCGTTACAGTGCCCGCATGGAACACCCGACGCCCCGACAGCCGGCCGCGCGGGTCATGGCAGCAAGCACCGCCGGCGAACGGGAGATCCTCGAAGCCTTCCTCGACTTCTACCGAGACGTGCTCGCGCACAAGGCTCGCGGTGTCGGTGACCAGGCCGCCAGGCACCGGCTCCTGCCCTCGCTCACCACCCTCGCGGGACTCGTCCGGCATCTCACCGCGGTCGAACAGGAGTGGTTCCACAGCCTGACCGGCGAGAACTCCGACACTCAGCCTTCCAGCTCCGAAGACGCCGGCTGGGTCCTCGACGANAGCGACACCCTCGAATCCGTGTTGGCGCGGTACGCCCGCGCGTGTGAGGTGTCCCGGACGGTGGCGGCCCGATTCACTCTCGACGACGTCGTGCCCCACCCCGAACTGGGCCAGGTGTCACTGCGCTGGATCTACGTCCACATGATCGAGGAGACGGCCCGGCACACCGGCCACGCCGACATCGTCCGCGAGCTCACCGACGGCGCAACCGGCGTTCTCGGCTAGCGCCAGTCGCAGCCTCCGCGGGAGGCGTATTTCGAGGCGCTGGACGAAGAGACCGACCGTAAGCGGTCCGCTCACGGCCCGAGCAGCGGGAGTACGCCCGGGGTGGGCCACACCCGGATCTTGAGATTCGACTGTCGGCAAGCAAACCAAAGCAGCTAACGTTCCGCTAAATGCGCAGGTCAGACGATTTTGTTTGCATGACGGCAAGGGATCATCCAGAATAGATGCGAGTAAGCGCGCCGCCACCCCCGCAAGAACGACCGCGCACTGTTCGCAGGATCCCATCGCCGCCTGTCAGTCACGAGCGGCCGGGACCCCGCTCGCACCAGCGCATCTCACTCCGGACAATCGATTCTTGCCGTCGACAACAGTGCACTGCAGTCCACGGGATACGGCGCAGATTCTGCCGCCACGGTTCGCGAGCACCGGGCAACAGCAACAGGGATTCGAAGCGTGTCTCCACCCGGAGACTTCCAGCCACGGAGGCCAAGATGCGGTTCAGACCTTCCAGAATACGATCCAGGTTCGCGATTCTCCCGGCCCTTCTCGCCGTAGTCGCGGCACTGATCGTGACGCCTGCCTCGCCAGCCCGGGCGGCGGTCTCCTGTAGCGCAGACTGGGGGCCGACTGGCGCAGTCATCGACCTCAAACCCTATCTCGTCAGCGGATACGGGCCGGTATCACACACCACCCAGAAGAGCGGATCATACGCTCGCCCCGGTTTCTACAGCCCGCTCACCGGTGGATTCAGCCCGTCCGGATCAGGAGTCTGGGTGAGCATTTACGACAACAATCTCTGGATGGCCGAGAACACGTATTCCAGTGACGGCGCCGGAATCCTGAAGTTCTGCGGCGCCCGGGCACTGAGCACCGGCTACGGGCCTGTCGTATACGGAGTTCAGTTCAACTCCACCCAGACGGCTGGCCGCTGGGGCAACTACAACATCTACCAAATGTTGTTCTACCCCGACGGCAGCGGCTGGACCCCGGTTTCCTGAGCGTCTCCACTAAGCCGTCAGTGCAGGTCCCGGCCTGCACTGACGGCTCCGGAGCCGATCAACTCGGCCGCACGGGAGCCGGTGTGCACCGTGACGGTCGTGTCGGTGTCCGGGGTGCGGGGCGGCCGTGTCCGGCTCCCCTGGCCGACCCGCTCCCGGTCGACGTCGCGGCGGGCGCCGAGCTCGGCCGGGGTCTGCTCTCACGCAAGCGGCTGCACGATCTTCGCCACTCGTCGGCATCGATCCAGATTGCCGAAGGCGTCGATCTCGCCCCGGTGTCCAAGCGTCTCGGTCACTCAACGCCAGCGACCACCGGTGCGCCGTACGTCCACCTGCTGCGGCCGGCCGGTCAGGCGGCCGCGGAGAAGGTGGCCGCGGCGATCCCGAGAGCGGTCCGGCGCGGGGACCATGCGGGTTCCAAGCCCGTTCCGGGCCCGAAGTAGGGCGCCGGTCCGGCGCCACCTTCGGCAAAACCCCTGGTAGAGCGGAGGGCGTGGGATTCGAACCCACGAAGAGGATCACTCCCCTTAGCGGTTTTCAAGACCGCCGCCATCGGCCACTAGGCGAGCCCTCCTGACCTGCGGCTTCAGCCCGGTTGGCCCCGATCGTCCCTAGTGCCGTTCCGCGCCTGTTCCGCGTGACCGTCCGTGCCGTCGCCGGCCGGGTGGTCAAGGTCGAGTATCGCAGCTCCGGCGCCGGGTGTGCCGAGGGCCTGTTCGATCGAGCCGTTCGCGATGACCTCCTGGCCGTCCAGGCAGTTCGCGTACACCTTGAGCAGCACCGCGACCCCGTGGCCGAGCCGTCGCGCGACCTCCGTTGCCGGTACACCGGAGTTCAGCCACAGCGTGGCCGCCGCGTGCCGCAGGTCGTACNGGCGCCGGGCCAGCGGCGACGAGGCCTGTTCCACGCTCAGCCCGNTCGCCCGCGCCGTCCGCCAGACCTTCGCGATCGTGTGGTTCTGCAACGGGCCACCGGAGCCGGTACGGAACAGCCGTCCGTCCTCCGTCGTGCCGTGGGCGTCGATGTGGGCACGCAGCAGCGCCACCAGCTCCGGCGGGATCGGGACCGGACGCACCGTCTTCACGGCACNGTGCTTGAGTTGCCGAGCGTCGCGGGCCGCCCCGTCGTCCGTCCAGCGCACCCCCGCCCGCGGTTCGGAACCGTCCAGGTCGAGCCGACCCCAGCCGGATTCGGGCAGCACGCACGACGAGCGGCGCAGCGCCACGACCTCCGATGGGCGCATCCCCGCGAAGTACAGGCAGCCGTAGAACGCCACCAGGTGCCGACCGGTGGCCCCCTGGTCGCGGACCGCCCGGAGCAGCGCCCGTACCTGGTCAGGATTGGCGACGGCTCTGTTGCATTCGGCGGAGTCCGCTGTCCCACGGCCGTCGATCGGTCATGATCGAGTGATGCGTCGACGTCGTGCCTGTCCACCGGCCCCGACATCGGAGTTCGCGGGGTTTCGGTTCCCACCCGAGGTGATCATCCTCGCTGTCCGCTGGTACCTGCGATACGCCCTGTCCTACCGGGATGTCGAGGAGCTGCTTGCCGAACGCGGCCTCGAGGTTGATCACGTGACCGTGTATCGGTGGGTGCAGCGCTTCNCGCCCTTGCTGGTTGAGGCGGCTCGTCCGTGTCGGCACCGGCCTGGGGATAGGTGGTTCGTCGATGAGACGTACGTGAAGGTCGCGGGCCGGTGGACGTATCTGTACCGGGCCGTTGACCAGCATGGCCAGGTCATCGACGTCCTCGCCAGCGAACGACGCGACCAGCTCGCTGCCCGGCGCTTCTTCGTTCGGGCCCTGGCGCANGGGCGCCGGCCAGCCGAGGTCACGACCGACAAGGCCTCGGTCTACCCGCGGATCCTCGACGAGCTGCTGCCCGAGGCCTGCCACGTCGACGCCGCGCGGGAGAACAACCGGATCGAAGCCGACCACGGCCGGTTGAAAGCACGGCTCCGGCCGATGCGCGGGCTGAAACGCCTCCGCTCGGTCCAGACGATCAGTTCCGGGCATGCCCTCGTCCAGAACATCCGCCGCGGCCACTACGAACTCGCCACCGACACCGACCCACAGCTCCGGCTGGCAGCCGCATTCATTGGACTCGCCGCCGCGATCTGATCACCGCTTGGCAGGGTCAGCCATGCCCTGCCATCCCGTAACGCAACAGACCCGGACGGAGTCTTCGGCACGGATCCCGGCGGCAGGACGTGTACTGCCGCCGGGATCACGCCGACGGCAGTATAGACCGCGCTTTCAACCCGCTGTCGAACGGCATCCTCGTCATAGCCGGCTCGCAGTTCAACAGCGATGGCGACGCCGTCCGTACCGATGTCAGTCCGGCGGATCGCGAATGCGATGGCATTTCCGNGGCGGACACCCGGCACGACTGCCACGGCCTGTTCTACCTCCTCCGGGTGGAGGTTGCGGCCACCGATTATGATCAAATCTTTGGATCGGCCGCAAACGACGAGCTCGTGGTCTACGAGGTAGCCAAGGTCGCCAGTCGCCAGCCAACCGCCTGTCACTCGGCTCTGAGCTGTGGTCATATCGTCGAGATAGCGGGTGACGGACCAGGGCCCCGGCAAAGTTGTCGCTTAGCAAGCAAGCTTCGTGATCGTCTGTAGGGGGCGTTCGGGGCGGCGGGCGTGATAGCGGATTCCCGCGGCGATGTTCGTAGTACCGGCCAGGCGCAGGATTGCGATCGCGAGGTTGCGGAGGCTGGCCATGACCTGGGGCGCGTTACCGGTCCGCACCTGACCGA
>NZ_LRTK01000011.1 GCF_001636565.1 Frankia sp. EI5c
TGCGGGGGCTGATCCCGCAGCGCCAGGACAGCCAGTGCGCGCAGGACGTCATCCCGAGGCCGTTCCAGCCACGGCGGCGGTCGAACGCGGCGAGGAGCAGCAGCCACGAGCACGTCGCGGCGGCCAGCCGGCCGGCCCACTGACAGATCGCGGTCTCCAACCCCTCCAACGACACAGCATCCGGATCCTCCGGGAAACCCGCACCCACAGACTCGGGTGTCACANGGTCGGGTGTCACAGACTCGGGCGTCACAGGGTCGGGTGTCACAGGGTCGGGCATGAGGATCACCAGGCCAGGGGTGTCGTCGGAGTCGGACACCGGCATCGTCACACCAACCACCGACAGTTTCGCTACCAGAGCCCAGGGAGAACACATCGAATGACCGATGGTGACATCGGCATCGATGCCGACATCGATGCCGCGTTGGTGCCGGTTCCGCGGAGCCGTCGTTCGTGGGCATGCGCCCTGACGGTGAAGCCGCCGACGTAGGTGCACCGCGGCCCGCATCCGCACTCGTGGGCGGGGTCACCGGTGCGGCCTGAGTGACCGGACACATTCGTCGCTCGGTGGGCCCGTAGCCGGAAGATCCGGGGGGCGGAACCGTTGAACAGTCGACGAAGTGCCTGAACGGTCAATCGAGAGACGGAGAAGACTCCATGTCCAAGCCCCTGCTGCAGATCATCGTCGCCAGCACCCGACCGACCCGGGTCGGTGCGGGGGTGGGCGCGTGGATCGCCGACCTGGCCCGGGCGCAGGGTGGGTTCGACGTCGAGGTCGTCGACCTGGCCGAAGTCAACCTGCCGATCTTCGACGAGCCGAACCACCCGACGACCGGCAACTACGTCCACGAGCACACGAAGGCCTGGAGCGCCACGGTCGCCCGCGCACAGGCCTTCGTCATCGTCACGCCGGAGTACAACCACAGTTTCCCGGCCTCGCTGAAGAACGCACTGGATTATCTGAGCCGGGAGTGGCGGTACAAGGCGGTCGGCTTCGTCTCCTACGGTGGCATCTCCGCCGGCCTGCGCGCGGTCGGCCAGCTCAAGCCGGTCGTCGGGGCGCTTCGCCTGGTGCCTGTGACCGACGCCGTCTCGGTGCCCTTCGTGGCCACCCGGATGGATGCCTCCGGCGCCTTCCGCAGCGACGAGACGCTCGACGCGTCCGCCAAGAAGATGCTGGACGAGCTGGTGACGGTGGGCACCCCGCTGATCCCGTTGCAGGAACCGCGCGACCAGGCCTAGCCCGCGCGGTGCCGCGGAACCGCGGTGCCGCACTCGTGGTGGTCAGGTGGCTGTCGGGTCGGTGCCGCGGCCGAAGAACAGCGGTGTTGACGAGGAGCAGGCGGGGCCGGTTGCCGCAGTCGCCGCCCGCAACATGCCCCTTGGACGGATTCGCCCGCCCCGCGGTTCTGTGTGATCCAAAAGAGTTTGATGTATAGACTGACCTCCGCCGTGGCGGGCGGCAGGACAGGCGGCCGGGCTCATCGATGATTATTGACCTGGAACGGGTGCAGAAGGCTCTGCCTGGCTACCAGGTGGCCGAGCGGTTGGGATCGGGGGCGTTCGGCCTGGTTCTGGCCGGCGAGCATCGGCGGATGGGTCGCCGCGTGGCGATCAAGGTGATGGACGCCGAAGGCGCAGAGGGCGTCGCGGACGGCTTTGCCGCTGAGGCGCGGGTGCTCGCGGGGCTGGATCATCCNCATATCCTGCGTGCGTACGACTATGTCGAGGCCGAGGGCCTGTGCCTGGTGGTGATGGAACTGCTGGCCGGGGGCACGCTGACTCGCCGGGCTGATGCCGGGCCGGAACGGGCGTGTGCGGTCGGGCTGGCGGTTGCGGCGGCGCTGGGGCATGCGCACGACCAGGGGGTGCTGCACCGCGATATCAAGCCCGACAACATCCTGTTCGCGCTCGACGGGACGCCCAAGGTCAGTGATTTCGGGCTGGCGAAACTGTTCGAGGGTTCGGCGGCGACTGCCAGCGTGGTGGCGGGCACGCCCCTTTACATGGCACCGGAGCAGATTCAGCGCGGCCGTCTTGGGCCGAGCACCGACCTGTACGCGCTGGGGATGGTGCTTTACCGGCTGCTGGCCGGACGGCCGCCGTTCGACCCGAAGCAGCCGCCGCAGGCGCTGTGGTACCAGCATCTGACCGATCCGCCACCTCCGATGACCGGCGTGGAGCCTCCGCTGGCCGCGGTCGTGTTACGCGCGTTGGCCAAGGATCCCGGCGATCGTCACCAGGACGCTGCCGCGTTCGCGCTCGACCTCGCCCAGGCCGCGACCCAGGCATTCGGGTCTGGCTGGGTCGACCGGGCCGGATTTCCGCTGCACATTCCTGATGACGTGCGGCGCGCCGCCCTCGACATCACCGCGACTTCTTCCAGCCCCGACCCGAAAACGGAATCAGACCGGGGAAGGGATGAAGATACTGGCGGTGTCGACAGTGCTGGCGGTGTCGACAGTGCTCGCGGTGTCGACAGTGGCCACGGTGGTGGTGGGGGCAGTACCGGTCGGCGGCGCAGAGCGGCCGTGGGGCCGCGGCGTCGAGTGGTGCGGCTGGCGTCGGTCTGCGCGGTTGTGGCGGCCGTCCTGGTGATACCGCTGGGGCTGTTCGATCTCGGGATTCCGTTCGTCGACCGGCCGGCCACGCCGAAAGCCGAGGCGGGCGCCGCGGGGAACGGGCAACCGTCCGGTTTGGTGACGGCGCGCGTCTCCGGGACCACGCAGCCTTCCTCCCCGGCGACCGACATGCCCACGACTTCCCCGACCGCGGCGTCGACCACGGCGCCCCCCATCGCGCCGACCGCGGCGTCAACCGCGGCCGACGCAGGGTCCTCTTCTCGCTCGTCCGTCGCGCCGCAGGTTCGTGCCTCCTCGGGTGACAGACCACCGGCCGCGACGGCTGCGGCCAGCCCACCCGCCAGCGCGGCCCAGGCCGGGCCCGCTGGCCCGAGCAGTGACCCGAAATATCGCGCGGGCTCAGAGGTCGGTGTTTCCGGCTGCACGGGCTGGCTGAGTTTCTCCGGCGTTCTCTACGGAACGCTCTCCGCCGGTGCCGCGTCCTGCGCCGCCGACGTCAGAACCGTTGACCTTGCCTACGGCGCCGCCCCCGCGACCGCGCATCTCACGGCGTCCGGGTATTCGACGAAGAATTCCCGGCCGGCCATCGCCGCCGGCCTCGGTTACTATAAGTATTCCGTGCAGATCTGCATCTGGAATGAAAGCGCACCGGGCAGCGGGAAATGCTCGCAGAGGTTCATTGACACCCAGGGAACGGTTACTCCTGGCTGACCGCGGGTCAGCGGCCGCGCGCGAGGNGGAGGAAGACCGTGTCGACGATCTCTTCGAGGACGTCGTCGGGCACGGGGGCGAAGGTCATGAGGAACTCGTGGCGCAGCAGGTCGAAGGGGAGTGACCTCACCCGGTCGGTGAGGTGCTCGGGCCTGACCTCGCCCCGTTCGGCGGCCCGGGTGAACACGACGTCGACCGCGCTGGCCCGGCCCTTCGCGACGATCTTGCGCAGGTCGGCGNGGCTGGTGCCGGTCTCCTGGTAGTAGCCGGCGAGGNGGACGCTCAGGACGGTGGCGAGCTGGACGCGGGTGGCGTTGATCTCGCGCATGAGAGCGAGGACGTCGCCGCGCAGGCTGCCGGTGTTGGGAATGTCGATGCGGCTGCGTTCAAGTACGTGGGTGATCGTGGCACGGATGAGTTCGTGCCGGTCGGACCACCGGCGGTACAGGACGGGGCGGCTGGTTCCGGCGCGCTGGACGACGGCGTCCATGGTGAAGCTGGCGTAGCCGTTCTCCTCCAGTTCCTCCCAGGCCGCATCGAGCAGTGCCGCCTCCAGCACTGCTCCGCGACGCCGCTCTGACACCTCTCTCACCCCCCATCTCATTGAGGACACGCTTGCGTATCTTACTTCGGGGCGCCTACGCTCGACGCCGTTAAGAAACATGCATGTATCTTCGATGGGCGGTCCATGAGCACCTCAGGCAGCGCCGAAGCACCGCCTGCCCAGGCGGATCCCGACCGGGTCGACCCCGCGGTGTGGCGGATGGCGTTCACCGTGATCGTCGGCACGCTGGCCGTCGTCTTCGACACCACGATCGTCAGCGTTGCGATCAACGATCTCGCCGAGGAGCTCGGCGCCTCGCTCGCCACGATCCAGTGGGTGAGCACCGGCTATCTGCTGGCCATGTTCGTCACTATCCCGGTCGCCGGCTGGGCCCAGTCCGTGTTCGGCGGCAAACGGCTGTGGATCGGCTCCCTCGGGATCTTCCTGCTCGGCTCGGTCCTGTGCGCGGCCGCGTGGAACGCGCACAGCCTCATCGTCTTCCGTGTGGTCCAGGGTGTCGGTGGCGGCATCATGATGCCCCTCATGATCACGCTGATCATGCAGGCCGCCCGCGGCCACAACCTGGGCAGGGTGATGGCGACGATCTCGCTGCCCGTCGCGGTCGGCCCGATTCTCGGCCCCGTGCTGGGCGGCGTCATCCTGCACCTGGGGAACTGGCGCTGGCTGTTCCTGGTCAACGTCCCCTTCTGTGCCGTCGGTGCCTGGCTCGCCCTGCGCAACCTGCCGGACGACAGGCCCCAGGCCGGCGGCCGCACCCGCCTCGACGTCGTCGGCATGCTGCTGCTCTCGCCCGGCGTGGCCGCCGTCATCTACGGCCTTTCCCGGGTCGAGGGCAACGCGGGCTTCACGAGCGTCGCGGTCCTGCTCCCGCTGCTCGTCGGCCTCGCGCTGATCGGGGCCTTCGTCGGCTGGGCGCTGCCCCGTGCCGCGGGCGCGCTGGTCGACCTGCGCCTGTTCCGCCACCGTTCGACGACGTCATCCGCCGCCGTCGGTTTCGTGCTCGGCGCGACCCTCTACGGCTCCATGCTCCTGCTGCCGTTGTACTGGCAGCAGGTCCGTGGCGAGGATGCCCTCGGCGCCGGGCTCCTGCTCATCCCGCAGGGCGTGGGCACGCTCCTCTCCCGGACCCTCGCCGGCAAGTACACCGACCGGCACGGGCCGCGCTGGGTCGCCCTCACCGGCTTCGCCATCGCCTGCGCGGCCACCGTGCCGTTCGCCTTCGTCACCGCCGACACGAGCAACGTGTTGCTGCTGGCGGCGCTGCTCGCGCGGGGCCTCGGTCTGGGCGCCGCGACCATCCCGCTCGCCAGCGCCGCCTACGTCGGCCTGGACCGCGAGGAGATTCCGCACGCGAGCATCATCACCCGCATCGCCCAGCAGGTCGGCGGCTCGATGGGTACCGCCGTCATCGCCGTGGTCCTCCAGCACGCCATCGCCGGCGCGCACACTCCGGACGCCNTCGCCGGTGCCTTCGGTGATGCCTTCGGGTGGTCCGTCGCGTTCACCGCCGTCGCCGTCCCGCTCTGCCTTTTTCTGCCTGGTCGGGCCACCTCACCTGCGGTTCCCGGGCCCGTCGACGTCGAGGAGGAAGCCGCTGTGTCCGCGTAGCCGGAACCGGCGTTTGGCTGGACGTGTGGCGCCGTTGGCCTGACAATCCACCACACACGGCGCCGGCGGCGGGATTATGCGGCGCCTCAAGGTGAAGGGCTACCGCGTTGTCACTGAAGAGATCGAAATCTCACTTACGTCGGCTGTCGGTGGTCGTGGTCGGGCTCCTTCTCGCGCTGGCCGCGTGCTCGAACTCGAACGGATCGGACGCCGACGGTGACGGCGGTGCGGGTGTCGGCGCGGGCNCCGGGTCCGCACCGGCGAACGGGGCTCCGGGGGTCACCGCGGACTCGATCAACTTCTCGATGCTCGCGACGAAGACGAACAACCCCACCGGGGCCTGCATCCACGACTGTTTCGCGGACGGGATCGAGGCGTACTTCGCCTTCCGCAACAGCGAGGGCGGCGTCCACGGCAGACAGCTGAAACTGACAACGAAGATCGATGACCAGCTCGGCCAGAACCAGCAGGGCGCGCTGCAGATCGTCACCGCGGACAACACGTTCGGCACCTTCAGCGCGGCCCAGCTCCCGACCGGGTGGGCGACCCTGGCGAAGGCGGGAGTCCCGCAGTACGTGTGGGCCATCCAGCCGGCGGCGATGATCGGGCACGACAACATCTGGGGCAACTCCGGAATCACCTGCCTGGACTGCACGGCCCGTTTCTATGCGTACGGGGCGAAGCTCGTGGGCGCGAAGAAGGTCGCGGCCCTCGGTTACGGCGTCTCCGACNGCTCGAGGAAGTGCGCGCAGTCCGTCCGGGACTCGATCCGGCTCTACGGGCCCGACACCGGCCAGGAAGCCGCCTACTTCAACGACTCCNTGGCCTTCGGCCTGCCCAACGGCATCGGCCCCGAGGTCACCGCGATGAAGCGCGCGGGTGTCGAGGCGATCGTGAGCTGTTTCGACCTGAACGGCCAGAAGACGCTCGCGCAGGAACTGCAGCGGCAGGGAATGGCGGACGTGAAGATCCTCCACCCGAACACCTACGACCAGAAGTTCGTGCGGGACGCGGGTGACCTGTTCGAGGGTGACATCGTGCAGGTGTCGTTCCGGCCCTTCGAGGCGGACGCGGCCGGCAGCGGCCTGGCGGACTTCCGGAAGTGGATGGCCGAGACCGACGCCGAGATCACCGAGACGGCCATGATCGGCTGGATCGACGCGGACATCGCCTACCAGGGAATCCTCGCGGCCGGCCCGTCCTTCACGCGGGAAAGCGTGACCGCCGCGACGAACAAGATCACCGACTACACCGCTGACGGCCTGGTCCCGCCGATCGACTGGACCCGCATGCACGAGAGCGCGACTCAGGACGACCCGACCACGCACGGTGCCGCCCAGGAATGCGCCAGCTTCGTCCAGGTCAAGGGAGGGAAGTTCCAGATCGTCGGAGCAACGGCCGAGAAGCCGTTCGCCTGCTGGTCCAACCGGAACCGCGACTGGTCCGAGCCGGTGCCGACCGACTTCAGCTGACCGACTTCAACTGCCGACTTCAGCTGGCCGAGGCGTCCGGTGGTTGGGCGAGGTAGGTCCGCAGCGCGTCGAGTGCCTCGTCGAGGATCTCCTCGATCGTTCGGCTCTCGTCGTCCAACCACTGCTCGTAGGCGGAGACGGCGATCGCCAGGGCCACGTGGCCCACGGTGCGCGGCAGCAGGTCGTCGGGGCTCAGCCCGGATCGCTCGGCGACGTAGGAGGCGATGACCCGGCGCCACTGCCGGTACTTCAACGCCGAGTGCGCCAGCAGTGTCGGCGTTCGCAACAGCAGGCTCATCCGCTGCCGGTGCTGGGCCACGGCGGCGGGGTCGACCCGGTTGAACGCGAGTACCGCCCGGTGCACCGCCTCATGGAGAGGAATGCCGGGCGGCATCGCGGCCAGGGACTTCTGCAGTTCGACGAGGCTCTCGTCGAACTGACCCCAGGGGATGTCGTTCTTGGACGGGTAGTAGCGCAGCAACGTCCGGCGGCCGACGCCCGCCGCCTCGGCGATCGCGTCCAGGGTGGTCGCGTCGAAACCCCGCTCGGTGAACACCGCGAAGGCCGCCCGCTCGATCGAGGCGTGATCGGTGACAGGTGGACGGCCCTTCGGTCTGCGCGCAGTGGTGTCCACGGAGAAGGAAATCTACCGGCGGTCCGATCGTTGCGGGAGCAGCGGCCGCAGTGAGCGGGCACGCAGCGCGCCCGTCCACAGCCCGGCGCCGTAGGCGAGGTCGTCGAGGCGGCGGGCCAGCAGGAAGCGCGCCGGGTCCAGCCGGGGGGCATGCCGGCGGTGGTCGACCAGCCCGTCCGCGAGCGCGGCGACCAGCACCGCGCGGCGGGCACGGCGGGAGATCAGGCAACCCGCCAGGCTCAGCGGCCACCAGTGCCGAAGCATCAGCGCGCTGGTCTGCCCGGCGGTCGAGACGAGCCCGCGGCCGACGAGATCGGCCGCCAGCCGGGCCCGGCGCGGTTCGTCGGGCAGCCGCCGCGCCAGGCGGGTGGACAGGACCGCGAACATGGCCGCGGCGACCGGCAGCGACCAGCGCCGCTGGGCCAGCAGCGCGACGGCGACGCCCGCACTCCAGGGGGTGAGGACGGCGGGTGCCGCGGCGCCGCGGTGCCGCTCGGCGAGGACGGCGGCGCCGGTGCCGTAGTAGGCCTTGCGGCCAAGCCAGGCGGTCAGCCGGATCCGATGGTCATGCCAGGCGGTCGCGGCGGGTTCATGCCGGACCTGCCAGCCCTGCGCCGCCAGCCGCCACACCAGGTCGACGTCCTCAGCGACCCGCAGGCCGTCGGTGAAGCCGTCGCCGAGGGCGGCGACCCTGGCCACCAGGCAGGCACCCGGCAGCCAGCCGACCGGCGAGCGCGGGTGCACCAGGGCCGCGGTCGGGCCCAGGTCGAGCGACGACCGGGCGTTCTCGTAGCGCGAGATCCAGTTCGGCCGGGCGGTCTTCGGCAGCCCGCGGATCCGCGGCGCGACGGCGGCGACCCGCGGCTGGTGGAAGTGGCGGGCCAGCGCCGCGAGGGTGGCGGGCTCGACCACGATGTCGGAGTCCACGAAGGCGACGAAGGGCGTGGTCACCCGGGCCAGCCCGGCGTTGCGCGCCGACGCCGGGCCCACGTTCCGGGCCAGCGCGACCAGCTCGGCGCCGTGGCGCGCCGCCACCCGCACGGTCGACTCCGGGTCACGCGAGCAGTCGTCCACGACGACGACCCGCACCTGCCCGCCGAGCCCAGTGAGCAGCCGGTCGAGCGGGCCGGCCCGGTCACGGACGGGAACGACGACCGTCACCTGCGACAGCTCCGCGGGCGGCAGTCCGTCGAGCACCGGCGCCGCGGCGCCGCGGGTGAGGAGCAGGTCGGCGAGCCGCTCGGAGGTCGCGTCGACCACCACGAGCCGGCGTCCGTCCAGGCAGCGCGCCCCGCGCTCGCTGAGCCGCAGCAGCCGGGTCGGCGCGCCACCCACCAGCGTCCGGCCGTCGTCCTCGACGCGGACCTCCCGGCCGAGTTCGACGACGAGGCCGTGGGGCAGCCCGGGCCCGCGGGTCATCCGCGGAACCCGCCTTCGGCGCTGACGACCGAGCCGGTCAGGACACCGCCGGCGGGGGAGCAGCAGAAGGCGATGGTCTGGGCGATCTCTTCCGGCTCGATCAGCCGGCCGGTGAGCTGCGAGGCGGCGAAGGACTCGACGTCGTCCAGGCCGTACAGGGCGGCGGTGGCCGTGAGCATCGGAGTGCGGGTGGAGCCGGGGGAGACCGCGACGGCGGTGACCCCCGTCCCGGTCAGGTCGGCGGCGAGCCCACGGACCAGGCCGATGACCGCGTGCTTGGCGACGCCGTAGCCGGCGAGGTTGAACAGCCCGCGGGAGCCGGCGGCCGAGGCGACGGCGACGAACCGGCAGCCGCCCGGGTCGGGGCCGCGCAGCATGTGCGGCACACTGGCGGCGGCGGTGTTCCAGACTCCCAGGACGTCGACGTCCCACAGCGTGTGGACGTGCTCGACCGGGGTCTCCCACAGCGGGCGCCCCCCGATGATCACGGCGGCGGCGGCGACGGCGGCGTCGAGGCGGCCGAACCGCTCCACCGCGGTGGCCGCGGCCGCGTCCAGAGCGGCGCGGTCACGCACGTCCACCACCATGGTGTGCACCTGGTCGGGGTGTTCGTCGCGCAGGGCGGCGAGCTGTTCCCGGCTCGCCAGCGGATAGTCGACTCCGGGGAGGTCCGCCGCCCCTTCTCCCGCACGCGCTTCGCCGGCGCCCAGGTCACCGGCGCACAGGTCTGCCGCGACGACCCGGTAGCCGCGCCGGCACAGCTCCCGCACGGTGGCGGCGCCCATGCCGCGGGCCGCCCCGGTCACCAGCGCCACCCGCCCGGCCTCCGGCGACGAGGTCGATGACGGTGCCGACGACGNGGTCAAGGCGCACTCCCGGCGGTGACGGCGCCCCGCAGCCGTCCGTGGGCGTCCGCGGTGCCGCCTTCGATGAGCTGGGAGATCTCCCCGATCATCCGGTGCAGGATGCGTTCGCCGGCCGGCGCGTTGGCCGCGGTCGGGTCCCCGAGCACGCCGGACGGCGCGACGGCCGCGACCCCACCGGCCACGATGGCGGGCAGCAGCTCGGCGAGTGGAGCGGTGTTGCCGACCACAGCCCGGTCCATGTCCACCGCCCGCGGCGCCAGGTGCAGCATGAGGGACGTCTCGGTGAACCCGGCGTGCGCGTCGGCCGGCCCGTCGGTGGGGCCGTCGGCGCCCTCACCTTCGCCCCCGCTCGATGGCTCGCACGGCACCCAGGCCACGTCGTGGCGTTCCTCGCGCAGCTGGGTGACGGCCTCGGCGAGGCTGCGCAGGTTGCCACCGTGCCCGTTCACGAACACGACCCTGCCGCACCAGCCGGCCATCGAGCGGACCAGCTCCACCAGCACCAGCCGCAGGACCGGCGCGCCGATCGACATCGTCCCCGGAAAACCCTGGTGCTCGCCGCTGGCGGTGTGGGTTATCGGCGGGGCCACCAGCACCGGCGCGGCGGGGTTGTCCCGCAGCAGGCGCTCGGCCACCCCGTCGGCCACCGCCACCGCGATCGTGGTGTCGGTGGTCAGCGGCAGGTGCGGGCCGTGCTGCTCGCAGGACCCCACCGGAACCAGCACCAGGGGCGAGCGCGGCACCCCGGTCCACGACCGCCCCGCCAGCGTCATGGCGTCGGTGCTGGCAGTGACGTCGGTGCTGGCAGTGACGTCGGTGCTGGCGTGCCGCCCAGGGTCCGCGGGAAGTCCCGGGGTACCAGGACGTCCTGCGGGGTCAGGTCGTGGATCGACGAGTGGCCGAGCGCGAGCAGGGCCGAGTCGATCCCGTTGCGCAGCACGTCCAGCACGTTCTCCACGCCGGCCTGCCCGCCGGCGGCCAGGCCCCACAGGTAGGCGCGGCCGATCATGACCGCCCGCGCGCCGAACGCCAGCGCCTTCACCACGTCGCCGCCGCGGCGGATCCCGCCGTCCATCAGTACCTCGACGTCGTCCCCGACGGCGTCGACGACAGCGCGCAGGGAGCGGATCGGGGCCGGGGTGCTGTCGAGGTTGTTGCCGCCGTGGTTCGAGACCGAGATCGCGCTGACTCCGGCGTCGCGGGCGCGCCGGGCGTCATCGACCCGGCTGACGCCCTTGAGCATGAACGGCCCGTCCCACTGCTGCCGCAGCCAGGCGATGTCCTCCCAGCTCGGTGGGGGTGTCTGCATCCAGGTGCCGTAGGCGCCGAAGAAGGTGGGGGCGTCCTCGCCCGGCTCGGCCAGATTCGGCACGCTGAGGTCGGGCAGCTTGCCGGTGCGCAGATAGGTCGCCAGCCAGCCGGGCCGGGACAGCCCCTGCGGCGCCAGCTTCACCATGGTTTTCAGGTCGAGCCGCTCGGGGATCCAGGGGCTGCCCCAGTCGCGGCTGTGCGAGAACGACCAGTCGAGGGTGACGATCAGGCCCACCGCGCCGGCATCCCGGGCGTGTTCGAGCCGCCGGACCATCCAGTCCCGGGTGCCCATCCAGTAGATCTGGAAGAAGGTGCGCGGGTTGGCGGCGATGACCTCCTCGATCGGCTTGCTGGCGAAGGAGCTGAGGCCGAGGGCGGTGCCGCGGGCGGCGGCGGCCCGGGCGACCGCCACCTCGCCGTCGGGGTGCACGGCCTGGACGCCGGTCGGGGAGATGATGACCGGCAGCGCCACCTCCTGGCCCAGGACCGTCGTCGCCAGGTCGCGCTTCTCCTTCAGGCCCGCCACGTGCGGGGCGAAACCGAGCTCGTCGAACGCGGCGGTGTTGTCCCGGTAGGAAACACCCGCCTCCGAACCGGCCAGCAGTGCGCTGTACACCGATTTCGGGAGTCGCCGGCGCGCCCGCCGCTGCGCCTCGGCGACCGATTCGAACCATGCGTTACCCATGTTTCACCTTTCAAGGCCCCGCGGGTTCAGCCCGCGGGTGTGAATCCGGCCAGCGGGCTCTCGGCGCACGCGGATACCGGCGGTGCCGCGGGGGCGGGCGTGACGGGCGTGGCGGCTGCGGCGGCTGCGGCGGGGGTGGCCGGCCGGGTTCCGATCCGGAGCAGCACCGGTTCCCGCCGGTGGGAGTGGTCGAGGCTCAGCGCCGGCACGGTCCGGTTCGGGTCGGCCAGCGCGGACTGCCCGTAACCCTGGACGCATTCCGGGTCCGGCCCGTCCAGTGGCAGGCCGGTGAAGAACTTGGCCGCCATGCACCCGCCGCGGCACGAGTCGTAGAACTGGCACGCCGAGCAGGCCCCGCCGCCCTGCGGTTCCCGCAGCCGGCCGAACAACTCACTGGTCTGCCACACCTGCGCGAAACCACCGTCGGAGACGATGTTCCCGGCCCGGAACGATTCGTGGATCGTGAACGGGCAGGCGTAGACGTCGCCGACCGGATCGATGAGGCAGACCACCCGGCCCGCCCCGCACAGGTTCAGCCCGGGCAGCTTTTCGCCGAAGCCGGCGAGGTGGAAGAAGGAGTCCCCGGTGAGGACCTTCTCGCCGGCCCGCACCAGCCATTCGTAGAGGTCGCGCTGCTGCTCGTGGGTCGGATGCAGCTCGTCCCACACGTCAGCGCCGCGCCCCGACGGGCGCAGCCTGGTCAGCCGCAGCGTCGCGCCGTGGTCGTCGGCGATGCGCTTGAACTCGTCGAGCTGGCCCGCGTTGTGGCGGGTGACGACCACCGAGACCTTCGCGTCCCGGAAGCCGGCCGTGGCCAGGTTGTCCAGCGCGCGCAGGGCCATGTCGAAGGAGCCCTCGCCGCGCACCTGGTCGTTGACCGCCGCGGTGGCTCCGTCCAGGGAGACCTGCACGTCGACGTAGTCGGTCGAGGCCAGGTAGCGGGCCCGCGCCTGGTCGATGCGCACCCCGTTGGTGGAGAACTTGACCCCGACCTGGTGGTCGACGGCGTACTCCAGCAGGTGCCAGAAGTCGNGGCGGACCGTCGGCTCGCCACCGCCGACGTTGACGTAGAAGACCTGCATCGCCTGCAGCTCGTCGATGATCGACTCGCACTGCGCGGTGCTCAGCTCCCGCGGGTCGCGCCGGCCCGAGGCCGACAGACAGTGCACGCAGGACAGGTTGCAGGCGTAGGTGAGTTNCCAGGTCAGGCAGATCGGCGCGGTCAGCCCGCGCTCGAACCGCTGCACCAGCGACACGGCGGTCATAACGGTTCTCCCACGGGGTCTCGGCGCACGGGGTCTCGGTGCCGGATCACGTCCGCGTCGGCCAGCCCGCGCAGCGCCACGGCATAGGCGGCCCACTGCCCGGCCGGAACGCCCGCCTGGCGCAGGGCGGTGCGGACGTCGGGTGATCCGCCCAGGTTCCGGACCACCTCGACCAGCTCAGGGCGCTTGAGGAAGATCAACCGGCGGTTGCCGAAGTGGTACGCCAGCGCCCCGAACGGCTCGGGGCGCAGCGCCACCGACCGGGACAGCTCCCAGGCCTCGTCGAGGATGCCGGGGTCGGTCCCGGTCATGACCGGTGGACGGCGGGGTCAGTAGACACCGCACATCCCGTCGATCGAGACCTCTTCGATCAGGAGTTCCTCGACGACCGGCTGCTCGGCGACCGCGTCGGGGGCCTCGGCCGGCGCCGCCTCGGCGTGTGCTGTGGGTCCTCGCATGATGTCTCCTCTCGCCGCGACCCGGCTGTCCGGGGGCCGCGGTCCATGGCGTGCCAGAAGATTAATGGCACTTGGGGCGAAAATAAAGTTGTATGGACGGACCAGGGCGGACCCGTCCGCCCTGGGGCGGTTCGAGGGAGAGGTACGAGCGGGGTGCGCACGCCACGTCCGGAAGCTGATCGACGGGGCCCGGTGGGCGGAATGGCACCATGTGTCGACCATGAGCAGTCGCGCGGCCCGGAGCGGTGCCGGGTGGCCGGGCATCTGGAGAGCCTGTGAGCGGTCCTGAAACCACATCCAGTCGATACGCGGGCACCCGGGTCAGCCGGGTGGAGGACGCGCGATTACTGACTGGTCGAGGCACCTTCGTCGACGACGTGGTGCGACCCGGAATGCTGCACGTGTGCTTCGTGCGCAGCCCGGTCGCCCGCGCACGGATCACCGGTATCGACTTCTCCGCGGCGCTGGCCCTGGACGGGGTGCACGCGGTCTTCACCGCCGCCGACCTCAACCCGGCCGTGCACGAGCAGTGGTTCTCACTGGAGGGGCGGCACGCTCCCGACACCCCCCGACCGCCACTGGCCGAGGGTGAGGTGCGGTTCGTCGGGGACCCGGTGGCGATGGTCGTCGCCGACGACCGGTACATCGCCGAGGACGCCTGCGAGCTGGTCGTCGTGGACTACGAGCCGCTGACCCCGGTCGTCGACTACACCACCGCGTTCGACTCGCCCGAGCTGGTGCACGAGTCCTTCCCCGGCAACCTGATCGGCCAGCTGGGGGGCCGGCCGATGGCGGACCTCGCGCCCACCTTCGACAGCGCGCCGCACGTGGTGAGCGAGACGTTCTACCAGCAGGCCTACTGCGCGATGCCGATGGAGACCCGCGGGCNGGTCACCGAGTGGTCGGCGCCGGACGGCGAGATGCGGATCTGGACGGCGACCCAGTCGCCGCATGAGGTGCGCATGTTCTGCGCCCGCCTGCTCGGGATCCCCGAGCACCGGGTGCGGGTGGTCATGCGCGACACCGGCGGTGGCTTCGGGCAGAAGGTGCTGCCGCTGCGCGAGGACATGTGCCTGATGATCGCGGCGACGAAGGTGCCCGCCCCGCTGAAGTGGATCGAGGACCGGCAGGAGCACCTGCTGTCGGCCGGCCAGGCCCGCCACGAGCACGGCGAGGCGCGGATGGCCTTCGACGCCGACGGCCGGCTGCTCGCCGCCACCCTCGACCACGTGCAGGACGCCGGTGCCTACCCGTCGCCCTCCCCGGTGCAGAGCGGTATCGCGGTGGGGCTGATCTTCCCCGGGCCGTACCGCATCCCGGAGGGGACGTTCGCGTCCAGATTCGCCTTCTCCAACACCAGCGGACGGGTTGCCTACCGTGGCCCCTGGCAGTTCGAGTCGGTGGCCCGCGAGGTGCTCCTCGACATCGCCGCCCGCGAGATCGGCATCGACCCGATCGACCTGCGCCGCCGGAACATGCTGCGCCGCGACGAACTGCCGACGGCGAACTGCAACGGCATGCCGTACAGCGACATCACGCCGCTGGAGACCCTCGAGCAGGCGGTCGAGATCCTCGACTACGAGGCGTTCCGCCGCGAGCAGCAGGAGGCCCGTGCCGCCGGCCGCTACCTCGGAGTCGGGACCTGCACCTACGTGGAGCCGACGGCCGGGTCGAGCGCGCTCTACGGCACCGAGGGCGCGACGATCCGGGTCGAGCCGAGCGGCAAGGTCAACGTCTACGTGGCCGGCGGATCGTGCGGCAACAGCCTGGAGACCACGGTCATCCAGCTCACCGCCGACGCCCTGGACGTGCCGATCGAGGACGTCAGCACCATCCAGGGCGACACGGCCGTCACTCCGTTCGGCGGCGGGACGGGCGGCAGCCGCTCCGGCCCGATGACCGCCGGCGCCGTGGGCGTCGCCGCCGGCCAGCTGCGGGCGCGGATCGTGGCCCTGGCCGCGCACCTGCTCGGGGCCCCGGTCGAGGACGTCGAGTTCGTCCGCGGCCGGGCCTCGGTCAAGGGCAGCCCGGAGAAGCAGGTGACGCTCGCCGAGGTCGCCGAAACCGCCTACTTCAAGTCCGGCTCGCTGCCCGCGGACCTGGCGGTCGGGCTGGAGGTGAGTGATCGTTTCCGCGCTCAGCACCTGATGCTCTGGTCCAACGCGACGCATGTGTGCACCTGCGAGGTCGACATCGTCACCGGCGAGGTGAAGCTGCTGCGCTACATCGTCAGCGAGGACTGCGGGCCGATGATCAACCCCAACGTGGTGGAGGGCCAGATCTTCGGCGGGACCGTACAGGGCATCGGCGGGGCCCTGTACGAACATCTCGCCTACGACGACGACGGGAACCCCGTCACCACCACCTTCATGGATTATCTGCTGCCGACCGCGGCGGAGGTGCCCACGATCGAACTGGGCCACGTCGAGACACCCAGCATCGGCCCAGGTGGCTACAAGGGCGTCGGTGAGGGCGGCGCGATCGGGGCCCCGCCCGCCGTGATCAACGCGGTCGCGGACGCGCTCGCGCCGTTCGGAGTGCGCATCACCCACCTGCCGATGTCGCCCGCGAGCATCGTCAGCCTGATCGAGGAAGCCGAGCAGCGGATGGCGGAGCAGCGGATGGCGGTGGCGGGATGAAGCCGGCGCAGTTCGAGTACCACGCCCCGACCAGCGCCGAGGAGGCCGTCGGCCTGCTCGCCGAACTGGACGACGCGAAGGCCATCGCCGGCGGCCAGAGCCTGGTGCCGATGCTGGCCCTGCGGCTGGCGGTCTTCGAGAACCTCGTGGACCTGCGCCGGCTCGACGAGCTGCGCGGCATCGAGCCGCGCGACGGATCGGTGTGGATCGGTGCCGCCACCACCCAGGCCACCATCGGGCGCTCGGAGGAGATCGGTCTCCAGATCCCGCTGCTCGCCCGGGCCACACCGCTGATCGGTCACCTCCAGATCCGCAACCGCGGAACCATCGGCGGCTCCATCGCGCACGCCGACGCCTCCGCCGAATACCCGGCGGTGGCGCTGGCACTGGACGTCGAGCTGGAGGCGCTGTCCCCGCGCGGGCGGCGCACCATACCCGCCGCGGACTTCTTCACCGGCACGTGGAGCACCGAGCTGGATGACGACGAGCTGCTGACCGGCATCACCTTCCCGGTCTGGGAGGGCCGCACCGGCTTCGCCGTCGAGGAGTTCGCCCGCCGGCACGGCGACTTCGCGATGGCCGGAGCCTGCGTCGCCGTCGGTGTCGGCTCCGACGGGCGGATTGACCGGTGCGCCATCTCGCTGTTCGGCCTCGGCCCCTGCGCCCGCCGCGCGACGGCGGTGGAGAGCGAGCTGATCGGCTCGTCACCGGCGGACAGCAATCCCGACGAGATCGGGCGGTCCGCGATGGCGGGCCTCGACTCGGTCCCGTCCGACCTGCACGGCTCGGCCAGATATCGCAGGCGTGTCGGCGCGGCCATGGTGGCCCGGGCCTGGCGGCATGCCTTACAGGAGGCAGTCGGTGACTGACGTCGACATCCAGGTACGGGTCAACGGGACCCCGCACCGGGCCAGTGTGCCACCGAGGCTCGTCCTCGCTGATTTTCTCCGCGTCAACTGCGGCCTGACCGGGACGCACCTCGGATGCGAGCACGGCGTCTGCGGCGCCTGCTCGATCCTGCTGGACGGCGAGGCCGTCCGCGCCTGCCTGATCTTCGCCGTGCAGGCCGACGGCGCCGAGATCACGACCGTGGAAGGGCTGGCGGAACCCGACGGCGAGCTCTCGGTCGTGCAGCAGGCGTTCCGCGATCACCATGGCCTGCAGTGCGGGTTCTGCACCCCGGGATTCATCGTCTCGGTGACGGCCTTCCTGGAGGAGAACCCGAAACCCACGGACGAGGAGATCCGGGACGCGTTGTCCGGGAACCTGTGCCGTTGCACGGGCTACCAGGGCATCATCAACGCCGTCCGGGCCGCGGCGGAAGCCCTGGCCGAGGGTGGCTCCTGATCCCGTCGACCCCGCCTGTCCCGCCAGTCACCCGCGCCGCCCGGGCCGCCCGGACCGCCGTTAAGGAAGCCGCATGAAACTGGAGAACACCCTCACCATTCCCGTACCGGCGGACGAGGCCTGGCGGGTTCTGCTGGACGTCGAACGCATCACGCCGTGCGTACCCGGAGCGATCCTGACCTCCAAGGACGGCGACAGCTATCAGGGCAAGATCAAGGTCAAGGTGGGGCCCGTCGGCCTGACCTACAACGGCACCATCAGGTTCGTCAGCCAGGACGAGCAGACCAAGGTCGCGGTGCTGGAGGCCAGCGGCCGGGAAGCGCGGGGCAACGGCACCGCGAAGGCGCTGGTCACCTGCCGGCTGGCGGACACCGGCGGCTCCACCGACGTGTCGGTCGAAACCGAGCTCGACATCACCGGCAAGCCGGCCCAGTTCGGCCGTGGGGTGCTGGCCGAGGTCGCGGGCTCCCTGGTCGGGAAGTTCGCGGCGAACCTCGCCAACGAGCTCGCAGCCGCCCCGGCCGAGGTGGCTCCCGCGGCGGACAGCGCCGCCGCGCCCGCCGCGCCCGCCGATGCTGTTCCGGCGGAGGCCGCCCCCGCCGAGGCCGCCCCCGCCGAGGCTGCGTCCGACGCACCGGTGGCCGAGCCGCTCGACCTGCTGGCTACGGCCGGTGCGGGCGCGCTCGCGCGGCTGACGCCGCTGTTGGTACGGCTCGCGCCGCTCGCGCGGTACGCGCCGCTCGCGCGCTCCGCGGCGGCGCCCGCCGGTGCGGTTCTGCTGGCCGGGCTCCTGCTGCGGCGCAGGCGACGCCCCATTGTCGTCAACGTGGTGTTTCCCGCCGCTGGCGCCAAGCGCTGAAGCCGGCAACCCGGCCGGGCGGTTCCGCGGAACCGCCCGGCCGGGTTGCCGGGCGCGCCGGGCTAACTCGCGGCCGCGGCCGCGGCCTCGAACCAGACGTTCTCCTCGACGAGCTTCCGGCTCTTCCAGCCCTCGTCGGTGCGTACCATCTCGTGGTTGTAGAAACCGCCGCAGTAGCTCAGGCCGGCGGTGCCCGGCAGCCGCATCGGGTTGAAGAACATGGCCAGCACCCGGGCAGTGTCGCCATCGAGGTCGATCTCGACGTTGGTGATGTAGTGCTGCGTCATCGGAAGCGTGCCGACGCTGTTCTGCAGCCAGACACCCATCTCGTCCCGAGTGCCGAAGGACGTGTCCGAGGAGCTGGCCGCCCGGTAGTCAATGAAGGCGTCCGGAGTGAACACCGTCCGCCAGAGATCCCAGTCCTTGGTGTCCACGCCCCGGGAATACCTGGCCAGGACCTCCTGAATCTCGATCTTGTCGGCCAGGGCCTGTAGATCCATGATGCTCCTCTCGCGGGAAACTGATTCGAGGCGCGGAAAAGCGAATTCACGCACTCGCGTCGAAGTGGACAGTCCGACTCGGTGTCAATTGCCGTATATCACGCCCGGTCGAACGCAATCAACACGGAACCCGCGGTCAACACCAGGCCGGCGGCACCTGAGCCGGTGCAGCCTACCGCGGGTCCAGGTCGTCGCGGACCAGCCTGCTCGCTGTGCGGACCCCGCCTCGCAAGGTGACCGGGTGGCGGCGGCAAGGGGCGGCCGGGGCGGCGGCGACGGCACCGCCGCCTGGTCAGGGAACTGTCAGACAATAGTGCCGCTGGCGTCCGGCGCGACGATCGGCGTAAAGTTCCCACCCGGCGGAGCGAGGCTGCGTCAGCGACCTGGAAGTAATGCGGAGTCGCTCCAGAATGTGTTGCGTCGCGCAGCGGGAAATGATAGCCGAGATTTTCGGCGCCGGCTCCGACGCGACCGGACAGAGGAGTGGGATGGCAGACGATCTGGGCGCGGCCGGTCTGCGGTTCGAGCGCGACGGCGCAATCGGCTGGTGCATTATCGACCGGCCGGCGGCGCGTAACGCCCTGACTCCGGCCATGTATTTCGGCATCAAGCGGGCCGTGTACCTGGTCAACCGGGACCCCGACCTCGCGGCGCTCATCATCACCGGTACCGGTGATGTGTTCGCCCCGGGTGGCGACCTGGGCGGGCGGTCCGAGCCCGGTGACTCGTTCCCCAGCGACCTCGGCAGCACGGACATCCTGCCGTTCCTCACCGTCCGGGACAGCCGCGCGCCCGTCATCTCGGCGGTCAACGGAATCTGCCAGGCCGGCGGCCTGCTGATCGCGATGCTGTCCGACATCGCGGTGGCCAGCGACCGGGCCACCTTCCGGGTCCCGGAGCTGCTGCGCGGGATCCCCGACGCCACCTACGCGTCCGTCCTGCCCGCGCACGTCGGGCTGGCCGCGGCCCGCGACCTGCTGCTGTCGGCTCGCCGCTTCGACGCCGCCGAGGCGCTGCGGCTCGGTGTCATCAGCCGGGTCGTCCCGCACGACCAGCTCCGCGAGGCCGCGCTGCAGGCGGCCCGGGAGGTCCTGCAGACCGCCCCGCTCGCCCGGATGCACGTCAAGCGGATGCTCAACGAACGGTACGGGCTCATCGACTACCAGACGATGATGTGGGCGCTGGAGCAGTCTCCCGAGCCGCGGGAGGGCATGCGCGCCTTCATGGAGAAGCGCGCGCCCGAGTGGGTTCCCAGGGAACTCGGCGGCGGCGGCCCGCTGTGATCATCTCCAGCTGATCCGTCGGGGGACTTCCCGCAGGTTTTCCGGAGGGCCTTCAGGCTGCTTTTCTCCCGAGGCCGTCCNGGCCCCGAACTGCCGTTTGGCGCCCTGCTGCGACGACATTGATACCGCAGGTGTCATATCTCATCAGCCTGATTTGCCGAAATCGCGCCGCGGCCTGGAGAGCGGCTTCTTCCGGTGCGTAGCATCGCGCAGGTGCCCGGGTCGACGCGTCGCAGCGCGCGGCTCGGGAAAAGGCATCGGTCGCGGGGCGCGCAGCGGAAGGCAGGAACCTGTGGCGGAGCCGGAGGGCGGAACCAGCGCGAGTGAGCGTCACCACGGCCTGGACGTGCTACGTGGCGTCCTCATGCTGGTCGGGGTGCTCGTTCATGTGGCGACCCTGGGCGTGGACCCGTTCTTCGACGGGATAGCCCGGGCTTCCGGCCTGTTCCGCATGGAGGCATTCTTCGTCATCTCCGGCTTCCTTTCCGCCATGCTCGTCACGTCCTATGGCGCGGCCCGGGCGGTGCGCCGCCGGCTGGCCGCCGTCGGAGTTCCGCTGCTGGCGACGCTGCTGGTTTTCAACCCGCCGACCCTGTGGATGAGCGGCGTGTTCCACAGCGGCCGGGACATGTCGTTCGCCGAGTTCCTGCGGGCCAGCGCCGGGCCCGCGCTGGCGGGAGGGCTGAACTGGTACCTGCACCTGTGGTTCCTGCTGGTGCTGCTCGGCTACGCACTTCTGACGCCGGCGGCCGTCCGGGTGGTGAGTGCCCTGACCGGCACCCGCGGTTATCGGCGTGCCACCGCCGGGCGCCTGCCCGCGATGGCCACGATCACGCTGGCCGTCCTGGGCCTCATGGCGGCGGGCCGCGCGTGCTGGACCGGTGCCCTCGAGCCGCTGGTGGGGTCCGGATTCCATGCCGACCTGCTGCGCCGCATCCTGGAGTTCCTGCCGTTCTTCCTGCTCGGGACCCTGCTCTATCTGGACCGTGCGCGGCTGGTCCCGGTGTTCGGGCGGCCCGCTCCGGTGCTGGCGGCGGCGTCCGGCCTTCTTCTGGTCGTGTCCTGGTGCGGGTGGGTGGATGTGCTCTCGGCGGGAACCGGCCGCGTGCTGGTCGAGACGCTGGTCGCGATTCCGCTGATCGCCGCGCTGTTCGCGGTGGCGCGCCGGTTCGGCTCCCGGCCGCGCCCCGTCTTCCTGTACCTGTCGGACGCCTCCTACAGCGTGTATCTCCTGCATTTCTTCTGGATCTTCTTCTTCGCGCGGATGCTCGGCATGGATCCGAGCCTCGGGTTCGGGCAGATGACGGTTCTCGCGGTGGCGACGTACGCGGCCACATTCGCGACCCACCATTTCGTGATCCGGCGGTCGGCCCTGCTCCGGAAGATCCTCAATGGGAAGTTCCCGTCCAGGGCTCCACGGCCCGGTGCGGCCGCGCCTACGCCTACGCCTGCGCCTGCGCCCGTGAGGGCGGTCGCCCGACCCCCCCGACCCCCCCGAGCCGCCCGAGCCGCCCGAGCCGCCCGAGCCCCCCGAGCCCCCCGAGCCGCCCGAGCCCCCCGAGCCGCCCGAGCCCGGCGAGGCAGCGCGCGGCACGCAGGGCGCGTGTAGCCTCTGACCAGGTGCGCCGGGAAGTCTGGTCGGCAGTGTTGTGCGTGGTGTCCCCAAGGTCGGGCACGCGTTCCGTTCCGACCGAGGAGAACTCCCATGTCCGCAGGCCCTTCCCGCAGGTCCCTGATGGGTCTGCCGAGCTGGCCCCAGGCGCAGCACGCCGCGGGCATCCTGCGCAGTGAGACGGTAGGCGGCCTGCTCCTGCTGGCAGGCGCGCTGGTCGCCCTGGTCTGGGCGAACTCGCCCTGGCGGGAGTCATATCACTCCATGGTCGGCACCAGCGTCGGCCCCGAGTCCCTGCACCTGCATCTCGACCTGGAGCAGTGGGCCGCCGACGGGCTGTTGGCGATCTTCTTCTTTGTGGTGGGGCTGGAACTCAAACGCGAGTTCCTGCTGGGCGATCTGCGTTCGCCGAGCCGGGCGGTGCTGCCCATGGTCGCCGCCGTCGGCGGAATGGTGGCGCCCGTCGGGATCTATCTGCTGGTCAACGCGGTCGGCAGTGACGGTTCGAACACCGGCTGGGCGGTGCCCACGGCGACCGACATCGCGTTCGCGGTGGCAGTTCTCGCCATCATCAGCACGCATCTGCCGGCGGCGCTGCGTTCCTTCCTGCTGACGCTCGCCGTGGTCGACGACCTGCTGGCGATCGCGATCATCGCGCTCTTCTTCACCGACCAGCTCAGCCTCGGGCCGGCCGTCGCCGCCCTCGCCCTCATCACCGTGTTCGGGTTGCTGGCGCACCGCGGCGTGACCCACTGGTGGGTGCTGGTGCCGCTGGCGGTCGCGGCCTGGGGTTTCATGCACGCCTCGGGCATCCACGCCACCATCGCGGGAGTCCTGCTGGGTTTCGCCGTGCCGGCCCGCCTCCGCGCTGGTGAGACGGCGGGGATGTCGGAGCGCTTCGAGCACAGCTGGCGGCCCGTTTCCGCCGGGGTCGCGGTGCCCCTGTTCGCCCTGATGGCGGCCGGGGTGTCCCTTGCCGACGGCGGGGTCGGCGCGGCGCTGACCGACCCGGTCGCGATCGGGGTGGCGCTGGGCCTGCTGGTGGGCAAGCCCATCGGGGTGCTGGGCTCGACCTGGCTGCTGGCCCGCTTCACCCGCGCCGAGCTGGATCCCGAGCTGTCCTGGTGGGACGTGTTCGGCGTCGCGCTGCTCGCCGGGGTCGGGTTCACCGTGTGCCTGCTGCTCGGCGAGCTCGCCTTCGGCCCGGGCCCCGACGCCGAGCGGGGCGATCACGTCAAGGCCGCGATCCTCGCCGGGTCCGTGGCGTCGGCGCTGGTCGCCACGGTGGTGCTGCGGCTGCGCAACCGGGTCTACCGTCAGCTGGAAGAGCAGGAGAGCCTCGATCTCGACGCGGACGGCATCCCCGACGTCTTCCAGCCGCCGCGGCCGGAGCGCTAGGGCTGCTCCAGGGCGTTCCAGGTCGGAAGACGTGTACGTGACGCGGTCCATCGGCGAGACTCATACGCGTGACCGAGCTGAAAACAAGTGCACCGAGTCAGATATTTGATCTGTCCGGGCGGGTAGCCGTCGTGACCGGGGGTAGCAGGGGGATCGGCCGGGCCGTGTCCGAGGGCCTCGCCGCGGCCGGCGCCGACGTGGTGATCGCGAGCCGCAAGTTCGACGCCTGCAAGACGGCGGCGACGGAGATCGAGGCCGCGACGGGGCGCCGGGCCCTGCCCGTCGCCTGCCATGTCGGCCGGTGGGCCGACTGCGACAGCCTCGTGGAGACGGTGTACGCGGAGTTCGGCCGCTGCGACGTACTGGTGAACAACGCCGGGATGTCGCCCGTGTACGACAGCCTGCCCGGAGTGAGTCAGGAACTGTACGACAAGGTCCACGCGGTGAACGCGAGCGGCCCGTTCCGGCTGAGCGCCCTGTTCGGCACCCGCATGGCCGCCGGGGACGGCGGATCGATCATCAATGTCACGACGGCCGGTTCGCTGCGCCCGAATCCCAGCGATCTGCCCTACGCGATGGCGAAGGCCGCTCTCAACGCCCTGACGCTCGGCCTGGCCGGGACCTGGGCACCCAAGGTGCGGGCGAACCTCGTCCTGCCCGGCGCGTTCGACACCGACATCACCAACGCCTGGGGGCCGGAGGCGAAGCGCCTGGCCGCCGAGATGAACCCGATGAAGCGGATCGGCACCCNCACCGACATGGTCGGCGTATGCGTGTTCCTCGCCAGCGAGGCCGCCAGCTACGTCAACGGAGCCCAGATCCTTGTCGACGGCGGGCTTTTCCGGACCCTGTGACCCTCGCGATGATCTTCGTGGGTGACCTTCGGGCTGTCAGCGGCCGAGTGCGCGGCGATCCGCCGTACGGGTGCTGGGCGGCGGATCAGGAGCGGCCCCCCGGAGCTGCGCGGCACCCGGCTGCCCGCTCTTCTTCGTGAAGCACCATCCCCGCCGTGAATGGTGCTCTGCGGCCTGTGGCAACCGAGCCCGGGTCGCCCGCCACTACGCCAGACAACGACCGGACTGCGACCGCGCCGGCGGCTCGGGCTCGTATGCCTGGGGGCTGGCCAGGTGCGGGTACGAGCTGGCGAGAAGCAAGCAAAGAGACAAGAACATTGTGGTAGCTTCCTCTCGCTGGCAAGAATCTCCTTCTCGCTCCAAGAGAATTGATCTCAGCTCTGCCGTCGGGTCAGGGAGGACCATGATGTCGATGCCCGCGGATTCCG
Organism: Frankia sp. EI5c; assembly: GCF_001636565.1. Classification (GTDB taxonomy): domain Bacteria; phylum Actinomycetota; class Actinomycetes; order Frankiales; family Frankiaceae; genus Parafrankia. The sequence continues at coordinate 24,497 of NZ_LRTK01000011.1, forward strand.
CAGCCCGCCGTGACCGGCACCCCCGGCACCCCCGGCACACCCGGGTCGCCTGACGTGGACGTCGCCGAGTTCCGGACGGCTCTTCGGGCCTGGCTGGACGACAACGATCTGACCCCGGGCCCGGATCACTCCCTCGACGGGCAGGTGGCGCAGCTCGCGCGGGTGCGCCGCGCGCTGTACGACGCCGGCTGGATGCGCTACGGCTGGCCGGCCGAGGTCGGTGGGCTGGGCGGCCCGGCGGTCCTGCGCGCGGTGCTCGGCGAGGAGGTCGCCACCAGGGGCCTCGCGGAGCCGGGGATCTACTCGATGATCGAGGTCCTCGTCCCCACCATGATCTCGTACGCGCCGCCGGCGCTGGCCGCCGAGATGGTGCCGCTGCTCCAGTCCGGGGCGGAGAGCTGGTGCCAGGGGTTCTCGGAGCCGGGTTCAGGCAGTGATCTGGCATCGCTGTCGACCCGGGCCGAGCAGCGCGAAGACGGCAGCTGGGTGGTCAACGGNCAGAAGGTGTGGACCAGCCTGGCGCAGTACTCCCAGCGCTGTGTGCTGCTCACCCGCACCGCGCCCGGGCACGGTGGCATCACCGCGTTCTTCGTCGATATGGACACTCCGGGGATCACCGTCCGCCCGCTGGAGATGATGCACGGGGTCGAGGAGTTCGCCGAGGTCTTCTTCGACGACGTCGTCGTCCCCGCCGACCGGATGCTGGGAAGACCCGGCGACGGCTGGAGCCTGGCCATGGACCTGCTGCCGCACGAGCGGTCCACGTGTTTCTGGCACCGGGTGGCCCACCTGTTCACCCGGCTGGACCGGGTGCTGGAGCAGACGACCGTCCCGGCCGAGGAGAGTGACGCCGATCTGGGCGCGGCCTATCTGGCGCTGCACACGATCCGCTGCCGCTCGCACGCCACCCAGCGCAGCCTCGCCGCCGGCGCCCACCTCGGCCCGGAGACCTCCATCGACAAGGTCCTGCTCGCCACCGCCGAACAACGGCTGTTCGACACCGCCCGCGACCTGCTCCCCGGCGCGGTCGAACTCACCGACCCCCGCTGGCGCTCCGAATACCTCTACTCCCGCGCGGCCACCATCTACGGCGGCACGGCCGAGATCCAGCGGAACATCATCGCCCGCCGGCTCCTCGACCTCGGCCGGGAATAACCGACCGCGAACGGTCGCCCGGCACCCACCGCGGAAAATCCGGCCAGCGAAAGCGGAAAGGCCGGCCGAAGAGACCGACAGACAAAGAGATCGGCCGAAAAAGGAACAGCCGGTGGCGGCGGTCCCGGCCGGCGAATCCGGGACCGCCGTGCGGATCAGCTCTTCTTCTTGGCGGAGAGCCGCGCGATGATGGAGGCGAAATCATCAGTCTGGAAGGACTGCTCCTCCGCGGTGTTCGCGTAGTCCAGACTGGCGAGCACCGCGCGTTCCTGGTGAATGTTCAGCAGCCGCTTGGTGCTTTCCACGGCCTGCCGCGGCAGCTCGGCGATGCGCTTCGCGCAGGCCAGCGCCTCGGCCAGCGGGTCGGCGACGACATGGTTGGCCAGGCCCATCTGGACGGCGCGCTCGGCCGAGATGCGCGCACCGGTGAAGGCGTACTCCTTCGCCAGGTGCAGGCTGGTGTTCAGCGGCCAGGTGAGTGGGCCGCCGTCGGCTGCCACCAGCCCGACCTGGATGTGCGGGTCGGCGAGGAACGCCTTCTCGCCGATGTACACGATGTCGCTGAGGGCTACCAGGCTGCAGCCGAGGCCGACGGCGGGGCCGTTCACCGCGGCCACCACCGGGATCCGGCACCGCACCATGTTGAGGACGATGTCACGGCCGTGCGCGATCGACTTGGCGCGCAGCTCCTTGTCCTGGAACAGTTCCTCCAGGTAGTTGAAGTCGCCGCCGGCGGAGAAGGCCCGCCCGCTGCCGGTGATCACCGCGGCCCGCGCGGAGCGGTCCTCGTTCAACCGCGGCCAGAGCTGTGCAAGCCCGGTGTGCAGCGCGTCGTTGACGGCGTTGAGCTCCTCGGGTCGGTTCAGAGTGATGATCCGCAGCGAACCGTCCGCGCGAACGTCGATCTCTTCCGGCATGTCGTACACGTCATACGTCCAATCCGATGATCCGGGTAGCGATGTTGTCGGCGGCCGGCCCGGTCCCCAACCTCTGCAAACCGCATTCTCGCAGAATGCAATGCCGTTTGCGCGGTACCGGGTCCCAGTGCACCATCCTGCCCCGCCCGGGGCAGCTGATCCGCGAATGGAGCGAGTGCGATCGTGTGGGACTTCGAGACCGATCCGGCCTATCAGGAGCAGCTCGACTGGGTCGACACCTTCGTACGGGACGTCATCGAGCCGCTGGATTTCGTCCTTGACAATCCGTACGACAAACTGGACCGGCGGGCGCAGGAGATCGTCCGGCCGCTCAAGGAAGAGGTCCGGGCCCGGGGACTGTGGGCCTGCCACCTCGGCCCCGAGCTGGGCGGCCTGGGCTACGGCCAGGTCCGGCTCGCCCTGCTCAACGAGATTCTCGGCCGCTCGCGGTGGGCGCCGTCGATCTTCGGCTGCCAGGCGCCCGACTCCGGCAACGCCGAGATCCTCGCGCACTTCGGCACGCCCGCGCAGAAGGACCGCTACCTTCAGCCGCTGCTCGACGGGGAGATCGCGTCCTGCTACTCGATGACCGAGCCGCACGGTGGCGCCGACCCGACCCTGTTCCGGGTCCGGGCCGTCCGCGACGGGGACAGCTGGGTGATCAACGGTGAGAAGTGGTTCTCGACCAACGCCCGGCACGCGGCCTTCTTCATCGTCATGGCGGTCACCGACCCCGGGGCCGGGCCCTACCAGGGGATGTCGATGTTCATCGTGCCCGCCGAGACGCCCGGGATCGAGATCGTGCGCAACCCCGCGGTCGCCACCGAGCCGCCCGAGCAGGGCACGCTCGGGGGAGTGCGGCGCGACCACGGCTATGTGCGCTACAACGACGTCCGGGTGCCGGCCGACCATCTGCTCGGTGGTCAGGGCCAGGCCTTCGCGATCGCCCAGACCCGGCTCGGCGGCGGGCGGGTCCACCACGCCATGCGGACGGTGGCGCTCGCCCGGCGCGCCTTCGACCTGCTCTGCGAGCGGGCCGTCTCCCGGCAGACCAGGAACGGCCCGCTGGGGTCGCTGCAGATGACACAGGAGAAGGTCGCCGACAGCTGGATCGACATCGAGTGCTTCCGGCTGCTCGTGCTGCGCACCGCCTGGCTCATCGACAGGCACAAGGACTACCGGAAGGTCCGCAAGGACATCTCGGCGGTCAAGGTGATGCTGCCCCGCGTGCTGCACGACGTCGCCCNGCGCGCGCTGCGCCTGCACGGCTCACTGGGTGTTTCCAACGAGATGCCGTTCGTGAGCATGATGGTCACCGCCGAGGCCCTCGGTATCGCCGACGGGCCGACCGAGGTCCACAAGGTCACCCTGGCCCGCCAGGTGCTGCGGGAGTACACGCCGGTCGAGACGCTGTTCCCGTCCGGGCATCTGCCCACGCTGCGTGAGCGGGCCTTCGCCACCTTCGCCGAACGCCTGGAGCGGGAGGCGGCCGAGCTCTGACCGCGGGCCCGCCGGACCTCGGCGTCAGGCGAGGCGCGCGAAACCCAGACCCTGGTGGACGCGCGCCTCGACCTCCACGAGGAAGGACGGCAGGTCGTCGGGCGGGTCCCCCATCTTGCCGTCGGTGTAGCGCCGGTACACCCCGGCCAGGATGCCGGCGGCCCGCCAGGCGGTGAACGCCAGCCAGTAGTCGAGCTGCCCGTTCGGCCGGCCGGAGCGCTGCGCGTACCGGTCCGCGAGCTCGTCGGCGGTGGGGAACCCGGGCAGCGACGTCGTCAGCGGCCCCTGGCCGGCCCGGGCGTCCACCGTCGACCAGGTGCGCAGCAGGTAGGCGAGGTCGGCGAGCGGGTTACCGAGAGTGCACAGCTCCCAGTCGAGCAGCGCACACAGCCGCCCGTCCGGGGCGAGCAGCGCGTTGCCGAGCCGGAAGTCGCCGTGCACGATCCGGGCCGCCGACTCCGGTGGGCGGTGCCCGACGAGCCAGTCACGCAGCCTGGTGATGCCGCCCAGGTCACCGAGCCCGCAAGCCTCCCACTGCGCCGACCAGCGCCGGAGCTGCCGGTCCAGGTACCCGTCCCGGCGGGCGAGGCCGCCGAGGCCGACCTCGTCGACGTCGATCGCGTGCAGCGCGGCCAGCGCGTCGACCAGCGAGTGCCCTGCCTCGCGACGGGCCTGGGCGGACGGCAGGAGCCGGTCGGCGTCGGCCGCTTCGCGCACCACGACCCCGGCCACGTGCTCCATCACGTAGAAGGGGGCGCCGGTCACCGCGCTGTCGTCGCATACGCCGAGGACGGGCGGCACCGGGACCTCGGAGTCCGCGAGCGCGGCCAGGATCCGTGCCTCCCGGGTGACGTCGTGCGCGGTGGCCAGCAGGGCGCNGACGGGCGGCCGGCGCAGCACGTAGCGCGTGCCCCGGGCGTCCGTGACGAGGTAGGTGAGGCAGGAGTGGCCACCGGTGACGCGGTCGTAGCGCAGCGGCGGTTCGGCTCCCGCGACCCGCTCCCCGAACCAGCGCCCCACGGCCTCGGCGTCGATGCCGAGCGGATTCCGGTTGACCTCGGGTGCCTCGGGTGCCTCGTCGACCTCGTGGACTTCCATCCATGACCTGCTTCCGGCGGGGCGGAGATCAGCTGGGCGGCGGTCCCACCAGTTGCCCGCAGCTGACTGCCGCGACGATCTGACCTTACTGTCACCGGCGTCGACGGGTGCTTCCCGTGACCGCCGGGCGCTCTGCTGGCACGTCGGGGCGGCACCGTGTAGTGAGGATAGGAAGCGTTCACTACCCCCACGGCCTGCTCGGCCACAACCGACTTCTGGAGGGCCGCGTGCCCCGTTCCGACATACCTGTGTTCGATGCGGACAACCATCTTTACGAGCCCAGGGAAGCGCTGACCAAATTCCTGCCCGACCGCTACCGGGGCGCGATCGAGTACATCGAGGTCCGTGGCCGGACCAAGATCATGGTTCGTGGCCAGGTGAGCGAGTACATCCCGAACCCCACGTTCGACGTGGTGGCCCGGCCGGGTGCGCAGGAGGACTACTACCGGAAGGGCAACCCCGACGGCCTGTCCCGTCGGGAGATCTTCGGCAAGCCGGTGAAGTGCATCGACGCCTGGCGCGAGCCCGCCGCCCGGCTCAGGCTCCTGGACGAGCAGGGCCTCGCCCGCACCCTGATGTTCCCCACGCTCGCCAGCCTCATCGAGGAGCGCATGCGCGATGACGTGGACCTGGTGCACGCCGTCATCCACGCCCTGAACGAGTGGCTCTACGAGACCTGGCAGTTCAACTACGAGGGCCTGGACCGCATCTTCACCACCCCGGTGATCACGCTGCCGATCGTGGAGAAGGCGATCGAGGAGCTCGAATGGGTGCTTGAGCGCGGCGCGCGGGTGGTGCTGATCAGGCCGGCTCCGGTTCCCGGCCTGCGCGGGCCCCGTTCGTTCGGGCTGCCGGAGTTCGATCCGTTCTGGGAGCGGGTCCAGGAGTCCGGAATCCTGGTCGCGATGCATTCGTCCGACAGCGGCTACTCCCGGTACCAGAGCGACTGGATGGGCTCGAGCACCGAGATGCTGCCCTTCCAGCCGAACACGTTCCGCATGCTGCAGTCCTGGCGGCCGATCGAGGACGCGGTCTCGGCGCTGGTCTGCCATGGCGCGCTCTCCCGATTCCCGCGGCTGAAGATCGCCATCATCGAGAACGGGATGAGCTGGGTCGCCCCGCTGCTCTCGGCGATGAAGGCGCTCTACAAGAAGATGCCGCAGGACTTCCTGGAGAACCCGGTCGAGGTGGTGAAGCGGAACATCTACGTGAGCCCCTTCTGGGAGGACGACCTCGGTGAGCTCGCCCAGCTCCTGGGCGAGGACCACGTGCTGTTCGGCTCCGACTACCCCCACCCCGAGGGCCTGGCGAGCCCGGTGAGCTACCTCGACGATCTGGCACACCTGCCGGAGGAGCTCGTCCGCAAGATCATGGGCGGCAACCTCGCCCAGCTCATGGGCGTGGAGGCCGGCCTGAGCGTCCCCGCCTAGCTCGCGCCGGACAGCCCGGGCCGTTCTTCGCGGCCCGGGCTGTCCCGTGGCGGGCTGTCCCGCGGCGGGCGGTGCCTCTAGGTGTTGCGGCCGCCGTTGACGCCGATCACCTGGCCGGTGATGTAGCCGGCCTCCTCGGAGATGAGGAACGAGGCCGCCGCGGCGATGTCCTCCGGCCGGCCGGGGCGCCGGACGGGGGTGAGGTCGGCGTGCTTGTCGACCGTCCCGCCCAGCAGGCCGCGCTCCTCGGACGCCCGCAGCATCGGGGTGTCGACGAAGCCCGGCGGGATCGTGTTGACGGTGATCCCCTTCGGCCCGAGCTCGAGGGCGAGCGACTTGGTGAAGCCGATCAGGCCCGCCTTGGTCGACACGTAGTGGACCATGTACTGCTGCCCGGACTGGGCACTGGACGACGAGATGTTGACGATCCGCCCCCAGCCCGCCTCGATCATGTCCGGCACGACGTTCTGGGTGCAGTACAGCGGGCCGCTGAGGTTCACCGCGATGATCCGGTCCCAGACCGGGTCAGTGATCTTCAGGAACTCCTTGAAGCCGGTGATCCCAGCGTTGTTGACGAGCACGAGGATGGGGCCGAAGGTGCTCCGTACCCGGTCGAGCACGGCGTTCACCTGGGCGCGGTCGGAGACGTCGACAGCGAACGCGGCGGCCTCGCCCCCCTTCTGGCGGGCTTCCTCGGCCACCTGCTGCGCCGCCTCCTCGTTGAGGTCGAGGATCGCGGTGGCGAACCCGTCCTCGGCCAGGCGGAGACTGATGGCGCGGCCGATGCCCGAGCCACCCCCGGTGACGACTGCCGTGCGTCGTTCGGTCACTGTGCCGAACCTCCCTGTGGTTGCTGCGTCGCTGGTGATCGGTCGGCGAGGTGAGAGCGCGCGAACCGCCTGGCGGTTCACACGCTCTCACACCACGCGAACAGAATTACGCGACAGCCTCCTCGCCGGCCAGCGATGTGCGGTGCATCAGCCGGCTGGATGACTCCCCGTAGGGCAGCGCCCGGTGCAGAAGTCCGGTGTTGTCCCAGATGACCAGATCGCCCGGATGCCAGCTGTGGCGCACGACGAACTCGGGCTGGGTCGCCCAGGCCAGCAGCCGGTCGAGCAGCGCCNGACCCTCCTCGGCCGACATCCCGGCGACTTCGCCGGCCGTCGCGCCGAGCAGCATGGACTTGCGGCCGTTGCTCCGCGTCCACACCAGCGGGTGCTCCCGGGACGGGTTGCGGTCCCAGGCGGCCCGCTCCTTGGGCGACGGGTCCGGGTACACCAGCAGCTGGGAGGCGGCGAAGCTGTGCACCACCCGCAGCCCCTCCAGCTCGGCCTTCTCCGCGGCGGAGAGCGCGTCGTAGGCGGCGTAGGTGTTGGCGAACTCGGTGTCGCCCTCCCCGTCACCGGAGACCTGCCGGGCCGTCAGCAGGGTCGCCCTGTTCGGCACCGCGTCGGTCGTCCCGTCGATGTGCCAGAAGAAGGTCGCCTCGCGGTAGGCGGCCAGCTTGCTCTTCGAGGCGTCGCGGGTGATCCGCTGGATCTCCGGGTGATCCGGGTGGCCGCCCATCGGCAGCGGGACGACGTCACCGAGCAGCCGGCTGAAGGCCACCAGGTCGTCGTCGTCGACGTTGACCTCCCGGTAGATGACGACGCCGCTTTCCGCGAGTGCGGCTCGGCAGTCGTCCGCGACCCGGCGGTCGACCAGCTCGCTCCCGGACAGACCGCTGATCGCGACACCGGTGGTCGGGCCGAGCTTCGTGATGGAGATGCTCATGGCAGTAGGCCCTCGTCAGAGTGCGGGTTCGACGGCGGTGTCGAAGTAGGCCGCGCCGGAGTCCGGGATCCGCGGCTGCTTGAAGATGTTCACCGGGTACGACGCCATGATCATCGAATAGAGCAGGTGCAGCAGCCGGGTGGCGTCGGCCGGCAGGTCGTTCAGGTCGAGGGTGTCGAGGTAGGCCATCGCGTCCTCGGCGTGCGGGGCGATCGCGTCGTAGAACTCCTGCAGCTCGTCGATGGTCTTCGACAGCCGCTTCTGATAGCGCTCTTCCCGGNTGGCGAGGGCCCAGTCGGCGACCCAGGGTTCCAGGGCGCTGAACCGCTGCGGCAGGGAGGTCTCCACGGTGGTGGTCATGGCGGCGGGCTCCTCTACTTCTCGCTGCCGGCCTGGTGCGCCGCGACGGCGTCCCGGACGACCTGGTGGAACTGGCGGATCATCAGCTCCATGTCGGACAGGTGGAATGTCTGCAGTGCCCGGTTGTTGAGCTGCGACCAGGTGGCCTCGACCGTGTTCGTATCCTGCATCGCGAACTCGATGGTGCTGTCGACGACGAGCTCCTGGGCGAGGCGCTCGGANGCGGTTTTCGGCTCCGGGAAGTAGATGTCCACCTCGTAGGCGTGGGTGCCGACCGTCTCCGGGATGTACTGGTAGGTGATGTAGTAGCCGCGGCCCCACAGCTGGATCGACAGGTTCGGGAACAACCAGTACTGATCGTTGCTCCAGGCGCGGATCTGCCCCGGGTTACGCGCGTCGGTGAGGTGGCCGAGGTCCTCGCGGACGTCGTCCGGGCCGAACAGGCCGGCGCGGAACAGCCGGTAGACCCAGTTCATGTCGCGGGCGGCGGGGCCGGCCGAGCCGTCCTTCTTCTTCAGCAGCGGCGGGCCGGGCACCGAGGTCAGCATGTGCGGCGTGAACAGGTCGTAGTGGTAGGAGTCCATCGGCGGGACGAGCTTCTCCGCCTCGGCGACGTTGGTGTTCAGGAACCGGCCGTGGACGTAGGCCGGGTGGTACCACTCCAGCAGCGCGTCGATACCGATCTTCCAGTTGCCGTTTACCTTCGTCCGGAACGACCAGTGGTTGGTGAACTTCTCGAACGGCCAGCTCTCCAGCTCGGCGACGAGCTTCTCGCCGAGGAACTCGCGCAGCGGCGGCGCGTCCGCGGAGAAGTTCACGAAGATGAACCCGGCGAAGACCTCGCAGCGCAGCGGTGGCATGGCCAGCTGGTCGTCGGGCAGCGAGTCGAAGAACTCGGCGCGCTTGGTGACGTAGGAGCACTTCCCGTCGAGGCCGTACCGCCAGCCGTGGTACTTGCAGGCGAACTGCCGGGCGGTGCCGGCCGTCTCGTTGCCCGGGTGCTCCTGCCAGACCACCTTGTTACCGCGGTGCGCGCAGATGTTGTGCAGCGCGTACACCTCGCCGTCGGTGTGCCGGGTGATCACGATGGATCCCAGGCCGACGAGCTCACGGGTGAAGAACGTGCCGTTGCGCGGCAGCTGCTCCACCCGGCCGACCTTCAGCCAGGTCCGCCGGAAGATGGCCGCGCGCTCGGCCTGGAAGAACTCCTCGGAGATGGAGTCCTCGTAGGAGACCGGACCGGTGTCGAGGTCCTTGTAGTTCGGCGTGTACTTGCCCCGCCCGGTAGCAAGTCGTTCCTGGATGGCCATCGGCCCAACCCCTTTCGCAGGATCAGTTCGTTCACCGCCGACGGGCCCACACTGCCGGGGCGGTTGGAAAAGCCTTGCTTCGGATGTCCTCAGATCACCCCGTCGGCACGCAGCCGCGCGATCTCCTCCGGGGTGCGTCCGATCAGCTCGGTGAGCACGTCGTCGGTGTGCGCGCCGAGCTCCGGGCCCAGCCAGCGGATCTCGCCCGGGGTGTCGGAGAGGGCCGGGATCACGCCGGGCACGGCCAGCGGGCCGATCCGGGAGTCCTCGACACTGACCGTCTGACGGTGCCGGTACTGCGGGTCGTCGAAGATGTCGGCGATCGAGTAGAGCTGCCCGGCCGGCACCTGCGCCTCGCGGCACCGGGCGAGCACGTCCTCGCAGGTCAGTGACCCCACCCACTCGCTGACCAGCGAGTTGACGAGGTCACGGGCTGCCAGTCGGCTGGCCTTGGGGCCGAGCTGGTCGGCGTCGGCCAGCTCNGGGCGGCCCATGGCGCGGGTCAGCCGGGCGAACATGTCGTCGTTGGAGCAGGCGATCGCGATCCAGCGGTCGTCCCTGGTCTGGTAGTGGCTGTGGGGGAGCACGTTGACGGTGTCGGCGCCCATCCGCTCGCGCACGAAGCCGAACTGCTGGTAGGCCGGCGCGATCTCGTCGAGGGCACGGAAGACCGACTCGTACAGGGCCAGGTCCACCACCTGGCCCTTACCGGTGCTCTCCCGGGCCCGCAGCGCCATCAGCACGCCGATCACGCCGTACAGCCCGGTCATGTAGTCGGCCAGGGAGGTGGAACCGGGGGTCACCGGCCGCCCGCCGGGCTCGCCGGCCAGGTAGGCGAGCCCGGAGAAGGCGTGCGCGATCCGGGCGAAGCCGGGGAGGTCGCGGTTGGGGCCGGACTGCCCGTACGCCGACACCCGCAGCACGATCACCCGGGGGTTCAGCTCGGCGATCGCCTCCGGCCCGAGGCCCCAGCGCTCCATCACTCCGGGACGGAAGTTCTCGATCACCACGTCGGCCGTCGTGATGAGGTCGCGGAGGATCTCGAGGCCCCGCGGGTCGCCGAGGTTCAGCGTCACCGACCGCTTGTTGCGGCTCTCGCTGAGCCAGACCAGCGTGTCGCCGCAGTCGGTCTCGGTGCCGAAGCGGCGCAGGTTGTCGCCGGTCAGAGGGCGCTCCACCTTGATGATGTCGGCACCGAACTCGCCCAGCACCGTGGCACAGAACGGCCCCGCGAGGTACGTGCCCAGATCGAGAACTCTGAGGCCCTGGAGTGCGTGCATGTTGTCAGCTCCCGGTGCTTGCGCGGTCGGGCGGTGCGCCGGTTCTCGGACCGGCCGGGCTCGCCCCCTTGACCACGGGTGCGTCCTCTCCGATGGTGGAAGAGAACCCCGATCTTCCCCACCGGAAATCACGCTACCACGAGATCTGAGGTCGTCCTATAGTCGGACGGCATGTTATTGTCCGGCCCGTGACGAACGAGCGACCCTTCCGCTTCGCGGTCCAGGCCACGAAGGCGAAGTCAGCGACCGAGTGGCGCGATCTTGCCCGTCGGGTCGAGGAACTCGGGTTCTCCACCCTCTTCCTGGCCGACCACTACCTGGGGCCGGGTCCGGCGCAGCGCGAGGCCCGGTGGCCACCGCAGTACCTCGCGCCTGTCGCGGCGATGGCCACGGCGGCGGCGGTGACGACCACCCTGCGGGTCGGTNGCCGGGTCTTCTGCGTCGACTACCACCTGCCCGCCGTCCTGGCGAAGGAGGCGGCGACGATCGACCTGCTCTCCGACGGCCGGCTGGAGTTCGGCATCGGCGCCGGCTGGAGCGAGGCCGAGTACCGGGCCATGGGCGTGGACTTCGCGCCACCGGGGCAGCGGATCGGGAGGCTCACCGAGGCGATCGCGCTGTTCCGGGCGCACTGGTCCGGCGACGACATCGACCAGAAGGGCGAGTTCGTCAATGTCAGCGGCTATGCGGGGCTGCCGCGGCCGGTGCAGCGGCCGCACCCGCCCATCATGATCGGCGGCGGCCGGCGGCGGGTGCTTTCCCTGGCCGGCCGCGAGGCCGACATCGTCAGCATCTCCAATGTGCCGTTCGTGCCGGTGAACTCCGACGGGCTCACCCCCGCCGAGGAGGCCGTGCGGCGGGTCGGCTACGTCCGGGACGCGGCCGGCGAGCGGTTCTCCGGCCTCGACATCGAGAGCTCGCCGTTCTTCACCCGGGTCACCCGGGACGCCGCCGAGGCCGCGGCCGCGGTCGCCCGGGTCGCGGGGACCATGCAGGTCGACCCCGACGGCCTGATGCAGCACCCGAACGTGCTCGTCGGCTCCCTGGACGAGGTCGTCGATCGGCTCCAGGAACGGCGGGCGGCGTTCGGGGTGAACTACGTGAGCGTCCAGCAAACGGAGATCGACAGCTTCGCCCCGGTCGTCGAACGGCTGGCCGGCGGGTGAGCGCGGCGTGCGCTCAGCGGGCCACGTACCCGCCGTCGACGGGGATCGCCGTGCCGGTGATGAAGGACGACTCGTCGCTGGCGAGGAACAACGCCGCCGCCGCCAGCTCTCCCGGCCGGCCCCAGCGGCGCATGGGCTGGGGCAGCCGCCGGCCGTCCGGCGGCTCCGAGTCGTCGGCCGCGTTGGCCAGGCCGGTCCAGGTCATGCCCGGGCAGATGGCGTTGACCCGGATGTTGCTCTCCGCGTAGTCCAGGGCGGCCGACTTGGTGAGCTGGATGACGCCGCCCTTGGCGGCGGAATACCCGGCCTTGCCCTTCCAACCGACCAGCCCGGCCGCGGACGCGGTGTTGATGATCGAGCCGCCGCCGTGGCGCAGCATAGCGGTGATCCCGTACTTCATACCGAGGAAGACGCCCTTGAGGTTGACCGCGATCAGCACATCAAAGGTCTCTTCGTCGATTTCCGCGAGCNGGTTGGGCGGACCACCGAAACCAGCGTTGTTGAAGAGCACGTCGAGCCGCCCGAACTCGCGCTCCGCGGTATCGATCATATTCTTCGCGTCCGTGGCGGAGGAGACGTCGGCGTGGACGGCGACCGCACCCTCACCAATAGCCGCCGCCGTGTCCTTCTCCCGGCCGCTGATGTCGGCGCACACGACCCGGGCGCCGGACTGCCCGAAAAGCAGGGCGGTTGCCCGGCCGATACCGGAGCCGGCCCCGGTAACCACCGCGACCTTGCCTTCGAGGTGGCCCGTGGGAAGGGAGTCAGATTGCTGCTCGACCATGTCAGTCAGTCTACACATCATGTCTTCGGGGTAAAGATGTCAGAGCGGTAGTCCTGACGGCTTGGCCGTCTTCCGGAGAAGCAGTGCTGAAAACCGTGCGGCGCGACTGGAAAAAGCCCGTGCGGTTATTCGGCGTGCGCGTTTCGCGGCCCGCCCGCGGGTGGCCCGCCGCGCCGGCCCACGGGCGCGCCGGCCCACGGGCGCGGCGGCCCACGGCCGGGCGGGCCGGCGCGCCGGGGCGGGCCCGACCCGCTCCTCAGGTGCCCGTGCCCGCCAGGGACGCCTTGTACAGGACGTTCGCGGCGAGGCGCATGTGGGCCGCGTCGACCAGGCGTCCCTCGCGGCCGATCGCGCCGACGCCGTCGGCCTCGGCGGCCCGGTAGACCGCGACGGCGTCGTGCGCCTCGGCGATCTCCTGCTCGGTGGGGGCGAACACCTCGTTCGCGATCGGGATCTGCGCGGGGTGGATCGCCCACTTGCCGTCGAACCCCAACAGGCTCGCGTGGGTGGCGGCGCGGCGGTAACCGTCGACATCCTGGTAGGCCGGGTAGGGGGCGTCGATCGCGTCGATGCCGGCCGCCCGCGCCGCGGCCAGCACCTGGACCCGCGCGAAATGCCAGAAGTCGCCGGGATACTCCCCCACGGGGTCGAAGTTGCCGTCGACCCGGGCGCGCAACGAGGCGGAAAGGTCGCCCGCGCCGAAGATGATCGCCTCCAGGCGGCTGCTCGCCCGGGCGATCTCGGCCGCGTTCGCCAGCCCNTCGGCCTCCTCCACCAGCACCTCGAGCGCGATCCGCCGGGTGAGGCCGAGCTTGTGCTCCAGCTGGGTTAGCAGGACGTCCACCCACCAGACGTCCCGCGCGGTCCGCGCCTTGGGCACGATGATCACGTCGAGGGCCTCCCGGGCCCCGGTGACGATCTCGATGATGTCGTCATGGCACCAGGGCGTGTCCAGCCCGTTCACCCGGACGGCGCGGACCGTCCGGCCCCAGTCGAGATCGGTGAGCGCGGCGACGGCGATGCCCCGCGCCGACTCCTTCGCGGCCGGCGCGCAGGCGTCCTCCAGATCGAGGAAAACCAGATCGGCGCCTGCGGAGGCCGCCTTTTCGCACATTCGCGCGCTGCTGGCCGGGGTGGCCAGTTCCGACCGGCGGGCACGCGGACGGCTGACATTCTGTGCGGGCAAGACTGCCTCCCTGGTTTCGTTTCGGCGGTCGGCGTTGAATTCGGGCGAGCGGTGTTGTTCGCGGCCGTTCGAGCCAGTCTCCGAACCCATTGGCAAGAAGGCTCTGAACCCTCGCGGATTCCCTTCGAAGGGCACCCGGCGGGGCGGATCGGTGCCGGGTCTGGAAGCCGCTGGAGGAGGCCCGCCGAACAGCTGGCGATGGCGGGGGTTTCACCGTCGCGGACGGCCGGGTTCCTGATGTTCGGTGCTGCTTCGATCTTGGGGTGGGCCGAGAACCGGGCGGCCGGGGCGATCAGGCCCGGCGGCGGCCCGGCGGCGCGGCGGAATTCGCTTCCAGTGGATCACTTTCCCGTGCCGGCGGCGAGATGGATTCGGTTGTTCGATTTTGTTGCCAACGTTAGTGTTGTCGCATGGCAACCGCAACTGTCGGCCGGGCGAGGCGCGCGCCGGCCGCCGCGCCGGCGGGTGCGCCGGTGGGCGCGCGCGGCGGCCACTGCTCGTGAGGCCGCCTGCCGGCGTGTCCGAGCGTGTTGCTCGTCAATGACTGGACCACTACCGCGGGCCGTGTCCGGAGGGACTCATGCAGGAGCAAGAACGTCTGTTCATCGGGGGCGAATGGGCCGCGCCGCGGGGCACGGGCACGATCGAGGTCGTCTCGCCGCACACCGAACAGGTCATCGCCCGCATCGCCGCGGCCGGTAGCGAGGACGTCGACCGGGCAGTGGCGGCGGCTCGCCGCGCGTTCGACGAGGGGCCCTGGCCGCGTCTCGCCCCGGCCGAGCGGGCCGAGGTCATCCGGCGTCTCGCCGCGCTGGTGAAGCCGCGCCGCAAGGAGCTCGCCCAGCTGATCAGCGCTGAGATGGGTGCGCCGATCTCCTTCGCGAAGCTTTCCCACGTCACCCTGCCGTGGATGATGATGGGCGCCTTCGCCGACATCGCGGAGAACCTGCCCTGGGAGGAGCCGCGCAAGGGCTTCTACGGGCAGGACATCCTCCTGCGCAAGGAGCCGATCGGTGTCGTCGCGGCGATCGTCCCGTGGAACATGCCGCT
The DNA here is from genome assembly GCF_001636565.1 of Frankia sp. EI5c. Taxonomy (GTDB): domain Bacteria; phylum Actinomycetota; class Actinomycetes; order Frankiales; family Frankiaceae; genus Parafrankia. Next base: position 39,506 of record NZ_LRTK01000011.1, read on the forward strand.
GTTCCTGACGGTCGGGAAGCTGGTGCCGGCGCTGCTCGCCGGGTGCTCGGTGGTGCTCAAGCCGTCGCCGGAGACGCCGCTCGACGCCTACGCGCTGGCGGACCTGCTGACCGAGGCCGGACTGCCGCCGGGTGTGGTGAGCGTGCTGCCCGGTGATCGTGAGCTGGGCGAGTACCTCGTGTCACACCCCGGTGTCGACAAGGTCTCGTTCACCGGCTCCACCGCGGCGGGCCGGCTGGTCGCCGCGTCCTGCGGCTCGAACCTCAAGCGGGTCAGCCTGGAGCTCGGTGGCAAGTCCGCCGCCGTGGTCCTCGACGACGCGGACCCGGCCGCCGTCGCGGCCGGTGTGGAGATCGCCGGCCTGATGAACAGCGGGCAGGCCTGTGTGGCGCAGACCCGGATCCTCGTCCCGCGGTCGCGCTACGCCGAGTACCTCGACGCCCTGGTGGCCATGGTCGAGTCGCTGCCGGTCGGTGACCCGTCCGATCCCGCGACGAAGGTCGGCCCGTTGGTGGCCCGCCGGCAGCAGGAGCGGGTGCGCGGTTTCATCGAGGAGGGCCAGAAGGAGGGCGCCCGCCTCGTCGCGGGCGGCAGCGAGCTGCCGGCGGGGGTCGAGCGCGGCTGGTACGTCCGCCCGACGGTCTTCGCTGACGTCGACAGCGGTATGCGCATCGCCCAGGAGGAGATCTTCGGTCCCGTCCTGACGGTGCTGCCCTACGGCGACGATGCCGAAGCCGTCCGGATCGCGGACGACACCGAGTACGGGCTGTCCGGATCGGTGTGGACCGCGGACGTCGAGCGCGGGCTCGCGGTGGCTCGCAAGGTCCGCAGCGGAACCTTCGGCGTCAACCAGGCCTACAGCATGGACCCGAACGCCCCGTTCGGCGGGGTGAAGGCCAGCGGTATCGGGCGTGAACTCGGCCGTGAGGGCATCGAGAGCTATCTCGACGTGAAGTCGATCTCGGTGGCGCCGGCCTCCTGACGGCGACCGCCACGGGTACGGCGGCCGGTTCCGCCGCCGGTGGTCACCGGGGACCCGCCTGCCTTGGGGCTGTCTGTGGCCCCGGGGCAGGCGTTGGTGCCCGGTATGAGGCTGCTTGGCGACAACGTCCTGGTGACCAGGTCGCCGCGCGGTTCAGCGGGACGTTCTCACGACTGCTCGCGATCGGGGCGCTCGGCGGCCCGGGAGCGCACGCAGCTCGGCGTGGTGGGTGTGGTGGGCGCGGTGGGTGTGGTGGGCGCGGCGGCAGAGGCCGCAGCCGGTGCAGCGGTGGCAGGGCTGGTGGCCGGGTCGACGGCGACCCAGCGGCGAGCGTGTGAGGAAGCGGCGCCGAGATCCTGGAGCCGGCGCAGGCCGGCGGTCACTTCGGCGGGGGGCAGACCGAGGTCGAGCGCGAGGACCCGGGCGCGCACCGGGCGATCGGCCCGGGCCAGGGCCTCACGGACGGCGATCACAGTACGGTCGGCGCGGGTCGCCTTGTCCCGGTACCTGCGTTGCGGCTGGCGGGGGACATCACTGGTTAACCGGGTCTTAGCCTGGACAGCGGCCGTGGGAGAGGTCACAGAATGCACTGCATCACCTTTCTCGATTTCGCTTAACTCCAACAATGCCTAGTTTTGCGGCCGCCGTCATGGTGAGGTTCGCCGCGTCACGCTAAGTGTTTGCAAGAATACAACCTGCCGAATGGTGTGTTCGCTGTAACATCGCGACCTGTTCAGCGCTTCGCCGACGATGTGACCCGCGACCAGTCGTGTGACCCGCGCTACTCGGGCCGAGAGAGCCCACAGGTGCCGCCAGATCCCACCCGCAGTGGCTCTCACCCCGTGGTGAGCCGGTGGGAGCCGGTGGGAGCCCAGGGCGGGCGCCATCGCCCACCGCCGGGTCATCGGTGGCCCCACCGGGCCGCGGCCTGGGTTTTTCCTGAAAATTTCCTTTCATTCCGTGAAGAATTTCTCGGCTGCCGTGGCGGGTTGTCGGGGCGCCGACAGCTGTAGTTACTCCGGCGTCCCCGCACCCACCGGGTGTAAACCTCCGCGGCGCCTGGACGGCCTGCTGCGTCGCCATCTCGGCTCCTTCCGCGCAAGTCGGTACGTGGTTCGTGAACTGCGCATATTGCCTGGGTGTCTTCAGCGTGTCCGTGCTGGCAGCTGACTTCAGTGATGGAAGGCGGCCCCTTCCGCGGGGTCCCGCGCCGGCGGGCCACCTCGGCTCCCGAGCCGGCGGACCACCCGTTCGAGATCCTCCACCAGCAACTGCGCGAGGTCCCGGCTGAACTCCGGGCGGACGACGATCCGCAGCACAGTCAGGTCCGTCAGATTCGGCGGGAAGCGGTAGGCGGGCACCAGCCACCCTNGGGNCCGCAGGGCCTCGGAGACCTCGAAGACGCTGAAACCGGCCCCGTCCCTCGTCGTGAACGCGAACGCCGGGATGCCGGAGCCGTCGGACACCAGCTCGAACGGCCCCAGCTTGGCGACCTCGTCCGCGATCCATCGCGCGTTGTCACGGCACGTGCGGGCGCTCAGCTGATAGCCGGCGTGCCCGAGTCGCAGCAACGAGTAGTACTGGGCCACGACCTGTGCTCCGGGGCGGGAGAAGTTCAGGGCGAAGGTCGGCATCCGGCCGCCGAGATAGTCGACGTCGAAGACGAGATCGGCCGGAAGGNGCTGGACGTCCCGCCACACCACCCAGCCCACACCGGGGTACACCAGCCNGTACTTGTGACCCGAGGTGTTGATCGAGACGACTCGCTTCAGCCGGAAGTCCCAGCGCAGGTCCGGGTCGCAGAAGGGCGCGATGAACCCGCCGGACGCGGCGTCCACGTGGATCGGGACATCCGGGCCGCCCCGTTCGGCCAGCCGGTCCAGCTCCTGGGCGATCAACTCCACCGGCTCGTAGGTCCCGTCGAAGGTGGAGCCGAGAATGGCCACGACGCCGATCGTGTTCGCGTCGCAGTGGGCGACGGCCTCCTCCGGGGTCAGGTGGGTCCGCCCCGGCGCGAGTGGCACCAGGCGGGGCTCGACGTCCCAGTAGCGGGCGAACTTCTCCCAGCAGACCTGCACGTTCGCGCCCATGACGATGTTCGGGGCCGGTGGCGCGCCGCCCGGCGCCCCGCCGCCGCGGGTTCCGCCGTTCTTCCGGGCGGCGCGCCACCGCCGCAGCATGGCCAGGCCGGCAAGCATGCAGGCCTCGGATGACCCGGTGGTCGAGCACCCGATGGTGTTGCTGGCGTCCGGGGCGTGCCAGAGATCCGCGAGCATGTTCACGCAGCGGGACTCCAGCTCGGCCGTCTGCGGGTACTCGTCCTTGTCGATCATGTTCTTCGAGGCGCACTCGGCCATCAGCAGGTTCGCGTGGTCGTCCATCCAGGTGGTCACGAACGTCGCCAGATTCAGCCGGGCGTTCCCGTCCAGCATCAGTTCGTCGTGAACGAGCTGGTAGGCGGTTGCCGCCGGCATCGACGAGCGCGGCAGGCGATAGCGCGGGACGGNGCTGGCCTCGTCCGGGATCACGAGCTGAGGTCGGATCGCGACGGTCTGTCCGACCCGCTCACCCTTTGCCTGGCCATGCAGCGCCATGGACGTCCCTCCTGCCGGCCGTCTCCGGTGTCGCCAAGAGTCTGCGACCCGGCAAGCAATTACGCCAGGTGACGTACCGAGTATGGAGAGTGATGATTGGTGGGGCGTCGGCCGCGGGGCCGGTCGATCAGTCCGTCGAGAGCACCGTCGCCCGCCTGGCCGGTTCCGCCACCGGCACCGCCGCCCCGGCCAGGCCCGGGCTGGGCGACAGCGGCTTCGGCGCCAGCCGCTCCACGAGCAGCAGCGCGAGATCGTCGTGGAGGTTCCCGCCGACGTGGCCGGTCAACGCCCTGGTGAGCTGGTCGAGTGCGACCTCCGGCGAGATCTCGCGCAGCAGCTCGACGTGCCGCTCCAGCGGGAAGAAGGCCCGGGCGCCGTCCCGCGCCTCGATCAGGCCGTCGGTGAAAAGCAGCAGGCGGTCACCGATCTCCCAGCCGGCGGTCGTGGTGGCGAACCGGTCGCCGAGCCCGAGCGGCGGGGACGACGGGCAGGCCAGCGCGGTCGCCGTCGACGTGCCGACGAGCAGCGGCGGGTGGTGGCCGGCCGAGCACAGGCTGAGGCGGCCATCCGGATGGATGTCGACCATCAGCGCGGTCACGAAGTCCTCCGGGTCCGCCTCCCGGCTGACCGACCGCGCGCAGGCGGCCGCGACCTGCTCCTGCTCCAGCCAGGTGACCGCGGCCTCCCGGAAGGCGCCGAGCACGACAGCCGCCAGCCGCACGGCGGGCAGGCCCTTGCCGCGCACGTCGCCGATGATGATGCGGATCGTGTGCGGCGTCGCCACCACCTCATAGAGGTCACCGCCCACCGACGCCTCCTTGGCGGCGGAGAGGTAACGCGCGGCGAACCCGGCGCCGTGCAGCGTCGCCGGCACCTCGGGCAGCAGCGCCCGCTGGGCGACCTCGGCGACCGCCCGCACCTGCCTGAGTTCCGAGCTTCGCCGCCGGCGGTGGACCGACAGGTACACCGCGACCGCGGCCTGCGCGCCGACCAGCACACAGGCCGCGATGTGCTGCCCATCGCCGAACCGGTGGTCCCACAGCCCGGAGGCGACCGCGATTATCTCACAGAACAGCCCGAAACACAGCGTGATCACGGGGGAACAGGTCACGGCAGCCACCAGGACGCCGAGACCGAAGTAGCCGGTCGTGGCCAGATCCGTGGCCGCGCCGACGGCGATCCCGGCACCGAGGACGAGCAGGCCGGCCGTGAGCGGGTCGGTGAACCGCCTGATCCGGAGTATCGCGCTGGTGAGCATGTGTCATTGTCCCGGGCGGACCGGCGCTGTCAGGCCGGGACCTTCGTTTTCGTCGCCACCGGACGGGGCGGCGGGTGGAACCGTTCAGACGGATGTGGACGTCGTGAGCTGGCCCGGCCGCCGGGTGTGCCACTGTTCGACGTCCTCCAGCTCGGCGGCCAGGGAGATCAGCGGCCCCTCGCAGCCGGCTGCCCCCATCAGCTGGGCGCCGACCGGCAGCCCCGCCGGTGTCAGGCCCGCCGGGACGCTGATCGCCGGCCAGCCCAGGACGTTCCACGGCCAGGCATACGGGCAGGCCGCGACAATCGCCTGGTCGGTCTCCCAGTTCGTCGCGCGGTTGAGCTCCCCGATCCGCGGCGGCGGTACGGCGGTCGCCGGTGCGAGCAGGACGTCCACCCTGCGGAAGATGCGGCCGACGTAGGCCCGCGCGGGGCCCTCGATCGCCCGGGCCGGCCCGAGCAGCGGCCGTAGTGCCCGGCCGTTGCGGGCGTTGGCCAGCGTCCGCGGATCGAGAAGCCGGGGATCCGGGACGCGGCGGGACCAGTCCCGGATGCCGTCCATCGACCGGGGGAGGAAAAGCAGCCCGAGCAGCCCGTAGGCCGGGTCGGCCGGCACCACCTCGTGCCCGAGCCCGGCGAGCACCTCGGCGAGCCGTTCGACGGCGGCCTGGACGGCCGGATCCAGCGTGGCCGGCACGCCGCTGTACGGAACCCGCAGTGACAGGCCGATCCGCAGCCGCGGCGGCGGTCGCTCGGCCGACCGCGCGAACGACTCCGCCGGCGGCGGCGGCTGGTCCCGGTCCACCGGCAGGCTCCCGCTCAGCAGGTCCAGCAGCAGTGCGCCGTCGGCGACGGTGCGGGTGAGCGGGCCGAAGACGGTCAGCCCGTTGAACTGCTCGCGGACGGGCGCGCTGGAGATCCGCCCGCGCTGGGGCTTTATGCCCACGAGATGGGTCCAGGCGGCTGGAATGCGGACCGAGCCGGCGCCGTCCGACCCGATCGCCGCGGGAACCAGCCCCGCGGCGACCGCCGCCGCGGCGCCACCGGACGACCCGCCGGGCGAGAAGTCGAGATTCCACGGATTGCGCGTGCAGCCGAAGGCGGAGCCCTCGGTGAACGGCCACTGCCCGAACTCGGGAGTGTTCGTCTTCCCCACGATGACGGCGCCGGCCGCCCGCAGTCGGCGGACCATCTCACAGTCCTCGGTCGCCGGTGGGAAGTCGCCGGCGGCGCCGAACGCGGTCGGCAGACCGGCGATGTCGGTGTCGTCCTTGATGGCGATCGGGACGCCGAGCAGCGGAAGCCGCTCACCGGCGTCGAGCCGGCGGTCGGCCTCCTCGGCCTCCCGCAGCGCCTGCTCGGCCCGCAGGACCCGGAAGGCGTTGAGCGTGCCGGCGGTGTCCTGGATGCGCTCGAGGGAGGCGGCCACGAGCTCGCGCGAGCTCATGTCGCCGGCGACCAGGCGGCGGGCGAGATCCCGCAGGCTGTGAAGCCCGTCGGGCCGGCCGTCGTCAGTCCACAGTTCCGCGGTACCTGACATCAGCTACCTCCTGGACGCGTCACGCGCGGCGGGAGCCCTGGAGGAACGGTAGCCGACACCGGTGGTCCGCTCCCCGCCGTCGCCGGACCTGTGGATGTCTGGGGCGAATGTCGGGTAGCGCCGTGGCCGGTGGCAGCGCCCGGCCGGGCGGGCGGCCCAGTGAGATCCATGCGGTTCGTCGCTATACCACGAAAGGTCGGGTTATCCGAGACATCCGCGGGTAGTCGGGGCAGCAGACGCGTGCGGANAGCTCAGGAGTCGCCGTCGGTTCCGGCACGCGACGATCGCGAACCCCGCCGAGGAGGACGACAGGATGAACGAGGGCACGAACAGCCGACGCACGGACACAACCGCTCCGGACCCGGTCAGGCCGGATCCGGTCAGGCCGGACCCGGTCACCGCGGCTACGGCCACCCGGGTGGATCCGAACGGCCACATCGACCACCCCACCCCCACCCCCACCCCTGCCCCCGACGGCACTGACGGCACTGGTGGCACTGGCGGCCCGGATCTCCGTCAAAAGATCAACGACCTCACCGCCGGGGTCGCCCCGCACGTCGCGGCGGCCTCGGAGAAGACCCGGGAGGCGGCGGGCAAGGCGGCCGAAGTGGTCCGGGAGAAGGTGGGCCAGAGCCCTGCCGTCGCCACCGCGACCGAGAAGACCGTCGAGGCCAGGGACAGGGCGCTCGGCACCGTTCGGGAGCAGCTCGACCAGCACCCGCAGGTCGCGGCGGCGGCCGAGCGGACCGCCGCGACCAGCGGGAAGGCGGCCCGGAGTGCGGGGGAGCAGGCCCGGCGGCATCCTGGCGCCACTGGCGGAGCCGCGTTCGGCGCGGCGGCGCTGCTGGTGCTCCGCCGCACCCTGCGCCGGCGGAAGGCGGCGAAGGCGGCGAAGGCGGCGAGCACCGGCTGACTGTCGGTACACGCGTCCGTCGGGCCGCCGGCCCCGCCGGAGCGCCGCCGGGGTTCATGCCAGGCGCGAAACCGCCACAAAATGGAGTCGGCCGGGCCGCTCCGGCATCAAAGTGTTTATCAGGAGATTCCTCGGGAAGTAACACCTCAGCCGCTCAGGTCAGGCAAGTCACCTCAGTAAGGGAGAATCCGCTGATGCTCACGTTCATTATCGTCATGATCCTGCTCGGTCTTATCGCCGGCGCGGTCGCGCGGCTGGTTCTCCNGGGGCGGGATCCGATTGGAATCCTCGGCACCATCGGTATCGGGGTTCTGGGTTCCTTTGTCGGGGGTTTCCTCGGCTACCTCATCTTCGGCAAGGACCCCGGTGAGGGCGCCCTGCAGCCGTCCGGTGTGATTGGCTCCATCATCGGTGCGATCATCGTGCTGGCCATCTGGCGCTCCGTCAACGGCCGCGGCCTCTCCCGCACCCCGCACAGCCGCCGGTACGCCCGCCGGTAAGTGCGCTGAGCTGGCTGTTCGGGTCGCCTCGGCACGAGGTGGCCGACGATTGCCCGCCAAGGTCACGTTTCTACCGAAACACCCCGAGGCCGCTGGTCCCGAGTTCGTACTCGGGACCAGCGGCCTTGCTCTTTCTGTCGTGCGGGATGGGGCCGGCGCGGAAATCAGGTGCGGCGGGCGGGTCCGGTCAACGTGTCGTCATCGGGTCGGCGCCCCGGGCCGCGGGGACCCGTAACCAGGGGGCGGAAAACCTCCGGCGGGACCCCGGGTGAGTGGCGGACGGCCCGGCCCGGCGCCGGCCGTCGAACCCCTCTCGGCGTACGACCAGCGGCAATGCGCAAATGTCGGCTGAAATTTCCCGTTCGGGGTCCGGAAGGGCCTTCGTGCGGCATCCTGTCTGTATGGCTCCATGCTGCCACCGACTCGACTCGGGTCGGCTGAGCAGGCCTGGTGTGCCGTGGGACTCCGCCATTCCGCGATCTTGACACCTCCGCCAGGAACGCCGCGGACGAGTCGCCGATGACGACATNGAGAGGTCGCTGGAGCAGCCCAGAGGAGGGTCGATTCACGTGGTCACACTGCGAAGCGTCCGGCTGGAAGACCTGCCGGCGCTCGGCACCCTTGACCGGAACATCTTTGGTGACCTCGCCTACCCGTACTTCGTGCTTCGGCAGATCTTCGACGTGCATCAGGAGGAGATTCTCGTCGCGGACGACCACGGGGTGCTGCTGGGCTATTCGCTTGCGGTGCCGTCAACCGGTTCGCCCAGCGATCTCGCGCACTATCTGGCTCTCGGCGTGCGGGCCGAGGACCGTGGCCGGGGTGTCGGTCGGAGCCTGGCGGAGGAGACCCTCTCCGGTCTGCGCAGCCGTGGTGTGCGCTCCGTCCGCCTGGCGGTGGACGCCGCGAACACCGTGGCCGTGAAGCTCTATTTATCGCTCGGCTTCACCCCGGCCGGGTACGAGCCGCAGTATTACGGCGAGGGCCAGCCGAGAATCGTCCTCGATCTGAACCTGCTGGCGCCGCGGTCCGCGAACCACCGTGTCTCGGAGCTGGCCAGGGAATGAGCAGGCGACTGACACCTCCCGGCACCCTTCCTCGCCGTGAACCCTGCTCCGGGACAAGCCTTCACCGCATGGACGACAATAGTGAAAATATCGTCTCAACTGATGGGCGCGACGCGCCGGCGGGCCGCGGGGCTCGAGCGGCCACGGGCGGGCGAGTGGACCTTCAAGGCTACACTNGGGGGAACATGACGTGCCGTGTGGCAGCGGTACGCAACCCGGGCGGGAGAAGACATGCAGGTGCAGCAGGAATCGCAGATCATCGAGAATGCTGACCCGCAGTGGGACGATTTCGACCCGGAATCGTACAGAAATGACAACTACCGAGCTCTCCGGGAGGACGACCGGATAATCCTGGAGGGCGTGCGGGACTTCTTCGCGGAGAATGCCGCGCGTGTGGCTGCCGGCCGGCCGCTGCGCGGGCTCGACGTGGGTACCGGCAGTAACCTGTACCCGGCCCTGGCCATGCTCCCGTGGTGTCGGCAGATCACACTCGTCGACTACTCCGCGAGCAACGTCGCCTGGCTCCGCCGTGAAGTCAGCTCCTACGGCCCGACGTGGGACCAGTTCTGGGCGGTGCTCCGCCGGGAGCCCGCATACGAGGCCGTTCCGGACCCCCGCCGAGAGCTGGCNGCCCGCGCCGAGGTCAGACAGGGAAGTGTCTTCGACCTCCCCCGGCACGAGTGGGAGATCGGGACGATGTTCTTCGTCGCCTGTTCGATATCGCAGCGGCAGGCCGAGTTCCAACGGGCCTCCGAGAACTTCCTGGCGGCACTCGTGCCCGGTGCGCCCTTCGCCATGGCCTATATGGAGAAGTCGCACGGCTACACCGTCGGTGGTATCGCGTTCCCCGCCGTGTCGCTGGACAAAGACGAGATTCTCGGGAGCCTGGCGGGCCGGGCCCACGGCGTCCGGGCGAATCGCATCGTGGTCGAGGAGATGCTGCGTGAGGGCTATGAGGCGATGATCCTGGTCACCGGGCACACGGCCGCCGATTCCGCCGACCCGGCGGAACCCCGGACGAAGGCCTGAGGCGGGCGGTGCGGCGGGTCCCGTGGCGGACCGCCGCCGGTAGGCGGCTCACAGCCGGGGGTCAGTGAGGTCCGGGCGCATGGCCTCCGCCCAGAGACGGGCGAACTGGTCCGACCGCTCGGCCAGATGGTCTCGCCTCGAACGAAGCGTGGTGGTCAGTCCGTCCACGCCGGAGGACATCTCGTAGCTGACCTCGTCGTCGAACAGGATGAAGTCGTCCATCATGGCCTGCGGCCCGCTGAGAACGCGGACCTCGATGCCATGCTGGTGGTGCACCAGGCAGGTTTGAAGAAACTCCGGGTGGGCGATCGCGCGCGGCGCGGGGAGGACGAAGATCCGGCGGACCGTGACCCGCCGCTCCACGGCCTTCTGCTGCTCCTTGAGGTAGTTCCGGCCCAGTTGGCTCGCCCAGAACCCTTTGCTGAAGCTGCGTGGCCCGCCATCGACCGCGGCGGTGCTGATGGCGCGGATCTGTGACCGCGCACAGCGGGTGAGCTCAAGCAGCCAGTCGCGATCCTCGCCCGGGTAGTCCGCCACCCCGTTGCTGAGCCCGACCAGAAGTTCGGTGACGGCCCGGGCCTCCTCAAGCGCCAGCCGGCCGACGAGGGGAGAGGGAGCGGTCAGGGTCGTCACACGCTCCAGGAGAGCCGAGATCGGTCGTTCCGGAGCCCCTATGCTGCCTTCCAGCTCCTCCACGCTCTCCATGAACCGCATTGCGTGGTCCACCCGCTCCAACCGGCTGTCCACGCCCTGCCGCAGCTCCCTCATCTCCCCGGACAGATCACCCACCAGCCGTTCATGCTTCTCGCCGAACTCGACGAGCGCCTGGACGACGAAGACGACCCCGGCGAGAAAGAAGCCGATCTGCACGGCGCCGGCGGTCGACGCGTCGGAAATACGGGCGACCGCGACGGACACCGCGCCGGTAAGCACTGACACGACTATTTTGCGCAGGATCGGGTGGATGGTCACGATGATCCCTTCGGGGCTGAGGAACCCGGCCGCAACCGGTTGCCAGCGGACATCACGGAAACCCGGCACACGGCGGAGGCCGTGCACGGCCCGACGTTTTGCGCCTGCTTGTCGCCGGTTGCACATTCAGTGGGTAGCAGATTGCGTCGGCGTGAAGGCCGACAGAACTCGTGGTTCCCGCGGCGGCCGCCGCCCGCCGCGGGCCGTCGGTCCTGCTGGCTGCGGCTGTTGTCGGTGATGGCGGGTGGGGCCGCCCGCGGCCAACCGTGTCTTCTTCGCGACGGCCGGACTCGCGGCGGGCGCGTCTCGACGGGGGCGCCTTGCCGTGGTCCGGGAACCGGGGTCAGGTATGGCGCGGCATGGGCAGCTGTCGGTGTTGCGTGCCGTTGGTGTCGGTGCCGCCGATATGCGGAGTTGCCCCGGTGGGATCCCGACAGATATCGGTTTCTGTTGTCGAAAGCTTCCCGATATGAAACTGGCTGATCGCGTAAGCTCGCGTCGGCACGGGGTGTCACGGTCTTAGTCCGTCAGTACGTTGACCGCCGCCNCTGATCCCGTCGAAACTTGACCGAGCTCGCGGATCCAGAAGAGGGGGTGTCAGGATTGGAAGTGCGACCGCGGCAGCTCCTCCTGGAGATGTGGAGAGCCGTCGCTGAATACTCGTGCGCGGAGGGCGCGTGGAAGTTCGGTGGGCGGATCGAGCGGAACTCCACCAGCGACGCCGAGCAGCTGCTCTGCCTCATGTACCNGGCCTACCAGATAGCCGGAATGGGGTTCGCCACGCCGGATGAAACGGCGAAGGACGTGTCGGCGGCGCTCGACCGGCTCGGTGACCCGCGCCAGATCCCGCAGGTCCTGGCGCGGGCGCTGACCGACTATCTGACGCGCTACACCGACGACGAGGGCTCCCCGGTGTTCGCGGGTGGCTCCTACCTCCGGGCGCTGGACGAGAGCGACACGCTGACCCCCGACCAGCAGGCTCTCGAGATCGTCGACTCGTTCTCGATGTCCATCACGCTCTCGCTGGGGATCCTCGGCTTCGTGAAGGAGTTCCGGCCCTCGGTGCGCCGGCAGAGCCTGCTCGACGAGCTGCGGGCGTTGGAGACCGCCGCGTCGCATCGGCTGACGGCCGCCATGGTGGGTATTCTGCGGAGCTTCACGGTGCGGTCCTTCTCGGCGGACTCCGAGGAAGGGCGGATCCTCCGCGACCTGGTCAACACCGACGAAAGGCCACAGGAAAGGGTTCTCGAGGAACTCCGCGAGGCCCTTGTCCCGACCCGTACGGCGCTGCGTGAGCTGCGGATGGGTGTGGAGTTCGCCGCCGCCGACCTCGTCGAGGACGACAGCCTGCTGTTCGAATGCGGCTGGTCCTGGGGAATCGTCCGGGATGCCCCGACGGTCGATGCGGCGACCCCGAGAATCAGCCAGGCGAAAGGCGTCGCCGAGGCGAGGCCGGCGCTCTACTTCACCGTTGTCGCCCTCGACGGCATCGTGGACCTCTTCTCGGAGCGGACCCGCCGGCTCGGGCTCATCACCCCGGAGCAGGAAGGGCTGGTCGGGGCGCTGGAACTGCGCCAGAACCTGACCCGGAACTACTGGTCGACGATCGCGCGCCTCGGCGGCAGCCGCTGGGCGGTCGAGGAGATCCCCTGGCGGGGCGGCGGCCACGGGCTTGACGAAGGGCCTGAGACGGACCATCACACGCTCCTCGTCACCTCCATCACGGTCGACGCACTGGCCGAAGAGCGTGCGCGGGATGTGGAGATCGCGCGGGTCGCCAGGATTCTTGAGGAGCTGGCCACCCGGGGCCGCGTCACCCGGCGCGCCCGGCTACGGGAGCCGGCGATCGCGCTGCACCTGCCGGGCGTCCGTATCGAGCTGGCCGGCGCGGAGGACCTCGGCCCGCCGATGGCCTGGTCCGCCACGGACTTCTCGACGGCGTTGCTCAAGCGGGTCGCCCGGACGGCGGGCATCACCCGGGACAGTGCCCTTCGGGACAGGCTGCTGACGCTCGCGGACGAGATCTGGTCGCGGCATCTGCAGCGCCGCCAGATTCTCGACGGCCCGGGCGTGATGCTGTGGGACGACCTCAGCGCCATCTACCGGCTGCCACGGCTCGACATGGAGCCTTCCTGGTACTTCACCGAGCGGGTGATGGAGTCGCTGGTAGCCGTCGCGGCGGTCTCCGCGACGCGCCCCTACAGCGGGCGGCTGGCGGACCTGGCGCTGGACATGCTGGTCGAGGCCGACCATCTGCATGCCGCCGAGCTTCTGCGGGTGTCGCCGACAGCGGCCCTGCCCGCCCGGAACCAGCTGTATGGCATCGGCGCCAACCTGCGCCGCGCGCGTGATCTGCGCGAGCATCAGCCCGCGACGGCGGTGGCCATCCTTCAGGAGGCGTTGCGCGATCTTGAGGCGCTCGCCCTCGCGCGGCGCGGCTGATCGGCTGGTGATTCGTGATCATATTCGCGACTTCGGACAAGGGCGGAACCGGCCGCTCCGTGACGAGCTGCAACGTGGCCTATCGGCGGGCGATACAGGGGAGCGATGTCTGCTACCTCGACTTCGACTTCGGTTCACCCACCGCGGGCTCGATCTTCGGGGTCGAGACGGTGGGCCAGGGCACGCCCGGCGGCAGCGGGCTGCACAGCTATCTGGCCGGCCGGGCCGCCGAGGCCGAGCAGGTCGACGTGTGGACCCAGTCGCGCCTCGGCGGACGGTGGTCCAAACCGCTCGGTGCCGGCCGGCTCGCCCTCCTGCCCGGCGACATCGGCGGCGGTGAGTTCCCGGTCGACGAGGAGATGGTCCGTCGTTGCGGAGATCTCTTCCTGCGCCTCGACGAGGAGTTCGAGCTGACGCTCGTCGACCTCAGCGCGGGCAGGTCCTACGCGACCGAGATGGTCCTCAGAGCCACCGCCGACCCGGTGATCGCCGAGAAGGCCGCCCGCTGGCTGGTGTTCCATCGGTGGACCCGGCAGCACATCGTCGCCGCCGCGGGCCTGGTCTACGGCCCGCAGGGCATTCTGGACACCGGCACAGGCTGTGGGCACAAACGACAGCGGTTGGAGGAGAACATCCGCTTCGTGCGAACGGCGGTGCTGGAGCCCGACTCATCCCAGCTCGCCGGCCTGCGGCCGGAGCAGTCGGTGTGGCTCCAGGCGTACAACACCGATCTGCAGAAGCTCGCGGGAAAGCTGCGCCTGGGCAGCAGCCTCATGCTCGGCGCGACTCCGCTGGATCCGGTCCTGCAGTGGCGCGAGCAGATCATTGTCGAGGATGACATCTCGACCACCCGGATCGCCAACAAGGAGACCGGGCACGCGTTCGAGGAGCTCGCCAGGCGGCTCACCGACGACGCTCTGTGGGAGGGGCTCTGAGTCGCGTGGAACCTGAATCCGCCGTCCGGGCGGTGTTCCGGGAGGCCACCGCCGCCGAACGCACGGTCGAGGTGCCGCTGGCGCACCTGTCGGTGGAGCTTGGGCATTTCTATCCGGAGGACTTCCAGGGCGGGGCCGAGGCACTGGTTCGCCAGTTCCGCCGGATCACCCCGTGGGTTGACCGGGCGCGCCTGGCCGCCCTCGGCGGCGTCCGGGACGACGGCCTCCGAGTGAGCACCTGCCTGCTGGTGGACGACTACTCGGAGCGCGAGGCGCTGCCGCCGCCGAGCACCGTCGTGCCGGAACTGCTCGCCGCCGCCGAAGCCTGCGGCCTGGTCATCGACTACATCGCGCGGGAGTCCGCGTGCGCGGACGAGGGGCGGTTCGCGCTCGCCCCGATGGTCGAGCGGGTCCTCATCCCGGATCCGCCCTATGGGACGAACGGGTCGCGGCCGCCGGTGCACGAGAGCGGATGGTTGTGCAACGGTTCGCGGTCGCCGGCCACCACCGGACTCCCCGCGATGGGGGCCGCGACGTCCTGGAAGCCGCCGCGCGAAAATGCGTCCCGGCGCCATTCGGTATTCCTGGACGTAGAACTGAGAGATGACTCCGGTGAGACCGGCCCGAGATGGTCCTGTGCTTTTCTCGCGGCGATCTGGCAGTTGCTGAGGCTGGGTCTGCTGCGGGCGCGNGGGGAATCGGTCGTCAGCCCCGTCGTGGTTTCTCCGGGGGATCTTCCGGACCGCTGGGAGGAGTTCCCGGATATCGCCCAGATGTCATCGAGGGCGCCCGCCTTCTGTGCTTACCGTACGTTTTCCGTGCTCGACACGACGTACCTGCCGGTCGAGCACGCGGTGCGGGTGATCCTCGGCCAGGTCGGAGTCGATCCGCAGGCGTTGGACTCCTCCGTCCGCAGAGCCCGGCGGGAGGGGATCGAGCTGCCGACCGAGCCGGTGGAGCGCCTTTCCTACCTTTTCCTGAGCCGCTGAGATGCCGCCGTCGGCGGGTTCCGCCCGCTCGCGGGCCCACCGGGCGGTGGGCCCCTCGGGCGAACTGGATGTTCTGGTCGGAGAGGTCCGCACGACCCTTCTACAGAACTCGCACCAGGCCAGCACCGACATGGTGGCGAGGCTGCTGGATCTCGACCCGGCCAGCCGGGTGCGCACCGCGACGCGGCCGTTCGCGCACGCGGTGTCACCGGAAGCGCGGACCGGCGTGCACTGTCCGCTGGCCACCGGCTCGGGGATCTCCGCGGACGGTGTGGGGACGGTCCTCGCCCGGGCGTCGATCACCGGCGGTGTCGTCCTGCAGGCCTCGGCCCGGGCGCGCCTCGTCCGCGCGGCCGCCGAACGCAGACAGCCCTGGGCTCACCACATGGCGAACCCCGGCGTCATCGAGGTGGTCGGCCGCAGCGGCGAGGACGACCTGGCCGCGGGTTTCCTCCAGAAGGCGCGCCAGGCATCCGCCACCGGCCAGGGCCCGTCCCCGCTCGACCTGGGCTCGGTGGGAAGCCGGCTTCTGGACCGGGTGCAACGTATGCCGTACATCGACCGGGTACCCATGCTGCGGGCCCGCCGGACGAGGCTGCGCTTCGCCGTCACCTGGCCGGCGCCGGACCCGTCCAGGCCGGAGCCGGCGGGCCTGGACATCGAGTTCATCGTGCACGACGAGACCGCACGGACGCTGCGGCTGCGGCTGCCGCCGTCGATGCGCGATCCGGACGCGGTGCTGGTCGCCTGCGAGGACCTCGCCCTGCACGACTGGCTGCTGTCCACGGTCGCCGTGCTGGTGGAGAACAGCCGCATCGGCGCGGATCCGGCGGCACAGGTGGTGGCGCGGGTCCGGCCCGCCATCGACCACCTGCTCCATCTGTGGATGCCAGGGGCGAAGGTCGCCGAGAACCTGGCCGAGGTGTGGGCCGCACTGGAGCGCCGCCCCGGGTTCTCGAACCAGTGGTCGAGCCTTCGCGGACAGATCCAGAACCAGCTGCTGCTGGCCATCCTCGAAAAGCCGGAAGCTGGACCGGCGCGCGCCGCCGCCGCTTTCCGGGAGCGGAACTGACGGACCCGCCCGGTGTGTCAGGGCGCGCGGGTGGGCGGCGGCAGGAATCGGTGCATGACGTAGAGATCCACATCGCCCTGCCAGGGGTGGCGGAAGGCGGCGGGCAGGGTGCCGACGACGCGGAAGGCGAGCGACCTCCACAGGGAGACCAGGCGGGTGTTCGCCGCGACCACCGCGTTCAGCTGCATCGCCCGGTACCCGAGATCGGCGGCGTGCTCGACCATCGCCTCGCCGGCGGTCCGGCCGATGCCCGGCCCGCCGGACGAGCCGTAGCCGCCGGGCCCGAAGGCGCCGCCGCCCAGGTTCACCAGGGCGGGGTCGATCAGCAGCTGGGCCAGCGCCACATGGTTGCCGAGATCCGGCTGGCTGGGCACGAGCTGGGCGGTGGCGACCACCCGGGTGTCGGCCGGACCGTCGTCGACCTCCATCACCAGCACGGCGGCGGGCGGTGGCAGCATCCACAGCTCGCGCGCGGAAGGCTCGTCGGTGTCCGGGTCCCACATGCACGTCTCGCCCTCGGCGACGACCGCCTGCCACAGCGGCCAGATCGCCGGCCAGTCGTCCTCCGATGCCCGACGTGTCCGCACATGCCGATCCTGCCTGTCAATGTGCGGTAACGCGGCCTCAGCTCTCGGCGGCGGGGGCGCGCCGAACGGTGAAACCCGTGCATCCGGCCAGCCCGCGGAAGCCACCGTCGATGCTGTCGGGTGTGCCGGGTCGGGGTGTGCCGATGAGATTGACCATCTCGTAGCCGCTCGGCCGGCTCACCCATTCGCGGCCGTCGAGCGCGATCCGGCCGTCCCGCACGGCGCCCTCCATGGTGAAGGACCCGCGCGGAACGGACGGGTTCTCCGGCACGGGGAAGAAGTCGAAGGTGGCGGCGAGGGCCTCGGGAGCGCTGCCGGTGATCCGCAGGGAAAGGCCGGTGATCCCCTGCGAGCAGAAGTAGGTGCCCTGCCAGACCCCGGTCACCAGCACGCCGGAAACGACGGGGCCGGAACCCGGCGCCGACGCAGGCGCCGCCGGGGCACCCGTACTGCCGGTGTTCCCCTTGTGGCCGGTACCCGCCGAAGGCGCGGTCGTCGAGGCCGCCGCCGGCCGCCCGCCGGAAACCCCCGCAATACCGGCCCCGTCGGCGGCCGGCGGGGTGTCCTGCTCCCCGCAGCCGGCGAAAAGCATGAGCCCGGCGAGAAGAACGGCCAAACATCCCGTGTTTTGGCGGCTTCTTGTGGTGTGCCGCATTCAGTTCGGCTCCTGTCGGGTCAGGGTGTGGGTCGCGCCCGGTGGGCTGGACGAACCGGGTGCCGAGGTCGGGATAGTACCGGGTCGGGTGTCGCCCTAGCATTGTGCTCGAAGCGGTCGGTCCGGGCGCTCCGGGCTGTTCGTGGAAGCTGGTACGGTGCTGGCCGCGGGACGAATGCAGGCCGTCCCGCCGCCACCGGGCAGGGGGGCCATGGTGAGTTTCCTTTCCGATTCCGAGCTGCGGGAACTGTCGAAGGTCTACCATCGGGGCAACATCGCGAGCTCGCTGCTCCGCCGTGCGGGTATCGCTCGTAATGTTCAGCCGGTGTTCGACTCGACCTCCCTGGATTTCTGGCGGGCGGTGGACGAGTCGCTCGCCGACGGCAGGGTGGGGCCGGAGGTCGCCGGCCGGATCCTGGCGCTCGCGCGGGAGGAGTACCCGGGGAATCCGGTGTTCGCCGGAGCGGGTGGAGGCACCCCGCGGCCGCGGAGCGACTCGCAGAGTTCCGGTGCGTTCCCGGTGATGGGGGCGATCATCGTCGTGGACGCGGTGGGCTTCAGCAAGAACGGGGCGCTCATCCACCTGGAGTGGCGCCAGGGCCTGCGTGCCGTCACCGCCAGGGCGCTGGCGGCGACCCCGATCCCGGCCGAGCTGGTGCATTTCAACGACCGGGGCGACGGCTTCATGGCGGTGGTGGACGGGCAGATCCCCGTCTACACGGTCGCGGCCGACTTCGTCCGCGAGCTGGAGACCACGCTGGGGGAGTACAACCGCGGCCGCAATGACCTGGGTCGGGTCCGGCTGCGGATCGCGTTGCATCAGGGTCAGGTGTTCGTCGACGGCACCGGGCTGTCGGGTACGCCCGCGATCGACGCGGCGAGGCTGGTCGACGCACCGCAGGTGCGGGCGGTGCTGCGGCAGCACCCGGAGCTCCACAGCGCGCTGATCGTCTCGGACCTGCTTTTCCGGTCGACCGTCGTCGAGCGGTTCCGCGGGCTGGCTCCCGAGGATTTCGACCGGGTCGACGTGCACATGGAGAAGTACGAGGGCGTCGCCTGGCTCCGGCGGGAGGCCACGGTCGGTTCCGGGCCTGCCGGTTCCGGGCCCGCCGACGGGTCCGGTGTGGTCTCGACGCCCGTCCCGAACGGACTGCGTCCTGGCGGGGGGTGAGGGCGGGGGCTCAGCCCCAGCCGAGCTCGTGCAGGCGGGCGTCGTCGATCCCGAAGTGGTGCGCGATCTCGTGCACCACAGTGATCCGGACCTCCCGCACGACCTCCTCCTCCGACGAGCTCATGGCACAGATCGGTAGCCGGAAGACTGTGATCCGGTCGGGTAGCACGCCGCTGTACCAGTCGCCCCGCTCGGTGAGCGGCACGCCCTCGTAGCGGCCGAGAAGTCCCTCCGTGGAGTCGTCCTCGACGAGGACCGCCACGTTGCGCATCTGCCGCCCCAGCTCGGGCGGCAGGCTGTCCAGTGCCGCGACGACGAGTTCCTCGAACCGCTCCGGGGTGACGGTGACCACGCCTCCATCCTGCCGTGCGCGGGCCGTTCACCTGTCGTGTGGCGGACGTGGTGAGAGCTGGTCTCCGGGTTGTACCGCCGGTCCGTCCGAAGTTAATCTCACTTACAGAAAATCTCGTTCTGAGATGAACCCGGTCAGGTGTCGGGAACTCCCGGGCCGGCCAGGGGGAGGGCGGTGAGGAATGGCGGAGATCGACAGTGCCACGGCATGGCCGCGGCCGGGTGTCGGCTACGACCCGCGCACCTACGACCCGCGGGCCTTCGATCCCGTCGCGGTCACGGTGGATGTCGTCGCGTTGACCATGCGGGCCGGCCAGCTCCACGTACTGCTGGTGCGGCGCGGGGAGGAGCCGTTCGCCGGCCGGTGGGCACTGCCCGGCGGGTTCGTCCGCCCGCGGCGGGACGACGACGGGCGGACCTGGGAAGAGGACCTGTCGGAGGCGGCGGGCCGGGAGCTGGTCGAGGAGACCGGCCTGACGGCCGTCGAGGAGGGCCGAGTGGAGGGCCGCGAGGCCGGTGGCGCGACGGCCGGTGGCCCCGAGCCCGCGGACCGGCGGCCCCGGCTGCCGCGTCCGGCCCGCGTGCACCTCGAGCAGCTCGGCACCTACGGCACCCCCGGCCGGGACCCGCGAATGCGGGTGATCTCCGTCGCCTACCTGGCCTTCGCGCCGGATCTGCCCGACCCGACCGCGGGCGGTGACGCGGCGGCGGCGGCCTGGCTGCCGCTGCGCACGGCCCCGGGCCGTCCGGTCTTCAGCCCGTCCGCACTCGCCGTGCCGGCATTCGACGTGGTCCGGCTCGACGACCTGGCGTTCGACCACGGCCGCATCCTCGCCGACGGGATCGAGCGCGTCCGTTCCAAGATCGAGTACACGCCGCTGGCGACGGCCTTCGTCGGCGAGCAGTTCACCATCGCCGACCTGCGTGAGGTCTACGCCACGGTGTGGGGCCGGGCGCCGCACGCGGCGAACTTCCACCGCAAGGTCCTCTCGGTGCCGGGCTTCCTGGAGGACACCGGCGCCATGACGGAACGCGGTGGCAGCCGCGGCGGCCGGCGGGCCCGGCTGTACCGGGCGGGCCCGGCGCGGCTCCTGCACCCGGCGCTGCTGCGGCCGTCCGGGCCGGAGCCGGGCCCCACCGCCGGTCCGCCCGAGGCCGGGAGCGGTGCGTAGCCATGACCGAGCCCGCACCGTCCAGCCTGGACGAGGCGTTGAGCCTGCTGCTCGGCGTACCGTCCGAACCCGGCCGCGCGGACCTTCTCCGGGTGTTCGGCCCCGGGCCGGGAGTGGCCGGCTACCGGCGGCTGGCCCGGCTGGTCCACCCCGACCGGGTGCCGGCCGCCAGATCCGGCGTCGCGACCGCCGCTTTCCTGCGGCTGAGTGACCTGTGGGGCCGCTACCAGCGCGGGCAGGATGCGCCGCCGGTCGCACCCGCCGCCGGAGGCGAGACCGTGATCCGGACCAGACGGCACATCCACACCCTGCTGGCCGCCCGCCGCGGCAGCGGAGCCGAGGCCCGCGACCGGCCCGCAGGTGGGGTCGTCGAGGGTGACGTGGCCCTGCTGCACCCGGCCGAATGCCGGCCGGTGGCGGGCGGGGAGGCTCAGGGAGCCTTCCTCAAGATCCCGCGCTCGGCGGCGGACAACGACCTCATGGAGCGCGAGGCCGCTGCCCTGCAACGGCTTGCCCGCGTCGGTGACCAGCGGTTCGCCGCCTACGTGCCGCGGCTGGTCGAGTCGTTCCCGCACGCTCCGGCCGGTGCCGTCGCCGGGCGGGCATCCGCGCCGGCGCGGCGGGTCAACGTGATCGGCCGCCTCGACGGATTCCTCTCGCTGGCCCGCGTCCGCGCGGCCCACCCCCGGGGGGTCGACGCACGTGACGTCGCGTGGATGTGGCGCAGGCTGCTGGTGGCCCTCGGGTACGCCCACCGGGCCGGGGTGCTGCACGGCGCGGTCGTCCCCGGCCACGTGCTGGTCCATCCCGAACAGCACGGACTGGTGCTGGTCGACTGGTGTTACAGCGGCACGCCGGGCGAGTCGCTCATTCCTGCCCTGGTACCGGGGTTCGAGGCGATGTACCCGCCGGAGGTGCCGGCGCGGCGGCCGCCGGACGAGTCCACCGACATCTATCTCGCCACCCGTTGCATGACCTATCTGCTCGGTCCGGACACCCCGGCCCAGCTGAGGCGGTTCGCCGACGGCTGCACCCTGCCGTCCGCGGCGCGCCGGCCGCACGATGCCTGGCGACTGCTCGCCGAACTGGACGAGGTGCTGGAGCGCCTGTTCGGCCCGCGGCGCTTCAGGCAGTTCCGCATGCCCCCGGTGGGGGTGTGACGCGCGTCCCGCGGTCACGGGGGGCCGCGGGACGCGCGCTGCGGGCGCCGGGGGAGGGCCCCGGCGAGACCACGACGAAGAGTTGTTCGATTCCGAAAGGCGGAGATCCGAGATGGGCAGCGGAAACTGGTCGACGGACGTGTATGCGGCGGCGGCGGGCTATCGGGCCCGCAGCGGCGCCAGCGCCTTCCAGTACAGCGACTCGATGCGGGCGAGCAGGCCCCGGCGCGCCTGGAAGGCGCATCCGGACCTCGACCCGAAGCAGGTCACGACGCGGGAGAGCCGGGACAGCGACGAGCATCCCGAGACCCTGGCGATCGCCGTCCTGTTCGACGTGACCGGGTCGATGCGCCAGGTCCCGCGCACCCTCCAGACCCGGCTGCCCGAGCTGTTCGGACTGCTGCTGCGCAAGGGCTACGTCCGGCACCCGCAGATTCTGTTCGGTGGCATCGGCGACGCGACGTGCGACCAGGTGCCGCTGCAGATCGGGCAGTTCGAGTCGGACAACCGGATGGACAGCCAGCTCGGGGCGATGATGCTGGAAGGTGGTGGCGGCGGCCAGAAGCGGGAGTCCTACGAGCTGGCCATGTACTTCATGGCCCGGCACACCTCGCTCGACTGTTACGAGCGGCGCGGCCGGCGCGGCTACCTGTTCATCATCGGCGACGAGCTGCCGTACGGCCAGGTGGCGCCGGACCAGGTCGCCGCCGTGATCGGTGACCGGCTGGCGGAGCGCCTGCCGGTTACGGCGATCGTCGCCGAGCTGGAGCGTCGCTACAACGTCTACTTCATCCTCCCCTCCGGGACGTGTCACGCCGGTGATTCGGAGGTGGTCGCGACCTGGCGCCGGCTGCTCGGCGAGCGGGTACTGGAGCTGGACGACCTCGACGCGGTCTGCGAGACGATCGCCCTGACGATCGGGCTGAACGAGTCGGCCATCAGCCTGGACGAAGGGCTCGACCACCTGCGGGACGTCGGTGCCCAGGCGGCGGTGCCGAGCGTCGGGCGCGCGCTCGCGCGGTACTCCCGCGCGGTGGCGGACCGCGACGGCCGCGCGGTGGTCACCCACGGCTCGGGTGCGTTCGACGCCTGGGTCGCCGCTGCTGACGGCCCCGGCGTCGCGCGCCTGTGAGCTGCGGAGGGACGCCTGTGACCTGGGGAGGAACCGCCATGGCGGTGCCCGCGGAGCACGTCATCGTCGTCGACCTGGGCTTCGGCGACGCGGGGAAGGGGACGGTGGTCGACTGGCTGTGTGCCCGGGCCGGAGCCCGTTCCCGGAACGGTGCCGGTGCCGGTGCCGCTGGGCGGGCGCCGGCGGTGGTGCGCTTCAACGGGGGGGCGCAGGCCGCGCACAACGTCGTCACCGACGACGGCCGGCATCACACCTTCGCCCAGTTCGGCTCGGGGAGTTTCACCGCCGGCTGTGTCACGCATCTGGCCCGCACGATGCTGGTCGACCCGTTCGCGCTGGTGGCGGAGGCCGCGCACCTGGAGTCCGTCGGCGTGCCGGACCCGTTCGCCCGGCTGACGGTGGACGGGGACGCGTTGCTCACCACTCCCTACCACGCGGCGGCGAACCAGGCCCGTGAGCTGGCCCGGGGCACGGGCGCGCACGGCTCGTGCGGGATGGGCGTCGGGGAGGCGGTGTCCTACGCGCTGGCCCGGCCGGCCGCCGCGCCGCGGGTCGCCGACTGCACGAGCCCGTCCCGCCTGCGCCGGCTGCTGCGCGAGCTGCGGGACTGGCTGCTCACCGAGCTGGCGGGGCTCGCCGAGCTGGCGGGGCTCGCCGGACCCGCCGCGCTCGCCGGTTCCGCGGAACCGGCCTGGTCGCCCCTGCTGGCCGGGCTGCCCGCGGTGGAGGACTGCGCGACGGTCCTCGCCGCCTTCGCCCGGGCGACCCGGATCGTGGACAGCTCATGGCTGCGGGTGCTGTGTGACCGCGGGCCGGTGGTCTTCGAGGGGGCGCAGGGGGTGCTGCTCGACGAGTGGCACGGCTTCCACCCGTACACGACCTGGTCGACGACGACGCCGCGCAACGCCGAGGAGCTGTTGGCGGAGGCCGGCCGGGGCGGGCAGGCCTGGCGGCTGGGTGTGGTCCGCGCCTACACCACCCGCCACGGGCCTGGGCCGCTGGTGACGGAGAACGCGGAGCTGACCGCCGCGTTGCCGGACGTCCACAACGGGACCGGCAGGTGGCAGGGGCCGTTCCGGGTGGGCCACTTCGACGCGGTCGCGCACCGGTACGCCGCCGAGGTGGCCGGTGGGGTGGACGCTGTCGCGCTGACCCACCTGGACGTCGCCGAGCGCAGACCGCTGGAGTTCTGCGACGGGTACCGAATCGACGGGGCGACCGTGCGCCGGCTGGCCGCCGGGCCCGCGGCCGGCCCTGGCGGCGGGGCTGCGGCCGGGCCCGGCGGCGATCTGGAACGGCAGGCGGCGCTGACCCGGCGGCTCGCGCGCGCCGAGCCGGTGCTCGGCGCGCGGCCCGCCGCCGGTGACTGGCCCGATCTGGTGTCCGAGGTGCTTGCCGCACCGGTGACGCTGGTCTCACGCGGCCCGCGCGCCGCGGACAAGCAGGTGCGCCCGGCTCCTGGCTGTCAGCCAGTAGCCGTCAGCCAGTAGCCGTCAGTGCNGCGGACCCATGCAGTCCTTGCACCGCTCACTGAGGATGGACAGGAGCTCGACCGCCTTGATCGAGGCGTCCCGGACCTTGGCGAGGTCCTGCGAGGAGTTCAGGCGGAGCAGCGCCGACTCCGCGCCGTCGGTGGCGCCCTCGCTGAGGGCCTCGACGATCTCCGCCGCCGGGGTGCCGTACTGGTACAACAGGACCTGCTTGTCCTGGTAGGAGGGCAGTTCGGCGGGGAGATGGCCGAGACCGACTCCGGCCAGTTTCCGGCTGAGTATCTGTCGTACATTGGTGCCGAGCCGGCCGTAGCCGCCGATCTCGCGCAGGACTGCCATGTCGATGCGATAGACACCATTGTTGCCGACGACCGCGGTGCGCAGTTCTTCCCATGTGATGGGCGAGCCGGACCAGGCGTCGACGGCCTGAGCTTCCGTCACTTCCTACCGTCCTGGCTTTCGGTACCGCTGCGGATGGGCACGAGCTGTTTGCGGATGCTCCGGTGGTTCTGGCGGTGGTTCTGGCGGTGGTTTGCCAAGCGGGTTGCCGAGTTGGTAGCGGGATGGGTTGCGGGGTGTTGACAGGTGCTTTTATCCCGTGTGCGCGAGGCAACGCTATCCGACCCACCGGACCTGGTCCAGGACGGCCTGGTGGGTGTGGTTTCCGAGACGTAAATCCCGCCCTGGCCCGCGGTCGGGCTGGTTCGGTGGAGGGTGCCGGGCAGAGGGCTGTGGCTCCCGGTATTCGCGGTGACGGCCCCGAGATGCCGCAAACACGGCAAGGCGAGTGCTAAACTTCCGCAGACACGGATATGTCGGGTGTGGGTTGGCGCAGATGCGGCGGTAGGCAAGGGTCTGCGCTCCGTAATCCTGTGTTTCGCCTCATATCGGGGCCGGGGTATCCGGGGCGGCCACCAGCGGGGATACTTCCGCTTAACCGCGCGATCATCCGCGCGAAACCGCGTGCGGCACCGAACGGGGGGGCCTGGCGGGCCCCGTTCCGCGGCTTATGCCGAGGCCCGTGCCGCCGCACGTGCAGGCATTACCGGTGGCCCGGGCCGCGAGGATAAATTTTTCCTCCAAATTATCCTTCGACCTTTCCTGAGTGCCCATCTGGCAGGTCTTCCGGTCGATTTCTTGTTAACGGGGCAGTTACCGACGTACATGCTTCCGAAATGAATCCCTCCTACGGTTCCTAGACATCGCGGCAAGCCGGGTGGACGAGCTACCAGCGCCCATTCGGTTCGCGGGGCCACGACCGCGACCGAATTCCGGCCCGCGGGACGCACTGTGCGAAACCGTGCATGCGTACCCAGGCTCCAGGAGGAGAAAGCAATGCGCCAGATCGCGTTCTACGGCAAGGGTGGTATTGGCAAGTCCACCACCCAGCAGAACACCATGGCTGCCATGGCCGAGATGGGCCGCCGGGTCATGATCGTCGGCTGCGACCCCAAGGCCGACTCGACCCGCCTCATCCTGCACTCGAAGGCCCAGACCTCGGTCATCCAGCTCGCCGCCGAGAAGGGTTCGGTCGAGGACCTGGAGCTCGACGAGGTTCTCGTCGAGGGCCAGTGGGGCATCAAGTGCGTCGAGTCCGGTGGCCCGGAGCCGGGTGTCGGCTGCGCCGGCCGTGGCGTCATCACCTCCATCACCTACCTGGAGGAGGCCGGTGCCTACGAGAACCTCGACTTCGTCACCTACGACGTCCTCGGTGACGTCGTCTGCGGTGGCTTCGCGATGCCGATCCGCCAGGGCAAGGCCCAGGAGATCTACATCGTGACCTCCGGCGAGATGATGGCGATGTACGCGGCGAACAACATCGCCCGAGGCATCCTCAAGTACGCGCACTCCGGTGGTGTCCGCCTCGGTGGGCTCATCTGCAACAGCCGTAAGACCGACCGCGAGGACGAGCTGATCATGGAGCTCGCCCGCCGTCTCAACACCCAGATGATCCACTTCATCCCGCGTAACAACGTTGTGCAGCACGCCGAGCTGCGCCGGATGACGGTCATCGAGTACGACCCCAAGAACGAGCAGGCCGACGAGTACCGCGCGCTGGCCAAGAAGATCGACGAGAACGACATGAAGACNATCCCCACCCCGATCAGCATGGACGAGCTCGAGGAGCTCCTGATCGAGTTCGGGATCATGGCGCAGGAGGACGAGAGCGTCATCGGCAAGGCCGCCTCGGTCGCCTGACAGCCCGCCCGCTCAGTCTCCGTCGAGGATGAGGTTCCGATCATGACGACGACGCCGACCCCGCCGCGGGCCGAGACCGAGGCGATGATCGCCGAAGTCCTGTCGCACTACCCCGCGAAGGCGGCCAAGTTCCGCGCCAAGCACCTCAAGGCCAACGACCCCGAGGGGTCGAAGGAGTGCGAGGTCAAGTCCAACATCAAGTCCCGCCCCGGAGTCATGACGATCCGTGGTTGCGCCTACGCCGGTTCCAAGGGCGTGGTGTGGGGCCCGGTGAAGGACCTGGTCACCATCAGCCACGGCCCCGTCGGCTGCGGGCAGTACTCCTGGGCGACCCGGCGTAACTACGCCCGTGGCCCGTGGGGTGTCACCAACTTCGCCGCGATGCAGGTCACCACGGACTTCCAGGAGAAGGACATCGTCTTCGGCGGTGACCCCAAGCTGGAGAAGGTCTGCGACGAGATCAACGAGCTGTTCCCGCTGGCCAAGGGCATCTCGGTGCAGTCCGAGTGCCCGATCGGTCTGATCGGTGACGACATCGAGGCGGTGGCCCGCACGGCCACCAAGAAGCTCGAGAAGCCGGTCATCCCGGTGCGCTGCGAGGGCTTCCGCGGTGTCAGCCAGTCGCTGGGTCACCACATCGCCAACGACGCGGTCCGTGACCACGTCCTCGGCACCGGTGGCGACACCTTCAAGTCCACCCCGTACGACGTCGCGCTCATCGGCGACTACAACATCGGCGGCGACGCCTGGGCCTCCCGCCGGATCCTGGAGGACATGGGCCTGCGGGTCATCGCCCAGTGGTCCGGTGACGGCACGCTGAACGAGATGGCCTCGACGCACCTGTCGAAGCTGANCCTGATCCACTGCTACCGGTCGATGAACTACATCTGCACCACCATGGAGGAGCGCTACGGCACTCCGTGGATGGAGTTCAACTTCTTCGGCCCGACCAAGATCGTCAAGTCGATGCGCGCCATCGCGGAGAAGTTCGACGAGACGATCCAGGCCAAGACCGAAGCGGCGATCGCGAAGTACCAGGCGCGGTTCGACGAGGTCACCAAGGCTTTCCGGCCGCGGCTCGAGGGCAAGCGCGTCATGCTCGCCGTCGGTGGCCTGCGCCCCCGTCACACCATCGGTGCCTACGAGGACCTCGGCATGGAGGTCGTCGGTACGGGTTACGAGTTCGCCCACAAGGACGACTACACCCGGACCTACGGAATGCTCAAGGAAGGCACCGTCCTCTACGACGACCCGACTGCCTTCGAGCTTGAGGAGTTCGCGAAGTACCTCAAGCCGGACCTGATGGGCGCGGGCGTCAAGGAGAAGTACGTCTTCCACAAGATGGGCATCCCCTTCCGCCAGATGCACTCGTGGGACTACTCCGGCCCGTACCACGGTGTCGACGGCTTCGCGGTCTTCGCCCGTGACATGGACATCGCGATCAACAGCCCGACCTGGGACCTCATGGAGACCCCCTGGTCGAAGGCCTGAGACAAGGCCTGACCGGAGCCCGGCACGGCCGAGAACCTTCGGCACGGCCGGTGCCCCGGTACCGCCGGCGAGCGCCGGTGGCCATCAGTCACGGTAGAAAGGAGGATGTCCGGTGACGACGACTCCCGAGACAGGCAGTCACATCCCGCTGAAGGTTCTTGACCACAGCGAGCTGTTCAAGGACGAGGCCTACCAGAAGCAGTTCGAGGGCAAGGGCGAGTTCGAGAACGGCAGCGACGCCGCCGAGGTGCAGCGGGTTCTCGAGTGGACCCGCGGCTGGGAGTACCGGGAGAAGAACTTCGCCCGGGAGGCGCTGACCGTCAACCCGGCGAAGGCGTGCCAGCCGCTGGGCGCGGTGCTCGCGGGCCTCGGGTTCGAGGGCACGCTGCCCATCGTGCACGGCTCGCAGGGCTGCGTCGCGTACTTCCGCAGCCACTTCGCCCGGCACTTCAAGGAGCCCGTCCCGGCGGCCTCCACGTCTATGACCGAGGACGCGGCGGTCTTCGGCGGGCTGAGCAACCTGGTCGAGGCGCTCAGCAACGCGAACGCGCTCTACAAGCCCAAGATGGTCGCGCTGAGCACCACCTGCATGGCGGAGGTCATCGGCGAGGACCTCTTCGCCTACATCCGCGCGGCGCGGGACCAGGAAGCCATCTCCGAGAACTACCCGGTCCCCTACGCCCACACCCCGAGCTTCGTGGGCTCGCACCTCACCGGGTACGACAGCATGCTCAAGGGCATCCTGGAGAACCTGACGGCGTCCCCGGACGCCAAGGAGCCGAACACCGGCGGCAAGCCGCGGGTGAGCATCGTCCCCGGCTTCGAGACCTACATCGGCAACCTGCGTGAGTACCGGCGGATCCTCGAGCTGATGGGGGTCGACCCCCTGATTCTCGGCGACCACTCCGCCGCGCTCGACTCGCCGGCGACCGGGGAGTACGACCTCTACCCCGGTGGCACCAAGCTGGCGGACGCCGCTACCGCCAAGTTCAGCAAGGCGACGTTCCTGCTCCAGGACACGGCCACCCGCAAGACGGCCGAACTGATCAGGGACAACTGGAAGCAGGAGACGGTCGTCCTGGAGACCCCGATCGGGATCCGCGGGACCGACCAGTTCCTGACCGAGGTCGCCCGGGTCACCGGGGTCGAGATCCCGGCCGAGCTCACCGTCGAGCGCGGCCGCCTCGTGGACGCCCTCACCGACTCGCACGCCTACCTGCACGGCAAGCGGGTCGCGATCGCCGGCGACCCGGACCTGGTCGTCGCGCTGACCCGGTTCGTCCTGGAGCTGGGCATGGTGCCGGTGCACCTGCTGAGCACCAACGCCGACAACACTTTCGCCCCCCGCCTGGAGAAGGTTCTCTCGGCGAGCAAGTTCGGCGACGCCGCCAACGTCTGGCCGGAGAAGGACCTGTGGCACCTGCGGTCGCTGGTCTTCACCGAGCCAGTCGACCTGCTCATCGGCAGCACCTACCTGAAGTACATCTCCAGGGAGGCGAACATCCCGCTGGTCCGGGTCGGGTTCCCGATCTTCGACCGGCACCACCTGCACCGCTTCCCGATCGTCGGGTACGAGGGCGGGCTGCACCTGCTCACCCAGCTGGTCAACACCGTGCTGGACGAGCTGGACCGCACCAGCCCTGACCATAGCTTCGACGCCGTGCGCTGATTCCCGGCCGGGGGATGCCTCCTGAGCATCCGGCATCCCCCGCACCGGTTCGCACGGCCTTCCCAGTGGTCGGCCGGCTGGCGGCCACAAACCCCCGCTAGGCCGGGGCCCCGCCCGCGCGCTGGGACCGCGCCCCCCGCGTCGCGAGATGCCGGCGCCCCGCCCCTGCCGGGGCCGGTGCGCCCCGGCCGGCCGGCCACACCCCCCGCCTCACCACGTCCGAACCCACCTCCACGCCCACATCTGCATCCGGTTCAGAGAGAACCGCCTGGTCCATCGAACGGCCCGCTCAACCAGCTCACCGAGGGAACCACCCTCCCAAGCGGAGAGATCGACATGGCCGCCACTGACCGCGCAACGCTCTTCACCGAACCGGCCTGTGACCACAACCGCGACAAGTCGGCGAAGGAGCGCAAGGCCGGTTGCCCCAAGCCCACGCCTGGCGGCACCAGCGGAGGCTGCACCTTCGACGGTGCGATGATCACCCTGGTCCCCATCGTAGACAGCGCCCACGTCGTGCACGGCCCGATCGCCTGCGCCGGCAACTCCTGGGACGGGCGGGGAAGCCTGTCGTCAGGACCTGACCTCTACCGGCGCGGTTTCACCAGCGACGTCGGCGAGCAGGACATCATCTTCGGCGGCGAACAGCGTCTGTTCGACACCATTCTCGAAGCCGTCGAGCGACACCGACCGCCAGCGGTGTTCGTGTACTCGACCTGCGTCACCGCGATGATCGGCGACGACATCGACGCGGTGTGCGCCGCGGCCGCCGCCCAGACCGGCGTGCCGGTGATCCCGGTGCACGCGCCGGGCTTCGTCGGCAACAAGAACCTCGGCAACAAGCTCGCCGGGGAGGCGCTGCTCGACCACGTGATCGGCACGGTCGAGCCGCCCGACATCACCGACCTGGACGTCAACCTGGTCGGCGAGTACAACATCGCCGGCGAGCTGTGGGACGTCCTGCCGGTGCTCGCCAAGCTCGGCCTGCGGGTGCGGGCCTGCATCAGCGGGGACGCGCGCTACGCCGACGTCGCCGCCGCCCACCGGGCCCGCGCGACGATGGTCGTCTGCTCCCGGGCGCTGCTGGGGCTCGCCCGCGGGCTGGAGGACCGCTACGGCATCCCCTGGTTCGAGGGCAGCTTCTACGGCGTCCGGGCGATGAACGACACCCTGCGCCAGTTCGCCCGCCTGCTGGGCGGCGGCGAGCTCGCCGAGCGCGCCGAGGAGCTCATCGAGCTGGAGCAGACCGCCGTCGACCTGGCTCTGGAGCCCTACCGGGAGCGGCTAGCCGGTAAGCGCGCCGTTCTCTACACCGGCGGGGTCAAGAGCTGGTCGATCGTCTCCGCGCTGCAGGACCTGGGCGTCGAGGTCGTCGCGAACGGCATCACCAAGAGCTCCGACGGGGACGTCGAGAAGATCTCCGAGCTGCTCGGGCCGGACGCGAAGATCGTCACCGAGGGCAGCCCGCGCGAGCTGCTGCGCATCGCCGGCGAGACCCGCGCCGACATCCTCGTCGCCGGTGGCCGCAACATGTACACGGCGCTGAAGGGCCGGCTGCCCTTCCTGGACATCAACCAGGAGCGCCACATCCCCTACGCGGGCTACCGCGGCGCGGTGGAACTGGCCCGTCAGCTCGACCTGGCCCTGACCAACCCGGTCTGGGAACAGGTCCGCGCCCCCGCCCCCTGGGACCGGCCGGGGGTGGCGTGATGGCCCGGGTCGTCGAATCCAGGCGCCGGGCCGGGCTGGACCCGCTGAAGTTCAGCCAGCCGCTCGGCGGCGCGCTCGCCTTCCTCGGCCTGGCCGGCGCCATGCCGGTGATGCACGGCTCCAAGGGCTGCGCGTCCTTCGCCAAGGCGCTGCTGACCCGGCACTTCAACGAGCCGGTGCCGCTGCAGACCACCGGGATCACCGAGGTCACCGCGGTACTGGGCAGCGGCGAGGAGCTCGTCGTGCACCTCGACGCGATCCGCGCCAAGCAGCGCCCCGAGATCATCGGGCTGCTGACCACCGGGGTCACCGAGGTCAGCGGCGAGGACGTCGCCGGCCAGATGCGCCAGTACATCGCGATGATGGAGCACACCACTCCCGAAGGCGCACCGCTGATCGTGCGGGTGTCCACCCCCGACTTCATCGGCGGTCTGTCGGACGGCTGGTCGGCCGCGCTGCGGGCACTGGTCACCACCGTCCCGTTCGACGCCCCCGAGCCAGCCGGTGGCGCGGGCGGGGCCGGCGAGCGGAGCCGCCACCGCGACGAGACGGTCGCGGTGCTGGTCGGGCCGTCGCTGACGGCGGCGGACATCGACGAGCTGCGCGCCCTGATCCGCGCGTTCGGCCTGGAGCCGGTGCTCGTCCCCGATCTCTCCGGCTCGCTCGACGGGCATCTGGCACCGGCGTGGCAGCCGACCACCACCGGCGGCACCGGCCTGGCGCAGCTGCGCCGGCTCGACCGGGCCGGCCTGGTGATCACCGCCGGTGCCACCGCGGCCGAGGCCGGGGCCGATCTGGCCAGCCGCACCGATGCCGACCTCGTGCACTACGACCACCTCAGCGGCCTGCGCGCGGTGGACGGGCTGGTCGCGGAGCTGATGGCCCGCTCCGGGCGCGGTCCGGACTACGAGGTGCGCCGGGCCCGGGCCCGGCTCGCCGATGGCCTGCTCGACACCCACTTCCATCTCGGTGGGGCCCGGATCGCGCTGGCGATGGAGCCCGAGGCGCTGGTCGCCGTCGGCTCGCTGCTCCACGACGCCGGGGCCCAGATCGTGGCGGCGGTCTCGCCCACTGAGGCACCCGTCCTGGCCACCGCACCCTGGGACGAGGTCGTCATCGGTGACCTGATCGACCTGGAGGAACGGGCGGTCGAGGGCGGCGCCGAGCTGCTGATCGGGTCGAGCCACGTGCGGTCCGTCGCCGACCGCATCGGTGCCCCGCACCTGGCCGTCGGCTTCCCGATCTACGACCGTCTCGGAGCCGCCCTGCGCACCACCGCCGGGTACGGCGGCAGCCTGCGACTCCTGGTGGACGCCGCCAACCGGCTGCTCGACCACCACCACCAGCACGCGGAGCACCACCAGCAGGCAGATCACCACCAGCACGCAGACCATCGCGCGGACCCGCCCCGGGAACACCGCGCCGAGCGCCGAGACGTCAACGCCACCCAGCACCGCCTCGACCCGTTCGACGAGCTCGACGTTCTGTGCGAGGAGCCCACATGTTGAAGATCGCCTTCGCGACCGGCGACGGCACCGCCGTCGACCAGCACTTCGGCTGGTGCCGCCGGTTCGACGTTTACGAGGTCGGCCCCGAGGGCTACCGCCTGTTCGAGAGCAGAGAACTGGGGCCCGCGGAGGACGACGAGGAAGACAAGATCGCCTCAAGGCTCGCGGCCGTCACCGACTGCGCGATCCTCAACGTCTCCGACATCGGGGGGACGGCGGCCNCGAAGGTCATCAAGGCCCAGATCTACCCGATGAAGGTCGCCAAGGGCACCGCGGTCGACGGCCTGCTCACCAAGTTCGTCGACGTGCTCGCCGGCAGCCCGCCGCCGTGGCTGCGCAAGATCCTGCGGGCGCACAACCCGCAGGCGGCTCACGCCTGGACACCGGCCACGACCGGATCGTCCGCCTCGGATTCGGCCACGTCGACCCCGACAACCATGGGAGGAACGGCATGACCGCATCTACATCCGCGGCGAACGGGAAGATCGAGGGGTTCCTGAAGGACCTCGTCGACCAGCTCCGCGCCGGCGACACCTACGGCAACCTGGACCGGCTCTCCGACGAGACGCTGCTCAGCCNATACGTCCTCACCAAGGAGCAGCGGCGCCAGATCTCCGTCGCCTGCGACATCGACGCGGTCATCGAGGCGCGGGTGCGGTCCTTCTACCAGGCGGTCGCCGCCGCGGTGGAGAAGGCGACCGGGGCCATGACGACGACGGTGCTCGACCTCAACCACGAGGGTTTCGGCCGGGTGGTCGTCTTCGCCGGGCGCCTCGTGGTCCTCTCCGACGTCCTGCGGGATGTCCAGCGCTTCGGATTCAACTCCCTGGAGGATCTCGGCGCCCGCGGCGAGGCCTTCGTGACCGCCGCCGCCAAGCACGTCGACCAGTACCGGGAGGTCGCCCGCGATGACTCCTGACACCAGCGCCGGCACCGACGTCGCCGCCGTCAAGCAGCGGCTGCGCAAGATGAACAGCAAGGCCTCGCAGCTCAAGCTCGACCTGCACGACCTCTCCGAGGAGCTGCCCCTCGGCTGGGAGACCATCCTCGACGTCGCCCGCCGCACCTACGACGCCTACGCCGAGATCGCTCTGCTGGAGAACGAGCTTCGCGCCAGCACCGCGGACGGCGCGGCGAAGGGGGCGGAGAAGTGAGCGCGTCCGCCAGCCAGCTCGCCGAGCGGCTCGCCGAGTTCCGGCGCTGCTCCACCGCCGAGCAGTACTTCGACCTGCTCGGGGTCGACTACGACCCGCGGGTGGTGGCCGTCAACCGGCTGCACATCCTGCGCTACTTCGCCGGCGAGATCGCCAACCTGCACGGCGANGGGGACGCGACGGAGTCGACCGTCTCGCCCGAGGAGTTGCTGCGCGACTACCGCGCGGCGCTCATCCGCTCCTACGAGGCCTTCACCACCGCGACGGCTCTGGACCACCGGCTGTTCAAGGTCCTCAAGGACCGCGCGCCGGAGCCCGAGGCGTTCGTCCCGACCACGGCAATCACGATCGAGCGTTCCGCGGCCGCGGGCACCGACGGGAAGGAGCAGCGCTCATGAGGTCGGCATTCGACGTCGGCGATGTCGTCGCCACCACCAAGGCACTGCGCCAGGACGGGACCTTCCCGGACCCGAACATCGCGACCGGCCAGATCCTGGTCGAGCCGGGGACCCGGGGCGAAGTGATCAACGTGGGTCTCTACCTGCAGGAGCACATCGTCTACGCCGTCGCGTTCGAGAACGGCCGCGTCGTCGGCGCGCTGGAGAGGGAGCTGGAGGCCGCCTCGCGCGAGCCCCGCGGTTCCGCCTCCGCGGGTTCCGTGCCCGGCGACGCCGCACCTGCCCGGGACGGCCGCCCCCAGCCCGGGGAGGTCGTCCACGCCACGAGTTCCGCGGCTGACAGCAGCGCCGCCGTGACCAGCGGGACCACCGATGAGGAGGAGGGGCTGTCGTGACCAGCGAGCCCGTCGCGCTCCCGGTGCTGTCCACCGCGCCGGCGGCGCAGACACCCAGCCAGTCCGCCGCCGCGGCGACACCCGGGGGCGGCTGCGCGTCGAAGAAGAGCTGCGGCAGCAGCGCTCCGGCGACCGACCCGGAGATCGCCGAGAAGATCGCCAACCACCCCTGCTACAGCTCCGAGGCACACCAGTACTACGCCCGGATGCACGTGGCGGTGGCGCCCGGCTGCAACATCCAGTGCAACTACTGCAACCGCAAGTATGACTGCGCGAACGAGAGCCGGCCCGGCGTCACCAGCGACCTGCTCACCCCCGAGGACGCCCTCGCCAAGGTCAAGCTGGTCGCCAGCGAGATCAAGCAGATGAGCGTGCTGGGCATCGCCGGCCCGGGCGACCCGCTGGCCAACCCGAAGCGCACCTTCCGCACCCTGGAACTGGTCGCCCGGGACTGCCCGGACATCAAGCTGTGCCTGTCGACGAACGGGCTCACCCTGCCCGACCACGTCGACCGCATCGCCGACCTGAACGTCGACCACGTGACGATCACGATCAACATGATCGACCCCGAGGTCGGCGAGCGGATCTACCCCTGGGTCGCCTACAAGGGGAAGAAGTACACCGGCCGGGAGGCGTCGAAGATCCTCTCCGAGCGTCAGCTTGAGGGTCTCGCGATGCTGGCCGAGCGCAAGATCCTCGCCAAGGTGAACTCGGTGATGATCCCCGGGGTCAACGACGAGCACCTCGTCGAGGTCTCGCAGACCGTCCGCGGGCTCGGCGCCTTCCTGCACAACGTGATGCCGCTGGTCTCCGCACCCGAGCACGGCACCGTCTTCGGGCTCGCCGGCCAGCGGGGCCCCACGGCCCAGGAGCTCAAGGCCCTCCAGGACCGCTGCGAGGGTGTCGACGGCGCCGACATGAACATGATGCGGCACTGCCGGCAGTGCCGGGCCGACGCCGTCGGCCTGCTCGGTGAGGACCGCGGCGACGAGTTCTCCCCGGAGACCTACCAGGGCCGGGAGATCGCCTACGACCTGGCCGGCCGGCAGGAGGCGCACGCCCAGATCGAGCGCTGGCGCGAGGAGAACCGCGCCGAGCGGGAGACGCTGCGCATCACCGACAGCGGCACCAGGCCGGACGAGACCGTTCTGGTCGCCGTCGCGACCAAGGGCAGCGGTGTGGTGAACCAGCACTTCGGGCACGCCACCGAGTTCTGGATCTACGAGGCCGGGCGCAACTGGGCCCGCCTCGTGCAGACCCGCGACGTGCAGCGCTACTGCGAGGGTGCGTCCGAGTGCGGCGACGGCGCCTCGGTGCTCGACAAGACCATCGAGATGCTCGCCGACTGCGCGGCGGTCCTGTGCAGCAAGATCGGCCCAGGTCCGTTCGACGCGCTGGCGGCGGCCGGCATCGAACCGGTCGAGGTCTACGAGCTGATCGAGAAGGCTGTCGCCGCGACCGGCGCCCGGATCGCGGCCCGGGCCGCCGCCGAGAAGGCGGCCGGCCCCGACGACGCCGGTACTTCCCCGACCGACGTCGTCGACGGGCTGGACCTCGACGTGCTGGGCGGCGAGCTGGTCGACGTCGACCTGCTCGACCCGGACCTGATGGACGAGGACCCCTTCGAGTTCGCCGTCACCGTCCGCCCCGGCTCCTGCTCCGGCGGCGCCGGAAAGGCCGGCGGGGCCGGGACGGGCGGCGGCTGCTCGGGCGGTTCCCGCCACGCCGAGGCCGGCCCGGGTCATGCCGAGTCCGGGCGGCTGACCGAACCCGCTGGCGACGGGTCCGGTCAGACCCGCCCGGACGTCGGCGCCCAGGCCGACAGCGCCCGTGCTGCCAGCGCCCATGCCAGCAGCACCCATGCCAGCAGCGCCCGTACGAACAGCTCCCGCACCGAGAACGCCGCTTCGGACGGCGCCGACCTGGAGGTTGCCCGGTCATGACCCTCGCCCCGAGCACCATCGAACTGACCGAGCGCGCCCGCAAGCAGGTGCGGACCCTGATCGGCGGCAGCGCCGAGACGGCGGGCTTCGGCCTGCGGGTCGGGGTGAACGCGGGCGGCTGCTCCGGGTTCACCTACACGCTGGCGCTGGCTCCCGGTGCGGACAGCGACGACATCGTGGTCCACGAGGACGGTTTCGACGTCTTCGTCCACAACTCGATGATCGGCCACCTGCGGGGGCTGCGGATCGACTACGTCGAGTCGCTGACCTCCTCCGGCTTCACCTTCACCAACCCGAACGCCACCAGCTCCTGCGGCTGTGGCAACAGTTTCGGGACCCCCGACGAGCCGGAGCGGGCCGAGGCCGACGCGCGGCTGCGCGGGCAGGTCGAGGACGTGATGGCCGAGATCCGGCCGTTCCTGCAGGGCGACGGTGGCGACGTCCAGGTCGTCGCCGTGCTCGCCGGTAACGGGCAGCCCGGCACCGCCGAGGTGCACATCCGCCTGACCGGCGCCTGCAACGGCTGCTCCAGCGCCTCGGCGACCGTCACCGCGGTGATCGAGAAGCGGATCAAGGAGAGCCTGCCCGAGATCGGGCGTGTCGCCCTCGTCTCCTGAACCGCGCGCCCGCCGGCCCGCCGGCCCGACTGACCGACCACACGACGGATCACAGGGATCACAGGGAGCAATCATGGAGCGCGGCATGATCGCCACCCGGTGCGATCCACGGCCGGTCGTGCGCACCGGCCGCGACCGGCCGGGTCGCTTCGACCGCCAGCTGGGCATTCCGGGCTTCGGCCCGGCGGCCCAGGAACGGTTGCTCCGGGCGACGGTGCTGGTGGCGGGCATCGGCGGTGTCGGCGGGGCGGCGGCGACCTACCTCGGCGCCGCCGGGGTCGGCCGGCTGGTCCTGGTTCATCCGGGCGTGCTTGAGGAGCCCGACCTCAACCGGCAGACCCTCATGCGCCCCGAGTGGATCGGTGGCTCCCGGGTGGCCTGCGCGGAGCAGACCCTGCGCGCGCACCACCCGGGAGTCGAGATCGTCGGCTATGACCGCGAGCTGGCCGAGCTGCCCGAGCTGGGCAGCCTGGTGGCCGAGGCGGACGTCGTCGTCGACGCCCGCCACAACTTCCCCGACCGCTACCTGCTCAACGACCTGTGCGTGGCGACGCGGACCCCGGCGGTCATCGCCGCCATGAACGCCACCGAGGGGAACCTGCTGGTCGTCGAGCCCGGATCGCCCTGCCTCCGCTGTGTCTTCACCGAGGGTGACCCGGCCTGGCAGCCGCTGGGCTTCACCGTGCTCGGCGCGGTTTCGGGCCTCGCCGGCTGCCTCGCCGCGACCGAGGCAATCAAGATCATCGCTGGTTTCGGTGAGCCCGCCAGCGGCCGGCTGCTCCAGTACGACCTCTGGGATCTGGACTTCCGGTCGCTGCGGGTGCGGCCCGACCCCACCTGCCCGACCTGCGCCCGGCCGGTGCCCGGCGCCGCGGAACCGAGGAGCTGAGCCGACATGATCTACCTCGATCACAACGCCACCACCCCGGTCGACCCGCGCGTGGTCGAGGTGATGCTGCCGCTGTTCACCGACCAGTTCGCCAACCCGGCCAGCAAGCACGGCCCGGGCCGGGAGGTGACCCGGATCGTCGAGCGCGCCCGCCGCGAGGTCGCCACGCTCGCCGGCGCGCGGGACCGCGACGTCGTGTTCACCTCCGGTGCCACCGAAGCCGCCAACCTGGCCATCGGCGGAGCGCTCGCCGCCGCCGGAGCCGGCCGGCGGCGGGTGCTCGTCGGGGCCACCGAACACCCCGCGGTCCTCGGCGCGGCCGACGCCGCGGCGGCGGCCGCCGAGCCGGGCACGCGCGCCGAGCGGATCGCCGTCCACCCCGACGGCACCCTCGACGCCGACGACCTGCTCCGGCGGCTGGGCCCCGACGTCGCGCTCGTCGCGGTGATGGCCGCCAACAACGAGACCGGGGCCGTGAACGACCTGCGGCCCCTGGCCGAACCCGTGCACGCCGCCGGCGCGCTGCTGTTCAGCGATGTCACCCAGGCGCTGGGCCGGATCCCGGTCAGCCTGGAGCGGACCGGTGTCGACGTGGCCGTCGCGTCCGCCCACAAGCTGTACGGCCCCAAGGGCGTCGGTGCGCTGATCGCGTCGAAGGACGCCTGGGGCCGTATCGCGCCGCGGGTGCACGGCGGAAGCCAGGAACGCGGCCGGCGGGCCGGCACCCTCAACACCGCCGGGATCGCCGGCTTCGGCGCGGCCGCCCGTCTCGCGGCCGCGTCGATGACCGACGACGGCAACCGCCAGCGCGCGCTGGTGGCGCTGCTGACCGAACTGCTGGTCAGGCAGCTCGGCCGCGGCGCCGTCGAACTGAACGGCCCGGTGCGGGCCAGGCTGCCGAACACGGTCAACCTCCGCTTCGTCGGCGCGGGTGCCGACGAGGTGCAGGCCTGCCTCCCGCACGTGGCGGTCTCGGCGGGCTCGGCCTGCAGCGGCGGCGGGGACACCCCGTCCCACGTGCTGCTGGCCATGGGCCGCAGCGCCACCGAGGCCCGGGAGAGCCTGCGCTTCAGCCTGGGCCGCTCCACCACCCCCGAGGAGATCCGCACCGCCGCGGACCAGGTGGCCCGCGCTGTCCAGCGCGTCCGCTCCCTTACCCAGAGCACCCCCATCCAAGACGAGGTTCGCGATGACAACCGAGCTCGAACAGCCCGACCCGCGGGTACGCCGGCTTAAGGGAGTCGTCATCCGGTTCGCCGGTGACTCCGGCGACGGTATGCAGCTCACCGGCGACCGTTTCGGTGCGCAGGCCGCCGAGGCCGGCAACGACGTGGCGACCCTGCCCGACTTCCCCGCCGAGATCCGGGCGCCAGCCGGCACCGTCGGCGGTGTGTCCAGCTACCAGCTGCACGTCGCCGACCACGACATCACCACCCCCGGTGACCAGCCCGACGTCCTCGTCGCCATGAACCCGGCGGCGCTGAAGGCCACGCTGAAGGACCTGCGGCCCGGCGGCGTGCTGCTCGTCGACTCCGGCGCGTTCAACGTGCGCTCGCTGGAGAAGGCCGGCTACGACTCCGACCCGCTGACCGACGGCTCGCTGGCCAACTACATCGTGCACGCGGTCGACCTGACCGGGCTCGCCGTCGGCGCGACCGAGGGCCTCGGCCTCAAGCGCAAGGACGCCGCCCGCACGAAGAACATGTTCGCCCTCGGCCTGGTGTCCTGGATGTTCAACCAGCCGATCGAGAGCACGATCGCCTACCTGGAGAAGCGCTTCGCGAAGAAGCCGCCGGAGATCCTCGCCGGCAACCTCGCGGCGCTGCGGGCGGGCGTGGACTACGGCGACACCACCGAGGCGTTCGCGGTCTCCTACGAGGTGAAGCCCGCCGCGCTGCCCCCGGGCCAGTACCGGCACATGCGCGGCAACCGGGCCATCGCCTTCGGTCTCGTCGCCGCCGCCCACCAGGCCGGCATGCCGCTGTTCCTCGGCGCGTACCCGATCACCCCCGCCACCGACGTCCTGCACGAGCTGAGCAAGCTCATCTCGCACGACGTCCGCTCCTACCAGGCGGAGGACGAGATCGCGGCGATCGGCGCGGCGATCGGCGGCTCGTTCGCCGGCATGCTCGGCGTGACCGTCACCTCCGGCCCCGGCATGGCGCTGAAGTCCGAGGCGATCGGCCTCGCCATCTCGCTGGAACTGCCCCTGGTCATCGTCAACGTGCAGCGCGGTGGCCCGTCCACCGGCCTGCCGACGAAGACCGAGCAGTCCGACCTGCTGCAGGCCCTCTACGGCCGGCACGGCGAGGCCCCGCTGCCCGTGCTCGCGGCGCAGAGCCCGGCGGACTGCTTCAACGCGGCCTTCGAGGCCGCGCAGATCGCCCTGGAGCGGCGGACCCCGGTCATCCTGCTCTCCGACTCCTACATCGCCAACGGCAGCGAGCCGTGGAAGGTGCCGGACGTCAGCGAGCTTCCCGACCTGGGCATCGAGTTCGCCACCGAGCCGAACGGCGTCGGCAAGGACGGCCAGCCGGCGTTCCACCCGTACAAGCGGGACCCGCGCACCCTGGCCCGTCCGCTGGCCATCCCCGGCACCCCCGGGCTGGAGCACCGCATCGGTGGTCTGGAGAAGGCCGACGGCAGCGGCGAGATCTCGCACGACGCCGACAACCACGACCTGATGGTCCGCACCCGCCAGAACAAGGTGGACGGCATCGAGGTCCCGCCGCTGGAGGTCGACGACCCGTCCGGCCCGCCCGGATTCGGGGCCAAGCTGCTCGTGATCGGGTGGGGCTCCACCTACGGCCCGATCGGCGCGGCCTGCCGGCTCGTCCGCGACCAGGGCCTGGCCATCGCGCAGGCGCACCTGCGGTACCTCAACCCGCTGCCGGCGAACCTCGCGTCGGTGCTGGCGGCCTACGACACCGTCCTGGTGCCGGAGATGAACCTCGGCCAGCTCGGCGGCCTGCTGCGGATGCACTGCCAGGTCGAGCCGGTCGGCTACACCCAGACCCGCGGACTGCCCTTCCGGGCGGTCGAGCTGGCCGCGGTGTTCACCCGGCTCGCCAACGACGCCGAGGTCGGCGGGGCGCCGCTCACCACGGAAGACATCAAGGCCATCGGCGGTACCGGCAACGTCGGCCGCAGCGAGCTCGGATCGGAGGGCGACAAGTGACCAGCCCCGACGCGACAGGCAAGCAGCTCACCGCCAAGGACTTCTCCGCCGGTGAGGCACGCTGGTGCCCCGGCTGTGGTGACCACGCGATCCTCAACAACATGCGCAACCTGATGCCGACGCTCGGCATCCCGCGCGAGAACTTCGTGGTGATCTCCGGTATCGGCTGCTCCTCCCGGCTGCCGTACTACCTGGACACCTACGGCATGCACTCCATCCACGGCCGGGCGCCGTCGATCGCGACCGGTGTCTCGATCAACCGCCCCGACCTGTCGGTGTGGGTCGTCACCGGCGACGGTGACGCGCTGTCGATCGGTGGCAACCACCTGATCCACGCGCTGCGCCGTAACGTGAACCTCAAGATCCTGCTGTTCAACAACCAGATCTACGGTCTGACCAAGGGCCAGTTCTCGCCGGCGACCAAGCCCGGCACGATCACCCCGTCCAGCCCGTTCGGCTCGCTCGACCACTCCTTCAACCCGCTTGCGCTCGCGCTCGGCGCCGAGGCGTCGTTCGTCGCCCGTACCGTCGACACCGACCGCAAGCACATGCTGGAGATCCTCGCCGCCGCCGCCGCGCACGAAGGCTCGGCGCTGGTCGAGATCCGGCAGAACTGCCCGACCTTCAGCGCCACCCCGAAGGCCGACGGCGGCGCCGCCTCGGGGCCGTCGGCGGCCGACGGCCCCATCCGGCTGGAGGCCGGCTCGCCGATCCTGTTCGGCGCCGACAGCCAGTGGGCGATCCTGCGGGACGCCGAGAGCGGCGACCTGAAGTTCGGCCGCTCGACGGAGAAGGGCGTCGTGGTGCACAACCCGCGCTCGTCCAGCCCGACCTACGCCTACGCGCTGGCCCGCATCGCCGACACCGACCCCGAGCTGGCGCCGATCGGCGTCTACCGCGCGGTGGAACGGCCCAGCTTCGACAGCCAGTACCAGAGCCGGCTGGCCGACGCGCGCGCGGGCGGCCGCGGCGACCTGCAGGACCTGCTCAGCGGCACCGACTCCTGGACGGTGCCGGCCCGGTCCTGAACCCGGACCGGTGGTCTCCCCGCGAGGCTGACCCCACTGACACAGCTGAGACAGCTGACGGGACCGTCCCGACCGATCGTCCAACCGGCCGCGACTGACCGCGACCGACTGGACGGACCGCATCACGGTCGGGACGGCCTGTCAGGCCAGGGGCTGTCAAACCCGGGCCAGGGCGGTAGAACGAGCCGCAGGCAACGAGATTCTCCCGGACCCGCTGTGGTCCGTCGACGGAAAGAGGAACTCCGATGCCCTACGTCGTCACGTCACCCTGCATCGACGTCAAAGACACCGGTTGCCTGGACGAGTGCCCGGTCGACGCCATCTACGAGGGCGACCGGAAGCTCTACATCAACCCCAACGAGTGCACCGAGTGCGGCGCCTGCGCGTCGGCGTGCCCGATCGGCGCCATCATGCTCGACCTCGAGGTGCCGAAGGCCGAGCGCGCTTTCGTGAAGAGCGAGAAGGAGTTCTTCAGCACCGTGCTGCCGGGCCGGGACGAGCCGCTCGGCGACCCCGGCGGCGCCAAGAC
Source organism: Frankia sp. EI5c (assembly GCF_001636565.1). Lineage (GTDB taxonomy): Bacteria > Actinomycetota > Actinomycetes > Frankiales > Frankiaceae > Parafrankia. The sequence goes on from NZ_LRTK01000011.1 coordinate 82,224, forward strand.
CGTCGGCAAGGTCGGGGCTGACACCCCCTTCGTGGCCGGCTACGAGGTTTCCTAGTCAGCAGTTCTGGGGACGAGGACGACCGAGCCCACCCGCCGCCGCTGCCGGGTGGGCCCAGCCGCGTGCGGAGTCCGGCCCCGAGGTCAGACGCCGCCGGCAGCCGCGCCGGCGCCGGCAGCCGCGCCGCCGCCGAACAGCTCCAGGTACCGCCGCGCCCCGTTCGGGTGCAGCTGTGGGTTGAGCAGGGATGAGCGGACGTTCGTCGCCTCGGCGGTGTTGAAGTAGGCCTCGTAGGCGAGGATGTCGCGGTTGGCGTCGAACAGGTCGTGCATCTTCTCGATGAACAGCGGATTGTCGCCGCCGCCGCTGCGGTCCGCCCGGGCGAGGCCCCATTCGGGCACGGCGAACTGCTTTCCGTGCGCCCGGGCGAAGGCCAGCACCGTGCACGTTCCGGAGGGGACGTTGCACTGCTGGTCGAACAGCTCCGGGGTTTTCGACGGTGGGTAGGAGTCGTAGACGTCGCTGCTCACGATGTCCACGTAGTCGTCACCCGGGTAGGCCGCCCAGACCCCGTCACCGTTGGGCATCCGGTCGCGGTGGGCGCTCACGTTGAAGTCGATCCGCACGTTCGGCGCCGTCGAGCGGAGCGCGGTCGTCGCCCGCTGGAAACAGGTCTTCCAGGTCTCGGTGTCGCGCGGATACCACCAGAACCAGTTTCCGTTGTACTCCCAGCCGAGCCGCACGATCGCGTCCGACCGCCCGTTGCGGTTCAGGGTGTTGCCGAAGGCGGCCCAGTACTCGTCGTAGTGGCCACGGGCACAGGTGCGCTCGTCGCCGGCCTTCGGGAACAGCGGCTGCGCGATGGAGAGCTGCCCCGGATAGACGGAGCGCGGGTAGTCCGCCATGGGCCAGTCGGAGTGCACGATGTGCTGCCAGCTGTTCCGGACGGTGAAGACGACGGCGACGTCCGTGGGCCGGCCGGTCCACCGTTCCCACGCCCAGATGTCCAACGGTGGGTTCGCGTTCGTGCCGGTGGGCCACCGGACGCCCGGAGCGGCCGGCCCTTCGGCGGGCGGCGGCGGGCCGGCGGACTCGTCGGCCGGACCCGGCGCGGCGGTGGCGGCCGGGCCGGGCCGCGGGCCGGCCACGGAAGGGCTCGGCGTGCGGCGCCGGTCGTCGGTGCCGCTGAGCGCGATGACCAGGCCCAGCGCCCCCAGGATCAGGACCAGGACGCTCGCCACGGCGCCGACGACGGATCGCCGCCGGCGCCGGCGGCGTTGGCGCGGCGGGCCCGCGGACGGTCCGTCGCCGCGGTCACCGCCCTCAGCCTCGGCCGGGGTCTCCGTGGACGCGGCCTCCTCCGGCCCGCCCGCGGGCGCCGGGTCGGCGTTGGTCGCGCCCGGCTCGAAGGTGGGGAGGGGCACCGTTTCCGCGACCAGGCGGCCCGCCGCTCCGGTGCCCGCCGCTTCGGTGCCCGCCGCTCCGGAGACCGGCGCGGTGCCGGGTGGTGGCTCGCCCCCGGGGAGGCCGGGGAGCGCGGCCGTCCGCGACTTCCCGGTCGCCGAAACCGCGGTGCTGTCTGCCTCGTGCCGCTGCACGTAGATCCCCCATCGTGCCCTCGCCCCACGTCCACCACCGCGTCAGGTCCGCTGGCCTGAGGGAGGGGCACTGCCGTGCGACGCCGATGCCGGCGGGCACCGGCCTATCTTCCCAACCCTCTTACGGGAGCACTCGAGCCGACACCCGCTCTATGCCACCCGTGGGCAGCGGTTATCGGTCGGTTGCGCCAGTTCCATAAGGCCAGGTGGGAGCGCCCGGGGGGCGAGGTCTCAGGACGCGGCGGTGAAGGTGATCGGCAGGCTGTGCGGCGCCCGGGTCAGCGTCGAGTGGTAGCGGATGTCGGCGTCCGCACGCAGCCGGAAGTCGCCCAGCCGGCGGACGAGTTCCTCCAGGGCGATGCGGATGTTCAGCCGGGCGACGTTCGAGCCGAGGCAGCGGTGCGGGCCGGCGCCGAACGCGAGGTGGCGGTTCGTGGCCCGATCCAGGTCGAAGGCCTCGGGCGCGGGGAACTCGTCCTCGTCGTGGTTGGCCGACGCCCAGTAGATGAGGACCTTGTCCCCGGCGCTGACCTGCCGGTCACCGATCTCGACGTCGTGGGTGGCGGTGCGGGCGATGGCGATGAACGGCGAGTCCAGGCGCAGCAGTTCCTCCACCGCGGCGGGAATCCGCTCCGGGTGCGCGCGCAGATAGGCCGGGATATGAGGTTCCCGGCAGAACCGAGCCATCATCAGCCCGAGTGCGCCGGCGGTTGTCTCCAGGCCACCGAGAATGAGCAGCTGGACGATGCCGATGATTTCCTGCGGGGTCAGCGGGCGCCCGTCGAACTCGGCGCCGAACAGCGCGTCCACTACGTCACCGCGGGGTTCCCGTTGCCGCCGCCGCTCGACGAAGTCGTGTATCCACTCGGACAGGCCGGCCCAGCACTCCTTCGCGTTCGGGGCGTTGGGAATGGACGACGTCGAGGCCAGGTAGGCGACCTTGTCCAGATCCTCGGCGGGTGCGTCGAGGGCTAACCTGAAGAAGCTGCGGCTCGGGAACGGCCGGGCGAAGTCGTCCATGAACTCGCATTCGCCCTGGTCGACGAAGGCGTCGATGAGGCTGGTGACGAGTTCGCGGGTCGGTTCCGCCCAGCCGGCGATGGCCGCCGGCGTGAAGTGGGTGTTGATCAGCTTCTTGTAGGCACGCTGCTCCGGCGGGTCGACCTCCACCGGGATGTTGCGGACGTGCGAGGGGGTCCGCGGAATGTTGAGCCCCTCGGTCGAGGTGAACGACCGCCAGTCCTGGGCGACGCCGAGAACGTCCTCGTATTTCGTGACGACCCAGAAACCGTCGTGCCGGTCGCTGTGCGTGACGGGGCACAGCGACCGCATCCGGTCCAGTGTCTCCGGCAGCGTGGCGGCCAGCTCGGGGGAGAGGTGGTCGAAGCTCTGGCGGCACCACTCGTCGGGCATCGCTCCGGTCGCGCTGGCCGCGGTTGTCGGGTCCACTTGCTCTCCTTCTGGAGGATCGGTGGCCGCGGTGGTCGAGGCCAGTGCCGGACGCGCGACCTTCCGTGCTGTGTGCGTTGCTCAGGCTGTGTCGATCCAGACCGATTTGACGTTCAGGTACTCGTCGAGCGAATGCCGGCCCATTTCCCGGCCCCAGCCGCTGCTCTTGTAGCCGCCGAAGGGAACGGCCGGGTCCATGATGTTGTAGGAATTCACCCAGACGGTACCGGCCTGTAGATCGCGGGCAAACCGATGCGCCTTCCCGATATCCCTCGTCCACNCCCCGCCGCTGAGCCCGTACTGGGTGTCGTTGGCGCGGGCCGTCACCTCTTCGGGTGAATCGAAGGGGAGCACACACGCGACCGGGCCGAAGATCTCCTCCCGCGCGACCCGCATGTCGTCGTGGACGTCCGCGAGCACTGTCGGCGCGACGAAGTACCCCCGGGCCAGGTCGCCGTCCGTCAACCGGGAGCCGCCGGCGGTGGNGCGGGCGCCCTCCTGCCGGGAGATGTCCAGGTAGCCGACGACCCGCTCAAGCTGCTCGGCGGAGACCAGCGGCCCGATCCTGGTCTGCGGGTCGAGGCTGTTGCCGACCCGCAGCTTCGCCGCCTGCGCCGAGATCCGCTCCACGAACTCGTCGTGGATGGGCCGCTCGACGTAGATCCGGGTGCCCGCGCAGCAGATCTGGCCGGAGTTGAAGAAGACCCCCAGGGCCGCGCCCGGCACGGCCTTGTCCAGGTCGGCGTCGGCGAAGACCACATCGGGGGACTTGCCGCCGAGTTCGAGCGAGACCCGCTTCAGGTTGCCGGCCGCCGCCCGCAGGATGTGCTGCCCGACAGCCGTCGAACCGGTGAAGGCGACCTTGTCGACGTCCGCGTGCGCGGCCAGCGCGGCGCCGACCGTCTCACCGGGCCCGGTGACGATGTTCACGACACCGGGCGGGAACCCGACCGCGGTGATCAGCTCGCCGAGCCGCAGCGCGGCGAGGCTCGCCTCCTCCGCCGGCTTGAGCACCATCGTGCAGCCGGTGGCCAGTGCTGGGGCGATCTTCCAGATCGCGTTGCTGATCGGGCGGTTCCACGGCACGATCGCCGCGACGACCCCGACCGGCTCCTTGAGGGTGTAGCTGAGCATCTCACCCGGCACCGAGTTCGGGATCGTCTCGCCGTGGATGCTGACGGCCAGCCCGGCGAAGTGGCGCAGCACGTCGGCCTCCCAGGCCGACTCCGGCCCCGGCCGCCGGCGGCCGATCGGCGTGCCCATGTCGAGGGTCTCGAGCAGCCGGAGCTCCCCGTAGTTCTCGGCGACGGCCTCCGCCAGCGCCCACAGCAGCCGCTGCCGGTCGGCCGGCTTGGTGTGCCGCCACGGCCCTTCGAAGGCGGCCCGCGCCGCCGCGACCGCCTGGTCGACGTCCGCCGCGCCGCCCTCCGCCACCTCGGCCAGCGTCTCGCCGGTGGACGGGTTGAGGCTCGGGAAGGTCCTGCCGGACACGGCAGGCACCCATTCGCCCCCGATCAGCAGCCGCTGCGGCCCGGCCGTCAGGAACGGGATCGCCACCGAGTCGGCGGGTGTGAGGGTCGACACCGATACTCCTTGCGGTGGGGCGGACGGTGATAACTCAGGAACGCGAGTGCTCGTCGACGAGTTCGTAGAAGGACCGGACCGGCGGCGGATCCATTTCGACGGAGCTGCTCCGGCGCACCCGCCCGTCGGCCGACCGGGCAGCCATCTCCCGGAGCGGGGCGGCGAGGTCGTCGGCCTCGATCTCGTAGACGGCCAGGTACGGGCGCGCCGACGGATNCGCCGTGATGTGCGCGGCGTCGCGGAGGCGGTATCGCCTCGCCGTGACGAAACCCGGAATCTGGAGGATGTCGGGTATGTGTTCCTCCGAGTACCACTTGTTGTACTCGTCCTCGCGCTCAGGCGAGATGGGGCGGGACTGGACGACGAAAACGCCCTTTGGCATGCAGGCCTCCCGGTGTCGTCAACGAAGCAGTGCCGGCGGGAGCCCGATACTGCGGGTCTCCAGGAACTCGGCGAGCCCTTCGGTGCCCAGCTCGCGGCCGAGCCCGGACTGCTTGAACCCACCGAAGGGCACCAGCGGGAACGGGGGGTAGCTGCCGTTGACCGCCACGCTGCCGGTGCGGATGCGGCGGGCTACCGCCACCCCGCGGGCCGGGTCCGCCGTCCAGACACCGCCGGAGAGGCCGTACTCGGAGTCGTTGGCGATGCGCACGGCGTCGTCGAGGTCGTCGTAGGGGATGAAGCACAGCACCGGCCCGAAGATCTCCTCCTGGGCCACCCGCATGGAGTTGTCGACGTCACCGAGGATCGTCGGCTCCACGTACCAGCCGCGCGGGAGGTGGGCCGGCCGGCCGCCGCCGGCCACGACCCGGGCGCCGTCAGCCACGGCACCGGAGATGTAGCCCTCGACCCGCTCCCGCTGCCGGCGCGCGACGAGCGGCCCGACGATGGTCGCGGGATCGTGCGGGTCACCGACCGGGATCGCCTCCGCGGCGGCGCCGGCGATCGTCAGCGCCTCCTCGTACCGGGCCCGCTGCACCAGAACCCTGGTGTGCGCGCCGCAGACCTGCCCGGACAGGTGCATGCCCCCGCCGACGACCGCCGGGACGACGGTGTCGAGGTCGGCGTCGTCGAGCAGGATCGACGCGGACTTCCCGCCCAGTTCGAGGGAGACCCGGCGGATCCGCTCCCCGCACAGGCTCATGATCCGCCGGCCGGCCGCCGTCGACCCGGTGAAGGCGACCTTGTCGACGCCCGGATGCGTCACCAGGTGTTCGCCGACCTCCCGGCCGCCCGGGACGAGGTTGACCACACCCGCCGGCACCCCGGCGGCGTCCAGCGCCTCGGCCAGGATGTAGTTGCTCAGCGGGGCTTCCGGGGCCGGCTTGAGCACGACCGTGCAGCCGGCGGCGAGCGCCGGTGCGGTCTTCCACGCGGCGAGGGTGACCGGCGCGTTCCACGGCACGATCGCGGCGACGACGCCGACCGGCTCGGTGGTGACCAGGCCGCCGCGCTCACCGGTGACGACCTTGTGCTCGAACTCGTAGGTGCGCGCCAGCTCGGAGTAGTAGTCGAAGACCGCGGCGACCATGCCGGTCTGGGCACGGCGGGCCTGACTCGCCGCGCAGCCCATCTCGTCGATGGTGACCTGCGCGATCTCGGCCTCGTGCTTGCGCAGGGCCTCCGCCGCGCGGGCGAGGATGTCGGCGCGCTCGGCCGGGGACAGCCGCGGCCAGGGCCCGTGGTCGAACGCCTCGCGGGCGGCGCGGACCGCGTCGTCCATGTCGGCGTTGGTCGCGACGGGAACCCCGCCGACGACTTCTTCCGTTGACGGCGAGATGACCGGGAGAATCTCGGAGCCCGCGGGCGCGGCCCAGGTTCCGTTGATGTAGAACGCTTCTCTGTGCATCAGGCGATCACGCACAGTGGCCTCCCCTGGGTAGCTCCCGGCGCGGAGCCTAGCATCATGAGCGAGTGCTCGCTAGCTTCAATGGATCTTCGGAAGTCCATCAGGCGCTGGTCATCCAGGGCGAGACACTATGTGAGTGCTCACTTGAGAATCAAGGCAGTCGGCCGCGGTGACTGCGGTGGCCGGCCGCGGTATCCCTCCGCGACCGCGGCGGTGCGTCGTGACGTGTGCGGTACTGGCTCCGGCGCGGCGTCAGCGGCGGCGGCGGGAGGGCTCCAGGACGGGGAAGAACCCCTTGATCGTGCTCTCGCTGATCAGGCCCACCGCCCGGTCGCGGTTGAACAGGTCGTTGTGGCGGCTCTCCATCGCCAGGATCAGCGCGATGCCCATGACGGCGCGCGCGGACAGGTCCGGCGACTCGAACTCGAAGCCGTAGCGGTCCTCGACGTCGCGCCAGGCGTCGGCCAGCCGGTCCATCGCCACCGCGAAGTGCTTGCGGTAGAACTTCCGGCCCACCTTCGGATCGCCGAAGAGGACCAGGCCCAGCAGNGGAAGGACCTCCTCCAGCGTCGAGATGAGCTGGCGGTACAGACCGTTCATCGTCTGCAGCTGCCGCTCGGGCGTGAGCGGCTCCTCCAGATCGATCACCTCGGTGGCGGCGACGAGCTCGTCGACGGCGTCCCGCAGCGGCTCGACGACCGCCTCGTAGAAGAGCTGGTCCTTGCTCTCGAAGTGGCGGTAGATCACGCCTTCGCTGATCCCGCCGCGTTCCGCGATCGCCTTGATGGTGGTGCCGTTCATGTCGCCGGTCTCGGTGAAGGCCTGGCGGGCGGCCTTGAGGATCGAGCGCTTGCGTGCCTCGGCGGTCATCCGGCGGGGACGCGGGGGCTCCTCCGTGGCGGGTGTGTGAACTACCTGCTCGGACATCGTTCCTCCGGCGCCTTGTACCACAGGTGGTGAATGAACGTACACTACGTCAGCCGAGTGGATCACCGGTCTGCCGAATCGCCGAAGTTTTCGGATTTCCGTGTCGCGTGCGTCACGCGGTACGGCGCGCCCGTCCGGGTGGAGGTGTGGCGGGTGAGGGGGCGTGGGGGCAAGCTCGGCGCCGTCCCGCGGCCCCGCCGGCGCCCGCGGCCCGGCGGCCTGGGCGGCTTGACGGGGCGCGCGCGACGTCCCTAGCATTTTGCTGAATGAGGGCTTACTTATTTTCCCTCCCGTCGGTACCGGGACGGCCCGGCGCCAGGTGGACCTGAGGAACGGATGCCATGCACGACATCGTGATCTATGGCGGCGAGGTGGCCGACGGGACGGGTTCCCCGCCCCGGCGTGCCGATGTGGCGATCGACGGGGACCGGATCACCGAGGTCGGTGAGGTCGCGGAGCGCGGGCGCCGCCAGATCGACGCCAGTGGCCGCCTGGTCACGCCCGGGTTCGTCGACATCCACACCCACCTCGACGCACAGCTGTTCTGGGACCCGGTGGCCAGCCCCTCGTGTTGGCACGGGGTGACAAGCCTCGTGCTGGGCAACTGCGGCGTCACGTTCGCCCCCGTGCGGCCCGGCGAGCAGCGCTACCTCGCCGAGATGATGGAGTCCGTCGAGGACATCCCGGTCGAGACGATCATGTCCGGGGTGGACTGGGGCTGGGAGACCTACGGCGACTACCTCCGCGCGCTGGGGCGCCGCGAGCTCGGCGTGAACGTCGGGGGCATGATCGGACACTGCGCGCTGCGCACCTACGTCATGGGCCCGCGCGCGCTCGACGAGGCTCCCGCCTCGGCCGAGGAGATCGCCCGGATGGCCGAGGTCGTCGGGGAGGCGATCGACGCCGGCGCGCTCGGGTTCTCCACCTCCCGCAGCTTCATGCACACCGTGCCGGACGGCCGGCCGGTGCCGGGGACCTTCGCGGCCCAGGCGGAGCTGGCCGCGATCGCCGGCGCGCTCGCGTCCCGGGGCCGCGGCACGATCGAGGTCGTGCCCCGCATCGGCGAGCGCGACGGGCCGGACAAGGCGAACTCCGTCGCCGAGCTGGCCTGGATGGAGCAGATCAGCCGGGACTCCGGCCGTCCGCTGACCTTCGCGATGATGCAGAGCGACCGCCGGCCCGGTCTGTGGTCCTGGGTGATGGACGAGGTGGCGGCCGCCCGCGGCCGGGGGGCCGACCTGCGGCCGCAGACCGCGGCCCGGGGCAGCGGGATCCTGTACGGGCTCGTCGGGCGCACCCCCTACGACGCGCTTCCCGGCTGGGCCGAGCTGATGGCGCGGCCGTGGGAGGCCAGGCTGGCCGCGCTCGCCGACCCGGCGCGGCGCGCGGCGCTGGCCGAGGAGGCCGACCGGCCGGTCGAGCTGTCGGGGCCGCTCGCGCCGAAGGACCCGGCCAAGCTGTACCTGCTGCCCCCTGGCCCGGCGCGCTACGACGTCAACCCGGACAACAGCCTCGCCGCCGAGGCTGCGCGCCGCGGGATCAGCCCGGCGGCGGCGTTCCTGGAGTTCACGGTGGCGACCGGAGGGCTGGGGTTGCTCTACTACCCGGTGCTCAACCAGGACCTCGACGCGGTCGCCGCGATGCTGACCAACCCGGGCGTCGTCGTCGGCGTGGGTGACGCGGGCGCGCACGTGGCCCTGACCATGGACGCCGGCCAGTCGACCTTCCTGCTGCGGCACTGGGTGCGTGAGCAGGGCCTGCTCGACATCGGCCACGCGGTGCGGAAGCTGACCGCGGAGGGCGCCGAGCTGTTCGGGCTCGCCGACCGCGGGGTGGTGGCGCCGGGCGCGTTCGCGGACCTGAACGTGATCGATCTCGACCGCCTCGACCTGGACGTGCCGCAGATGCGCGCCGACCTCCCACTGGGCGCGAACCGCTTCGTGCAGCGGGCGCGTGGCTACGACTACACCCTCGTCAACGGTCGGGTCCTGATCGAGGGCGACGAGCTCACCGACGAACGCCCTGGCCGGACCCTGACCGGCTGACCCGCTGACCTCCCGGCAGCCCGGCCGCCCGGCGCCCCGCGGACCGGGCTGCCGGCGGCGGGCAGCGGGCAGCGGGCGGCGGGCGGCGGCGGTTCCCGGCTGGTCAGACCCGCCAGAGCGGGTTCGGGATCCCCGGTTCCTGCCGCGACCGGGCATGGGTGACGGTGACCACGCTGTCGTCGAAGAGGTCCAGCAGGTAGGCCTGGGAGGCGGCGAGATGGGCGCGGGCGATCCGTTCGGCGGCGGCGGCCCGCCCGGCCGTGATCTCGGTCAGGATCCGGCGGTGGGTACGGACGACCTGTTCCGCCTCGACCTCGGCCGGGTACTCGCCCCGGCTGGTGACCGAGGTCGCCCAGGCCCGTTCCTGCGCGGACCACAGGGCCACCAGGCTGCCGACGACGTGGCGGATCGTCGCGTTCGGCGTGAGCGCGACGACGAGTTCGTGGAACTCGCGGGCGGCGTGGGTGAAGGCGCCACCGGTGCCGACGAGGCGGGCCGAGTTCTCGATGTTCGCCCGGAGCGCGGGGACGATCCGCTCGTGCCGGTCGGGGGCCAGGGCGCACTGGGCCGCGCACTGCGGCTCGAAGGTCTGCAGCCCGACCGCCAGGTCGCCGAGGGTGACCCGGCCGGCCTGCAGGGCGAGCCCGAGGTGGTAGGCGGCGGACGTCTGGTCCGGCCGGTGGACCTCGGCGCCGCCGATCTTGCCGCGCCGCACGGTCACCAGGCCCTCGGTCTCCAGGATCCGGATGGCCTCGCGGATGGACGGATAGCTGACCCCGAACTCCTGGACGAGCTGGTCCTGGGTCGGGAGCTGGTAGCCCCCGGTGCCGGACTCCGTGCTGCCGGTGCCGGAGCTGTCGCCCGGGCCGGCTCCGCCGCCCGGGCCACCGCCGGCCAGGATGCGCCCGCGCAGCGCCGCGGCGACCGTCTCGGCGATCCTGACCTGCGAGACTCGTCCCTGGCGGCTACTCGGCACGTCAGTGAGCATACCCCTCGTTATCTTTATAAGTATTGAAGGTTGAGAGGTTTCGGGCTACTGTCTGCCGACCATGGAGTACGACATGGGCGAGGGAGTGGAAGCACTCCGGCGCGACCTGCGTCAACTGGTCCACAAGCATGTGCCGCCGGACTTTCTCGGCGCCTTCACCGACAACCCCGCCGATCTTGAGATCGCCCAGAGCTTCTGTCGCACTCTCGCCGATCAGGGCCTGCTGTGCATGGCCTGGCCGGTCGAGTTCGGCGGGCGCGGGGCGAGCCTGTGGGAGCAGACCGTCGTCCGCGAGGAGATGNGGGCGCTCCACGAGCCGCGCGGCGCGCAGTACATGGGCGTCAACTGGGTCGGCCCGGCCATCATGCGGCACGGCACGGCCGAGCAGCAGCAGCGCCACCTGCCGCCGATCTCCCGCGGCGAGGTGATCTGGTGCCAGGGCTTCAGCGAGCCCGAGGCCGGCTCCGACCTCGCCTCACTGCGCACCGCCGCCCAGCCGGACCCGGACACCGGCGGCTGGCGGGTCAGCGGCCAGAAGGTCTGGACGTCCTACGCCACGATGGCGCAGTGGTGCTTCCTGCTGGCCCGCACCTCGCGGGAGAAGCGCAAGCAGCAGGGGCTGACCGTGTTCCTGGTCCCGATGTCCCACCCGGCGATCGAGGTCCGGCCGATCCCCAGCATGATCGGCCCGCACCACCTCAACGAGGTCTTCTTCGACGAGCTGCCGGNCACCGAGGCGGACGTGCTGGGAACCGTCGGCAACGGCTGGGCGATCGTCCAGGAGGTGCTCGCGTTCGAGCGTGTCGGCATCGCCCGCTACGCGCGGTGCGAGCGGCTGCTGCAGGCGGCGCCCGCGGCGCTCGGTGACGAGTGGGACCGGCTGCCCGAGGAACTGCGCAGCCGCTGGGCGCGGATGCTCGTCCACGCCCGCCGTGCCCGGCTGCTCGCCTACCGCGTCGTCTCCCTGCAGTCCGGCGGGCGGATCAGGCCGGACGACTCGGCGGCCTACCGGATCGCCGTCACCCGGCTGGACCAGGAGAGTGCGGAGGTGCTCATGGACATCGTCGCCGAGGCGTCGCTGCCCGGGGAGGACGGCCGGCGGTTCCGCCGCGCCGTGGAGGACCACCGGCGCTACTCGGTCTCCGCGACCGTCGCGTCCGGCAGCGTCGAGATGCAGCGGATCCTGATGGCGCGCTCCCTGCTGGCGGGGTCATGAGCGGCCCCGCGGGCGCGGCCCTGGGTGGCGGCCCGGCCGGTGCCGTGGGTGGCGTCGTCGAGAACGAGCTGAGCGAGGAGGCCGTCGAGTACGGCCGGACGGCCCTGCGGGCCTTCGAGGACGCCGGCGGCGACCAGATCGTGCAGGACGCGGAGCGGGAGCCGGCGCGGCGGGCCGAGCTGGTGGAACCCGTGCTCGCCGAGCTCGGCGCGCTGGATCTGGACCCGCGTGGCGAGGAGGAGCTCGAGGCGGCGGCCGCGCTGTGCCGGGCCGCCGGCTGGTGGGCGCTGCCCTATCCGGTGGCCGAGCGGCTGTGCCGACCCGCCGACGGCTCGACCGAGGGCCTGGTCGTCATTTCCGGGTCCGTTCCCGGTGACGGCTCGCCCGCCCCCGGCTCGCGGGAGGCCGGGCTGCTCGGCGCCGGCCCGGCGGCCGCGGTGGCCGGGCTCGGGCAGCGGTGGTCGACGGTGACCCTGGACGGGCTCCGGGGCGTCGCCACCGCCGTGCCGTCCACCGCGGCCCCCCGGTACAGCGCCTTCGTCACCGGGCTGATCCCGGAGCCGGGCACAGCGTCCGCCGCCGGCGCCCAGGCTGACCTGGCCCTCGGCCTCGTGCTGCCGTGCTGGACCCTGCTGGGCATGCTCGACCGGGCGATGGATCTGGCCCGCGCCCACGTGCTGGCCCGGGAGCAGTTCGGCCAGCCGCTCGCGCGGTTCCAGGGCGTGCAGTTCCAGCTGACCGACGCCGAGGTCGAGCGGCTCGGCGTCGAGGAGCTGGCCAAGTACGCGCTGTGGTCCGTGGCCACCGGTCGCCCCGAGGCGGTCGACGACGCGCTCGCGCTCCGGCTGGCCGTCCTGGAAGCGGCTGACCTGGTGTTCCGCGTCAGCCACCAGCTTCACGGGGCGATGGGGTTCTGCGACGAGACGACCCTGTCGTGGATCTCCCGGTACAGCCAGCCACTGCGCCGCTTCCCGCTGGGGCTGTCCGCCACCCGGGATCACCTGACCCGCCGGGTCGGCCGCGTCGGCCTGGCCGGGCCGTTCGCCTCGGTGCCGGAGGTGCGGCCGTGACGGCGACCCCTGCCGGCACCGAAGCGGGCGATCTCGCCGAGTTCCGGGCCGAGGTCCGCCGCTGGTGCCGGGAGCATGTGCCGGCCGACTGGCGGCGGGCGCAGACCGGGGCCTCCGACGAGGAGTTCGCGGCGTTCCAGCAGGACTGGTTCCAGCAGCTGCGCGCCGCCGGCTACGCCGTCCCGCACTGGCCGGCGGAGTGGGGCGGCGGAATGCCCGTCGCCCAGCAGGTCGTGCTGTACCAGGAGCTGGCCGCCCACGACGCGCCGCGGCTGGTGCTCGGCTTCGTCTCGATCCACCACGCCGCCTCCACGCTGCTCGCCGCCGGGACGGACGAGCAGCGCCGCCGGCATCTGCCCGCGATCCTCGACGGCGAGATCTGGGTGCAGGGCTTCTCCGAGCCCGAGGCCGGCTCCGACCTCGCCAGCCTGCGCACGACCGCGCGCCGTGACGGCGAGACGTTCGTCGTCGACGGGCAGAAGCTGTGGGCCAGTGGCGCGGCGCACGCCGACTGGTGCCTGCTGCTCGCCCGTACCGATCCGGACGCGCCGAAGCGCCGCGGCATCTCGTACTTCCTGATGGACATGCGCTCGCCGGGCATCGACGTCCGGCCGGTGCGCAACGCCGTCGGCGACTCCCACTTCTGCGAGGTCTTCCTCAACGGGGTGGTGATCCCGGCGGAGAACCTCGTCGGCCCGGTGAACGCCGGCTGGCAGGTGGCCCAGGCGACGCTGAGCGCCGAACGCGGGATGACCATGCTGGAGCTGGCCGAACGTCTCGGCAACGCCGGTTTCCGGTGGCTGGTGGAGACCTGCCGCAGACCTGGGCCCGGCGGCGGGCGGCCCGTCGACGACCCGCTGGTGGCCGACCGGCTCGCCGCGCTGGAGACGGAGATCGCCGGGCTGCGGGCGCTGTGCCGCGGCCTGGTCGAACGGCACGAGGCGGGCACCGCGGGCCCCGCGGAGGCGTCGGTGGTGAAGCTGTACTACAGCGAGCTGCTGCAACGGACGATGGACTTCGCCGTCGAGGTCGCCGGGCTGCCGGCGCACGCCGAACTGCGCAAGCCCGCGTCCAGCGGCTGGGAGTCGGGAGCGTGGGTGCTGGACTTCATCGGTTCGTGGGAGTGGACGATCCCCGGCGGAACCAGCGAGATCCAGCGCACGATCATCGGTGAGCGCGGCCTCGGCCTGCCCCGGGAGCCGGTGGTGCCGGCATGAGCGCGCAGGAGCTGGCGGAACTGCACCGTGAGCTGCGGGCCGTGGCCCGGGATCTGCTGCGCCGCAACGCGGCCAAGGCCGGGCCCGACCAGACCTACGCGACGGTCGACTGGTCGCTGCTCGCGGACACCGGCTGGCTCGGGCTGGAGGTCCCCGAGGAGCTCGACGGGGCCGGCGCGAGCTTCGCCGAGGTCGCGGTGGTTCTGCACGAGTTCGGCCGGGCCGCGGCGAGCACGCCTTTCCTGGGCTCGGCCGTGCTCGGTGTCGGGGCGCTGCGGCTGCTCGAGCCGGGCCCCGGGCGGGACGAGCTGCTGCGCGCGGTGGCCGCGGGCAGCGAGCGGATCACGCTCGCGCTGCCCACCGGCGACGACGACGCCGCCGTGTTCCGGGCCTCGCCGGTCGGCGCGAGCGCGCCGGGGGCCACGGCGCCGGGGGCCGCCGCGCCGGGGACAGGGGGCCGGGTGACAGCCGGCTCGGTCGTGGTCAGCGGGCTCGCCGACTTCGTTCCCGACGCGGTCGGGGCGGAGCAGCTCCTGCTGCTCGCCCACGACGAGGCGGGGGTACCGGTCGTGCTGCGCGTCCGCCCCACCGACCCGGGGGTCACCGTCACCGCGCGTCCCGTCCTCGACGAGACCCGCGACTTCGGCACGGTCGCCGTGGAGAACGCCACCGTCGACGCCGACTCGGTGTGGCGCTTCCGCGGCGACGGCCCGGCACCGGCAGCCGAAGCCGCCCGCGGGCTGCGGGACCGCGCCGCGCTCGCGATGGCCTGTGACGCCCTCGGCCTGGCCGAGGCGATGCTGGAGGCGACGGTCGAGTACGCGGGCACCCGCCGGCAGTTCGGGCGTCCCATCGGCTCCTTCCAGGCGGTCAAGCACGCCTGCGCCGACATGTTCGTGAAGATCACCGTGGGCCGGGAGCTGCTCGACGCGGCGGTCCAGGCGGTGGCGGGCGACGAGCCGGACGCCTGGGTGGCGGTGTCCCGGGCGAAGTCCCAGGTCGGCGCCGCGGCGGTGGAGGTCGCCGGCGCCGCGATGCAGCTGCACGGCGGCATCGGTTACACCTGGGAGGGCGGGGTGCACGTCTACCTGAAGCGCGCCCTGCTGGGGCGCTCGCTGTTCGGCGCCCCGGCTGCCCACCGCGCCCGTCTCGCGACCCGGTTCACCTCCGCCGAGCCCGCCTGACGGCCCAGCGTGCGCGGCGCGCCCGGCGCGTGCCGTAGGCACCTCGGGCGCGCCGCGCGCGTCACTCGCAGGCGACGCCGTCGCCGTCCCAGTCCAGCCATCGGCGGTAGCCCGGCTGCCCCTCCCGCAGGGGGGCGGCACCGGCGAGGCGGGCGGCGAGGCACGAGCTGTAGTAGACGTCCTCGGACGGTGTGGGCCGCGGGTCCGGCGCGGCGACGCTGGCGGGGGGCTGCACCGACTGGGCTGGCCGCGTCGCGGCGGGCGTCTGCCGCGGCGCGGGCGTGGGCGGTGGCTGCGGCCCCGCTGCCCGCGCCACGGTCGTCGTGGTCTGTGGCGCCGCGGGCACCGGGGCGACGACCTCCGGCACCGACACCGGTGCTGACGTGCTCGCCAACGGCGGCGTGTCCCCCGCTGGCCCGGAGCTCTCCGCGCTCTCCGCGGACGACGGCGGGGCCGCCGCGCCGGTGGCCGTCAGCGTGCCCGTCCGACTCGCGGCGTCGGGCGGTGCGACGTCCTCCTTCGGGGCCGGCAGCAGCGCGGCGGCGAGCACCAGCCCGAGCAGGACGAGCCCGCCGAGGCCGGCGCTCGCCCGCGGGTGCAGGCGGGTCCAGGTGACCGCCCGGGTGCCCCACCGCCCTGGCCGAGGCAGACTCACATGTGCTCCCACTCGCCGGATCCGCATGGACTGGCCGGTAATGGCTGGCCGGAACATGTCATACAAACATCTTTCGGGCGGATTCGGGCGCCCGAAGGGCGGTTGGGTCGATGCCGAACTGGGATCAGGGGTCCCGCCTGGAGCCGGTCGGAGACCGTTCGCTCACTCCGGCGACGGGGGCGGTCCGCACGGGCACTGGTGTCCTGGGCGTGCCCTGGCTAACATATAGGTGAGCGTTCGCTTTCTTACGGGGCGACGCGCCTCGAAGCATCAGATGCGTGGCCGTCGATGGGTGGCCGTCAGGGAGGTCTCATGACATTGGGCTGGTTCATCTCGGTTGACGACCACCTCATCGAGCCGGCACGGCTCTGGCAGGATCGCCTGCCCAAGAAGTGGCAGGACACCGGGCCGCGGATCGTGCGCGAGGGCACGTCCGAGTTCTGGGTGTACGAGGACCGGCAGATCGTCACCACCGGCCTCAACGCCGTCGCGGGCAAGAGCCGCGAGGAGTTCTCGCCGGAGCCGATCTCGTACGAGGACATGCGCCCCGGCTGTTACGACCCCGCCGCCCGGGTGGCGGACATGGACCAGGGGCTCGTGCTGTCCTCGATCCTGTTCCCGTCGTTCCCGCGCTACTGCGGGCAGGTCTTCCACGAGGCGAAGGACAAGGAACTCGGCCTGGCCTGCGTGCAGGCCTGGAACGACTGCATCCTGGACGACTTCGCCGGCGCCTACCCGGGCCGCTTCATCCCGATGATGATCATCCCGCTGTGGGACCCGGTGGCCGCGGCCGCCGAGATCCGGCGGACGGCGGCGCTCGGCGCCAAGTCGATCGCGTTCTCGGAGAACCCGACCAAGCTCGGGCTGCCCTCCATCCACACCGAGTTCTGGGACCCGATGCTGGACGCCTGCAACGAGACCGGCTTCGTGGTCTCCATGCACGTCGGCTCGTCCTCCAACCTGATCCGCACCTCGCCGGACATGCCGACGCTCGCCTTCATGGCCTACTCGGCGGCGGCGAACCAGGCCGGCACGTTGCTCGACTGGCTGTTCAGCGGCAAGTTCACGCAGTTCCCGAACCTGAAGATCGCCNTGTCGGAGGGGTCGATCGGCTGGATCCCCTACTTCCTGGAGCGGGCCGAGCAGGTCATCGACAAGCAGCGGTTCTGGGCGTCGCGCTTCGACATCGACATGAACGCCTCCCACGAGCGCGGCGAGGCCAAGGGCGCGGCCAGCTTCGACCTCGACACCGACATCCGCCAGCTCTTCCGTGACCACGTGTTCGGCACGTTCATCGAGGACCAGGCCGGCATCCGGCTGCTCGACATCATCGGCGAGGACAACGTGATGCTGGAGTGCGACTACCCGCACTCCGACTCCACCTGGCCGGACACCTCCAAGCTCGCCGGCGGCTGGCTGGGCCACCTCTCCGAAGAGGNCCAGCACAAGATCACGATCGGGAACGCCACCCGCGTCTACGACTTCACGCCCGCAGACCCGGCCACCATCGGCATCTGACAGGCACGTACCCGACTGGGACAGGGACGGTTGTAACGGTGGACAGAGAGGCGTTGGACCACAGCCTGGTNCGGCGGCTGCTGGAGCACATCGAGAACAACACCACCGATGTGGCGGAGTCGGTTCTCGAGGTCTCGACCGAGATCTACTCGGACGCACACTTCCGCGACGAGTTCGAGGCGCTGTTCCTCGACCAGCCGATCGTGCTGTGCCTTTCGGGTGCGCTGCCCGGCCCGGAGACGTACCGCACCGTGGACGTCTCCGGCACGCCGATCCTGCTGACCAGGGACGGATCCGGCCAGGTGCGGGCCCTGACGAACGCCTGCCGGCACCGCGGGGTGCGGCTGGCGGACGGCGCNGGCAAGGCGAAGAGGTTCAGCTGCCCGTTCCACTCCTGGACCTACGACCTGGCGGGGAACCTGGTCAGCGTCCCGTCCGAGCAGTACTTCGACGGGATGTGCCGGGAGGACAAGGGGCTCGTCGAGCTCCCGGTCGCGGAGGGGTACGGCCTGGTCATCGGCCGGCTGCGGCCGGGGCCGCCGCTCGACGTCGACGCCTACCTCGGCCCGCAGCTGGCGGGTGAGCTGGCCATGCTCGACTTCGCCGACTGGGAGCCGAACAGCGAGCCGCACATCCACGAGGTGGCAGCCAACTGGAAGGTCACGCTCGACACCTTCCGGGAGAACTACCACTTCAACTACCTGCACCGGAAGACGCTGCGGACCTATGCCTACGGCGGCGTCCTGACCTTCGACGCCTTCGGTTCGCACCTGCGCAACTGCTCCGCGCTGCGTTCCATCGACGAACTGCTGGAACGCCCGGAGAGCGAGTGGGGCGACGTCACGCAGCACTTCAGCTACCAGTACTCGCTGTTCCCGAACACCTGCCTCACCTTCGACAGCAGGCATGTCGAGCTGTGGCAGATCTTCCCGAAGGGAAGCGCGGCCTCNGAGGTGGTGCACTCCAGCTACCTGCGCCCCGGGCTGTCGGCGGAGGAGCGCGCCAAGGCGGTCGACATGACGCCGTGGATCTGCGAGACCGTCGTCGACGGCGAGGACTTCTGGGTCGCCGGGCGCACGGAGCCGGCGGTGCGCGTGGGCCTGTTCGACACGGTCGTGTTCGGCCGTAACGAACCGGCCCCGCAGCACCTGCACCACGGGTTCGCCGCCGCGATCAGGGAGTACCGCGAGCGCGTCGGTGGGGAGGCGGTTGCGGGTGAGGCGGGGGAGCGGAAGCCCGCGGGAGCGTCGTGACCAGCCTCGATCCGGCCGCCGTGGTGGCGGAGGTCGGGCGGCGCTTCCTGGCCGGTGACCTGACCGGGGCGTTCGCGCTGTACCACCCGGAGATCCGCATCGAGCAGCCGGCGTCCCTGCCGCACGGTGGCTGGTACACCGGCCACGACGGGGTGCGGCGGATGGGCGCCGACTTCGCCCGCCACTGGACCCGCACGATCGGCGACGCCCAGATCAACGGGTGCGTCGGTGGTGCGGGTGCCGCCGGTCTGGTCGTACAGGTCACCACCCAGACCTGGAAGGCGACGTCCACCGGGCGCTCGGCGACGGTCGACGTCGTCGAGCTGATCCGGGTGCGGGACGGCCTCGTCGAGGAGATCCGGGTCTTCCAACAGGACACGGCTCTTCTGCTCGCCACTCTCGAACCGGCCTGACCGCGGATCTGGGGCGCGGAGCGGAGCACCGCCGCCCGCGCCGGAATGCTGACCGCTGGTGTTGGATCGGCAGCTGCCGCCGCCCCCTGCGGGGCGGCGGCACTAGAAGGTCTCGGCCAGTGCCCAGGGACCTTCCTTGAACGGCTTGCCGAGGTAGTCCATGCTGTAGACGATCTTTCCGGTCGAGGTCGCCGGGTCCACGCCGCACAGCAGCAGGGCCGCGTCGGCCATCGCGCTGTCCGGCTCCACCGGGACGTTGTCGGGTGTGTGCGGCGAGACGACCGCCACGCCCGGGGTGACGACGAGGCCGGAGGTTCCGAGCGCGTTCACGGCTACGCCGGTGCCCTCCAGCTCGGCCGCGAGCCCGGTGGACATCCGGNCCAGCGCGGCCTTGCACATGCCGTAGGGCACACAGCCGTCGCGGGACCAGTCCGGGTAGGGCGGGCCGGCCGGGTGGCGGGCCTGCTTCGAGGTGATGTTCACGATCCAGCCGCGGCCGCGCTCGACCATGCCGGGAACGACCAGCTGGCACAGGCGGAACGGGGCGTGCACCATCATCTGGAACATCAGTTCGTAGCGCCGCGGCCTGATGTCGAGGGCGGGGCCGTAGAAGTTGACCCCGGCGTTGTTGACCAGGATGTCGACCGGGCCGAGCGCCTTCTCGGCGCGTTCGACGATGGTCTCGACGTCATCCGGGTTGGTGAGGTCGGCGGGGATGCCGACCGCCTGGCCGCCGCCGGCCCTGATTCGCTCGATCGTCTCCGCGATCGACCCCGGCAGCGGGGCGGCACCGGCGTCGACGGTGCGCGCGACGAGGGCGACGGCGGCGCCGTCGGCGGCGAGGCGCTCGGCGATGTTCGCGCCGATCCCGCGGCTGGCGCCGGTGACGATTGCTATGCGGCCGTCCAAGGACCCCACGAGGACCTCACCCTTGTCGTCGTCGCCGCTGGCCCCGGTTGTCCAGGGGGCGGACTCGCAAAGCCGCATGCTAACAGAGCGCTCACATACTTAGGGCGTTTCGGGCGGGTCTTGTGGAGTGAGCGGTCACTGAACTATCGTCGGCGCTGTTATCGATTGTCGGCGCTGACGCACTGTCGGGTCCATGCCCGGCCACGTGCCCTCGGCCCGTCCGTGCTCCCTGGGAGGATCGCCAGTGCGGGTCGCTGTCGCCTACGAGGCCGAGAAGCCGCTGGTCCTGGTGGATGTCGAGCAGCCCGCCGTCGGCCCGCGGGATGTCCTCGTGCGGATCTCCGCAAGCGGGATCTGCCACACCGATCTGACCGTCATCAACGGGCTGTCGCCGCTGCCGCTGCCGATCGTCCCGGGCCATGAGGCCTGCGGCGTCGTGGAGGAGGTCGGCGCGGAGGTCCGGCGCGTCAAGGTCGGTGACCGGGTGCTCGCCGTAGTCTCTCCGGCGTGTGGGTCGTGCTGGTGGTGTGTCAACGGCATGTCCAACCACTGCGAGCTGGGCGGCCCGGTCAAGAAGACGCTGCGCTACGAGCTACCCGACGGGCGCCGTGCCCCCGCGGTCTGCGGCTGCGGGACGTTCGGTGAGGCGATGGTGGTCGACGAGGCCTCGGTGATCGCCGTGCAGACCGATCTGGCGGACGAGGAGCTGGCGCTGCTCGGCTGCGGGGTCACCACCGGGCTCGGCGCCGCGCTGATCACCGGCGGGGTCACGCCCGGCTCGTCCGTCGCCGTGATCGGCTGTGGTGGGGTCGGCCAGTCGGTGGTCCAGGGCGCGCGGATCGCCGGCGCGGCGACCATCATCGCGATCGACCTGGTGGCCGAGCGCCGCGAGGCGAGCCTGCGGGTCGGCGCGACCCACGTGATCGACCCGGCCGAGGGCGACCCGGTGGCGCAGGTACGGGACCTCACCTCCGGGCGCGGGGTCGACTTCAGCTTCGAGGTGGTCGGGCTGCCCGCGCTGATGGTGCAGGCGTTCGACATGGCACGGGCCGAGGGTGCCGTCACACTGGTGGGAATGCCGGCGACCGGCGCGACCCTGACCCTGCCGGCGATCTCGGCGATCTTCTCCGGCAAGCGCCTGGCCGGCTCGGCGGTCGGCGGCGCGCAGATTCTGCGGGACATCCCGAAGTTCATCCGGCTCGCCGAGAGCGGTCGGTTCGATCTCGGCGGGATGGTCTCCAAGCGGATCGGCCTCGAAGAGATCAACGAGGGGATCGAGCTGCTCAACCGTGCGGAGGGCATCCGCACGGTGATCGTCTAGCGCTGGGGCGCGTGTCGCCAGCTGGCGGTCCGGGCGGTCCGACGAGGCCCCGCGGCCGACGTGTCGGGAGGGAAGACGACCATGACCGAGCGCACGCTGATCAGAAACGCCAGGATCCTCACCTGCTCCGCCGCCCCGGGCGTCATCGCTGACGGCGACCTGCTGATCGAGGGCGACCGGGTGGCCCGGGTCAGCCCCGGGCGGCTGGACGTGGACGCCGCCGCGGCGCGCGTCGTCGACGTCCACGGGGCGACGGTCTTACCGGGGCTCGGGGATGCGCACACGCATCTGAGCTGGCCGCTCGACTTCGTCTTCGATCATGCCGCGGTCGCCGGCGCACCCGCCGCGCCGCACGCGCTCGACGTCGCCGCCGTCGCCCGGACGTACCTGGAGAGCGGCTACACCCTCGTCATCGGAGCGGGTGTCTCCCAGCCCTTCGACGACCTGCGCACCCGGGACGCGATCGAGCGCGGCCTCGTCCCCGGCCCCCGGATCGTCCCCAGCGGGACGATGATCACCGAAGTGGGGACGATCAGCGCCGACACCGGGATGACCACCGTCGTCGCCGACGCCCGCGAGCTGCGCGAGGCCGTCGCGCGCCAGTGCGACAGCGGTGTGCGGGCACTCAAGCTGTTCGTCTCCGGGGACGGCATCGTCCCCGAGTACCCCTCCGATGACCTGTACATGAACGACGAGATGCTGCTCGCCGCGGTCGAGGAGGCCGACCGGCACGGCGCGTTCATCACCGTGCACGCCCGCGGCTCCGCGAGTGTCGCGATGGCGGCGCGCACCGGGGTCCGGCTGATCCACCATGCCTGCTTCCTGGACGAGTCCGCGCTGCGCGAGCTGCGGGCGCGCCGTGACGACGTCTGGGTGTGCCCGGGCCTGCACTACCTGTACGCGATGGTCAGCGGGCACGCCGAGCCGTGGGGAGTCACCCCGGCGAAGATCGAGCGCTCCGGCTACGAGAAGGAGTTCCACGCCCAGGTGGAGAGCCTGCGCCTGCTGCGCGACGAGGGCATCCGCNTCGTGGCCGGCGGCGACTTCGGCCACCAGTGGACGCGCCACGGCACCTACGCCGCCGAACTCCAGCGCTACGTCGAGCTGGTCGGGATGTCCCCGGCGGAGGCCCTCAACACCGCCACCCGGGACATGGGCACGCTCGCCGGCCTGGACGTCGGCCAGATCCGCCCGGGCGCGCTTGCCGACCTGCTCGTCGTCGACGGCGACCCGCTCACCGACATCACCCTCCTGCAGGACCCGGACCGCCGCCGCGCGGTCCTCAAGGGCGGCGAGTTCGCCTACGTCAACCCGCGGATCTTCCCTTGACCGAGGTGGCGGACTGCCCACCGGTGACCGAGGTGGCTGAAGTGACCGAAGTGGCTGAAGTGGCTGAAGCTGTGGCGCCGGGAGCGCCGGAAGTGGCTGGGGCGGACGGGACGGCCGGGGTCCCCGAGGCGGCCGGGGTGGGCGAGGCGACGGAGCGGGTACTGCTGTCCGGGGTGGAGACGCTCACCCGGCTGCTCCTCGTGCGCCAGCGGCTCGACGCCCGCGACGGCCTGACCACGGCGACCATGGTCTCCGGCTACCCGGGCTCGCCGCTCGGCACCTTCGACCTGACCCTCGAACGCCTCGGCAGGGCGCTGCCCGAGCACCGGATCCTGCACCGCCCCGGACTCAACGAGGAGCTCGCCGCCGCGGTCGTGTGGGGCAGCCAGATGGGCGCGGTCAGTTCCTACTCGGACGTCGACGGTGTCGTCGGCGCCTGGTACGGCAAGACCCCCGGCCTCGACCGGTGCGGCGACGTCCTCAAGCACGCCAACGCGATGGGCTCCGGGCCGGGCGGCGGCGTCGTGATGTTCTGCGGCGACGACCCGACCGCGAAGTCGTCCACGCTGCCGTGCGACAGCCTGTACACCTTCGAGGACGCCTGCGTGCCGGTGCTGTTCCCCGGCGACCAGCAGGAGGTCCTCGACCTGGGCGTGCACGCCTACCGGATGTCCCGGTACTGCGGCTCCTGGGTCGGGATGAAGATCGTCACGGCGGTCGCGGACGGCGTCGGCAGCGTCGACCTGGGCCTCGGTCGCCACAACCCGGCGGACCCCCCGGCCGCCGAGGCGCTCATCGACGGCGTCCCGTGGCAGCACCGGCCGCAGGTGACGATCGGCCCGCACGCGGTGCCCGGCCAGGAGACGCTCGTCGTCGATCACCGGCTGCGGGCCGCCGCGGCCTACGCCCGGCACAACGGACTCGACCGTGTCGTCGGCGCCGACCGCGCGCCGCTGGGCATCGTGTGCGGCGGCAAGTCGTACTTCGACGTCATCCAGGCGCTGACCGATCTCGGGGTGCGCCCCGGTGAGCTGGCCGCGGCCGGTGTGCGGGTGCTCAAGCTGGGGATGATGTACCCCCTGGTGGAGAGCACCGTCACCGAGTTCGCCGAGACGGTCGACGAGATCCTCGTCGTCGAGGAGAAGCGGCCGTTCGTCGAGACGCAGCTGCGGTCGATCCTGCACTCGGCGGCGGTCATGACCCCCGTCCGCGGCAAGCGCGACGCCGACGGCCGCACACTGCTGTCGACGGTCGGCGAGCTGGACCCGGCCGCGATCGGGAAGGCCCTCACCCGGGTCCGCCCGGCGCTCGCCGAGATCGCCGCGAGGTCGGCCACCGGTGCCGGTGGCCGGGCCGGTGCGGCCGGGGGTGGCCCGGCCCGGCGCGGGCCCGTCCCGCTGCCGCTGCTGGACGTGCCGTCCAGGCCGCCGGGCTTCTGCAGCGGCTGCCCACACAACCGCTCCACCGTGTTCCCGGACGGCGCGCTCGTCGGCGGCGGCGTCGGCTGCCACGGGATCATGTACTTCGAGAGCCGCAACAAGGGCATGCACAGCATGCCGCCGACGCCGATGGGCGCCGAGGGTGTGCCGTGGATCGGTCTGGCGCCGTTCGTGGACGAGCCGCACCTCATCCAGAACCTCGGGGACGGCACGCTGAGCCACTCCGGGATCCTGGCCATCCGGGCGAGTGTCGCGGCCGGGGTCGCCATCACCTTCAAGATTCTCTACAACGCGGCCGTGGCGATGACCGGTGGCCAGGACGTCACCGGCCTGCTGGACGTGCCCGCGATGACCCGGGCGCTGGAGGCCGAGGGCGTCCGGCGGATCGTCGTGTGTGCCGAGGACCCGAAGCGCTACGGGCGCCGCGCCCGCTGGGCTCCCGGGGTGCGGGTGTACGGCCGTGACCGGCTCCCGGAGGTCCAGGAGGAGCTGCGGGACGTCCCCGGCGTGTCGGTGATCATCTACGACCAGCGGTGCGCGGCGGAGGCCCGGCGGCTGCGCAGGCGCGGTGAGCTGCCGGAACCGCCCCGGCGGGTCGTCATCAACGAGGGTGTCTGCGAGGGGTGCGGCGACTGCGGCACCAAGAGCAACTGCCTGTCGGTGCTGCCCGTCGAGACCGAGTTCGGCGTCAAGCGCCGCATCGACGACCTGTCCTGCAACCGCGACTACACCTGCCTGGACGGCGACTGCCCGTCGTTCGTCACGCTGCGCCCGAAGAAGGTGTCCCGGCTCCGGCGGGCGCTCACGAAATCCGCTGCCGGCTCCGCCACCGCCACCGGCTCCGGTTCGGGTTCGCCGGCCACCGGGGCGCGTCGGCGCCGGAAGGGGCGCGGCACCCGCCCGGCGCTGCCCACGGGAACGCTCCCCATGCCGGACGTCCCGAGCCTCGACGGCCAGTACGGCATCTACATCACCGGGATCGGTGGCACCGGCATCATCACCGCCAGCCGGATCATCGCGGCGGCGGCGGAGTCGGCCGGGCTCGTGGTCGGCGGAGTCGACCAGACCGGGCTGTCGCAGAAGGCGGGCGCCGTAGTCTCCCACCTGAACCTCGCGCGGACGCGGGCGGACATCGGCTCGGCGACGGTCGGGCCCGACAGCGCCGACCTCTACCTCTCCGGCGACATCCTGCAGGCCGCCACTGCCTCCCACCTGGGCCGCACCCGGCCCGGGCGGACGATCGCGGTGGTCGAGGAGGAGCTGACGCCGACCACCTCGATGCTGCAGGGCGGCGCGACCGCGCCCGGGTCCGACGTCCTGCGCCGTTCGGTCGAGGACCGGGTCGGCGCCGAGCGCACGGCATTCGTCGCCGGGCGCCAGATCGCCGAGCGGGTCTTCGCCGATCAGCTGCTGGGCAACGTCGTCCTGCTCGGGGCGGCGTTCCAGCTGGGCGGCCTGCCGCTGTCGCTGGAGGACTTCGAGGCCGCGCTGCGCCGCCAGGGCCGCGCCGCCGCCGCGAACCGGGAGGCCTTCGAGTGGGGCCGCTGGGCCGCGCACGATCTGGCGGCCGTCGAGGCCCGTCTCGCCGCGCCCGCGGACACCGGTGCCACGGCGGACACCGGTGCCACAGCGGACAAGGGGGCCGGTGCGGAACCCGGGGCGATCTTCGACCCGTCGCCCGCGGCGCTGGAGCGGGCCGTACCGCTGGTCGCCGAGCGCGCCCTGCCGGTGGAAGCCCGTGACCTGCTCGTCCGCCGTACGGCGCAGGTGATCGACTACTCCGGGGTGGCGCTCGCCCGCCGGTTCCTCGGGCTGCTTGAGCGGACGACCGCCGCCGACGGCGCCGACCGGAGCTGGGAGCTCACCCACGCCGTCACCGAGTCGTGGTTCAGGCTCCTGACCTACAAGGACGAGTACGAGGTCGCCCGGCTGCACCTGAAGGTCGACTACGACCAGGTGGCGAGCGACCTGGGCATCGAGGGCCCGTACCAGCTGAAGTACCACCTGCACCCGCCGATCCTGCGGGCCATGGGCGTGTCGAAGAAGATCCCGCTGGGCGCGACCTACACCGTCGCGTTCCGGGTGCTGCGCTCGATGAAGCCGCTGCGCGGCACGCCGTTCGACCCGTTCGGGTTCCTCGCCGACCGGCGGACGGAGCGGGCCGTGATCGAGCAGTACGAGCGGCTCCTCGCCGAACTGCTGGCCCGCGACCCCGAGGCGCCATACGAGCTGCTGGTCCGGGCGGCCCGGTCGCCGCTGGCGATCAAGGGCTACGGGGAGATCAAGGAAGCCTCGGTGCGGCGGTGGCGCGAAGAGATCGCCCGGTTGGGCAGCGATCCCGACACCGGATCCGGTCCCCAGCATCGAGTGGTTCCCCGACCTGGTCGGTCTTGAGCGGTTCGGTGAGTGGCTGGGAAGCCTGCCCGGCCGGGCGGCGGGGCGGCTGATCGAGTCGGCGCTGCCACCCGGGTCCGGAATGTGCGTCGTCGCCGACGAGCGGGCGGCGGGCACGGGCGAGTGGGCCTACGACGCCGTCAACGAGGTCCACTTCGACGACGTCGACGGGCTGCGGGTGCGGGTCGAGTGGTTCCGCGGAACCGCCGCGGGCGGAACCGACACGGACCTGTTCGCCGAGCCGGAGTTCCTCGCCGTCCGCGAAGAGGTACTCCTCGGCTCCTGATTGATCGGAGTAGGGCCGGACTGGACCGGACTGGACCGGGCTCAGGCCGGTGCCCGGCATCGCCGCGCGCTGCCTGCCGCGCGCCGCGCGCCGCCCGCCTCCTGCCATCCCGCGTTCCGCCCGACGACCGGATGCCTCGAAAAATAAGTGAGCATTTGCTATCTTCGGGGGGATCGTTGCTCACTGGTGACCGATCCTGGCTGGTAACCGATCGGAGTGTCGATGGACCTGTTGCTGCGTCAGGCCTCGTTGGTTGACGGAACGGGCGCGCCCGCCCGCGCCGCCGAGGTCGCGGTCAGCGGCGGCCGGGTGGTCGCCGTCGGCGCGCCCGGCGAGCTGACCCCGGCGGCCGATACCGAGGTCGTCGATCTGGGCGGGCTCACCCTCGCGCCCGGCTTCATCGACGTCCACACCCACTACGACGCCCAGATCCTCTGGGACGGTGATCTCACCCCGTCGAGCTGGCACGGCGTCACCAGCGTGATCATGGGGAACTGTGGTTTCGGAGTGGCCCCGACCCGCCCCGAGCACCGCGACACCATCATGCGGATCCTGGAGAACGTCGAGGGGATGTCCCTGGACGCGCTCGACTCCGGGATCAACTGGTGCTTCGAGACGTTCCCGGAGTATCTCGCGGCGCTGGACAGCCGGCCCAAGCGACTCAACGTGGGCGCCTTCCTCGGCCACTCCCCGCTGCGTGCCTTCGTCCTCGGCGGCGACGAGCGCCCGGCCACGCCCGAGGAGATCGGGCGGATGCGTGAGATCGTCCGCGAGGCGCTCGACGCCGGTGCCCTGGGCTTCTCGACGTCCNGGCAGCCGGCACACCAGGGCGCCTACGGCCGGCCGGTGCCGAGCCGCTTCGCCGAGGTCGACGAGGTCTACGCCCTGGTCTCGGTGCTCGGTGAGCTCGGTCGGGGCGTCGTCCAGGTCTCCATCGGCCCCGGCCTGTTCGTCGACCAGTTCTCCGAGCTCGCCACCCGCTACAACGTGCCCGTGACCTGGACGGCTCTGGTCGCCCGCGCCGACAAGCCGGGTGCCGCGCTGCGCACGGTCGAACGCGGCGCCGCGCTGCCCGGTGAGGTGTACCCGCAGATCGCGTGCCGTCCGATCGTCATGCAGATCACGATGGACGACCCGGTGCCGCTCGCCGAGATCGACGAGTGGAAGGAAGTGCTGGCCCGCCCGCGCGCCGAACGCGCCGACCTCTACCGGGACGCGGCCTGGCGCGACCGGGCCCGCCCGGCGACCCTGGCCGCGTGGGCCCACCGCTGGCCGAAGATCGATGTCGAGGAGACCGGCGCGCACCACGACGCCGTCGGCATCCCGCTGGAGCGGCTGGCCCGGGAACGTGGCACCACNCCGTTCGACCTGCTGCTCGACCTCGCCCTCACCGACACCGAGCTGACCCGTTTCCGGGTGGTCCTCGACAACGACGGTGACGCCGAGATCGGCGATCTGCTGGCCGACCGGCGCACCCTGCTGGGGCTCTCCGACGCCGGCGCCCACGCCAGCCAGCTCTGCGACGCCTGCTACTCGACCCACCTGCTCGGCCACTGGGTGCGCGAGCGCGCCGCGCTGTCGCTGGAGGACGCCGTCTGGCGGCTGACCGGGCATCCGGCGCAGGCGTTCCGCGTGCCGGAGCGCGGGCTGGTGAAGGAGGGCTTCCACGCCGACCTCGTCGCCTTCGACCCGGCCACCGTGGGCACGACCCCGGTGGAGCGGGTGCGTGACCAACCGGGCGGCGCGGACCGCCTGGTCGTGCGCAGCACCGGCATCGAGCATGTGTGGGTCAACGGTGTCGCCACCCGCTTCGGCGGCAAGGACATCCCCGACGCGGCCCCCGGCAGCCTGCTGCGCGGTCGCGGCGCCTGACCTCGGCCGGATGCACCCTCGGCCGCGATCCGGACCACCAGCCCGCGGCCGGCGGACTACGCGGCACCCAGCGGATTACGCGGCGCCCGGCGGACAGCGACAAGCCGGGCGTCGCCCGGGCCACTCAAAGAGTTGGCAACCAGCTGCGGCATTTGTTTGTTGCCGGCCACGGTGATTACCTGTGGCGGAGCCGTTGCATTTGCCGACGGCCCGCCTGATGACCGGTGTATTGGGGTCATCTCCGGCGTGCCCGGAATAAGAGAAGAACGACAGGTCTGGAAACAGACCGACGGCGGGGTGAGCCGGTAGCCACCCCGCCGTCGTCAAGCCTACGCGACCTTATGGAACCCGACCTTTGGTCACCCGCCGGCCGAGCTGGTCACGATCCACGTGCGTCAGTTGAGAGGCTGCACCTGGGCGGCCTGCGGACCCTTCTGGCCCTGCTCAATGTTGAACGAGACGCGCTGGCCCTCTTCGAGGGACTTGTAGCCGTCTCCGACGATCGACGAGAAATGGGCGAAGACGTCGGGGCCGCCGCCATCAACCGAGATGAAGCCGAAGCCCTTCTCCGCGTTGAACCACTTCACAGTACCTTCGGACAAGATTCTTCCTCGTTCCCCTGCTACGGCACACCCGCGTGGTGTCCCGGTCGTGCGCCGACGATCGCATTAGCGACCGTCCCGATGCCATCCTGATGGTGACCGGCAGCACCAGGTAGAAGAGCAACGGGTCCACCGTACACCGCCGGTCGCCGTCGCGGGGAGAGTGACAGCAATGTGGCACCCGTGGCGCGCCGCCGGGACGGGACGAAGCGGGCGGCGGTGACGGTGGGAAGCGGGCGGCGGGGAGCGCGGGCCCATGGGCGCGTGGTTCAGGTGCCCGGGTGGTCGGTCGTACCATCGAGAAATGGCCGAGGGTGATCTGTGGACGACCGCGGACATCGCTCGCAGGCTCGCGATCTCGACCGAGCGGGCGCGGCGTCTGTGTCAGCGGGCTGATTTTCCCCGGCCCGTCGAGTCCGCGCCGTTCTTCGATCTGTGGCGGGCGTCCGACGTCGAGGCCTGGCTGGTCGAAGGCCGGCTCGACGGCTGACGCGGGCCAGTGTGCCGGGCCGGGTGCCGGGCAGCCACAGCCGGTCGCCGGCCCATCTCGCGGCGCTTTTTCCGGTTCTGCTCTACTGATCCCTGCTCTTGATCCCTGCTCTGCGGCGGAACGTAGCCGATTCGCCGCCCTGAGCGGTCGGACCGCGCTCGCGCTGATCAGCGTCGCCCTGCTCGTCGGCACCGTTTACACGTTCGCCAGGCCGTTGGGTGGCGACGGCCGGGCACCACCCTGCCGGCCGCTCCACCGGCCTCGCCGGCCTCAGGGGAGCCGGGCGAGGACTTCGGCCCGGATCTCGCAGTGCCCCTGTCGGAGTTCAAGCCCGGCTGGTGCTACCGCTGGCCGCAGCAGGCGACAGAAGCGACCGTCCAGCGCCGCACCCCACCCCGTCGCAGTGGGGCGATACAGCTGACCGCCACTGCGCTCCCCTCATCGCCCCTTACCTGGGCTATCCGCTCGATCCCCGCGGACGTTTCGGTACGGGCGTCATCCGACCCCTGCGGCCGGAGTGGGACGCCGGTGACCGGGGAGAAGGTGGTGCTGAGCCCGTTCCGTGCGAGCGGGAGCACCACGCCGAGAGCATCGGCGTGGTGGCCCTGCCGCGGCTGGCGGGCGCCCCGCCCTCGACGGAGCGGTTCCGCGAGTTCGCCGAGGCCGCCTGCGCGCCCCTTTTCGCGCCCTACCGGGTGGGTGGGGACGTCGACCTGACCGTGCGGGTCGGCTGGTACCCCATCCACCCTGGGAGCTGGGCGGCGGGGACCCGCTCCACCACCTGCACGGCCAGGCTCGTGGGTCAGGCCTGGGCGGCCTGCGGCGCGGACTGGTCGCTCGGCAGCGGGTCGGCGATGCCGAGCAGCTGAGCGGTGTTGCCGCGCAGGATCTTGCGGGTCACCAGCGGTTCGCAGGTGTCCAGCCGCCCGATGTAGTCGGCGGGCTCGCGCAGGCCCTCGGGATGCGGGTAGTCCGAACCGAAGAGGACCTGGTCGGGGCCCACGATGCTGATGAGGTCGTGGACGTCGTCCTCGG
The DNA here is from genome assembly GCF_001636565.1 of Frankia sp. EI5c. GTDB lineage: Bacteria > Actinomycetota > Actinomycetes > Frankiales > Frankiaceae > Parafrankia. The sequence goes on from NZ_LRTK01000011.1 coordinate 112,865, forward strand.
GGAACGGGCAGACCCACAGGTGCGTGGCGAGCATCTCGCTGGGGCGGGCGTCGAGCGCCCCGCCGATCATCGGCCCGCGCCGGCCGAGGGCCGCGGCCTTGTCGACGGTCTTGAGCAGGTGCCGGACCCAGTTGCTGCCGTTCTCGATGGAGACGATCTTCACCTTGGGGTGGCGACCGAAGAGATTGTGCAGGGTCAGGGCCATCAGGGTGTCGACGATCGGCCGCTCGGTGTTGCACAGGGCCCACTGCAGCGGCGACTGCCGGTGTGACGGGTTGTTGGGGTCCTCCGACCACAGGCTCCCGAAGGCCAGGTTGTAGCCACTGTTGGAGACGTGGAAGACGACCCCGACCCCGGCCTCGGCGACGGTCGCCCAGAAGGGGTCGAACATCGGGTGGGCGGGGGAGCGCCCGCCGACCGGGCCGGGGCGCAGATGCACCAGCCGGGCACCGGCGGCCAGCACCCTGTTCAGCTCGATCATGGCGTGGTCGAGGTCGAGCAGCGACAGCATCGGGACGGCGAAGATCCGGTTCTCCGCGGCGTAGCCCCAGTCCTCCTCCAGCCAGCGGTTGAACGCGCGCAGGCTGGCGTAGGTGAGCTCGACGTCGTCCACCATGTCCTGCTCGACCGCCACGCCGAGGGTCGGCAGCATGATGGTCGCCTCGACGCCCTGCTCGTCCATCAGCCGCAGCCGGGCCGGCCGCTCGATGAAGGCGGGGTGGTCCTTGGCGTTCAGGACCTCACGGTGGGTGAAGCCGTCGGCGACCTCGCCGACGAACAGGCCCTGCAGTGCTCCGGGCGCGGAGGCGTAGTCGCCGGGCATCACGCTCATGAACGTGCGGCGATCCCCGATGAACACCCGGCCGAGGCCGTCCGCGCCACGCCTGACCCGGACGGTCTGGTCCTTCCAACGGGACTCGATGTGCCGGGAGAAGCAGTCGTCGGGTTCGTAGTAGTGGCCGTCGGCATCGATCAGCTCGTAGTCCACCGAGCCACCTCCGCGATTCTTAGTGAACACCCGCTCATTATTCCGGAACCTGGAGTCGGTGCGCCGGTCGCTGCGGGCTTACGGTGCCTGCCTGATCCTGGCTCGCCCAATCCTGTGGTAAGTGAGCATACACTTTTTCCGTATTGGGTCCAGACATCACCGCTCACCCGGCGTACCCGCACTGCGCCGGGCTGCCCACACCTGGCTGCCCACGCCGGGCTGCCCACACCTGGCCGGCACGTCTGGTCCGCCGCATCTGGTCAGCCGCCGCGCATCTGGTCGACGCCGGCCTGGCGGACACATTTGCTGGCCAGCAGATTGTTGATCTCATCGGCGGAGAAGCCGAGCTCGGCGAGAACCTCCGTGCTGTGCTCACCGATGCCCGGCAGCATCGGCCCGGGCCCCGCCAGCGAGCGGGGGCCGTAGCGCAGCAGCGTCCCGATCTGCTCGAACCAGCCCCAGTCGGCCACCTCGTAGGACGCGACCCGGCCGAGCTGGCGGTTCACCGGGTCGTCCAGCACCGCTCGGCGGAACCCGTCCCGGTCGAGCTCGTCGATCAGCTCGGCGCGCAGTCCGTGGGCCCGCAGCCGCGCTACCCAGTCGGCCGCGGGCGCGGTCGCGAAGACGGTTTCCAGTGCCTCTTCGGCCTGCCGGGCCACCGCGTCGTCGGCGCCGCCGCGCAGCGGTGCGTACACCTCCGGCACCGCGGAGAGGCCGACAGCCGGCCCACCGGTCGCCGGCAGCGGTGCCGGCAGGGTCCGCAGGCGCTCCCAGTCGGCCCGGTCGGGCAGGACGAGCGCGAACCATCGGCCGTCCTGACCTGCATAGATGCGGTAGCCGGGGCCGTAGCCGGTCTGGGCCGCGTCCAGTGCCGGGGCGGGCACCGGACTGCCGTCCCGGAAGAACACGCCGCTCTGCAGGAGCATCCCGGCGCCGAGCAGGCTGGTGCGCACCAACTGCCCCCGGCCGCTGGCCTCCCGGGCGTACAGCCCGGCGAGGATGCCGGCCGCGGCCACCCAGCCCCCGGTCATGTCCAGCGGGATCCAGGTCGGGGCCACCGGGTCGTTGCCCGTTCCGCCGACAGCCTGCTCCAGCCCGGTCAGCGCCTGCATCAGCGCGTCGTTGCCCGGGTGCTTCGCCCGCGGCCCGGTGGACCCGAAGGCACTGGCGTGGCAGTAGACGGCGCGTGGGTTGAGCGCGGCGACCGTCTCGGAGTCGATGCGCAGCCGCTCGGCCACCCCGACGCGGAAGTTGTGCAGGACGACGTCCGCCCACCGGATCAGCCGCTCGACGACGGGCCGCGTCTCGGCCGCGCCCAGATCCATGGCCAGGCTCCGCTTGCCGCGCTGGCAGGCGGCCACCGCGTAGGCGGCGGCCCGCATGGCCTCGCCGCCCGGCGGCTCCACCTTGATGACGTCCGCGCCCAGGTCCGCCATGACCTGCGCGGCGAGCGGACCGGCGACGAAGGCCGAGAAGTCCAGGACCCGCACCCCGCTCAGGACCAGGGCGGGGGAACCGCCCGGCAGCGGCGGCGGCCCGGCGAGATCCGCGAGATCGTCGGTGTCGTCGGTGTCGTCGGTGGCGGTGGCGGTGGCGGTGGTGTCGGCGGTGGCCGGAGCCGGTCGGGTCGTCGGGTGGACCGAGATCGGTGATCCGACCGTGACGTCCTCGTGGCCGGCGTCCGAGCGGGTCACCGCCAGGCCGACCTCGGCCAGGTGCGGGTCGGCCAACGCCTCGCCGGGGCGCAGCACCGGCTCGCAGGCGATGCCGGCGGCGCGCAGCCGGGTAAGCCAGTCCGCACGAGGCCGCAGGGCGAACGGCGAGCGCCAGCGCAGCGCGCGCTCGTTCAGCGCCCCGGTCATCTGGTCGGCGTAGTAGCCCTCCGCGCTGGGGGTGTCGCCGAGGACCTCGATGAGCCGCGCGTACATGCCCTTGCCGCCGAACCACACCTGCAGCAGCTCGCCGTCCGCGCAGCGGTAGAGGAAGTTGGGGAAGGTGGAGCCCTTCTCCCAGTACGACTCGATCTCGGTCGCGGCGCGCTCGGAACGCCCGATCATGCAGCCGAGGGTGGCGAGCAGCCCGTCGTAGAGGGAGGTCTCCGCCNAGCCGCCCCGCCCGGTCGCGGCCCGGCGGCGCAGCAGCGCCAGTGCGGACGTGGTGAGCAGGAACGCGGTGCCGCTGCCGGACGCCTGCGCGTCGACGAAGATCGGGCCCGGCCGGTGCCCGGCGAGCTGCGTGCAGAAACCGGCCCGCGCCTCCACCAGCAGCCCGAAGTCCTCGGTGGTGCCCCTGGACGTCCGACTGGGCCGGCAGCGGACATACACCAGGCCCGGCAGCTCGGCGGTGAGGTCGAGATGGCCGAGCCCGCGCCGCTCGACGAGCTCCTCGGGGCCGTAGACGAACGCGACGTCCGCGCCGCGCAGCAGCTCGCGGATCTGGGCGGCGTCGTCGGTGGTGACCAGCTGCTTGTCGCGGTGCCAGACCTGGCCCCAGGCAACCCCCCGGTCGATCTCGGACGTCGTCGTGCCGACCACCCGGACGACCCGCGCGCCGAGGTCGGCGAAGATCATGCCGGGCGCGCCGCCGGCCAGGCCGAGGCCCAGGTCGCTGGTACCGACCGCCACCTCGACGACCGTGAGCCCCGCGCACGGGCGCTCCTTCTCGCGCTCCGGCCTGACGGCCGCCGGCCCGCCGGTCGCCGACGAGCCGTTCGCCGACACGCCGCCCGCCGGCCTGCCGGGCTCCGTCGCGGGGGCGGTCATGACGCGCTCGCGGCGGCCGGCGCGGCCAGCTGGGCCGCCGGGTCGGCCGGTGCCGGTGGTGCTGTCGGTGGTGCCACCAATCTCGGCAGCACCTCCTCCGCGGCAAGCCTGATCACTTCGAGGGTGTCCTCGTGCGCGGCGGGAGAGATCACGAAGTGGCGCACACCGGCGTCGACGTAAGCCTGGAAGCGGGCGGTGACGTCCTCGGGAGTGCCGGCCGGGGCGATGCGCTCGAGCATCCCGCCGGGCTTGTTCCCGTAGGCGCCACCCAGGAAGGAGTCGACGTCCCGGCGCGCCCGGTCACCGTCGTGGCGGATCGAGCAGTACACGTAGAGCATCCACTCGAAGCCGTCGCCGTCGAGGTCACGGCCGGCGGAGTCGGCGTGGCCGCGGATGGTCTGGACCGTCCGGGCGTAGGCGTCCGGGGACATGAGGTAGGGCATCCAGCCGTCGCCGAGGCGGGCCGCCCGGCGCATGGCCGGGCCCTTGCGGCCGGAGATCAGCAGCGGTGGCCCGCCGGGCTGTGGCCCGCCGGGCCCCTGCGGGGTGCCTGCGCCGCGCAGCGCCACCGGCCGCAGGTGGACGTCGTCGAAGTCGAAGAACCTGCCGTGATGGCTCACCGGCTCCCCGCTCCACAGCGCGCGGAAGATCTCCAGGGTCTCGTCGGTGCGCGCGCCGCGTTCGGCCACGGGAACGCCGATGGCGTCGAACTCGTGCTGGAACTCGCCGCCGACACCGACGCCGATCGAGAGCCGCCCGCCGCTGTGGGCGTCCAGGTCGGCGATCTGCTTGGCGGCCACGACCGGCTGGTAGAAGGGGGCGACCAGGATCGCGGTCCCGACCCGGACCCGTTCCGTCCAGGCCGTCATCAGCGCCAGCCGGGTGATCGCCTCGCCGGTGCCCGTCCGGGGCAGGATGTGGCCGCCCTGCCAGACGGAGGCGATGGGGAGGCGTTCGGCGGCGGCGAGCCACGCCCGGTCCGGTTCGGGGAGGGCTGCCGCTCCGAAGACGATGTCGTTGCCTGGCACCGAGGGCTCCTAACGGACGTCCGGTCGAGCACGTACCGCGGCCGGCGGGAGGCCGGCCCGGCCCGGTGTCTGCCGGCGCCGGTGCGGGGCAGAGTGGATACGGGCCGTGAAACCGACTTCCGCGGCCCGCCGGTTGCGGATTGCCGGCGCGCACAGCCGAGCTTGCGTGGCAGAATAGCGGAGTGAGCGTACACTTTTTAGTGGTACGAGGGGAAGTTCGGCCGGTGCCCGAAGCCCCCAGGCCAGCGGCATGACCGCCGCTGTGGGCGCACCGGGCCCGGTGGGTATACCGCCCGCCGTGACGGAGGAGACCGAGCCGTTCTGGGAGGCCGCCCGCGAGGGCCGGCTTCTCGTCGAGCGCTGCCCGGCCTGCGCCGCCGAGTCGTTCCCGCCCTACGGCATCTGCCGGGCCTGCCGCGGGCGCCCCGTCGAGTTCGTGGAGATCACCGGCCCGGGCCGGATCTACAGCTTCACGGTCAACCACCAGCGTTGGCTGCCCGGCCTCGAGGTGCCCTACGCGATCGTCCTCGTCGAGTTCCCGGGGCATCCCGGGGTACGGGTGGCCGGCCGGCTGCGCGGCTGCGCCCCGCAGGACGTCGCCATCGGCGCCGAGGTCGAGATCGGCTTCGAGCCGGGCCCCGGCGGTTTCGCCGTGCCCAGCTTCGTCGCCGTGCCCAGCCCGCCCGGCCCGCCGGGCCCGCCCGGCTTCACCGCGGCGGAGGGGGCGGCATGACGGGCGCTGACCCGAGCGAGCGGCGGGCCGTCATCTCGGGGGTCGGGCAGTCCGCCGTCGGGCGGCAGATCGACCGCTCCGGCTTCCAGCTCACCCTCGACGCGGTGCTCGCCGCGATCGCCGACGCCGGCCTGACCGTGGACGACATCGACGGGCTCGCCATGTTCCCGGGCGGCGGCAAGGCGAACCTGCCCGGCTACGCCAACGGCAACCTGTACGAGATCCAGGACGCGCTGCGGATCACGACGTCCTGGCGGCAGGGCCAGGTGGAGGGCATGAGCCTGCCCTTCTACGGCCCCGCGCAGGCGGTCGCCACCGGGCAGGCCCGGCATGTCGTGATCTGGCGGACGGTGAAGGAGGGCAGCGCGGCGCGCAACGCCGGCGGCCGGCCGGCCTACGGCTCCATCCACCCGGCCGCCGAGGGCCCGCTGGCCTGGCTGCTGCCGATCGGCGCGCTCTCCCCGGTCTGCCAGGTCGCCCCGTACGCCACCCGCTACATGCACGACTACGGCGTGACCCGCGAGCAGCTCGCCTGGATCCCGGTGACCCAGCGCGCCCACGCGGCGCTCAACCCGGACGCCGTCTACCGCACCCCGCTCACCGTGGACGACTACCTGGCCTCCCGCATGATCTCGACGCCGATCTGCCTCTACGACTGCGACGTGCCCGTCGACGGGGCCACCGCGATCGTCGTCTCCGCCGCGGAGACCGCCGGTGACCTGCGGGCTCCCGTCGCGATCGAGGCGATGGCCGGGGTCGTCGACGGACGTCCGTCGTGGGAGCAGTGGGAGGACCTGAGCCGGGTCGGGTACGCCACCGCGGCGGCCCTGTGGAACCGGACCAGCCTGCGCCCCGCCGATGTGGACGTCGCCCAGCTCTACGACGGCTTCATGATCGAGGCGGTCTGGTGGCTGGAGGCGATGNGGTTCTGCGGAACCGGCGAGGGCGGCGCCTTCGTCGAAGGTGGCAAGCGGATCGCGCTCGACGGCGAGCTGCCGCTCAACACCTGGGGCGGCCAGCTTTCCGGCGGGCGCCTGCACGCGGCGTTCGGGCACACCGCCGAGGCGGTGCGCCAGCTGCGCGGGGAGGCCGGCGCCCGGCAGGTGGCCGGCGCCGAGGTGGCGGCGGTGACCAACGTCGGCGGCTACGAGGCCGGCGCGGCCCTGCTGACCCGCTGGCGGGGGTGACCCCGCGACGGGCGTCCGGCGGCGACCGTGAGTGGTGACGGCCAGGCACAACCAGACACAACCAGGAACGACCAGCGGCGATGACCAAGGGAGACGGCGGATGCCACGCGGAACTGGACGGGTCGAGGGAAAGGTCGCCATCGTCACGGGGGCCGGCTCCACACCGGGGCCGGGCATGGGAACCGGGAAGGCGAGCGCGATCGTGCTGGCCCGGGAGGGCGCCAGCGTCCTGCTCGTCGACCTGCACCCGGAGCGGGCCGAGGAGACGTTACGGCTGATCGAGGACGAGGGCGGCAAGGCCAGGGTGTTCGCCGCGGACGCCACCCGGGCCGCCGACTGCGAGGCGATGGTCGCGGCGGCTGTGGACACCTTCGGGACGGTGGACATCCTCGTCAACAACATCGGCATGGCGTCACTGGGCACCGTGGTGGACACCTCCGAGGAGGCCTGGGACCGCAGCCTCAACCTGAACCTGCGCACGGTCTTCCTGGCTTCCAAGTACGCGGTGCCGGTGATGGCCGCCCAGGGCGCCGGTTCGATCGTCAACATCTCGTCGATCTCCGCGCTGCGGGGTGACGGCACCATCGCCTACTCGGCGGCCAAGGGCGCGATCCTCGCGATGACGGTCGACATGGCGTACTCGCACGGCAAGCAGGGGATCCGGGTGAACGCGATCGCGCCCGGCCACATCACCACGCCGATGGTGAACTCGGTCGGCGGCCAGGACCCGCGGGCCGATTTCCGCACACGGCTGCGGAACGAGGCGGGCCTGCTCGGAACGCCGGGCACCGGCTGGGACGTCGGCTGGGCCGTCTCGTACCTCGCCTCCGACGAGGCGCGCTGGGTGACCGGCGTGACCCTGCCGGTGGACTCCGGGGTCCTCACCGTCGCCCCGCTGCTGATGGCCGAACGCCTGCGCGCCGTGCAGGAATAGCGGGAATAGCGGGAACAGCGGGAACAGCGGGTAAGCGAGAACAGCGGGCATGCGGAAATATGCCGGGTGGGATCAGCGACGTGCTGGAAGGTCGGGGCCGGTGGCCCGGAGCCGAGTCTCGACGACGGGTCGGCGAGGAATTCGTCCGCGGAGCATGGGCGAATTCGTGACGGGTCGGCCCGGGGCCGGCCCCGACCTCAGTGCGGAATGTTCTCCGCCGGTCAGCCCAGGGCACGCACCTTCTGGGCGGCGAAGGTGGCGCCGTTGGTCGTGCTGCCGTCGAACCCGTAGGTGAGGTGCGCGTACACGTTGAACCCGGCCGCGCAGACCGGGTCACCGAGGTTGCAGAACTCCTTGGCCTTCGGGCCGTACAGCGGGCTCACCGTGGTGATCTTCTGGCCGTAGAGGGCCAGCGGATTGCCGAACACGACGACCGCGGCCACCCGCGGGGCCAGGTTCGTCGGGATGGTCTCGCCCGAGCCGAGGAGGGTCGGGATCCCGATCGAGATGTCGGTGACGCTGGCTCCCTGCGAGTACCCGCCGAGCACGAACTTCGTGTTCGGGCAGGACGCGGCCACCGACCGGACGTGCCGGGTCATGTCGGTGGCGCCGGCGCCAGCGGAGAGCTGGGCCACGTCCGCCGCGTAGTTCACCGCGTAGGAACTCACCGACTTACCGCTGAGATTCTGCTTCAGCGAGTTGACGAACGGCGTTCCGGTGATCCCCAGCCCGGGGAGCTCGCCGCTGCCGCGGGCGAAAACGACGTCGACGTCGGAACAGGTCGCCGCGACAGCGGGACTCGCGGCGATCCCGGCACCCATCGTGCCGGCGGTCGCGGTCATCGCCACTGCCAGGATCTTCTTCTTCCAGGAACGGATGGGCCTCACGTGCGCCTCTTCTCCCGGAAATGCATCACCCTAATTAGGCAGACGCATTTCCGACCATTCCCCCCCATACGAAGGACCTTGCATTCGGGAAACTAGCGTCCGTCCTGTGCGGGATCAACAGGTACCCCCACGGGTTCAGCCTAAGGTGCCGTCACGGCCACGTAGCGCCACCGCTGGGTGGGTGTGCCGCTCGCTGACACCGTCAGTACCGCGCAGACAGTCGGCGGATCCGCACTCTCGGTGCGAGCCCGACTACCCGAACTCGCCCGCCGCGAACAGGCGTGGCCGGCTCCCCGCCGCATCACCGGGAGCCGGCCACGTCCGTCAGCGGGGCCGTCGGCCGGGCCCCGGTTGACCCGATCAGGGAAGGACGGCCACGAACCTCCAGTCGAGGACCTCGCGGGCGGGCTCGCCGTCGGCGCGCACCCGGGAGCGCAGGCTGACGAGACCGCCGCCGGCGGCGAGCGGCGTCAGCTCCTCCACGGTGACCTCGCTGCGCAGGGTGTCGCCCTCGTACACCGGGCCGACGTGGTCACACCCGTGCCAGCCCGCGACGGTCACCAGCGTCGGCAATGCCCGTGTGACCTGCGCGAACGCCAGGCCGATCGTGTGCCCGCCGTACACCAGGCGGCGCCCGCCGCCGGCCGCGCTGTCGTGGTGCACCTGCGCGATGTTGAGGGTGAGCCGGGCGAGTTCCGGCGCGCTCGACACGACGTCGCCGCCGCCGACCCGCCAGCTCTGCCCGGCCGTCAGCTCGGCGAAGCGCGGGCCCTCGATCGCGGCGGCGAACCGGGTGAGGTCCCAGCCGCCGACGACCGCGGCGAGGTCGGCCGCGGCCGGCTGGATGCCGACCTCGTCGACGTCGTCACGGTGCCCGGTGGCCCGGTCGGGGTCACGCAGCGGCAACATCGCGCACCGCCAGAAGTCCAGCACGGGACGTGCCCGCTGGTCCACGGTGGTGATCCGCAGCACGGCGAGTCCGGTGGGCCGCCGGCCCGGCCGCACGCTGTTCTGCCGCAGCGCCACGACCTCGGTGGACGTCCGCAGCGTGTCGCCGATCTCGGGGTTCCGCCGGAAGACCAGCCCCCGGTAGAACAGGTTCGCCTTCACGTGGTGGGTGACGACGGTGGACTGGCCGATGGCGACATCCCAGACGACGTTCGGCGGGGCGAGCGTGGTGCCGCCGGTCACCTCGGCACACAGCGCCGCGTCCAGCGCCAGCGCGAGCCGGCCGCCGACGATCGAACGGTGGACGTCGACCAGGCCGGGGGTGAGCGTCACCCCCGGCGCGGAGCGGAACGCCTGCCCGACGGCCAGCTCGTCGAAGTAGGGGCCCTCGGCGACCGTCCCGATCGTCAACCTGTCGCTCCTGTCGCTCCTGTCGCTCCGGTCGCTCCCGTCACCTCGGCTCCGGCCGGCGACGGCGGGGAGATCACACCGCTGTCGACCAGGCGCCCGATCTCGGCGTCGCCCAGCCCGAGCACCTCGGCGAGGACGGCCGCGGTGTGCTGGCCGAGGCGCGGGGCCTCGCCGGGAGCACCGTACTCGCCGTCCCACCGCAGCGGCGAGCGCGCGGTGATGGCGCCGACGGCTCCCCGGGAGGGCTCGGCGGCCGGCAGTTCGACATCCGCGAGCAGGGGCACCGGGTTCGCGGCGTGGGCGGCGGCGACGTCCGCCATGCCCTGGTAGCGGCCCCACAGGACCCGGGCCGCGTCCAGCTCCCCCGCGACCTGGGTGTAGTCGCGTCCGGCGAACCAGGGGCGCAGCACGGCCGCGATGGTCTCGCGCAGCCGGTAGCGGTCGGCCTCCTGGGTGAGGTCGGCGTCCAGCGCGGTCTCCAGCGCCGAGAAGACCTCGCCGGTCTTGGTCACCGAGCACAGCGCGGCCCACTGGCCCTCGGTGAGCGCGACGACCATGACCCGGGCACCGTCGCTGCAGGTGAAGTCGACGCCGAAGCTGCCGTACACGTGGTTGCCGTGGCGGGGCCGGTCCCGGCCGCGGACGGCCGCCTCGGACAGCCAGCCCAGATTGGCCACGCCGGCCAGCGCGACGTCCGACAGGGCCAGCTCGACGAAGGCGCCGGTACCGGTGCGGTCGCGCTCGCGCAGCGCGGCTAGCACGGCGGTCGACACGCTCAGGCCGGTGATGTAGTCCCAGGCGGGCAGCACGTGGTTGACCGGCGCGCCGCCCTCCTCCCGGCCGGTGATGCCCGGCAGGCCGACCTCGGCGTTGACCGTGTAGTCGACGGCCGGCCGGCCGTCGGGGTAGCCCTGGACGCGCACGTGGACCAGGTCGGCCCGGCGGGCGGCCAGCGTGTCGTAGGCCATCCAGCGCCGGCCGACGACGTTGTCGACGAGGATGCCCTGCTCCGGGCCGGGGGCGGTGACCAGCGCCGTGACGAGTTCCTTGCCCTCGGCGGAGCGCAGGTCGATCGCGACGGAGCGCTTCCCCTTGTTCAGGGACGTCCAGTAGTAGCTCTCACCGGTGGGCGCCACCGGCCAGCGCTGGAAGTCGCTGCCGCCGCCGACCGGGTCGATCCTGATCACGTCGGCGCCGAGCTGGGCGAGGGTCAGGCCGCCGGTCGGGCCGGCGACGAAGCTCGCGCACTCCACCACCCGCAGCCCGGCGAGCGGCTGCCTGGTCATGCCGCCNGCCGGTGTGCGCGCGGGTCCGGGGTGGTGCCGCGGGGCGCTGCCAACTGCATGCGGTTACCGCCATCCTGTCGAAGGATCCACCGGCCCACGCAGTGATCACGTGCTCAGGGCGCTGGCGCTGGCGCCGGACGCGGACGCGGACGCGGAGGCCCGTGACGATCCAGGCTATCTGTACACCTTCTATCAGAATTCGGTGGTCGGCATAGATATTCGGGAGGATCTCGCGCGGTCAGCGACCAGGCCGCCGCCGTCAGGAGGTCGCGGCGCCCGCTTCGGGCCTGGTCATGACCGTCTTGCCGCGCTGACCGGGAACGACATTGCGCGCCTTTTCGGCATGGTCGGTCTTTTCGTTATTGTCCGTGTTGTCGGCATTGTCGGCGGCCATTGCCGACCGCCTCGGAATGGCGAGGGCGAGGAGGCAGGCGGCGAGCGCGGCCGCGGCGCCGATCAGGAAGCCGACCCGCATGCCGGTGAGCGAGGGGACGGCACCCGACCNGAACGCGACGGTCATGTTGGCCAGGACCACGCCGATCACCGCGCTCGCGGTGGACGTCCCGATCGAGCGCATCAGCGTGTTCAGGCCGTTGGCGGCGGCGCCCTCGGACGCCGGAACCGAGGTCATGATCAGCATGGGCATCGCCGCGTAGGCGAGCCCGACCCCCAGGCTGATCACGGCGGAGACCACGAGGAGGCCCCAAGGGCTGGTCATCAGGCCCTGCGCGAGGAGGTACCCGACGGTCATGATGCCTGCGCCGGTCACCAGGGAGACCCGCGGCCCGCGGGCAGTGATCAGTCGGCCGGCCAACGGTGACGCGGCCATCATCACCAGGCCACCGGGGGCCATCCACAGCCCGGTGGCGACCAGCGACTGGCCGAGGCCGTGCCCGGTCTCCTTCGGCAGCTGAAGGAGCTGCGGGGTGATCAGCGACATGGCGTACATCGCGAAGCCCAGCACGGTGGACGCGATGTTCGTGAGCAGCACCGGCCGCCGGCTCGACGTCCGCAGGTCGACGAGCGGGGCGGCGACGCGGGTCTCCCACCGGCCCCAGACCAGCAGGAGGACGGCGGCGGTGGCCAGCAGGCCGAGCGTGGTCGGGCTGAACCAGCCCCAGGTCGTGCCCTTCGAGACCGCGAGCAGCAGGGCGACCAGCCCGCCGGAGAGGGCGAGGGCTCCGGGCAGGTCGAAGGTGCCCTCGCCGCGGGTCCGGGACTCCGGGATCAGGAAGGTGATCAGTACGGCGAGCAGGCCGGAGGCCACGAGCGATCCCCAGAACAGCACGTGCCAGTCGAAGTTCTGCGCCACGATCGCCGCGATGGGCAGGCCGAGCGCGCCGCCGATCCCGAGTGAGGAGCTCATCAGGGCCATGGCCGGGATGAGCCGCTTCGCCGGGAGCAGGTCGCGCATGATGCTGATGCCGAGCGGGATGATCGCCAGGCCNAGGCCCTGGAGGGCGCGGCCCATGACGATCGGCACCAGCGAACTGCTCAACGCACAGGTCAGGGAGCCGGCGGCGAGGATGTAGGCCGAGACGAGCAGCATGCGTCGCTTGCCGAAGAGATCACCCAGCCGCCCGAAGACGGGGTTGGCGACCGCGCCGGTCAGCAGGGTGGCCGTGATGGCCCAGGAGGCGTCCCCCGCACTGCTGTTCAGCAGCCGGGGCAGCACCGGGATCAGCGGAACCATCAGCGTCTGCATCAGCGCGACGATGACGCCGCTGGCGGCCAGGACGGCGACGATCACGTTGGTTCGGGACGGGTCCTCCGTGACTCCGGGCCGCCTCCCGGGAGCCGGCCCGGAGCTGCCGCGGACTTCGTTGGACACCATATGCACCCCAACAGATAGCTGTATCGTACAACTATGTGTATCACGCACATCGGTGGAAAGTCCGTGTGCGAACCCTGGGTGCTTGGTCACACCTCACCCGGCCCGCCTCGCCCGGGGGGGCCGGCGCTGCGGGCGTGGGCCTGACGGAGCCCCCGCGCGGCGGGCGAAAGGCCGGGATGGAAGGCCGGGACGGAAGGCCGCCCGGACCCGGTACCTCCTTTGTCGTTCCGCGTCCGGACTGTCTCTTAGGGTGATTGACCGGTCTCCGTGCCGATCTGAACGCTCACGCTTCTTGGAGTGCGGTCAAGATGTCGACTCGGGTTGAAAAGCGACATATCTGCCCTGGTCAGGGGTGTGGGTGTGACCGCCCGGAAGGTCCACTACTATCCTGCGGCAACAACCTGCCACGCTCGCGGCTGCCAGCCGGCCATGAGTAGATCATCGGAAAGTGTGAGCGATCCAAAGCGATCGGGGTCCCGGAAAACGGGGCTCGGGGCAGCCGACGGCGCCGGCCCTGGCGCCGTAACCGTATTCACAGGGGGATCTCATGCGCAGGCACCGAGCCGCCGGAGTCTTAGGCGTGGCAGCCGCCATCATGTTGGCTGCCGTAACCAGTTGTTCCACCCCGGGTGCGGGCGCGGAGGCGAATGCCTCCTGTGACAGTCCGGGTGTCACCGCCGATGAGGTCAAGATCGGCTTCATGTTCTCCAACTCGGGCACGGGCAGTGAGGCGCTCTCCTCCGCCCGGGCCGGACTGGACGCCCGGATCGGGCTGGCCAACGCGGCCGGCGGGGTGAACGGGCGCACGATTGTGTACGACTGGCGGGACGACCAGACCTCGGCCGCGGCGAACGAGCGGGCGGCGGAGGATCTCGTGCAGCACAGCGGGGTCTTCGGGCTTGTCACCGTGACCTCGTCGAACGGTGAGACGCCCGAGAAACTGAAGCAGGCCGGTATCCCGGTCGTCGGCCTCGCGCAGCCGGGCTACGGCCAGTACCCGAACTGGTTCACGAACCTCTACGAGGCGTCACCAGAAACGATCGGCCGCTACCTCCGGTCACGAAACGGGCACAAGGTCGCCATCGTGACCACTGGTTCGTCGACCTATGTCCAGGAGTTCGCCNAGCGTTATGGCGCGGCATTCCGCAGCGTCGGGCTGGACACCACGGACACCATCACCTTCGAGTCGAAGAGTGACAGCCCGGCCCGCATCGCGCGGCGGATCGCGGAGAGCCGGGCGGACACGCTCATCGGCTTCACCACTCTTGACGACTTCGCCCAGGTCTCGCAGGCCGTCCGGGTCGCGGGCGTTCCGTTGGTGGCCAGCGTGTCGCTGTCCGGCTATGACCGCGGCACGCTCAGCAGCATGGGGCCGCAACTCGTCGGGGTGTCGTTCCCGGTCTACTTCCATCCGTTCGAGGGCGGCGGCGAGGCGATCGACCGCTACCGTGCGGCGATGACCCGGTACGCACCGGAGACCGCGCAGCCCGAACAGCAGTTCGCGATGTACGCGTACGTCTACGCCGACATGTTCCTGACCGGACTCGAACTGGCCGGCGACTGCCCGACCAGGGAGGGCTTCATCAGTGAGCTGCGCAACGTGCACGACTTCGACGCGGGTGGGCTGATCGAGCCCGTCGACCTCAGCAACAACGCCACCACTCCACTCCAGTGCAACGCGTTCGTGCAGATCGACCCCACCGGTTCTGCGTTCCAGGTCGTGGAGGAACGGCTGTGCGCCAACGGGACCTCCTGATCCGCTCCGCGGCGAGGTGGCGGGCCGGCGCGGACTGAGTGGCCGGGCGGCCTGCGATGACCGCCCGGCCGGGCGGTCGGCCGGGCGGCCGGGCGGCCGGGCGGTCGGGCTGGAGCCGGGGGACGCTGTTCCCGGCCGGCGGATCCGGGTTTGACGGACCAACCAGGGCTCCCTCATAGTGAGGTTTCCTCACTATGAGGGCTCGATCATCGTCGGGTCCGCCGATCAACGCTGCCGTCCGTGCCATGCCGTCGCCGGGCTGGCCGGAAGGAGCCCGGATGGGCGTTACGCGCCGCCCCGGACCCGACCAACGGGTCGTCGTCGCCGCACTCTTCGTCGCGACGATGTTCATCACGATCATGGACACCACGATCGTGAACGTGGCGCTCCCGTCCATCGGCCGCGATCTCGGCGTCGCCGCCGACTCGGTCGACGAGATCGTGATCAGCTACCTGGTCAGCCTGGCGGTGGTGATCCCGGCCTCCGGCTGGCTGGCGGACAGGTTCGGCACCCGCCGGGTCTTCCTCGTCGCGCTCGCCGTCTTCACGGTCGCCTCGGGCCTGTGCGGGCTCGCGGGCAGCGTCACCGAACTCGTGCTGTTCCGGATCCTGCAGGGCATCGGCGGCGGGCTGCTCACCCCGGTCGGCATGGCGATGCTCTTCCATGTGTTCCCCCCGGCGGAGCGGGCGCGCGCCGCGCGGATCCTCGTCGTACCCACCGTCATCGCGCCCGCGGTCGGGCCGGTGCTGGGCGGGGTGCTCACCGATCAGGCGTCCTGGCACTGGGTCTTCCTGGTCAACCTGCCGATCGGGGTCGTCACGTTCCTCTTCGGGGCCCTCTTCCTGACCGATCACCGGCGGTCGTCGACCGGCCCGTTCGACACAGTCGGTTTCGTGCTGTCGGCCGGCGGGTTCGCGCTGCTTCTCTACGCGCTGTCGGTCGGGCCGACCAAGGGCTGGACCTCGACCGCGACGCTGGCCACCGCGGCTGTCGGCGTCGTCGCGACCGGGGCGACAGCCTGGTGGGAGCTTCGTCACGCGCACCCGCTGCTCGTGCTGCGGCTCTTCGGCAACGGCCTGTTCCGCAGTGTCAGCCTGACCCTGGGCGTGATGTTCATGGCCTTCATGGGCGTGCTGTTCCTGATCCCGCTGCTCATGCAGACGGTGCGAGGGGCCAGCGCGACGACGTCCGGTCTCGTCGTCTTCCCCGAGGCCGTCGGAGTGCTGGTCGCGACCCAGATCGCCGGCCGCCTCTATCCGACGGTCGGGCCGCGCCGGCAGCTGATGGGTGGTCTGGTCGTCATCGCCGCCGCCAGCGTGGCGATGGGTCTGGTCGATGTGAACGTCTCGCTGTGGGTCCTGCGGGCACTGCTGTTCGTCTTCGGTTTCGGCGCCGGCTTCGTGATGATGCCGGCGCAGGCCGCGGCCTTCGCCACGATCGCGCCCGTGCAGAACGCCCAGGCGTCCGCGCTGTTCAACGCGCTGCGCCAGCTCGCGGCCGCCCTCGGCGTCGCGCTGGTCTCGACCGCGGTCAGCCTCGCCCGGCCCGCCGGCGTCGACAACGGGTCGAGCACGGCCGGTGGCGCCTTCCAGTGGGGGTTCTACGTCGCGGCGGCCCTGGCCGTGCTGGGGCTCGCGGTCGCGGTCCGCGTCCGCGACGCCGACGCGGCGGCGACGATGGGTCGCCCCGGTGCTCCGGCCCCCGCGGCGGGCAGAGCACCGGGCACCGGGCCGGTCACCGACGAGATCTGACACCGACGAGATCTGGCACCGATGGCACCGCCCGGACGGTGCCGGCGGTCTCAGCCGCCGGCGAGCCGGTGCAGGCCCGCGCGGATGCGCTGCAGCGGCATCCCGCGGGAGGTCATCAGGTAGTCGACGACGTCGGCGCGCAGGGCCGTGAACAGAACGTGTGCCAGGTAGTCGGCGTCCTCGGTGNGGCGGGCCGCGGCGATGCGCCGGGTCAGCTCCGAGATCCAGTAGCGGCTGGACGCGTTGGCGTAGTAGGCGTTCGGCCCGCGGTGCTCGAGTGCCCGGATCAGGGTGCGGTTCGCCACCACGAAGTCGAGCAGCGCGTCGAGGTAGACGCGCAGGGCGTCGGCCGGCGCGGCACCGGGCCCCAGCGGGGGAGGGCCGTGCTCGACCTGCTGGCTCAGGGCATTGACCCGTGGCTGCAGAACTGCTTCTATCAGCGCCGTACGGTCGCCGAATCGCCGGAAGACGGTGCCTTTGCCGACTCCGGCGGCCTCGGCGATGTCGCTCATCGACACCATCTCGGCACCGTCGCGGTCGAACAACTCCGCCGCCGCGGCCAGGATGGCCGCGCGGTTGCGGGCAGCGTCCACGCGCTCCTGCACACTCATCCGCGCACCTCCTGCTGCTGCTGGCCTGAGTCCTGTTACCGGGCTGGGTCCGGTCCGGTGCGTACCGTAGCGGTTGCCGTTGCCGGGGTCGTCGTCCCGGGCGCCCGAGGGCGCCGAGCGGTGGTCATGCGGGACGGACTGTTGTCGTCCCGTGGCCGCATTGCCGCATGGCCGAGGCAATCTTGCCAGGATTCTTCCCCAGATGTTCCGGTGGTGGGTGGTGGCGTCCCTCGCAGCGGCGGGGGCGCTCGTCGCCGAGGGCCGGCGGGGGAGGTGGGAGGATGTTCCAGGTGGCGGAATGCCGGGATTTCCGGTCCGCCGGGCGCGGCGCATGGCGAGGAGCGGGCATGAAGGCAGGGGACCGGATCGGTGACATTTCCGGAGTGGACGAGGCCGGTAACCGGCTGGTGCTGTCCGACCTGTTGGCGAAGGGGCCGCTCGTAGTCTTCTTCTACCCGGCCGCGATGACACCCGGTTGCACGAAGGAGAGCTGCCACTTCCGGGACCTCGCGGCCGAGTTCGCGGAGCTGGGCACCAGCATTGTGGGCATCAGCGCGGACGCCGTCGAACGCCAGGCGGAGTTCAGTGCGAAGCACACGCTCGGCTTTCCGCTCATCGCCGACACCGACCGCGCGATCGCGACCGCGTTCGGCGTGCGCCGCCGAATCGGCCCGAACAAGCGGGCCTCGTTCGTCATCGGCACCGACGGGACCGTCCTGGCCCGCATCGACTCCGAGTTCGCGATGAACAAGCACGCCGACGAGGCGCTGGCCGTGCTGCGGGCCGCACGGGACTGACCGGAGTCGGCAGGCGCGCGGCCCGGTCGAACCAGCCGATCCGGTGCGCGGCTTGCGCCGGCCGGGCTCGTGGGGCGAGCGTGTCCGGCCGGACACGGAGATAATTCGCGGGTGATCCGGACAACAGACGAGCAGACGCCCCGCCGCTGGGGGATGACGATCCCGCTTCCAGGCACCCCGCTGCCGGAGCTGGGGGCGCTGTGTACCCGGCTGGCGGACGACGGTTACACCGACGTCTGGTCGTCCGAGGCCACTGCGGGTGACGGGATCATCCCGCTGGCGCTCGCCGCTGCCGAGCCGCGGCTGCGCCTCGGCAGCGCGATCATCCCGGTCTACACCCGGGGGCCGGCGCTGTTGGCCCAGACAGCGGCGACGCTGGCCGCGGCGGCTCCCGGCCGGTTCGTCCTCGGTCTGGGCACCTCGTCCAACGTGATCGTCTCGAACTGGAACTCCATCCCGTTCACCCGGCCGTACCAGCGGGTGCAGGACACGGTGCGTTTCCTGCGCGCGGCCTTCGCGGGTGAGAAGATCGACACGGAGTTCCCGTCCTTCACCGTCCGCGGGTTCCGGCTCGGAGTCACTCCGCCGGCCCCGCCGAAGATCATGGTCGCCGCGCTGCGGCCGCGGATGCTGGCCCTCGCCGGCCGCGAGGCGGACGGAGTGATCCTCAACTGGCTGTCGCCCGAGGACTGCGACACCGTCATCCCGCACGTGCGCGAGCACGGCCCCGACGCCGAGGTCGTCGCCCGGATCTTCGTCCACGTGCATGACGGTGACCCGGCGGCGGCCCGGGTGGCGCTGCGGCAGATGATCGCCGGCTATCTCACGGTTCCGGTGTACCGGCAGTACCAGATCTGGCTGGGCCGGGAGGCGGCGCTGGCCGGGATGTGGAAGGCCTGGGAGGCCGGCGACCGGAAGGCCGCGTTGGCCGCGATCCCCGACGAGGTCGTGGACGACCTGATCGTGCACGGCACCCCCGAGCAGTGCCGTGCCCGGCTGCGCCAGTACGTCGAGCGCGGGGTGACCACACCCGTCCTCGCGATCACGAACAGCGGGCCCGACCTGGCNGGCATCGTCTCCGCGCTCGCCGACCGGTAGGCCGGGTTCCGGGCACGCCGTTCCGGGGCCGTTCCGGGGCCGTTCCGGGGCTGTTCCGGAGCAGCCTCATCTCGGGGGGACGATCATCATCTCGTGCTTGACGGTGCGGACCACCGGGGCGCTTTCCAGGCCGTGGACGGCGGCCAGCGCACCGACCCGCTGCGTGATGTAGCGGAACAGGTCGGCGCCGTCGCGGCAGGCGGCGGCCGCGACGATGTTCGTGGTCCCGGTTGTCGCGCCGGCGAAGACGATCTCCGGATGGCTGGCCATCGCGGTCCCGACGGCGACCAGGTCGGCGGGCGCGACGGACAGCCAGATCCGGGCCAGGACGTGCGGCCCGAGGATCTCGTGGGCGACGTCCAGATCGAAGTACACCGCGCCCAGCGCGCGCAGGGCCTCCAGCCGGCGGCGCACGGAGGACTCCGAGCGGCGCAGCAGGGCCGCCAGCTCCGGGTACGAGCGTCGGCCGTCCTGAGCGAGGGCGGTGACCAGCTCGCGGTCCTCGGCATCCAGCACATCCGATGGCGGGTCGGCGAATGGCGGGTCGGCCGGTGGCACCATCGGTTCCGGCTGCCCGGCGGGTGCGTACCCGGATGCCAGCGCTGAGACCTGTTGCTCGCTGAGGGCGCCGAGGCGCACCCAGGCGCGACCGGTGGGATGCCCGACCATGCCGCCCGCGAAGAAGTGGATCACCTGCTGGGCGGTGATCGACTGGATCTGGGCCGTGCGTGGCAGCTTGCGCAGCAGCAGCGCGTCGTGTTCCGCGGCCGTCCAGGAGCGGACGTTGCACGAGATCTCGGTGCCACCGGAGAGAAGGGTCACCCAGGAGGTGTCCGGCCGCTGGGCCAGCGCGTCCGCGACCGCCTGCGCGGCGTCCGGGGCGCAGCGCAGCCGGATCATCCAGTGCCCGTGCCCGAACCGGTGGACGTTGGGGAGCGCGAAGACCCGCAGCACGCCCGCGGTGACCATCCGCCGGTAGCGCCGCGCGACCGTCTGGTCGGCGACGCCCAGCACCGCTCCCAGCCGGCTGAACGGCACCCGTCCGTCGATCTGCAGGGCCTGCACGATCTGCCGGTCAAGGTCGTCGAAGACGAAGGATGCCACCAGAACAGCCTATGCCGATGTCGAGATCCGCCGGATTCGCCTGTCAGCGGGTCGACTGTGCTCTGCGCTGCCCGAGTGTGAGGCAGTGGCCGGCCCGCCCGGGGCGGCGCGGACGAAGACGGAGAGAACATGCGGAAGTGGTTGCCGCTGGTGGCGATCTGCCTCGGAACCTTCATGCTGCTGGTCGACATAACGATCGTCACCGTGGCGCTGCCCGACATCGCGGTCAGCCTGGACGCCTCGTTCTCCGATCTGCAGTGGGTCATGGACATCTACGCGCTCGCGCTGGCGGCGCTGCTGCTCGGTGTCGGTGCGCTCGCGGATCTGTGGGGGCAGCGCCGGGTCTGTCTCGGCGGGCTGGTCCTGTTCGCCGTGGCATCGCTCGCCTGCGGGCTCGCACCCGGAGCCGGCGCGCTCGTCGCCGCGCGGGGACTCCAGGGAATCGGCGGCGCGGCGATGTTCGCCACGACCATGGCGCTGATCGCCAGCACCTACCGCGGGCGGGACCTCGGCGTGGCCTTCGGGGCCTGGGGTGCCGTGAACGGCGCGGCGGCGGCCGTCGGGCCGGTGCTCGGCGGCCTCCTGACCGAGCACCTCAGCTGGCGGGCGATCTTCCTGGTCAATCTGCCGCTGAGTGTGGTTGCCGTGGCACTCACCCTGGCCTACGTCACCGAGTTCCGCCGGCCGAGCGGTGCCCGGGTCGACCTGGCCGGGACGGTCACGTTCACCGTCAGTGCCGCGGCGCTCGTGTACGGCCTGATCAGAGCGGGGGAGCACGGTTGGGGTGCCGCCGGCACGCTGTCGCTGCTCGGGCTGAGCGCCGCNGCCCTCGCCGTCTTCCTCGCCGTCGAGGCTCGTGGTGCCCACCCACTGCTCGACCTCGGGCTGTTCCGGCGCGGTGGCTTCGTCGCGGCGCTCGTCGCCGGGCTGAGCCTCTCCGCGGCCGCGTTCTCCGTGCTCACCTTCACCTCGGTCTGGCTGCAGGCGGTACTGGGGCAGAGCCCGGTGCGGGCCGGCCTGACGCTGCTGCCGATGGCGCTGGCCGCGTTCGTCGTCGCCGGGCTGGGCGGGCGGTTCCTGCACGCGGTGTCACCCCGGCTGACCATCGGCGTGGGACTGCTCCTGGTCGGCGCCGGCTCGGCGGCCCTGAGCCGGTTGGACGGCGGCTCGGACGGGGCGAGCCTGATCGTCGGCCTGGTCATCGTCGGGATCGGTGTCGGCCTGGCCATTCCCACGCTGAGCACGGCGGTGATGTCGGCGGTGCCCCCACACCGCGGCGGGATGGCCGCGGGTGCGCTGAACACGTTCCGCCAGCTCGGGTTCGCGCTCGGAATCGCGGTGTTCGGCGTGCTGTTCCACGATGGCATCCGCGACCGGCTGAGCGGGCACGCCCCGGACCCGGACGCGCTGGCCGGCGCGGTCGGGCAGGGGCAGGCCGGCGGTGACCTCTCTCCGGACGTGCTGGCCGCGATCCACTCCGCGGTGCCGGACTCGCTCGGGGACGTCTACCTGATCGCGGCGGTGGTGGCTGTCGTCAGCGGGCTCGGAGTGCTCGCGCTCATGCCGCGCTCCCCAGCTCAGCATGGGCCGGCTGCTCAGGGTGCGCCGGCGGCTCAGGACGCGCCGGCGTCCGCGCCTGCCGGGTGACCGGCGCCGGCGGCCCCGGGGCCGTGGTCCGCGGCGGCGCCCGCTACCCCTCGCCGGTGCTCAGCGCGGCGACGAGCCGCCGGGCCACTTCGACAAGCTCGCGGCCGGGCGCCGAGCCGAGCGCCTCGGCCATCAGCGTGACGTCCTTGGCGAGGGTCGGCCCGGCCGGCGACTCGGCGACGGCGGCCAGCGACCCGGCTCGCAGCCGCACGCCGGAGGCCACGCAGGACGAGCTGCTCGTCGACAGCACCTCCATGAGACCGGCTGGGTCGACACCGAGGGAGCGCCCCGCGGCCATCGCCTCGTCCGCCAGCGCGATCTGCGCGGCGAGCAGCGTGTTGTTGATGAGTTTCGCGTTCGATCCCGCGCCGATCCCGCCGAGGTGCACCACATGGTTGGCGAACGCCGCCAGCAGATCCGAGACGTCGGCGAGGGCCCCGGGGTCACCGCCCACCATGACTGTCAGCTCGCCGGTCAGCGCACGCGGCGCGCCCCCGCTCACCGGGGCGTCGAGGACCCGCAGGCCGAACCCCTCCGCCCGCTCGGCGATGGCCCGGATCTGCGCCGGTGACACCGTGCTGTGCACGAGCACGACGGTGCCCGGGGCGGCGGTGCCGGCGAGCCCGTCCGGCCCGAACAGGACCTCCTCGACCCCGGCGGCGTCGAACACGCAGATGCCGACGGCCTCGACCCGCGCCCCCAGCGCGGCCGGGGTCGCGGCGACGAAGACCTCCGCGCCGGCGAACGGCTCCAGCGACGCCGGCCGGCGGGCGTAGAGGGTGAGCTCATGCCCGGTGGCCAGGATCCGCCGCGCCATCGGCAGACCCATGCTGCCCAGGCCGATGAACCCGATCTTCATATCAGCCGAGATCCAGCGGAGCCGGGACGTAGCGGGTGGGCGGCCGCCCCGGGGTGAGGACCAGCTCCGTGCCGGGCTCGCCGGTCCGCAGCGTCGCCACGATCGCCGCGGCCACCTCGTCCGCAGTCAGCATGGGAATGCCCGCGGAGCGGAAGTGCTCGCGTGCCCCGGCTGTCAGCGGGGTCTCGACCAGGCCCGGGCAGACCGCGCCGAGCCGGATCCCCTCCCGCGACAGCGGGCCTGACAGCGCCCGGACCAGGCCGATCACCGCGTGCTTGGTCATGGTGTAGATCGGGTCCTGCTCCACCNCCCGCAGCGCCGCGTGCGAGGCGGTGACGACGATCGAACCACCCCCGTGGCGGCGCATCACCGGCAGCGCGCCGCGCAGTCCGTAGACCACGGAGTGCTGGTTGACCCCGACGATCGCCTGGTAACGGTCGAGGTCCAGGGTTGCCGGGTCCTTGTCGACACTGTTGTGGCCGGCGTTGAGCACCAGCAGGTCGAGCCGGTCGCCGGCCACCGCGACCATCCGCAGCGAGAGTTCGGGGTCGGTGAGGTCACCCACCAGCGCGTCACCACCGACGGACGCGGCGACCTCGGCGACCGCGGGGTTGCGGTCGACGAGGACGCAGCGTGTGCCCGCGCCGGCCAGCCGGCGCGCGACCGCCTCCCCGATGCCACCGGCGGCACCCGTGATGACCGCGGTCTCGCCGCCGCTCGTGCTCGCACCGCCGCTCGTGCTCGTCTCGCCCACCGCCCCTCCTCCGTCCCCGCCAGCTTCCTCCGGAGGGTCCTCCCCCTGCCAGCTGTACCCGCGGGCTGGTGGCCTACGGCTTGCGGGCGACACCGCCGTACATGTAGACCTGCCGGTCGTCCAGCGCGGCCGACGCCGCGTCGGGGTGCCAGCGGTGGACGAGGGTGATCCCGGGGTCGAGGAGTTCCAGGCCCCGGAAGAAAGTCTCGACGGTCCCCTTGTCCCGCGCGGTCAACGGGATTCCGCTGGTCCGGTAGGAGGCGACGCCCGCGTGCACCTCCTCGGGTGCGAAGTCGGCCGTGGTGGTGGAGAGCGCCAGCATGCTGCCCGCCGGCAGCGGGTCCATGAGCTGGTCGATGACGCTGTGCACAACCGTGTCGTCCGGGATGAAGTGCACGATCGCGATCAGGCTGACCGCGACGGGCTGGTGCAGGTCGAAGGTCGTGGTGAGCTGCTCGGACTTCAGGATGCTCTCGGGCTCGGTGAAGTCGGCGTCGAGGTAGGCGGTGCGGCCTTCCGGGGTGCTGGTGAGCAGGGCGCGGGCGTGCACCAGCACGATGGGGTCGTTGTCGACGTAGACGATCCGCGACTCGGGCGCCACCTGCTGGAC